>JBMNUV010000013.1:0-101098 GCA_050946455.1 Prevotella sp.
CCTCTCATGTGCCCCATCCTCATCTACAGACGGGTTGGGGCTTTTTACTTGTCCGATAAGCACATCTCACGATGCCTCTTTCGCATCACATGGCAGGTTGGCTCAATAGGCTATTAATTCGTCCTAAAGCTCTATTTGTCACCTCTTTGCCCATTCCAGATGGAAAGATGTTCCGTCTCAGTCTGCTGAGATGTTGCTGATATATTGCTGGGATGTTTTTACCATCTATTCATGTACGTAAGAATTTTTCTTTCAACGTGTTAGATGTTTTGCTGAGATTGCTGAGATGTTTTTTCAACTAAAAAAACTCAGAGGAAGCACCCGTCATGGGAAAACTTTTAGAAGCCGTCCCCTTCTATGAAGGGTCAAGACAAAATGACTCTCTATTTCGGATGCACCATTTTTCCTCAAAATGTTTACCGGACAGTAATAATTTCTATATATTGATAGAATCCACTTATATAAAAAAGGTTCGCTTCCGCAAAGAGAAGCGAACCTTTTTATTTAGAGTTATATCAGAGTTTATTCAGCGTTAGACCAGTCCTCTTGACTCTTGCGGATGTAAGACTGGTAGCGGCGTTTAGCTGCCTTCTCGGTCTCAGCATAGAGTTCGTCGGCCTCTTCGGGACGTGCCTTCTTCAAAGAAGAGAAGCGAACCTCACCCAAGAGGTAATCTTGGAACTTATCCCACTGCGGCTCCTTAGAATCAAGCTGGAACGGGTTCTTGCCCTCCTTTGCCAATTCAGGATTGTAACGCCACAGATGCCAGTAGCCGCACTCAACAGCCAGTTGCTCTTCGTACTGAGAACGACCCATGCTGCGCTTGTCGGCCTTGCTGCCCTTGATACCGTGGTTGATACAAGGAGCATAGGCGATGATGAGTGAAGGTCCGGGGTAAGCCTCAGCTTCGCGGATAGCCTTCAGTGTCTGAGCGTTGTCTGCGCCCATAGCAATCTGAGCTACGTAAACGTAGCCGTAAGTGGTCTCCATCAGACCAAGGTCTTTCTTGGTGACGCGCTTACCAGAAGCTGCGAACTGAGCGATGGCACCTAAAGGTGTAGCCTTGGATGACTGACCACCCGTGTTGGAGTAAACCTCTGTATCAAGAACGAGAATGTTGACATCCTCACCAGAAGCCAATACGTGGTCGAGACCTCCGTAGCCGATATCGTAAGAAGCACCATCACCACCGATAATCCACTGGCTGCGCTTTACGAGATAGTGGCTCAGAGTCTGCAATTCCTTGCAGATGGGGCAACCTGCCTCTGCACCCTCATTGATTTGAGGACGGAGAGCTGCAGCAGCTTCCTTAGAAGCATCTGCATCGTTCTGGTTTTCAATCCAGTTCTTAGCAGCAGTCTTGAATGCCTCAGGAGTACGGTCGTCAGCGTTAAGTTCGTTGAGCAACATTGTGATACGCTGTTTCATCTTCTTGTTGGCAAGAGCCATACCCAGACCGAATTCGCAGAAGTCCTCGAACAAAGAGTTGTCGAATGCAGGACCCTGTCCCTTAGCATTCTTGGTGTAGGGTGAAGAAGGAATGGAAGCAGAATAGATAGAAGAGCAACCCGTAGCGTTGGAAATCATCTCGCGGTCACCAAAGAGCTGAGAGATGAGCTTCACGTATGGAGTCTCACCGCAACCAGAGCAAGCTCCGGAGAACTCGAACAGAGGCTGAGCGAACTGAGACAGACGAGGATTGGACTTGATGTCAACCAAATCCTGCTTGCTGGAAACGTTTCTGACGAGCCAGTTCCAGTTGTCGGCTTCCTTCTGCATAGCTGGGTCATCCACATTGAAGGGAACCATCTTCAGAGCCTTGTGCTGCTCGCCAGTCTCCTTGTCCTTCTTACCTGGGCAGACATCAACGCAGTTGCCGCAGCCCAGACAGTCGAGAACGGAAATCTCCTGACGGAAGTGCATACCCTTGAGTGCTTTCGGAGCCAGCATAGGAATTGTAACCATGTCGGTGCCCTTGAGCTCTTCGTCGGTCATAACGAACGGACGGATAGCAGCATGAGGACAAGCGAATGCACACTTGTTGCACTGGATACAATAATTGGAATCCCAAACTGGAACGAATGCCTCAACGCCACGCTTCTCCCAAGCGGCTGTACCAGCCTGCCATGTACCATCGGCAGTGCCGTGATTTACAAAGTCACTTACCTTGAGCAAGTCACCAGCCTGAGCATTGATAGGACGGACAAGCTCCTTAACGAAAGCGGGAGCATCGTCTTCCTTCTTCTCGTCGTCGGGCAGGTTTGCCCAAGAAGGTTCAACGGTGAGTTGCTTGTATTCGCCACCACGGTCAACGGCAGCGTAGTTCTTATCAACCACATCCTGTCCCTTCTTAGCATAGGACTTCACGATGAATGCCTTCATCTGCTCAATAGCGAGGTCGAGAGGTATCACCTTTGTGATGCGGAAGAATGCGCTCTGCAGAATGGTGTTGGTACGGTTGCCGAGACCAATCTCTTGAGCAATCTTCGTTGCGTTGATATAGTAAACCGTGATATTGTTTTTAGCGAAATAGCGCTTTACCTTGTTAGGAATGAAGTTGACCAACTCCTCACCGTCGAAAATCGTGTTGAGCAGGAACGTACCATTCTTGCGCAGACCGCGAGTAACATCGTACATGTGCAGGTAAGCCTGAACGTGGCAAGCCACAAAGTTAGGCGTGTTCACCTGATAAGCGCTGTGGATAGGCTCGTCGCCGAAACGGAGGTGAGAGCAGGTGAAGCCACCGCTCTTCTTGGAGTCATAAGAGAAGTATGCTTGGCAATACTTATCAGTGTTGTTACCGATAATCTGTACAGAGTTCTTGTTAGCACCCACTGTACCATCAGCACCCAAGCCGTAGAACTTAGCCTCGAAGAGGGAATCGCCACCCATAGGAATCTCCTCAACCTCTGGCAGAGAGGTGAAGGTGACATCATCAACGATACCTACAGTGAAGTGATTCTTGGGTTCGGGAAGCTCAAGATTGTTGAATACAGAGATAATCTTTGCGGGTGTAGTATCAGAAGAACCCAGACCGTAGCGACCACCCACGATAAGCGGTTTGCGCTCGTCATCGTAGAGTGCACTCTTCACGTCGAGATACAGAGGCTCACCCTCAGCTCCCGGCTCCTTAGTACGGTCGAGAACGGCAATGCGCTTAACTGTAGCGGGCAGAGCCTTCTTGAGATATTCAACAGAGAACGGACGATAGAGGTGAACGGCAATCATACCGACCTTCTTGCCCTGCTTTACGAGGTAGTCGATAGCCTCCATAGCAGCCTGTGTGGCAGAACCCATTAGGATGATGACATTCTCAGCATCCTTAGCGCCATAGTAGTTGAAGAGGTGATATTCGCGACCAGTGATGTCACTAATCTTACCCAGCAAATTCTCAACAACCTCAGGTACACGTTTGTAGTATTCGTTGCTTGCTTCGCGGTGTGTGAAGAACGTCTCGGGGTTCTCAGCAGTACCGCGGGTGACAGGACGCTCAGGAGAAAGTGCGTTGTCGCGGAAGTTCTTGATGTCTTGCGGGTCAACGAGCTTAGCAAGTTCATCTTGGTCGATGACTTCAATCTTGTGATACTCGTGAGAGGTGCGGAAACCGTCGAAGAAATTGATGAATGGAACGCGTGTCTTCAACGTAGCGAGGTGAGGCACAGCGGTGAGGTCCATTACTTCCTGTACAGAACCAGAGCAGAACATGGCAAAGCCTGTCTGACGACATGCCATCACATCCTGGTGGTCACCGAAGATACAGAGTGAATGGCTGGCAAGTGTACGGGCTGATACATCAAACACGCAAGGCAGGAGTTCACCTGCAATCTTGTACATGTTTGGAATCATCAGCAGCAATCCTTGAGAGGCGGTGAATGTTGTTGTCAAGGCACCAGCCTGCAGGGAACCGTGAACGGCACCAGCAGCGCCACCCTCTGATTCCATTTCTTGAACAGTAACGGTTTGACCAAAGAGGTTCTTACGACCTTTGGCAGCCCACTCGTCAACGTGCTCTGCCATAGGAGATGACGGTGTGATAGGGTAGATGGCAGCAACCTCGGTAAACATGTAGCTTACGTGAGCGGCAGCGGTGTTACCATCACAAGTCATAAACTTTTTTTCTTTTGCCATAATTGATAAATTATAAAAGAATTTGGATATTAAGTAATTGTCTTTTCTATATTAATATAAGAAACCGAACAACCAGATGGGTATCTTGTTTGCGGCTCCATTGTCAGAGCCGTATCGTGCGTAAAGTATGTCAACGTTGTGTCGGATTCTGTTTTCGCATCGTGCATCAGTGACTCGGAACTTTAATTCGTTATCAACGATATAGGTTGAGTCCTTACCATTTTGATTCACAAGATGGTCTTTCCACAGTGAATTGACGAAGAAGGCTTCCATCACGTCTTGTGTGTCTGCCTTGATGGGGTAGAAAGAGAAGAGCAGATTAGGATTGTGCATCATCACCTTGGCTGGCTTCTTTGGGAAAGATTCACCAACAGGATAAATGATGTTGATAAGCCGGGCATCTGCGAGATACTTGATATAGTTCATCACAGTGGCGCGGCTTGTCTCAATGTCTTGAGCCAATTTGCTGATGTTAGGCGATTTGGGTCCGTCAACAGCCAAAAGATAGAATAGTTTTTTGATTTTGGTAAGATACTTCAGCTCTATCTGTTTGATGAGCAGAATATCCACCTCAATCATCATATTCATTGTCTTTAGAAGGTTCTCCTCATAGTTCCTATGTTCTAGGAAAAAAGGATAGAAACCGTGATGCAGGTAATCCTTGAAATATTTCTTTGGGTTAACAATCGCTGAAATCTCACTGGCTATCTGCTCGTGATTGTGAATGATTTCGTCGAGCGTATAAGCCCTCAGATTGAGCCTGTGCTGAAGATTGAGGAACTCCCTAAAAGAAAATCCTCTGAGATTGTAGCTCTTGCAAATTCCATTCAATTCAGGGTTTTCCTGCTTGAGACGCATCACGCTACTACCGGTGAACACAATTCTCAGATTGGGATACATGTCGTAGCATTTTCTGAGTTCTTGGCTCCAGTTGGGTTGCTTGAAGACTTGGTCAATCAGCAGAACCTCACCGCCACGCTTAATGAATTCGCCGGCGAAATCAGCGATACCCCGTCCCTGAAAATAGAAATTGTTCATGTTGACGTAGAGACATCGAGGGTCTTCCGGTCCAAAATGCTCTTTCGCATATTGCAGTAGGAAAGTCGTCTTGCCCACACCACGAGTACCTTTGATTCCAATAAGCCTATCATTCCAGTCTATCTCATCCATGAGAGAACGACGGAGCGGAGCTATTGTATGCTCAACTAAGTACGTATGTGTCCGGTAAAAAGCTTCCATTACAATTTATTAGAGCGTGAATAATCTTTCTTCTCATTTGCAAAGTTACTGAATATTTTGTGATATGCAAACTCTACTTGACAAAATATTTGTGTCTTTAGCGTTTTTTTGAAGAATTATTTGCTATCTTTGCTGCATGAAACTTCATATATTCAATCCAGAGCACGATATAGCTCTTGCAGCTAATGATTCTCATTTCACAGCTCCCCATGCTGGTCGTAGACTAAGAAGTGATTTGGAATTCCTGCCTGCACTGTGGGCAGAAGATGGCGATTGTGTGCTGGTAGAAGATATTGAGCGTGCCCAAAGAAATCTACGTCTATATCCCAGATACGCGCGCCAGATTGTTTTCGCCAATTCAAGCGTCTTGCAGAATGTGGAGTTTTCTGATATAGATGTTTGGGGTTGGAATATCACTTTGCGTGAAGAATTAAAGCAGTTGGGCGTGGAGCAGGAAAGTTTGCCTTCAGACCAGCAATTGTCTGCTATTCGTTTGATGAGTAACCGAGGTTGGGCAGCCAAGCACCTTTTGTCCTCTCTTCAATCAGATGAAACCGTCGGCGAGGCTTTTATTGTTCATTCCTTGGATGAAGTAAAAGACTTATTCTATCAATATGGAAAAATCGTAGTCAAGGCTCCTTGGAGTAGTAGCGGTAGGGGGGTGAGATATGTCTTGCCTAATTCATGGAATGAGAAGCTTGAAGGATGGATGAAGAATATTCTGCTACGCCAGCATTCTTTGGAGGTGGAGCCTATATATAATAAGGTAAAGGATTTCGCTATGGAATTTTCCTCCGAAGAGGATGGAGTGAAGTTTATGGGCTATTCTTTGTTTCGAACTATTAACGGTGCATATTCGGGAAATATCTTAGCTACGATGAATGCCAAGCGGGAAATGTTGTCAAGATACCTGCCTCTCACTTTGCTGGATAATGTTTGCGAGAAAATCTGTGCTTTGCTTAGTCATTTCCTTGCAGGAATTTATATAGGACCTTTGGGCATAGATATGATGATTGTAGCTGAGAATGGAAAACTAATGCTCCACCCATGTGTGGAACTCAACCTTCGGCGCACGATGGGACATTTGGCGTTGGCACTTTCCCCTACAGAGACCGAGCCACAGCGATTGATGCGCATTTTGTTCCAAGATGGTCGCTATCATTTCCGTGTCACTGACACGAATGAGAATGTACTTGATAGGGATATTTACTGATTTTAGTAGTCAATCGGCTCTCTTGCCCATCTCATGTAAGATGTTTCCTACTATATATTTTGACTTTTCATAATTTTATTGTAATTTTGCCAAGAAATAAATAACATACAATATTTCCAATGTATAGAACGAATACATGCGGAGAGCTTCGGCTCTCTGATTGCGGTAAGAATGTAACGCTGGCAGGTTGGGTTCAGCGATTACGCAAAATGGGAGGAATGACGTTTATCGACTTGCGCGACCGATACGGCATTACTCAGTTGATTTTCAATGAAGCTTCCGATAAAGAACTTTGCGATAAAGCCAATGCTCTTGGTCGTGAATACTGTATTCAGGTCAAGGGTGTGGTGAGCGAGCGCCAAAGCAAGAATAACAAAATCGATACTGGCGATATTGAGATTTTGGTTCATAATTTGGAAATCCTCAGTCCTTCACTCACGCCTCCTTTCAAAATTGAAGATGAAACGGATGGTGGTGATGATTTGAGAATGAAATATCGCTATCTTGACTTGCGTCGTCCGATTGTAAGAAAGAACTTGGAACTTCGCCATAAGATGACCATACTTATCCGCAACTTCTTGGATTCTAAGAACTTCATAGAAGTTGAGACACCTATTCTTATTGGCTCTACACCAGAAGGTGC
The DNA here is from genome assembly GCA_050946455.1 of Prevotella sp. Classification (GTDB taxonomy): domain Bacteria; phylum Bacteroidota; class Bacteroidia; order Bacteroidales; family Bacteroidaceae; genus Prevotella. Next base: position 7,224 of record JBMNUV010000013.1, read on the forward strand.
CCGCGACTTCGTGGTTCCTTCCCGCATGAATCCCGGACAGTTCTATGCTTTGCCCCAGAGTCCTCAAACTTTGAAGCAGTTGCTGATGGTTGCTGGCTTTGACCGTTATTTCCAGATTGCCAAATGTTTCCGTGATGAGGACCTTCGTGCCGACCGTCAGCCTGAGTTCACACAGATTGACTGTGAGATGAGTTTTGTTGAACAAGAGGACGTGTTGGAGATTTTTGAGGAGATGGCTCGCCATCTGTTCAGGGAAATCCGTGGTGTTGAGCTACCTCCGCTGGAGCGCATGACTTGGAATGATGCCATGCGCCTCTATGGCTCTGACAAACCTGATTTGCGCTTTGGAATGCAGTTTGTAGAACTGATGGATGAGCTGAAAGGTACGGGCTCTTTCTCGGTCTTCAACGATGCCAATTATATCGGAGCCATTTGTGTACCTGGATGTGCTAACTATTCCCGTAAGCAGCTTGACCAGTTGACAGAATTTGTGAAGAAGCCTCAGATTGGTGCCAAGGGATTGGTTTATATCAAATACAATTCTGATGGTACCGTTAAGAGTTCTATTGATAAGTTCTACTCAGCCGACCAGCTTGCTGCTGTGAAGGGCAAGATGGGCGCAAAAGATGGTGACCTTGTTCTCATCATGAGTGGCGACAATGCCAACAAGACTCGCATTCAACTTTGCTCTCTCCGCTTGGAGATGGGCGACCGCTTGGGTCTTCGTGACAAGAATACATTCAAATGCTTATGGGTTATTGATTTCCCGCTCTTTGAGTGGAGTGATGAGGAGCAGCGCCTGATGGCAACTCACCATCCTTTTACAATGCCCAATCCAGATGATATTCCTCTTCTTGACACCCATCCCGAGAAAGTTCGTGCCAAGGCATACGACTTTGTTTGCAATGGAATTGAAGTCGGTGGCGGTTCTCTGCGTATCCATGACACGCAGTTGCAGGATAAGATGTTCAAGATATTAGGCTTCACGGAGGAACGCGCACAAGCTCAGTTTGGTTTCTTGATGAATGCTTTCAAGTATGGAGCACCGCCCCACGCAGGTCTGGCTTTCGGTTTGGACCGTTTTGTCAGCATCTTAGCCGGTTTGGATTCCATCCGCGACTGCATCGCATTCCCCAAGAACAACAGTGGACGTGATGTGATGCTTGATGCTCCTTCTGAGCTTGAGCCCGGACAGCTTGACGAGCTTCATATCAAATTGGATTTGAAGAAATAAGAAACGAATATCAGTTGCGATAAATTGTAAGTTTCAATCTGATATCTTATATTAAAATGGTGGTTTTCATTGATTTAAGTCAAGAAAATCACCATTTTTTTTGCGACGCTTTCAATGTTTGTTTTATTTTCGCTTATTTTTTTGTTACGTTTCGATAAAATTATTACCTTTGCAGCAACAAAATGAGAGAATAGAAACTGATTGTTGAATACTTAGATCCGTAAATTATATATTATGGCAGAAAAGAAAGCGACGAAAAGAGCAGCATCCAAGACAACAACAGCTGCAAGAAAGACTGCTGTGAAAAAAGCAGAATTCGTAATTAACGCTGAGAACGTGGGTTTCCGCGCTGGTGATGTTTATCAGGCATTGGCAGCAGCCGGAGAGGCACTTACTGCAACAGAGATTGCCAAACAAGCAAAGATTTCAGCCGAAGAGGCCTTCCTTGGCATTGGCTGGCTGTTCAAAGAGGGTAAGATTAAAGATGTTGAAGGCAAAATTGCTTTAGCTTAAGTTTTTTTTCTTTCCCTTAAGATAAAAAAGCGTTGCTACTTTTTGAGTGGCAACGTTTTTTTATTGAAAATGTTCGTTTTTTACAATGTAATTGCCTATCTTTGCCAATAAAACATACAATACATACAACAAAAATTTTATGGCTATTAACAATAATCACTTAGTAATCATGGCAGGTGGAGTCGGCAGTCGATTCTGGCCTATGAGTACAGAAGATAGACCTAAACAGTTTATCGATGTCTTAGGAACAGGAAGAACGTTGTTGCAATCCACATACGACCGCTTTAAGGGTATCATCGCTCCAGAGAATGTCTGGGTGGTAACGAATCGCAAATATTTCGAGTATGTTAAGACTCAACTTCCTGACATACCTGTTTCTAATATCCTATTGGAGCCTCAACGTAGAAATACAGCTCCTTGTGTTTGTTATGTCAGCTGGCGTATCAAGGCAAAAGACCCAAAGGCTAATATTGTTGTGGCGCCGAGTGACCACCTTATTACCGATGTGGTAGAATTCCAGCGCATCATTAAGGAGTGTCTCAAGTTTACAAGTGAGACGGATGCTATCGTTACTCTAGGCATGAAGCCCACCGAACCTCATACGGGTTACGGCTATATTGAGGCCGACCTAAGCTCAAATTCTGCACGCAATAAAGAACTTTATAGAGTAGACAGTTTTCATGAAAAGCCCAAGTTGGAGCTGGCCAAGAAATACATTTCACAAAGTAATTATTTTTGGAATGCAGGCATCTTCATTTGGAGTGTCGAGACCATCGTCAATGCCTTCCGTGTTTATGCTCCAGCAATGAATAAAATCTTTGAGTCTATGCTGAGCATTTATGGCACAGACAAGGAGCAGGAGGAAATTGACCGCCGTTACGGTGAGTGTGAGAAAATCTCTGTTGACTATGCCATTCTTGAGAAAGCTGAGGAGATATTCGTTTGTCCTTCTGATTTCGGGTGGAGTGACCTTGGCAGTTGGGACTCTCTCCATGCTCATACGGAGCACGATATCTATAAGAATTCATGCATCGGAAACAATATAAAGATGTTTGACTCACGCAATTGCATCATTCATACTACAGAAGAGAAGCAAGTGGTGATTCAAGGTCTTGATGGTTATATTGTAGCGGAGAGCAACAACACCCTCTTGGTATGCAAGATTTCAGAGGGACAGAATATTAAGAAGTATATTGGTGAGGAATGAAATTCTCTAATTCAATGAAGAATCATAGGCTTACCTCTTTACTTTTCTTCGTGTTTTTGTCAGTGTTATGCGTGTCGGCTGGCAATAAACGAGAGTTTCGTGGCGTTTGGATACAGTGTGTGAATGGTCAGTTTGAGGGACTTGGCACCGAAGCCATGCAGAAGAACTTGCTTCAGCAGTTGGATGAGCTTCAGAAAGATGGTGTTAATGCTGTCATCTTTCAGGTCCGTCCCGAATGTGATGCCCTCTATGCAAGCAAGCTGGAGCCTTGGAGCCGTTTCCTCACCGGTCGTCAAGGTCTCGCCCCTTCCCCTTATTGGGACCCCCTGCAGTGGATGATAGAACAATGCCATAAGCGTGGCATGGAACTCCATGCATGGATTAATCCATACAGGGCAAAGACTAAGAATACGAACGACTTGGCATCCAATCATGTAGCCATGTTGCATCCCGACCGGATTATTCCCTACGACGGACAGTTCATCTTAAATCCCGCGCTGAAGGAGAATCGTGATTACGTTTGTGAAGTGGTGAAGGATATCGTTTCCAGATATGATGTGGATGGCATTCATATCGATGATTACTTCTATCCCTATCCCGTAGCGGGACAGCAGTTTGGCGATGCCCGCTTCTATGAAAGCGACAGACGCGGACTCAACTTGGGCGATTGGCGACGTGACAATGTCAACATCTTCATCAAACAACTCTCTGAAGTGATTCATGAGACCAAGCCTTGGGTGAAATTTGGTGTTTCTCCTTTTGGTATTTATCGCAATAAGCGCAGTGACCCCAATTCCGGCAGCGAGACTTCAGGGCTTCAGAACTATGATGACCTTTATGCTGATATTCTTCTATGGGTGAACAATGGATGGGTTGATTATTGTGCGCCACAACTTTATTGGCAAATCGGACACAAGGCTGCCGACTATTCTACACTCATTCAGTGGTGGGACCGCCATGCATCAGCACGTCCCCTATATATTGGTGAGGATGTGGAGCGGACGGTGAAATATCCAGACCCGCAGAATCCACAGAGCAACCAGATGCCTGCAAAGTTCCGCCTTCATGCTCAGATGCCCCATGTGAAGGGTACTGTGTTGTGGTATAGTAGGGTAGTGGTTGATAATGTTGGTAATTATGGAGGGGCACTCCGTTCTTACTATTGGAATCGTCCAGCTCTTCAGCCTCTCATGCCTTTTATCGATGACAAGGCTCCGAAGAAGCCCCGCAAATTGAAAGTGGTTTCTACCAGTGATGGTCCTGTTCTTTTCTGGACCAAGCCTAAGGGCAAAGGATGGGAAGACGAGGCCCGTCAGTATGTAGTTTACCGCTTTGCCAAGAAAGAAAAGGTTGATTTGAATGATGCATCGCATATTGTGGCTGTCACTTCAGACAATTTCCTCCGTCTGCCTTATGTCGATGGTTCAACAAAGTATGTATATTATGTGACTGCCCTTGACCGAATGTCCAATGAGAGCAAGGCAGCCAAGAAAAAGACAAAACTCTAATATATCAATATTTAAGCCGTGGCTAAAAGTCAACTATTGAGCTTTTTGCCACGGCTTATTTTTTACTCTTAGTAAATTAGGCTTCTGAGTCTTATTATTCTTTCATCAGTTTATCGAAGAAGTCATCCAGTTCCTTATCCAGCCCTTCCATCAAGTCGCCGCCGAGTATGACGGTCTCGTCGTCAGCTACGTATAGTTCGCCAAGAGGATTTTTCTCGTCGTCTTCTAATACAAAACTATAGGGTTTCAGAATGCCGAGATTATCAACTACAGAAGATAGTTTTTTCAGTGAGTTGCGAAGCTCGTATTTCACTTCATCATAAAAGTTCTTGTCTTTATTGTCTATCCATTGCTCTACGACGCAACGTGTTATCTCCTTGTCGTCATCGTCAAAAGCGAGCATCTCACCCGAATCTTGATTGACACAAAGATGGATATCAGTGATGACAGAGGCTTCATCACTTGCTGGAAATTTTTGCGCAATTTTCCTTATCATGCGCTCAATTTGTTGAATCGTCTGTTCTGTTGCAGTCATAGTTGTTTGTTTAGTAGAATATTTCCATTGCAAAAGTAAACAAAAAAGTTGAATCTTACCTAAAGTTTATGATATTATTTCTTCAAAATCTCTTGTCTTTCTCAGTTTAGAAGAGTTGGCGAACCTTATCGGGCTCTTTTCTCTCGTCATCATTCGTACTGGAAGGTTGTTTTGCCTCAAAGGCTCTCATACGAGAAATCCTTACCAAGTTGTCGTTGTGCACAATCACCTTATTCAAAGGCGTATCAACCATAGGACAAGATACTCTGTTGTCCCCGCTTTCCCAATAAATCATTCTCTGCGATATAGCATCCACAATGACATATTTATATAGGAATGGGAAATGTTCTATCATGTCGGCATTGATTGCCATCGTCCAAGCGTTATCGCCCACTTTGGTCATGGGCAGATAATGATTCACCTGCCAACGTCCCATAGTGGGTGTGTCGCCCAATACTCCAATCTGTTCATTTGGCAAAAGACCGTAAGCTCTGACGTTGAGAACGACGGTGATGCGCGACAATGGAAGGGGAGAGATGGTCACCTTATCGGGTCGGAGATATACGGCCAACTCATTATCTCTGTTCATACTTTGCCAATGGAGGGGCAAATCCATCCAGTAGTCGTAGAACTCATAGTCACGGTCTTGAATGAGTGTGACAACCCGAGGTACAGGATTGCATTCTCTTCGTTTCACCTCTCCAATACCGTCTCTCAACTGGTAAGTATAAAAGATGGCGCAATAAGCATGATGCCATGAATGCAGCACATTGTAGTCTGTAGACCAGTTCAGCCCATCATCAGTATGCATGGGTATGTATTCAGTTTTGTCTCTGCCTACTGCTGTGAGAAGGTGGAGATTCACTTCAAGTGTTTCGCCCCATTGGGCTTTGTAGGGAAGATGGAATGTCAGTTTCATAGGTGCATGTTTGTATGCTACAAATATAGCGAATTTTTTTCAATGTCTCTTGCTTTGGATTAAAAAATAGTGTCTATTTTGGATTTTTTTGTGATAACCTTTTTCCGTTCAACCGAATTTGCGTATCTTTGCACCCCGAACTTATGGTGGCTTTTTGCCGCATGGAAATATGAACACACAATCGAAAAAGAGAAGTTTGATAGCTGCTGCTATCGTTGTCGTTGCTTTGTTGGGCTTCGGCTATTATTATTTTTTCTCTAATTTTGCCAAAAACAGCGAGTCGCAGTTTGTCTATATTGACAAAGACGATGATGTCGATTCTGTATTGGCAAAGTTGCGCCCGATGGCTTCCGACCACGGAATGAACGCTTTGGGCTGTCTGGTTCGTCATTTCAACTATGGTGACCATATCCGTACAGGACGCTACCAAGTAGGCGATGGGATTGGTGCGCTTCAGTTGTTCCGTCATCTGCGCAATGGTCTTCAGACTCCCGTGAAAATCACCATCCCCAGTGTGAGAACGATGGATAAGTTGGCTGGTGAGATTTCCGCTAAACTGATGATGGACTCGGTAGAACTCTACAAGTTGATTACCGACGAAAGTGTGTGCCGCAAGTACGGACTTGACACAACCACAATCGCTTGCCTCTTCATTCCCAATACCTATGATATTTATTGGAATGTCTCCCCTGAGAAGTTCCTTGACAGGATGAAAAAGGAGTCTGACACATTCTGGAATGAAAGTCGCAAGGCGAAGGCAAAGGCTGAGGGACTGACTCCTGTTGAAGTGATGACGCTCGCCAGCATCGTTGATGAGGAAACCGCCAACAATGATGAGAAGCCGATGATTGCCGGAATGTATATCAACCGTCTGAATGTACGCAACGAGGAATATCCTGATGGAATGCCTCTCCAAGCTGACCCAACGATAAAGTTCGCATGGAAGAAGTTTGATTTGAAACGCATATACCATAATCTGCTCTATATCAAGAGTCCTTATAATACTTATAAATACCCCGGTCTTCCTCCTGGCCCCATTCGTATTCCGTCGGTTGAGGGTATTGACGCTGTGCTCAATGCTGTCCACCACGATTATCTTTATATGTGCGCCAAGGAGGATTTCAGCGGTACTCATAACTTCGCACGCACATACGAGGAGCACCAGCGCAATGCTGAACGTTATAGTGAAGCTTTGAATAAGAGGGGCATCAAATGATGAAGGATGTATCTACCTACATCTTTGACCTAGATGGCACTCTGATTGACAGCATTGGTGACTTGGCTTCCAGTTGCAATTATGCCCTGCGTAAATATGGCATGCCGGAGCATTCTGTTGAAGAAGTCCGCATGATGGTGGGCAACGGGGTGAAGAAACTCATGGAGCGCGCCACACCAGACGGACTTGCCAATCCTCTCTTCGATGATGTCTATGCTTGTTTCCGCCAGTATTATATGGTTCACAACCTCGACACCACTCGTCCCTATCCGGGCATCATGGAAGCTCTTACCACGTTGAAGGTGAGAAATAAGAAGATGGCTGTGGTCAGCAACAAGTTTTATGCGGCGACCAAGGAGATTGTGGCTCATTTCTTTGGCAATCTCATAGACGTAGCAATTGGTGAGCGCGAGAATATTCGCAAAAAACCGGCTCCCGACACGGTGGTCGAGGCGATGCGCCAGCTGGGCGTAGGCAGGGAAGGATGCGTATATGTGGGTGACAGCGACGTTGACATAGAGACCGCCCGCAACATCGGAATTCCATGCATCAGTGTGTTGTGGGGTTTCCGTAGCAAGGAATTTCTTTTGGAGCATGGAGCCAGCAATTTAATATCTTCTCCATGTGAACTTTATTAATTTTTCTTTATACCTGCCGCTTTGTCCGTGAAAATGATTACTTTTGCCTAAAAATATAATCATGACAGAAGAAATCCAACTCTCCGTGAGTCCGGAAATAGCTGCAGACAGCCAAAGTCTCGCTTTATTTATTGCCCGGCAGAAAGCCATTGATGCTCGCACCATTCGTCATATTCGCGTGTTGCGGAAGAGCATTGATGCCCGTCAACGGCGTATTATGGTTAATCTGTCTGTTCGTGTTTATATCAACGAGGAACCCACCGATGAAGCCTACAAGTCGATAGCTTATCCCGATGTAAGCAATCGGCGTGCAGTGATTGTGATTGGCGAGGGACCTGCTGGACTGTTTGCCTCACTGCGACTCATCGAGTTGGGCTTCCGTCCCATCATTTTGGAGCGCGGCAAGGATGTTCATGAGCGGAAGAAGGACTTATCGCTCATTACCAAGACCCAGAAAGTTGATTCCGAAAGCAACTACAGTTTCGGTGAGGGTGGGGCTGGAGCTTATTCTGACGGAAAACTCTACACCCGCAGCAAGAAGCGTGGCAGCGTTGACCGTATTCTCAATATCTTCTGTCAACATGGCGCGCCGCTCTCTATACTCAGTGACGCCCATCCCCATATCGGCACCGACAAGTTGCCGCGTGTGATTGAGAATATGCGCCTTCAGATATTGCGCTCCGGAGGTGAGGTTCACTTCCAAACCCGCATGACCCGTCTCATTCTTCAGGGCGACAAGGTTGTAGGCGTAGAGGCTGTCCAGCAGCCTTCTGGAGCCCAACTTGAATTCCGTGGTCCTGTTATTCTCGCCACGGGTCATTCAGCTCGAGACGTCTATCGCTATTTGGCTTCGGCTCGCATTGAGATAGAACCCAAAGGCATTGCTGTGGGCGTTCGCTTGGAGCACCCGTCTCATCTCATCGACCAAATTATGTATCACAATCCGAAGGGACGTGGGCAATATCTGCCAGCAGCGGAATATAATATGACGGCTCAAGTGGACGGTCGTGGCGTTTACAGTTTCTGTATGTGTCCAGGCGGCTTCGTTGTTCCGGCAGCCACAGGTCCGAAACAGATTGTCGTCAACGGGATGAGTCCTTCCAACCGTGGTACAAAGTGGAGCAACAGCGGGATGGTGGTGGAGACACGTCCCGAGGATATTCCCGGCGATGATGCGCTACGCGTGATGCGATTCCAGGAAGAATTAGAGGAGAAATGCTGGGAACAGGGCAATCGCAAGCAGACGGCACCTGCTCAGCGCATGGTAGACTTTGTAGAACATCACTCCAGTTTCGACCTTCCCAAGTCTTCCTATGCTCCCGGATTAGTCACCAGCAGGCTTGACCAGTGGCTTCCCGATTCTATTTCCCGTCGTCTTGGAGAGGGCTTCCGCATCTTTGGCAAACGCTATCGCGGCTTTCTCACCAATGATGCCGTGTTGATTGCTGTTGAGACACGAACCAGTGCTCCTGTGAGAATCGTCCGTTCTCCCGAAACGCTTCAGCATGTGCGTATTGAAGGATTGTTCCCATGTGGGGAGGGTGCCGGCTATGCCGGTGGAATAGTTTCAGCGGGTATCGACGGCGAGCGTTGTGCCCAGTGTGCCGCAGACTATCTGCAACAGTAAATGAAAGTCGCTGCAAGACTTCTCAACTATCTAACAATGAAATGAAAGCTTTATTCGCAACCATATTTTGTCTCTTTATAGCCATCGTTCCTGCCCATTCCCAAAGGCGCGGCTACGACGGTTACCTTCGTCGCCTCTATTCCCATTACGCTGACAGCCTCCGCACGTTGGCTAACGATACAACATCAAATTCTACGTCTACACCTATTGCCTCTTATTATAGGCTGTTCACTCCTTTGTCTCTTTATGGCTCACCCATGCAGCATTTCTTGCAACCGGGCGAAGAACCTTCTGAGGTTGACAAGGCTTTGCTTCATGTTTACTTGAACCGTCCTGATTTGGTGAAGATAACAGAACACGACCTCTCGTCGTCCGGTGGCGTGGAGACCACCAACCAGGTGAAGGCGCGCCCGGATATTGTCGACATCATCGCTCCGAAGGCACAGGAACCCGAGGAATATCCTGTTGCCGTAGTTATTAAGAAGCCTGACTTCTGGACTTTCTCCGGAGATTATAATATGCAGTTCCTGCAAAACTATGTATCTTCCAACTGGTATAAGGGTGGACAGAGCAACTACTCTGTTTTAGGTGCACTTACGGTCGAGGCAAACTACAACAACAAGCAGAAGTTTCGCTTTGACAATAAATTGGAATTGAAGTTAGGACTTCAGACCACACGCGACGACAGTCTGCATAGCTTCAACACTTCAGAAGACTTGATTCGCTATACTGGTAAGTTGGGGCTGCAGGCACGTCATCATTGGTACTATACCCTTCAGACGATTGCACAGACTCAGTTCATGCGTTCATATAAGAGTAATGACTCGAAAGTTTACTCCGATTTCTTCTCTCCCTTCATTTTGAATATCTCTCTTGGTATGGACTATAACGTCAATTGGTTGAAGCAGAAACTCACAGGCTCCATCCATTTGGCACCAATCGCCTACAACTTCAAGTATGTTGACCGTCTGTCGTTGTCAACGCGCTATGGACTTGACGAGGGCAAGCACCAACTTCACGATTTCGGTTCTGAAATCAACATCGACCTAACGTATAAGTTCGCCACCAATATGAAATGGCACTCGCGGCTATACTTCTATACTACCTACGAGCGCACGGAGATGGAGTGGGAGAACAATGTGGTGCTGCAAATCAACCGCTTTCTTTCTACCAATATATTTGTATATCCCCGCTTTGATGATGGTGCAGAAAAGGATGACCATCATGGCTATTGGCAGCTCAAGGAATATTGTTCGTTCGGCTTCTCCTTCCAATTGTAAGTTTGCGGCGAAATGCTATTTCCTAAAGGCTTCTGGCAGTTTTATCCGTATCTGCGACTCTCAGTCTTTTTCATCGTAGGGATTATTGTGGGCTATTATTTAGCTGTTCCAACGGTGTGGGTTCCATTTGCGTTGGCAGTAGCTGCTCTTGGTGGAGCCTTCACCTTTCTGCGTCGTCGTTATCTGTCTTCCGCTTTCATTTATTGTTCTGTGTTTTTCTTCGGCATTGTATTGATGATGTCGTATTCAGAGCGAATGAAGGTTAAAGTCGATAGTGTCGTCGGTCATGAAAGAAACTACAAGGCAGTCATCGCAAGTCAACCATTGGAACGTGGCAAGACCATGAGTATGGATTTGTATTTGCTTGACAATGGATGCAAGGTGAAAGCCCATATCTTGAAGGATGATGAGGGGAGGGTCCAACGGCTCATTGTTGGAGAAGGGCTTGTTTTTCATGCGATGCCGGAAAGACCGAAAAATTGGAAAAACGACGGGAAGTTCAACTACGAGCGATGGCTCAATACCCACAATTTTGTTGCAACGGTTTTCATCTTACCTCAGGATTGGCACAACGAAGTGTTAAACATTTCAAACGTCAGTCATTTTCAAAGAGCACAATGGCGCATGCTGTCGTTGCGCAGTAAACTCATACGAGAATTGAACCTTTCTTCTTCTGACTCTTCCACAGCACTGCTTCTTGCGCTGGCATTGGGTGATAAACGCTATGTGACGAAAGAACTTCGCAGTTCTTTCAGCGATGCCGGCGCTGCTCATCTCTTAGCATTAAGTGGTCTCCATCTGTCTATTCTTTATGGATTTATCACATTACTGCTGTCAGGATTTCGTCGGCGATGGCTGACAACATTTGTCAGCGTATTGACAATCTGGATTTATGTCATGCTTGTAGGTATGCCTGTGAGCGCTGTTCGTGCTGCCATCATGCTTACCATATATGGAATCACTTCGTTGGGCTTCCGTGAGCATGTCGCTCTGAACGTATTGGCATTGACGGCAATGGTGATGTTGACAGTCAACCCATTGCTGTTATGGGATGTCAGCTTTGAGTTGTCCTTTATTGCAGTGCTCTCCATAGGTATTTATTTTGTACCTTTATATAAAATAGGTGTGCATTGGATAAGTCCTTTGCGTTGGCTGTGGGGACTCGTGGCAGTTTCCATTGCGGCACAGATAGGTACCATCCCTCTTGTGCTCTATTATTTTGGTAGAATCAACCTTTATTCTCCTCTCACATCCTTGGTTTTCATTCCATTGACGATGGCAATCCTATATCTTGGCTTTAGCGGCATCTTGGTTGAAGTGCTAGGTTGGAATGGTTCTCTCTTGATTGGTTGGGCAATGAAAGCGGCTGGTTGGCTTGGGTTGGGTGCCCAACGGGTAGCCTCATGGCACGGTGCACTCTTGAAGATGGACAACTGGAGTTTTATTCAAACCATTCTGCTCTATATCCTTATCATAGCTCTTTCGCTCATCGTGTTTAAAGCCGCACAGATTATCGCCAGTGGTAGAGTAGATATGAGTAAGGCGGGATGATTCCTTCCAATATATCTACTCATGATGGCGTTATCGGCTGCTGTTGAAGTCTGACACGTGTTAGACTTATGGCTACCACGTGTTAGACTTATGGCTACCACGTGTTAGACTTATGGCTATCACGTGTCAGCCATCATTGATTATAAAGATATACAATAGGGAATCCCGTGACAGCAATCAAGACTATCACTAAAAAGATGTTAGAATAAGAGGATGTGGAGGGTGTTTACTTGGATAATTTGCGCTGGAGCAGTTTACCTAATGCAATGGCATGCCGCTGACGCTTACTAATGTCTTCGCGAATGACGGAGATTTCATTTAGAATTTCGGCAGTTCTGCTCTGAATCAAATTGGGTTGACGCTGGCTGCGGTCACCTTTGGAATTGACAACGATGTTGATTCCGGCAGGATGGACGTCGATGTTGATGTCTTGTCCCATTTGTACTGGGTCGCCATCGTAATGGACTACACCCGGATGCTCACGGTGGATATGGATATGACGGGAACGGAAAGTCTTGATTTTGGAACTCTTGTTAAGCGTTTTGTTGAATAAGTCTATTGAAATCTGTGGCGCGTCAAGAATGTCGAAAGGCTCCATGATAACCACATCCATGAGTCCGTCTCTCATAGATGCCTGAGGAGCAATGTAGGCATTGTTGCCATATTGTGAGGCATTAGCCACAGAAATGAGAAAAGCCTTTTGAAAAGTCACACCGTCGGAGTCCTGAATCTCATAGGTCTCAGGCTTATATTTCAATCCCTCTCGCAGGACGTACTCCACGTAAGTGGCAGGCCCGCGTTTGCCCGCTTCGGCGAATTTTTGGCTTATCATGGCATCAAACCCCATGCCGCAAGTGCAGAAAAACGGGTACTCATTGATAGTACCATAATCCAGAGATTTTGTGATGCAATCATTAAGGATATTGATGGCCTCCTTTGGCTGCATGGGTATCATCAGGTGTCGTGCCAGACCATTGCCTGAGCCGCAGGGGATAATGCCTAACGCAGTGGGAGTATTAATAAGACTTCGTGCCACCTCATTGACCGTTCCGTCGCCTCCGACAGCCACAACAATATCAACGTGGTCATCGACAGCTTTGTGCGCCATTTCAGTGGCATGACCGGGATGAGACGTGAAGCGTATTTCGTAGTCAAACAAGTCTTTGTTCAAAAAAGTGTTGAGCAAACTGGGTGCATCATCTTTACTTTTCGTCCCGGAAATGGGATTCACTATGACAAGCATCTTTTTTTTCATGTTGCAAATGTAAGCAAAATCTTATAATTTCTTGCGTATAAATTAAATTTTTTCCATTGTGGATTGATTTCTTGGAGTTTTTGACGATATTAGCCAAAAAAATTGTATCTTTGCAGCCTAAATAAAAAATAAGTAGTATTCTACACCTTAAAAATGGGACAGTTACAAGAAAGATACAAGAGCTATCGCGACCCGCAGAAGTATATGGCACAGGGAGTGTATCCTTATTTCCGCGCCATCACGAGCAAACAAGGCCCCGAGGTTACAATGGAGGGGCACAAAGTGCTAATGTTTGGCTCCAACGCTTATACAGGTCTGACGGGCGATGAGCGCGTGATTGCCGCCGCAAGAAAGGCATTGGAAAAATATGGCTCAGGGTGTGCTGGCAGTCGTTTCCTTAATGGAACTCTTGACATTCATGTTCAGTTGGAAAAAGAACTCGCCGCTTTTGAGCATAAAGATGATGCCCTTTGTTTTTCAACTGGTTTTTCGGTCAACTCCGGTGTTCTTGCTGTTGTTGTTGGCCGCGGCGATTATATCATCTGCGATGACCGTGACCACGCAAGTATTGTGGATGGAAGAAGATTGAGCTTCGCCACTCCATTGCATTACAAGCACAATGATATGGCAGATTTGGAGCGCGTGCTTCAGAATCTCCCTCGGGAAGCTGTGAAGCTGATTGTTGTTGATGGAGTTTTCTCTATGGAAGGAGATTTGGCTAAGTTGCCAGAAATAGTGGAACTGAAGCACAAATACAACTGCTGCATCATGGTTGATGAAGCCCACGGTTTGGGCGTTTTTGGTGAGCAGGGTAGGGGCGTTAGCCATTACTTCGGACTACAAGATGATATTGACCTCATCATGGGTACCTTCTCAAAGAGTCTTGCTTCTATTGGTGGCTTTATCGCATCTGACTTTGACACTATCAACTACCTCCGCCACACTTGCCGTACTTATATTTTCTCAGCAAGTGATACACCTGCCGCTACGGCAGCCGCACTGGAGGCTCTCCATATTATTCAGAATGAACCCGAGCGTAAACAGCATCTGTGGGATGTCACTCATTATGCCCTGCGCCGTTTCCGCGAAGAGGGTTTTGAAATCGGAGACACCGAGAGTCCTATCATTCCTCTTTATGTGAGAGACATTGATAAGACTTTCCTCGTAACGAAGTTGGCTTTTGATGCCGGCGTGTTCATCAATCCCGTTATTCCTCCTGCTTGTGCACCTCAGGACACATTAGTGAGATTTGCTCTAATGGCAACCCACACCGAGGAGCAGGTTGAGAGAGGCGTTCAAGCATTGAAGAAAATCTTTGTTGAGCAAGGAATTATTAAGAACAATTAGTTCATATCAATAAATAAGGAAGGACAAACCCGTGTGGGCTTGTCCTTTTTTTATTTGATATGCCTTTAATAGTAATGGATTCATTTAAGCATTATTCACCAAGCCTTTGAATGCGAAGCCGCCTTTTTTTAGTAACTTTGCATTCATAAAGAGTTTCGTAAGCTCTGTGACAACAATTGCGTTAGAAACCATCTCAATATGAATAAGAAATTACTAGTCTTTATTATGATATTTTCTTTCCTGCTTGTGCCCGTCGTGTCTAAGGCGCAGAAGAAAGAGATTGTTCAGGCTAAAGAATGGATTAAGAAAAAGCAAAATTTAGACAAGGCACAGCAGAGCATGGAAAAGCTGCTGAAAGATTCTGCCAACAGGCAGAACGAGAAAATCTATCTGGTCTTGTTCGATGCTATCAAGGCACAATATGAGGAAGGTAATGAGAAATTATATTTAAAACAAAAATACGACACGGCTCTTTTGTTTAATAATGCACTCAGAATGTTTCAGGTACTTGAGTCACTGGATAGTCTTGACATGACACCAGACAAGAAAGGACGGGTAAAATTGAAATACCGCGATGACCATGCCCAATATTTGAGTGCTTTGCGTCCCAATCTTTACAATGGTGGACTCTATTATATCCATAAGCAAAAATACGAAGAAGCCTACCGCTTTCTTGAGGCTTATATCGACTGCGCCCGACAGCCTCTGTTCTCATCGCTCCATTACGATGAGAAAGACCCGAAAATCGCTTCTGCAAGTTATTGGGCAGTATATTGTGGCTACAAGATGCAGAATCCCAAGGCTACTCTCAGACATACCTATATGGCATTGAAAGATACCGCCCACTACAACTTGATGCTGCAATATTTGGCAGATACATACAGGATAGAGAAGGACACTACACGATGTCTGCAAACCTTGCAGGAGGGTTTCGAGAAGTATCCAGAGTTTCCTTTCTTTTTTCCACGACTGTTGAGCTACTACTCACAGAATAGGATGTGGGACAAGGCGTTGGCTTTGAGCGACACGGCTATGTCTATCAATCCTAAGAACAACGTGTTCGTGTTCGCACGGTCAACGGTGTTGCTCAATACTGGGAAGTATTCAGAAAGCCTGGCTTTGTGCGATACCCTTTTCGCACGCGGCGATACCTTGCCCGATATCTATCTGAATGCCGGACTGGCATGGTTCAATCAAGGTGTGGAACTGGATAAGAACATCACAACATCGCGCAAGACAAGGTCTAAAATCATAACGTGCTACAAAAATGCTTTGCCCTACTTGGAAACATACAGGAAGAAACGGCCCGAGGCTGAAAGCGATTGGACTTTGCCACTTTATACGATTTACCTCAATTTGAATATGGGGAAAGAGTTTGATGAGATTGACCAAATATTAAGAAAACAGAATACGGATGAATAACGAAGTATTGAAAAAACTAAATATCCAATTGAATGACATTCAGTTGGCTGCCGACAAGGCTATCAACAGCACAGATAAGGATGTCGTGATTCTTTCACCGACAGGAACTGGAAAGACCTTGGCTTATCTTTTGCCTTTGACTGAGCATTTAAGTCAGAATGACGATTTGCAGGCTATTGTGCTTGTGCCTGGCAGAGAATTGGCTTTGCAGTCACTCAACGTTTGGAAAAACATGGGCTCAGGTTTCCGAGCAGCAGCATGCTACGGTGGAAGACCCACCATGGATGAACACCGTGAGCTCCGGAAGTTGCAACCTCAGTTAGTCTTTGCCACTCCGGGGAGATTGAGGGACCATTTGGAGAAAGGTAATCTGACAACTGACCATGTAAGGTGGCTGGTGATTGACGAGTTTGACAAATGCCTTGAGATGGGTTTCACGAAAGAGATGGAAGACATCATGGCGATGATGCCGCAGAGAATCAGGCACATACTGCTTTCGGCTACAGACATGGAACAAATTCCTCACTTTGTGAATATGCATTCCGTTGAACGGCTCGATTTTCTCGACAGGAGTGAGGAAGTGGCAGAGCGCGTAAGCAACTTCATCGTGAAGAGTCCCACAAAGGACAAACTGGAAACGCTTGCCCGATTGCTTTGTTATTTGGGTGATGACAGCAGTATCGTTTTCTTGAATTATCGTGACGCTGTGGAACGTACTACTGAATACCTTATGGAACAAGGATTTTCTGTTATCGGTTATCATGGTGGCATGGACCAACGAGAGCGAGAAGAAGCACTTTATAAGTTTGCTAACCATTCGATAGTAACATTGGTGAGCACAGACTTGGGAAGCCGTGGCTTGGACTTGCCGGATGTAAAGAATATTATCCATTATCATCTTCCAGAAGGT
Source organism: Prevotella sp. (assembly GCA_050946455.1). Classification (GTDB taxonomy): domain Bacteria; phylum Bacteroidota; class Bacteroidia; order Bacteroidales; family Bacteroidaceae; genus Prevotella. Next base: position 24,386 of record JBMNUV010000013.1, read on the forward strand.
CAGGATGAGATGATACATCGGATTGGTCGTACCGCACGCTGGGATGCGGAGGGACGTACATTCTTTGTGTTGGGTCCCGAAGAGGAATTGCCTGAATATTTTACAGGAGAGACAGATAACTTGGAGTTGCCCGCGAAGTTGCCATTACCCGCTCTCCCAAAAATGACTACCTTATATATAGGTAAGGGAAAGAAAAACAAAATATCAAAGGGTGATATTGTCGGTTTTTTTTGTAAGACCTGCGACCTTGAATTTTCCGACTTAGGGCGCATAGATGTCTATGATAGGTACTCTTATGTGGCTGTAAAGAGAGAAAAATCGAAAAAAATCATCGAATTGACAAAAAACGCCAAAATTAAGGGTATACATACCAAAGTGGAAAAGGTTAGGTAGGATTTTGCACCTCGACCCCACCTTTTGGGTTTACAAGTGTCAATTTGAAGAATGAAAAACCACAGAAAAAGGTTTCGTCCAAAAAAAAAGTGATAAAAAATTTGCCACTATCAAAATAAAGATGTAACTTCGCACTAGAATAACAACAACTTTACACCTAACACTAAAACATACAATCATGAAGAAGTACAACTTTAACGCAGGTCCTTCTATCCTCGCTCGTGAGGTGATTGAGAACACTGCAAAGCAGATTTTGGATTTCAATGGTTCTGGTCTCTCATTGATGGAAATCAGCCATCGTGCTAAAGACTTCCAGCCTGTAGTAGACGAGGCTATGGCTCTTATTAAAGAGTTGCTCGACATTCCTGAGGGATATTCTGTTGTATTCCTCGGTGGCGGTGCTTCTCTTCAGTTCATGCAGATTCCTGCCAACTTCCTTATCCACAAAGCTGCATACCTGAACACAGGTACATGGGCTAAGAAAGCTATTAAAGAGGCTAAGCACTTCGGTGAAGTCGTTGAGGTAGCTTCTTCTGCTGATGCTAACTACACCTTCATTCCTAAGAATTACCAAATTCCTACAGACGCAGATTATTTCCACTTCACAACCAACAATACTATCTATGGTACGGAGATTCGCAAAGACCTCGACAGCCCCGTTCCATTGATTGCTGATATGAGTTCTGATATCATGTCTCGTCCTGTTGACGTTTCTAAGTATACCGCTATCTACGCTGGTGCTCAGAAGAACATGGCTATGGCTGGTGTTACCGTTATCATCGTGAAGGACGACATGCTGGGCAAGGCTCCTCGTGAGTTGCCGACAATGATTGACTACCGCACTCATGTTGAGAAGGGTTCTATGTTCAATACTCCTCCTGTGGTGCCTATCTACAGCTTGCTCGAGAACATGCGCTGGGTGAAGGCTCAGGGCGGTGTGAAAGAGATGGAGCGCAGAGCTCATGAGCGCGCTGACATGCTCTACGGCGAGATTGACCGCAACAAGTTGTTCCATGGAACAGTGAAGGAAGAGGACCGTTCTTTGATGAACATCTGCTTCGTGATGAACGATGAATATAAGGAGCTGGAGAAGCCCTTCTTTGAGTTTGCTACAAGCAAGGGTATGGTTGGTATTAAGGGACACCGCAGCGTCGGTGGCTTCCGCGCCAGCTGCTACAATGCTCAGACTATTGAGGGTGTTAAGGCTCTCATCGCTGCTATGCAGGAGTTCGAGCGTCAGCACTAATTCATCATTCGTTTAATTGTTTAATTTAATTGCAAATCATGAAAGTATTAATAGCAACCGAGAAGCCTTTTGCTCCTGCTGCTGTTGAGGGCATTAAGAAAGTGCTCAATGGCGCTGGTCATGAGGTAGTCGTTCTCGAAGGTTATAAAGATAAATCTGAACTCATCGCTGCCGTGAAGGACGTCAACGCTATGATTGTCCGTTCTGACAAAATCACGAAGGAAGTACTCGACGCAGCTCCTCAGCTGAAACTCGTTGTTCGTGCTGGTGCTGGTTACGATTCCATCGATACTGCTTATGCTAAAGAGAAGGGCATCGTAGTGGAGAATACTCCAGGTCAGAATTCCAACGCTGTGGCTGAATTGGTATTCGGTCTGTTGGTATTCGCAAAGCGTAAGTTCTTCAATGGCAAGGCTGGTTCTGAGCTGAAGGGCAAGAAACTTGGTATCCTCGCTTTTGGTAACGTAGGTCGCAATGTTGCTCGCATCGCTAAGGGCTTCGGCATGGAAGTGTATGCTTTCGATGCTTTCGTTCCTGCTGATAAGATTGAGGCTGCTGGCGTTCATGCTGCTAAGAGTCAGGAAGACTTGTTCAAGAGCTGTGATATCGTTTCTCTGCACATTCCCGCAACTCCTGAGACCAAGCAGAGCATCAACTATGCATTGGTGAGCAAGATGGAGAAGGGTGCTATCCTGATTAACACAGCTCGCAAGGAAATCATCAATGAGCCTGAACTTATCAAGTTGATGGAAGAGCGTCCTGACCTGACTTATATTACTGATATTAAGCCTGATGCAGACGAAGAGTTCAAGGCTAAGTTTGAAGGCCGCTACTTTGCAACTCCTAAGAAGATGGGTGCTCAGACTGCTGAGGCTAATGCTAATGCAGGTCTTGCAGCTGCTCACCAGATTGAGGCTTACTTCGCTACTGGCGATACAAAGTTCCAGGTTAACAAATAATAACTTGATGATTCAATACGGTTTATATCCGTTATAACATAAATCAACCAGAGCGGTGCAGCAAACGAGTTTTTGCTCTGCTCTGGTTGATTAATTTCTTAACTAATCCAAATCTAAACAACTATGGCAACAATCAAACCTTTCCGTGGCATTCGCCCACCGAAGAATTTAGTGGAGCGCGTAGAGTCAAAACCTTACGATGTGCTGGATTCTGAGGAGGCACGTCAAGAGGCTGGAGATAATGAAATGAGCCTCTACCATATCATCAAACCTGAGATTAATTTCCCCGAGGGAACAAGTGAGTATGACCCTCGCGTTTATCAGAGTGCAGCTGACCACTTCAAGATGTTCCAAGAGAAGGGATGGCTCGTACAAGACGATAAGGAAAACTATTATATCTATGCACAGACCATGAACGGCAAGACTCAGTATGGTCTTGTTGTCGGCGCATACGTGAACGATTATCTGAACGGTGTGATTAAGAAGCATGAGCTTACACGCCGTGACAAGGAGGAAGACCGTATGAAGCATGTGCGTGTCTGCAATGCCAACATGGAGCCTGTGTTCTTCGCATATCCCGACAATGCAGTTCTTGATGCTCTGTTGAAACGTTATGCAGCTACAAAGCCTGAGTATGATTTCATTGCTCCCGGTGATGGTTTCAGACATCAGTTCTGGATTGTAAGTGACGAGAAGGATATCGCTCTTATCACTGAAGAGTTCAAGAAGATGCCCGCTCTCTATATTGCTGACGGTCACCATCGTTCAGCTGCTGCTGCCTTGGTAGGCGCAGAGAAGGCTAAGCAGAATCCACATCATACGGGCAAAGAGGAGTACAACTATTTTATGGCTGTATGCTTCCAAGCTTCACAGTTGACCATTCTGGATTACAACCGCGTGGTGAAGGATTTGAACGGAATGACTTCTGAGCAGTTCCTGAATGCTTTGAAGGAAGATTTCGAAGTAGAGGATATGGGTACAGAAATCTATCGTCCAGCCAAACTTCATGAGTTCTCACTCTATCTCGACGGTCATTGGTATAAGTTGACCGCACGCGATGGTCGCTATAACAACAATGACCCAATCGGTGTGTTGGATGTTGACATTTCGAGCCGTCTCATTCTTGACAAACTTTTGGGCATTAAGGATTTGCGTTCTGACAAGCGCATTGACTTTGTGGGTGGTCTTCGTGGCTTGACCGAGTTGAAGCGCCGTGTTGACAGTGGCGAGATGCGTATGGCTTTGGCTTTGTATCCCGTCACCATGAAGCAAATCATGAACATTGCCGACAGTGGCAAGATTATGCCTCCTAAGGCTACGTGGTTTGAGCCTAAGCTGAGAAGCGGTCTCATCATCCACAAGTTGGACTAATAAACTTGAATGATAGACGAATATAAAACTATAAGCGATAAAATTGGCGAGGGATTCTATTCCGAAAAGAGGAGTAGATTCCTCGCTTTTGCGCATCATGTAACTTCGGTTGAAGAAACTAAGGATATCATTTCCAATTATAGAAGGAAATATTTCGATGCGCGCCATTGTTGTTATGCCTATGCGATAGGCCCTGAAAAAGAAGAACACAGGCAAAACGACGATGGAGAGCCTTCTTCTACAGCTGGCAAACCTATCATGGGTCAGATTCTGTCTCACGAATTAAGCGACATCCTGATTGTTGTCGTGCGCTATTATGGCGGTGTCAACCTTGGTACTAGTGGATTGATAGAAGCATACAGGACAGCAGCTGCCGATGCGATTGACCATTGTGAGATTGTTACAAGTCAAGTAGAGGAAACCATTACTTACGAGTTCACCTATCCCATGATGAATGCTGTGATGCGTGTCGTCAAAGAAATGAATCCACGGGTCGTAAGTAGGGATTTCAATACGAGTTGCTCCATCACTTTAGCCATCCGCAAAAGTAAGGCAGAAGAGTTGAGAAACCGCCTTCAAGCTCTGTCTTTCTTATAAAGGGAACTCACCCTTATAAAGAGAATTCACCAGTCGCGGAATAGTTCAAAGCCAAACTTACATCCAATACCATCAAATTTTCCGTTCTTATTGGATATAAAGATACCCATAGAGAACAAACGTGTAGTAAAGCCGTAGCCACACTCAGAATAAGGAAACAGCTTCTTCACAGCCAATCCGCTCACATAGATTCTCTCTGTCTCTATGAAATGCCCAATATAGGGAATCCATGAAAGCAACAACAACGGCGATTCATAAGTTACATTGGCTCTAACATAATAATTGGAAGCGTTGTACCAGTTGGAATTGAGCAATTCAAATTCGCCCGACCAGTCGTCATTCCATCCGCCGGGAAGGTTATTCTCCTTAAAATTTGAATAGTCAAGGAAGTAATAATTCTTACTATGCGAGGTATAGAAACCGCATCCCGCTCTTAGGGATAGCGATTTAAGCCTTGACATCGGTATGATATACTGCCCATCAAACTCCCAACGGCTATACTTCATGTTTGAGCCCATGATGCCCTTGAGACTATGTTCATAGTCACAAGTAAAGATAGGACCAGAGAAACCTGCAGGTCGGTATTCGATTTCAAATAGGGGAGCAAAGGACTTATACACGCTTTGTCGTCCGGCTTGTTCAAAAGCTTCACGCTCTACGGCTGAACGTGTATGGTGAATGAAACCTACTTGAAATCCAAATTTCTGATTGATGTTATAATGAAATAGTAACTGCGCTCTTGAATCTTTGAAATAATCAAGGTGATAACGCGACCAGTCAATGGAGTCTTTGTTTTCTTTCTTGATGTCCTCTGCAATCCTCGAGTCAGTGATTCTATTACCGTTACCAAATTCAAATTGAATATAAGCGTCGTGCTTCCTGTTGAAAATAAACGTTGTGGGGATAGTATAGTAAATCAGATGGCGCTTGAAGGAGTAGCCCGCCTTGATTCTCGTTGATAATTGAATATCATCAGAGAATGTGTATGAGGCACGGATGTCTTGTTTATAAACAAGTCCTTTATTGTGGGAGTAGCCCAAATAGAGAGGGTTGAAGATGGGATTAATTCGGAAGTAACCACTTGAATTCGGACCAAAACGCCCACGTATTCTGTTGAATACGTTGTCGCCAATCATATCCCACAGCACACGCTTTGCAAAAGAGTCCTTGTTCTTTTTCACCGTATCTGTCTTAGTAGAGTCCCCGGAGCCAAAATACTCATTATATATCTGAGCTTCTTCCTCATTCAAAGTATCTGGACGCAATTGGTCCATCATCTTGAGGTTGTTTTCTTTGACTTTTCCATTTGGATGCCTGTGAAGTCCCATCAACATGATGTTGCTTCCCTCAAGTAAATTACCGGCAAGTTTAAAAGCAGCGTTGAATACGACTTTCTTCGGAAGGAGGTTCTCTTCTTCTGGATTATTCATCGTGATATCCATGTTGAACCTAATCATATCATACTCGCCATAGATGGAAGCAGTGAGAATTCTGCCAGTCGTTTCATCTATGACAGCAGACCCAACTACCAATTGAGTATTACCAGTCTTGGGCTGGAATCGGAGAGTCGCCAAATGACCTTCCTTTTTTATCACGCGGTACCGATAATATCCACGGTTCTTTTTGTGAAATGGGGAGAGAAGTCGGTTTTCGCATATTGTGATATTATAGAGTCTTGGCACCAGATACTCCATGATTTCAGGACCGACTTCATGGTTATGCGGCAACGTTGTTACCGTAGCCATCTTTTCTAATTTGATATGGGGATAATTGTCTATTGTTACGCTGCAATACGTCTCGCTCAGATATTTTCTTCTACCTGAATGTGCCACTGCGAACATTGTTGGAACGGTCAGTAATAGAGCGTTGCGGCGTTTCACATTTAGGATGGAACGGAGATAAGCGTATGAGGTCCCCTCTTGGAATCTTGTAGTATCAACCGTAGAAGCATAAGAGAAGAGCTCCTTCAAAAGAAGTGTGTCGGTCTTGGCAGCTCTTGAAGGAGTGGCAATCAGCAATAGCAGCGTGATGATTGCAAATTGAATTCTCTTTCTGCTTCCACGTTTGTGCATTAATGTCAATTCATGTTGTGTTCCTTGAGAAAGGCTTCAGCCCGCTCCAAGTCTTGTGGTGTATCAATACCGACCGTCTCTACATCGGTTATTCCCACGCGGATGCGATAGCCGTTTTGGAGCCATCTCAGTTGTTCGAGGCTTTCTGCAAGTTCCAGCGTAGACTGCGGGAGCTGCGTAATTTCCTTCAGAACATTGGCACGATAGGCATATAATCCAAGGTGCTTCAGGAAAGGATAACTTTTGAGCCACTCAGTCTGTTCTTTTCCACGAATGAAAGGAATAACACTGCGTGAGAAATAGAGGGCGAAGCCGTTGACATCGGTTACGATTTTCGGAGAGTTTGGATTCAGCACAGCTTCCATACTCTCGAAAGGCTTGCCCAAAGTAGCAATCTGAGTCTTCGTGTCATTGAAGCAATCGCACACAGTTTGTATTTGGGATTGCTGAATGAAAGGCTCGTCGCCCTGCACGTTTACCACGACATCCCAATCTCCGCCAATCTTTGTATAGGCTTCTTCAATCCGGTCTGTGCCACTGTGATGGTTGGGGGAAGTCATTACAGCTTTTCCACCGAAAGATTCCACGTGATTGAGGATTCTTTCATCGTCAGTGGCCACGTAGGCTTCACCGAGCGATTCTTTCACTTGCTCATATACCCGTTGGATAACCGTCTTACCCCCCAGTTGAGCCAAGGGCTTACCAGGGAAACGTGTTGATGCATATCTGGCTGGTATGATTCCTATAAACTTCATAATTATATTTTATTGTTGTCTTGTTGAATGGAAACCTTCAAGGTTCTCATATTTTCTTGCCATCATTCTTTTATAGATGTTCTTCATCCATAAACGTTCCGTTGCGATGAATATTATACTCAGAAGACAAAGTATGGAATAAGTGACCTCTTCTGGAGCGAAAATGTTCAATATGGTCACAAGTGCCATTGGAATTATAAAGGTGAGCATGGTAATCATAATTTGCCATGTGCTGTTGTTGTTCCCATCCTTATTGCTGAGACTGGATGTGAGCGACAGCGTGCGCTTATTGTATACTGCCAATTGGAACATGAGGAAGAACTGTATTCCTGCAGTGTAGACCATAAAGGATATCACCATGAAAATGGGCCATTTCCCCGTGAATACGGTGGGTAAGAGGATGATGAACGGGATTACGAGCAGCACAAAATTGAAAATATACTTGGCGTGAAGCATTGTGAGGATGCTCTGCTTATGGGTCATGAGCATGTCGATATAGTTGCCTTCGGGCTGCATAACCGTTGTGATGAGCGTCACGCTGCCTATCATGAAACAGTAGAGACACCAGAAATTATTCCATGAATCTCCTTCATAAATATCTGTAAATGCGCAGAGGAGAGAAAACAGAATGCTGATTAATATGGACATTATGAATCTCTTCCTCACTGCCGGGTTTCGGAGAATCGATAGAATCTCCAGTTTCAAATAGAGTCCGGCGTTTCCATATCGCCCAAGAAAAGATAATGACGGTGTCTTTACTTTCTCCTTCGAAACGGAATTCTTCAGAATTTCCTTCGATACACTCTGCCATTGCAGTTTGCGGTTGAAGGCAATTAATATAAACAATACAAGTAGAACTGCAAGGAACATCAACAGACCATTGTTGAGCAAGGGACTTGCAATCTGGAATATATTGTCAAAGAAGGAGTTCAATTGTTCGTCTTTAAAGAAGAACAAGGGTGCGAAAGGCAATGCGCAATAAACAACGGGAAGGATTCCCCATACCCATGAGCGGTAAATTAGCGTCCTGCAAATCAGATACCATTGGCTGTTGGCTAGGATGATAGCCCACCATACAAAGATGAGTTGCAGGCTTACAAGCGGCTGTGCTAAGGGGTGAAGCGCCATGATGCAGTATGGAATAAGCATTGCGAACCACAAAAGGTTGCCCCATGATAATAAGGTTTCTAATACGAACGCGTCTATCACTCGCTTAGTTGAGAATGGCAACAGAATATAGGGCTTGATAATTTGTGCCGGCGTTTCCTGGATGGTGAATCTGAGGATAAAGTCTGTGAACAGAATGAAAGGCAATATTGCATAGACGATTTCAACAGCCGTTTCTTCACTTTCGTCTTTGGCAACCAAAGCAAGACCGATTGACATGCCGATGAGATAGAGAATGAACAAAAGCCCGAAAAACAATCGCAGACAACTGGATATGCGGTTGCGTTGGAAGTCAAGGCTTCGGCGCATAGCCAATTGTCTGTGATGATGGATAGCTCGGTATAACTGGTAGAAAGTCATAAGCAGCCTATCTTAAATCGATTAGTTCAGCGTGTGGGAACTCTTTAGCATTGAAATTGAAGTAAGAGTCGGAGAGGTTTGCCTTCTTGAAATTGGAGATGACGATGGTCGTCCAACTCCCGTTTATCTTCATCTTCACATGGCTTGGAACACCAGTTCGGTCATCGACAATGATATACATTTGGGGAATCGAGTTCTTACTCGTTGCCGTTAAGTGAATCTCTTTTGAATTGCCAACGTCTTTCATATTCATCTTATAGCCTTTCTTGTAGCAATTCACAAAGACGTAGGGATTCATCTGTGCCCGTTGACTTTGGTTAGGATTGGAGATATTCACTTCGTTGTTCTGCTTCATATAGCTCCACTGCGTCTTCCCATTGTACCAAACGATAGCTTGAGGTGTGGTAACTTGGAATTTATTGCCCTTAATAGCGATGGAACCGGTGGTTTTTACCTTATTACTATATACTGCGAAGTTGGCTTTTGCACCGCTGCGGTTGCTAATAATGGCTGAAGCCTTGTCGAGTACTTTTCTTGCCTGTTTCTCATTCTGGGCGAATGAAGCCACTGAAATCAGAAAACAGAATGAAAATAGAATCAGTTTTCTCATTGTGTGTAAATGTTTTATTTTGAATGAATACTCAACAATAGTTTGTCGAGTTGGTTGTCATCTGAAATTAATACATCGCGCGGCTTACTTCCTTGAGCAGGGCCTACAATACCCACGGATTCCAGTTGGTCCATCAGTCGACCTGCGCGGTTGTAGCCGATGGCGAATCGACGTTGAATCATACTTGTGGAACCCTGTTGTGAAAGCACGATAGCGTGGGCGGCATCCTCGAAGAGCGGGTCCAAACTCTGGATATCTGCATTTCCTCCGTTTCCACCGCCTTCTGAATCGTCCTTGGGTTCGGGCAATTCCAATGGTTGTACGGGTCCTGGCTGGCTCGAAATGAAGTCGCTGATGGCTTCAATTTCAGGTGTATCAATGAAGGCGCATTGAATTCGCACTGGGTCTCCACCCGAGAGGAATAGCATATCGCCTCGTCCCACCAACTGTTCGGCACCTTTTCGGTCGAGAATTGTTCGTGAGTCGGTCACTGAGGTCACGCGGAATGCGATACGACCGGGGAAGTTTGCCTTGATATTACCGGTGATAATCTTCGTCGTGGGTCGCTGAGTGGCGATGACCATGTGAATACCAACGGCACGTGCCAACTGAGCGATACGGGCTATCGGCAATTCAATTTCCTTGCCGGCTGTCATAATCAAATCGCCGAATTCATCGATAATTACCACAATGTAGGGCATGAAGGCATGTCCCTTCGTCGGGTCCAACTTATGGTTGATGAATTTCTCATTATATTCCTCTATCTTACGCACCTGCGCCATTTGGAGCAAGTCGTAGCGATGGTCCATCAGCTCACAGAGACTCTTCAGTGTCTTCACCACCTTTTGCACATCAGTGATGATGGGTTCATCTTCATTCTCTTCCAGGGCAGCCATGTAGTGTCCGGCAATCTTGCGATAGATGCTGAACTCCACTTTCTTTGGGTCAACCAAAACGAACTTCAATTCGTTGGGATGCTTCTTGTAGAGGAGGGAAGTGATGATGGCGTTCAGACCCACGGACTTACCTTGACCCGTAGCACCTGCTACCAGCAAGTGGGGCAACTTGTGAAGGTCGAACATATATACATCGTTGGAAATGGTCTTGCCAATGGCAACCGGCAATTCCATCTTGCTCTCCTTGAATTTCTTCGTGTTGAGAATCGATTCCATCGACACAATCTGCGGTTTCTTGTTAGGTACCTCAATGCCGATTGTACCTCTTCCCGGCATAGGAGCAATGATACGGATGCCGAGAGCTGTAAGGTTCAAGGCAATATCATCTTCCAGATTCCGAATCTTGTTGATACGCACGCCTTCTGCTGGAGTTATCTCGTAGAGGGTAATCGTTGGACCGACCGTGGCATTGATTTTTGAAATCTTTACGCCAAAGCTGTTCAACACCTCTATGATTCGCTGATTGTTGTCTTGAATCTCCTGCATGTTGATGAGTGGCTTGTTGCTATCATATTTTTTCAGCAGGTCGAGAGTCGGGAACTTATAGTGAATAAACGGTTCCCGTGGATTAATCGGCGTTGATAAATCCACTTCCTCGTTCAGCGTCTTAGTGTTTGCCTTCTCCTCTTCTTTAGCAATCTCAACCGTCAGCTCATCTTCGGGCTTCTTCTCTTTGTCGTCAACCTTCTCCTCTACCTTATTAGTTACCGTTGATACAGGAACTTCCAACGGGATAACGGTAGAAGAAGTTTCGTCGTTGTCCTCTGGAGCAGGCGGTATGTCGGCAGGTGTCTCTTCCTGTTCCGGGTTTTCTTCACTTGTTGTTTCTTCCTCATCGTCGTCCTTTGAGTGAATATTGGTCACAGTGAGCTTCACTCTGTGCGTAAGGTAGCGTACAGGGTTGAGAGTTTTCTTAATCACCGTGATGGTTTCAGCACTGATAAAGGTGAGGAACACAATGGCAACGAAAAATAGGATAGCCGTCAGACCGGGAGGCCCAACGACGTTCTCAATGGCTTGAACGACATAAAGTCCATGTCTTCCGCCAGGATTGAAAGTGAGTCCTCCTGCCAAGGGAGTCAGAAATTTGGCGAGTACAACTGATGACCATACCATGATAACAGCCATGCCAAAGAACCATTTCCATAGGTTCACCGTGTAGGCTCTCATCAATTTCAGTCCCACAAGAACGATGAAAGCGGGAATAAAGAATGCCGGGAACCCAAAATTGACGGTGATGAGTGCATAAGAAATGATGGCACCCACCGAACCGCAATAGTTGGCAAACTCATGGTCGGAGTTTATCCATTCGTAAGGACGCAGTTCTTCTAATAAACTTTGGTCTGCTGCACCTGTATTCAGATAACTTACCATGGCTATTATCAAGTAGATGGCAAATATCAGCAGGACCAAACCTGCAAGGAAATCGGTTGTTTCGTTGTTATATCTTTTCGTCTGCAAGCCCATGGCTGAGCCGAAAGAAGTGTTTGAATTTTTCTTGGGCTTGCTGTTACGTTTCTTTTTGCTCATTCTTAGTCATATGTTTATTCCAGATGCAAAAATAGTGTAAAAAACTCAGAATCTTCTAAATTCTCAAGACTTTTTTCTATTTTTGCAGAATGAAATGGTCCAAAGATGAAAAAAAACATATATAATAAGTTTCCCAAGCGCGCTATCACGAATCTTCCTCGTGCTGTTTTCACTGGTAGGATAATCGTGGTTCTTAATGCAAGCGAAGCGAAGAAGGCTGTAGATTATCTTCTCGACCAAGATATATTAGGAGTGGATACGGAGACGAGACCTTCCTTTCGGAAGGGAGTGCATTATCAGGTCTCACTTCTGCAAGTGTCCACCCACGATACCTGCTTCCTTTTCCGTCTCAACAATGAGATGATGCCAGCGCTGAAACCTCTGCTTGAAAATACGCAAGTGCCGATGATAGGACTGTCGTGGCACGATGATATACATTCTTTACGTGAGCGTATGGAGTTCACGCCAGGCTTGTTTGTCGATTTGCAAAACATTGTCGGAAAATTAGGCATTGAGGATATGAGTCTTCAGAAACTCTTTGCAAATATCTTCTGCCAAAAGATTTCCAAACGGGAACGGCTAAGCAATTGGGAGGCTGACGTGCTAAGCGAAAAACAGCAGGTTTATGCAGCCACTGACGCATGGGCGTGCATCGTGTTATATGAGGAAATCATCCGTTTGCAATCCACACACGACTACAACCTCATCATTGTGCCCGAGGAACCGAAGCCGGTTCCATCAGAGCCTGTTGCCAAAGTCGCCTCGAAACCGGCTTCTAATTGTCAGGCTTATCGCAGCAAGGTGGAACGCCGCAAGACTGTTGCCACAACTGCCAAACGTACTTCAGCCGTGAAATCATCCATCAAGAATCATCCTTCCGAATAATATTTTTTTATGTATAAGCAGATATATTTGAAGAGAGGCAAGGAAGAAAGCCTCAAACGTTTCCATCCTTGGATTTTCTCCGGTGCCATCCATCATGCCGATGAGGGCATAGAAGAGGGCGAAATCGTTCGTGTCATCACCAGTGAAGGCCATTTCATCGCTGTTGGTCACTATCAGATTGGCTCCATCGCCGTGCGCGTTCTTTCCTTCAACGATATCGTCATCGATGATAAGTTTTGGCACGACCGCCTGCAAGAGGCTCTCAACATGAGGCTCGCCATCGGTATAGCCGATAATCCACACAATGATACTTATCGTTTAGTACATGGTGAGGGTGACCATCTGCCCGGTCTCGTCGTTGATTGTTATGGCGAGACGGCTGTCATGCAGGCTCACAGTGTGGGTATGCACGTATGCCGCCAAGCAATCGTGAAGGCGCTCATTGACGTAATGGGTAACCGCATCAAGAATGTCTATTATAAGAGTGAGACTACGCTTCCCTATAAAGCGGAATTAGGACAGGCGGATGGCTTTATCTATGGAGGAAGCGACAACAACATCTGTATAGAGAATGGATTGAAGTTTCATGTTGATTGGCTGAAAGGTCAAAAGACCGGATTCTTTGTTGACCAACGTGACAACCGTTCACTCGTGGAGCGTTATTCCCATGGCCGAAGTGTACTGAATATGTTTTGTTACACGGGCGGCTTCTCTGTCTATGCTTTACGGGGCGGGGCTGAGTTGGTTCATTCTGTCGACTCCTCAGCTAAGGCAATTGAACTCACCAATGCCAACGTAGCACTCAATTTCACCGATGAAAAACGTCATGAGGCTTTCTGCGAGGATGCTTTCAAGTATTTGGACGAACATGACCGGCTTTATGACCTTATCATTCTCGACCCTCCTGCTTTTGCCAAGCATCGGGGGGCTTTGCACAACGCATTGAAAGGCTATACCCGATTGAATCTCAAAGGATTGGAACGCATCAAGCCCGGTGGCATCATGTTTACCTTCAGTTGCTCTCAGGTAGTGACGAAGGACAATTTCCGCAATGCTGTTTTCACGGCTGCTGCCCAAGCAGGTCGCCGAGTAAGGATTCTCCATCAACTGCATCAGCCAGCCGACCATCCTATCAATATCTATCATCCTGAGGGTGAATATCTGAAAGGTTTGGTGCTCTACGTAGAATAAACTTCCATCTGAATGCCCAAATTCAACCATACTGTTCAGGCTTTTCTTACAAAAATTAGCCATTTCATCGATTCCAATCAATTGCTATCCGCGAAGGGACTGCATCTTGTAGCACTTTCGGGAGGACCTGACAGTGTGGCGCTGCTGCGGACTCTGACCGCGTTGGACTATCGTGTAGAGGCTGTCCACTGCAACTTTCACTTGCGTAGTGAGGAATCTGACCGCGATGAGCGGTTCTGCGAAGAGCTGTGCAGGCATCTGAAAGTGCCATTTCATCGTGTCCATTTTGATACGACAGCTTATGCTCAACTCCACCATATCAGTATTGAAATGGCGGCTCGCGAATTACGTTATCGTTATTTTGAGCAACTTCGTGTTGCTTTGGAAGCTGACGACATCTGCGTGGGGCATCATCAAGACGACAACGTTGAAACATTCCTTCTCAATCTTTTGACAGGTACAGGACTTCATGGACTTACTGGAATCAAGCCGCGCAATGGCTTTATCGCCAGACCATTACTTTGTGTAACCCGCGATGAAATCTTGGATTTTCTTCGTTCTCACAACCAAGATTATGTTACTGACAGCACTAATCTCGTAGATAATGTAAAGCGCAATAAACTGCGCTTGGATATTCTGCCCATGTTCCAGCAGGTCAACAGTGCTGCATCCGGCAATATCGCACGTTGTATTCAGCGGTTGGCAGAAGCTGAGAAAATCTATAACGAAGCAGTTTCTCATCTTTTGGCTCAGGCTTCCCTGCCCAAAAAGGAGAATTATGAGAAACTGATTTTGGATTTGAATGTAGTGGCTCAGTCAGGTTCTCCCTCCACTTTGTTATATGAAGTATTACGACCTTATAACTTTGTTGCAGAGCAAGTTGCGGAAATGCTTAGAAGTTTTGATTCATGCAACAAACTATGGCATAATCAAGATTTTGAGGTTCTTATTAATGACCATATATTGACGGTTGCCGATAGTTCTGCTTTTGGTTCCGTTGAAATCCGTGTACCAGAGCCAGGCGTCTATGCTTTCACGAACGGGCAGGGCGAAGAGCATCGACTTCGGGTTCAAGTTCTTCACAGGAACGACATTCAACTCATCCGTGACGAACGTCATTGTTTTTTAGATTTTTCCCAAGTACATTTTCCTCTTATTCTCCGAAATGTCCGTCCCGGTGACCGGATTGTTCCTTTGGGAATGGAACATAGTCGTTTGGTCAACGATATTTTGGCGGAAAAGCATCTCAATCTTTTTCAGCGTCGTCGCCAGCTCGTAGTAGAGCAGGCAGATGGCTCTATCGTGTGGATTGTCAATATCCGTATTTGCCATCCTTGCCGCGTGACCGATGAATCTGACTCTATTTTGTCTATCTCGCTTGAGTAGGGATTCTTTTATAATTTCCTCACTACTTTTTTCATCATTATTATTGCTGGTTTTCTTTATGTTACTTCCTTCGAAAGTTCACGTAGTAATCTGCGCTTTAGGCTTTCCTGAAAAGACGTTGGATGTGTTATTGTAGCCTATTTGTTCATTCATACTAATGGAATACAGATGAAATTGTGTGAAATGTTTGATTTTGTATCCCAATACTTCACCGCCATATCTTTCTACTCTCGATTGCACTCACGTGACAGCAATCATGGAGGAATCCATTTTCATTCGTAATCAATTCGTTGATAAGTTGGCAGAAACAAGTCCTCCATCTGCTAATTTGTATTCTGGAATTATCAATACTTCGGCACTTGCGATGAAATCGTTAGTTTCTTGTGTAAAAAGTTATAGATTATGCATCTTTTTTGTTATCTTTGCCGCCATGAAAAAATTAAAAGCCTTTATTGGTTCATTCTTATATTGGATATTCTTATTTTGGATTCTCAAAATAAGTTTCATGCTTTATAATCTATCAATATACAATGCCTATGATTTGTCAGAATGGCTGAAAGTATTGTGGCATGGTCTCCCCCTAGATTGCTCATTGGCTGGCTACCTTACGGTAATCCCCGGACTTTCGTTGATAGCCAGTGTCTGGACGAAACATGACGGTTCGACTTTCCGACGTTTATATTTTTTGTTGGCTTCGTGGCTCGTCATTATTTTGAGTATCCTTAATGCTGTGCTTTATGGCTATTGGAGATTCCCATTAGATACTACTCCTTTTTTCTACTTTATCTCGTCCCCATCCGATGCCATGGCAAGTGCAGGTTGGGATGAATATGCTGTAATGGTTCTTCTCGTGTTCTTATTTATTATTTCCGTCTGGATTACGGTTAAGACAAAAAGACACGAAGAATCCAACAACTACACTCATCACCGTATTGCCACTACCATAGCTCTCCTAATACTTACGGCTTTGCTTTTCATTCCCATCCGTGGTGGAGTTACAGTCTCAACGATGAATACGGGAGAAGTATATTTCAGCGAGAACGAGGCTCTCAATCATGCAGCGGTGAATCCAGTCTTTTCTCTGATGGAATCGGCTTCCAAACAGAAGGACTTCGGCAGTCAATACAGGTTGATGGATGACGCGCAGGCTACCCATATCTTCCGCGAGATGACAAGTACAAGTTCAGATTCGACAAAAAAGATTCTCACTATCAGTCGTCCAGATGTTTACATCATTGTTATGGAGAGTTTCTCGCGATTGGTGATGCAGACGGATGCAACGCCCAACCTCAACAAACTGGCAAAAGAGGGAGTGCTCTTCGATAATTTCTATGGAAATAGTTTTCGTACGGACCGCGGACTTGTGTCTGTGCTGAGTGGATTTCCGGCTCAACCGACCATGAGCATCATGAAATATCCCGCTAAGACCCGTCATCTTCCTTCGATTGCGCGTTCTATGCGCAAGGTAGGTTATTCGGCCAAATATTATTATGGTGGTGATGCAGACTTTTGCAACCAGCGGTCTTATTTGATATCACAAGGATTTCAGCGAATTATTGCCGACAAGAGCTTTCTTTTAAAATACAGACTCAGCAAATGGGGTGTGCCCGATGGTCCGTTGTTTGAGCGAGTGGAGAAGGATTTGGCTAAGAATGCGACACCTTCTCCTATGTTGCTTGTCATACAGACTTCCAGTTCGCATGAGCCTTTTGATGTTCCGGTAAATCTCAATCGCGACAAGCGCCTCAATGCGTTTGCCTATGCCGACCAGCAGATAGGCGAGTTTATCTACTATCTTAAACGAAGTGGGCGCTGGGAGCGAAGTCTTGTTGTTCTTGTAGCAGACCATTTGGGTGCATGGCCTGAGAAAATAGATTTGGGTCGGTTGGACCGATTTCAGATTCCGCTCATTCTTACGGGTGGGGCAGTGCGCTCCCCCTTGCGGCAGACGGTCTATGGCAGCCAGCAGGATATCGCCGCGACTCTGCTCGGACAGTTGGGAATCCCGCACAATGATTTTCTCTTTAGTAAGGATTTGCTCAATCCTTCCATCCCTCACTTTGCTTTCTTCACATATCCAGAGGCATTTGGGATAGCTGATGAACAGAATCAACTCATATATGATTTGAATACGAATCATATTGTACTTGATACGGGACAGGATAAAGGAAAGAACATCCTGGCTGGCAAGGCTTATCTGCAGAAGCTCTACGACGTAATCAATCAACTATAAATATATGGAAATAACACCCATAGCAACGTTCCATTCGCCTTTCACAAGCAAGTTTGGAATACCCAAGCAGAGCGGCATTGTTAGCTCTTTGCTCGGAAAGATTGTGTTGGAACCACAATGGCGGAAGCCCGAGGCATTGAGAGGATTGGAGGGATTTGACTATCTGTGGCTCTTATGGGGCTTCTCAGCCAATCGCCATGAGGCAGTCTCCCCGGTGGTGCGTCCTCCCCGTATGGGCGGCAACGAGAAGGTTGGCGTTTTTGCATCACGGAGTCCCTATCGCCCTAATCCCATCGGACTTTCATCGGTCAGATTGGAGAGAATAGAGTGGGAGGGTGAACTTGGTCCCGTGATTATTGTGCGCGGTGCCGATTTGATGGACGGTACTCCCATCTATGACATCAAACCTTATGTGGCTTTTGTTGACTCACATCCTGATGCAAGGAGCGGATTCGTTGACTCACACGAATGGAAGACTCTGAGTGTAACGATGGAACCCAATATCGAAAAACGACTGATGGATAAGGGCTTTACGCCACAATTGATTTCTCAATTGCGGGAAGTTTTGGCTCAAGACCCACGTCCCCAATATCAAGATGACCCTCAACGCGTCTACGGTATGCCTTTTGGGGGTGTTGATATTCATTTCAGAGTGGAAGGAGAAGTATTGACAGTCGTAGAGGTTACTGATATCTGATACATATAATAAATCCCAAGAGCCTATGTTGAAAGTTCTTGGGATTTATGTTTATTGCTTCATGTCTTCGTCGCCAAAGCTAAAAGGTATGAGGTTGGAAGCAGTTTTGAATCTTAGGATGCGCTCTTTGCCATACAATAGGACGCTTAACGGTTGCCCGTATCTTTGTTCCATTTGCAACATCACTTGGCGGCAGGCTCCGCATGGCGTGACAGGCTGCGGCAGCATGCCATTATCGTTTCGGGCTGCAATAGCAAGTTGCACGGGACGTTGGTCGGGATGCTGCGCCTGAGCTGCGAAAATAGCAGTTCGCTCAGCACAGAGTCCGGATGGAAAAGCGGCATTCTCTTGGTTGGCACCCGTTTGGATGCTGTCATCTGCCAAGCGCAAAGCTGCTCCCACATGGAAATGGCTGTAAGGTGAATATGAATTGTCAGTGGCTTTGATAGCCTGATTGACGAGTTGTTGCTCTTTGGGTGACAATTCGTCGAAAGAAAGTTCTTGATATTCGATTTCCAGTTTCTTATCTTTCATTTTTCCTAGGTTATTAGTTGGTTGGCTTGATATATTCAAATGCACCCATGTCGGGTTTCTCGTCGCGTTGGCTTCCGTCGCGGTCTGTTGGGTATGATGTCTCTGTAGATGCCGCATCAATGGCTTGCGAGAGACTGTCCAAGCGGAAATCATAGCGCAACGAATCTATGTCTATCTTCTTGAAGTGCTTGTCGCTGCCAGTCGTTGTATCCTCAGGATTCTCATAAATCATGTTAGTCATGAGAAGGGAATCCTCAGTCGTGGGCTTAGGCGTCCGGATGAGACAATGGTCGAAGGCGAAGTTAAACGCGTTTTGGAGTGTAGTATCGTTAACACCCAACAGCACGTCGTCGGCATAACCCGTAATGAGGCAGTTAGTGACATTGAGTTGCTCCAAGGGAGAAGAATTGCTGAAATTGAGGGCATATCCTCTATTACTGTCGAAGGGATAGAATTGCGCCAAGGTGGAACTGTTGATGGTCACGTTACCGCCATCAATATAAACGCAGTCGTTGAGCGTATTCGTAATCTGACAGCTCTCGATATTGACCCTTGCATTTTTCGAAATCAGCCCATAGCCCTGACAGGTGTGGATAGTGGATGCTGTGATTTGGAGCTTCAGTGGGGAAGCATCACACGAGTCAATGACAATACCGTCATAGGTACTGTGTATGTCAGTATAGACGAGTTGGTTGTCTGTGGAAGAGGCATGGAAAACCACTCCTTGCCATTGACCCGGTGTGAGGTCGTAGGGCAGATAGGCAAACATACGGTCGAGCCGGTCCCCACGGAGTGTTACGTTGTTGCCAGCTTCTCCTTGGCTATTGATTTTTCCATAGACACTGAGTCCCGCGTCGCCATGAAAATACAAGGTGGTTCCAGCTTGCAAGTTGAGTACGGCTCCAGAATCAACCGTAAGGCCACCGTAGACAACGAGCGGTTTTTCGGCTGTTAGAGTCTCCTCAGATGTGACATGATGGTCGCGAAGGAATAGCGCATCCCATGACCATACATCAAGGTTGACACGCTGCTGCTCACCGCTCTCAAGAGTAAAAACGAGGTTGTCGGTGATGTTTTGAGGGTCATTGGCATTCTGTGTGGAAGGAGTAGCTTCCACAAAGACGCGGATACTGTCGCTTTTCCGTATCTCGATGTCGGCAGTGGAACCTATGTTGGTCAGGTCTATACCGTCAACGTTTACACGGAAAGCACTGGAGGAGCCTCCTTCCAATCTAATGTCTGAACAGCGTATGCCACTGCTGGAATTGTTATATACCCAAAAACTACGTGTTGCAGAGCCTACGTTGCTGAACACTGTGTCCAAATGGATAGTGTCGCTGGAGAATGTGAGCAAATTGGATGGTGACGTACTGAAGTCGTCATCATCGGAACAGGATGCCAGCAACGCGATTGCTACAAATATATAAAGTATTTTTAATTTCTTCATCATAACACAATAACGATAATCCAAGGACTTTTATTTTGTTTGCAATTAATAAATTAGTAACTTTGCAACAAAAAACAAGACCGAATGAATAAGAATTTTCTACTAAGCCTGATACTTCTATTAGGTTGTAGCATCATTTCAGTTACAGCAAAAACAAAAACTGTGAATATACATATTATTGAGACGAGTGATGTGCACGGGTGTTTTTTCCCTTATGACTATATCACTCGTAAGCCCAAGGCTGGCACTCTGGCACGAGTGAGCGGCTACGTGAAAGACTTACGCCAAAAAGGAGAAAATGTCGTGTTGCTCGACAATGGCGATATTCTCCAAGGGCAGCCATTGTGCTATTTTTCAAATTTTATCGACACCACAGAGGCTAATGTGGCTGCGAGAGTGTGCAACTATCTTCAATACGATGCGGAGACCATCGGCAACCATGATGTGGAAACCGGTCATAAGGTGTATGATGCTTGGCATAAGGCTATGAATTACCCTTTGTTGGGAGCCAACGTCGTTGACACTAAGACGGGCAAGCCCTACTTAAAGCCCTATACTATGATTGAGCGGGGGGGAGTACGGATTGCAGTGATTGGAATGCTGACTCCAGCTATTCCCAGTTGGCTTTCAGAGGTGCTTTGGAGTGGCTTGCGTTTTGACGATATGGTTGAAACGGCAAAGAAATGGGTAAGTTATGTCAAGGCAAATGAGCATCCCGATGTCATAGTAGGACTTTTCCACTCGGGCAAGGATAAGGGAATCGTCACCGAGGAATATAGCGAGAACCAATCCATGCAAGTGGCACAGGAAGTGGACGGCTTCGACCTTATTTTATTTGGACACGACCATACACGGTTTGAAGGCGCCGTGGTGAATAAAGAAGGAAAGAAAGTGGTTCTGCTGGACCCAGCCAACAACGCTCTCTCAATCGCTCAAGCCGACATCACGTTGAGCCAAAACAATGGGCATTGGCAGATAGACAATATTGATGGTCGCTTGGTAGACTTATCCGACCTTCCTATAGACGAGACCTACGTGGCTCATTTCAAGGATTTCACAGATAAGGTTCAGAAATACGTGGGCAGACAAATCGCTACGTTGAAGCATGACATCTATTCCAGAGATGCTTTCTTTGGACCTTCTGCATTCAACGACCTTATCCATAATCTTCAATTGGACCTAACCCATGCTGAAATCTCTATTACGGCTCCTTTGCAGTTTAATACTAAGTTGAGTCAAGGACCTATCTATGTCTCTGATATGTTCAATCTTTGCCGCTTTGAAAACCAACTCTATGTGATGCGGTTGAAGGGCGAGGAGATTCGTCGGCATTTGGAGATGAGCTATGACCAGTGGGTAAATACCATGAAGTCGCCCGATGACCATCTTCTTCTGCTGAGTCATTCTACCCGTGGCGACCAACAGAGGTTAGGCTTTAAGAACTACACCTTCAATTTTGATTCCGCAGATGGCATTGATTACGTGGTTGACGTGACGAAGCCTGACGGAGAAAAAGTGAAGATTCTGAGAATGTCTAACGGAGAGCCTTTTGACGAGAACCGTTGGTATTCTGTTGCCGTTAACAGCTATCGTGCCAATGGCGGAGGAGAATTGCTCACGCGTGGAGCAGGAATCCCTCGTGACAGTCTACAGAGCCGTATCGTTTGGAAATCCCAATATGACCTGCGCCATTATCTCATAGATTGGATAGCGCGCCAACCTGAATTCAATCCACAGCCCAATCATAATTGGAAGTTTGTGCCCGAAGATTGGGTTGTCGGTGCTGCAAAGAGGGATTCTGAATTGCTGTTTGGCAAACAAGAAGAATGATATCCCAATTATATTTTTCAATCAATAATAGAGTGCGATTAAATTATTTGCATTTGTAAGACATGAAATATTGGTTTGTTTTTTGCAAGTCTGAACTCTTGCTCAAGAAGTGTTCTGATGGCAGCTATACAATACCTTTAGCGGAAGAACCACCTGTTGCCAAAAAGGTATGGACGCATGTGTTGAACGTTGGTACAATGGAGGATGGGACAGAATGTAAGGCTTTTTCTGTAGAGATGCCTATTACTGACTTGGAAGGCTATGAAATGTGTGGCTTGCGCAAGTCGTTCTATAAACTTCCAAAAGCCTTATATTTGAAGGCGGGTAAATGCCAGGAGTTGCTTTATTGGGACAAGAATACCCAATTTTGCGGAGTATGCGGTGCCCCAATGAAAATGCACACGGATATTTCCAAGCGTTGCACGTCGTGCGGCAAGGAAGTTTGGCCCCAACTTGCCACAGCCATTATTGTACGCATCAGCAGAGGTGACGAGATTCTGCTCGTACACGCCAAGAACTTTGCCACTAATTTCTATGGACTTGTAGCTGGTTTTGTCGAGACCGGCGAAACACTGGAGGAAGCAGTAATGCGTGAGGTGCATGAGGAGACACAATTGGAAATCACCAATATCCGCTATTTTGCCTCACAGCCTTGGCCTTATCCCTGCGGACTCATGGTAGGCTTCACGGCTGACTATGTGAGTGGAGACGTTCATCTTCAACGTTCAGAATTGAGTAATGGTGGTTGGTTCAATCGCAACAATCTGCCAACGATTCCCGAAAAACTCAGTATTGCCCGAATGCTTATCGATGATTGGTTGAGAGGAAATAGCTGAGAATGAAAGGATTAAGCGGGATAGTTGAACCTATAGCTTATAGCGGCTCATCTGTTAATATGTTTTCATGGATTTCCGGCAATATTCGCGCTTCCTTGTTTTAACCAATTTTATGAATGAAATACTTGGTCGTTATCTATGAAAAGCGTACCTTTGCAGTGGGAAGCCGTGTGGTTCGATCGGGATACTCATCAAATAAATTTGAAAACCGAGACGTTTCTCATGCCAATGGCGGGCCACATAAAACGCATTCTGCGACTAAGCCGCAAGGCCAGTGGATTACAAAAGCTGGGAGCTCTCAAATCTTTTAGATTAGGAGTTTTCATCACATCTAAGCACGGTTTCCTTTTTTTCATTCATACTTTTAAAACCAATAAATATGTTCAGTGGTATAGTAGAAGAAATGGCTGTCGTAACCGACATTCGCCGTTATGGTGGAAACGTGGATTTCACATTGACCTGCTCCTTTGTTGACGAATTGAAGATAGACCAAAGCATCTCTCATAATGGCGTATGCCTGACCGTAGTCAATATAGAGGACAATCACTATACAGTGACAGCTATGGCTGAGACTCTTAATCGTTCCAACCTTGGAAAACTGAAAGTCGGTGATGCTGTCAACGTTGAGCGTTCCATGCTGATGAATGGGCGTTTGGATGGTCATATCGTTCAGGGACACGTTGATGAAACCGCCGTTTGTACTTCCATGCGCGATGCCGATGGCTCTACATATTTTACTTTTCAATACAAGAATTCGCCAGAAATGGTTCGTCGAGGCTATTTTACGGTTGACAAGGGTTCTGTGACTGTTAATGGAGTGAGTCTCACGGTATGTGAGCCTACTGAGGATACGTTCACAGTTGCCATTATTCCTTATACGCGTCAGAATACCAACTTTAAGTATATGCAGGTTGGCTCTGTTGTTAACATCGAGTTTGATATATTAGGAAAGTACATCGCGCGCTTGCAGGATTTGCAAAAAGAGAGGTGAAAAACAAAAAAGCAACTCATTTTATTGTAGAAAAATCAAAAAATGAGCAAATAGTTCATTATTTTTATAAAAATAAAGAAAAAGTTTCGCCTTTTAATATTATTTGTTTATATTTGCAAAAGAAAATGAAAGGTGGAAATTAAATGTATGTTTAGCATGAAAATTAAATCTGTTGAGTTCAACAGGTGCGATTAATATTATTGGCTTTTATCAAGCATTTAGTTTTCAATAGGTGGTTTTTATAAGGTAAAACCCCAACGAGTGTAGTGATACTGTTCGTTGGGGTGTTTTCGTTCTTGTATTATCGACTATTAATAATTTTTCACTACTACAATTCCCTTAAGTTCTTTGTCAAAGTAGAAGGTTTGTTGTCTTGGCGTTGTATCATTCTCTGTGCTATATTTCACATTGATGTATTTTAAGGGAAGAGTTGGCTTTTGCGTGAAGGTGATACCTTTCTTATATAAAGGTAAATGCAGTGCCTCGGTTTGAAGGACTTTGACAATACTGTCGTTCATCTTGAAAGTGCTGTCGAGTGGCGAATAGACAACGTTGGCTAATTTGACAGTATCTTCCATATTGTCTTTCATAAAGTCCTCAACCAGCCCCTGAGCCTTCTTATCTTCGCTGCAAGAACAAATCATCACCGCTAAAAAAGCGGTGATGATAAGATATCGGAATGTTTTCATTATTCCTCAGGAATGTTTTTGAGAATCTCCAACAAGTGGTCCCAAACCATTTGAACAGTTGGAATGTAGAGACTCTCGTCGGGTGTATGAACATTGCGAAGTGTAGGTCCGAAGCTCACCATATCCAAGTCAGGATATTTCTCGGAGAACAGACCGCACTCAAGACCAGCGTGGATGCCCTTCACGATGGGTTCTTTATTAAAGAGCTTCTTATAGGCGTCAACCGTAATCTTTACGAGCTTAGAGTTGGGGTTCATCTTCCAAGCAGGATAGCCGTCGTTCTGAACAACCTCAGCACCAGCAAGTTCGAAGCAAGCCTTCACGCTGTTAGCCATATTCTTCAAGTTGCTCATCACGTTGGAACGCTGGCTGGA
The DNA here is from genome assembly GCA_050946455.1 of Prevotella sp. GTDB lineage: Bacteria > Bacteroidota > Bacteroidia > Bacteroidales > Bacteroidaceae > Prevotella. The sequence continues at coordinate 49,495 of JBMNUV010000013.1, forward strand.
TACAACCGTCACCTTATCTTCTTCCGACTGGACACTTGCGATATTGCTGGAAGTCTCGACCATCCATGCCAAAGCCTCGTCCTGGCACATTGCCAATACTCCATTGTCGACAGCCTGAACAGCCTTGATAAGGTTGGTGGATGTGGTCTTGTCCATTACTTTCTGGGCATCGACGCTTACAAGATTCCAGTTCATGCTGGTATCAGTCACGTGGAATTCGTCCTCAACATCCTTAGAGAATACGTTGAAATCGGCTTTCACCTCGTCTTTCTTGTCAGCAGGAATAGCGAAAATCACCTTTCCATCGCGTGGGATGGCGTTGTGCATTCTGCCTGAGTTCCATTGGGCAAGGCGCAAATCCATCTTCGCCTGCTCATTATAGAGGAAACGACCCAGAATCTTGATGGCGTTGGCGCGCTTCTTATTGATGTCGTCACCTGAATGGCCACCGAGAAGTCCCTTCAAAGAGGCTTCCATAAAGAAATAACCTGCGGGAGCATCCTCACGCTTCACATGGAAGATAGCAGTAGTATTGATACCACCGGCGCAGGAGATGAATATCTGACCCTCGTCCTCGGAATCCAAGTTGATGAGATATTTGCCACTCATGAAGCCAGCTTGCATGCCGAAAGCGCCTGTAAGTCCTGTCTCCTCATCGCGTGTGAATACGCACTCAAGGGGACCATGCTCAATGTCGTCTGAATCAAGGATAGCCAATTCGATAGCGTCACCAATACCATCGTCGGCGCCCAAGGTTGTACCCTTGGCTCTCATCCAGTCGCCGTCTACATAGCTTTGAATCGGGTCGTTGAAGAAATCAATGTCAACATCAACCAATTTGTCGCAAACCATATCCATGTGGCTCTGCAGAATCGTAGTTGCACGGTTCTCATAACCCTTTGTGGCAGGTTTCTTGATTAATACATTGCCAGTTTCATCGACTTTAGTTTCCAGTCCGTGGTCTTTTCCAAATTTTTTAAGATAGTCAATCATTTTTTCCTCATGCTTGGAAGGGCGGGGAATCTGATTGATTTTAGCGAATTGCTCAAATACCCGAGCAGGTTTTAAAACGTTGTTACTCATGTTATAAAAAAACAATTTATGGTTGAATAGTTGTCTAAAATTTTGTTTTCTTAATGTTTTCTACTATCTTTGCATGTGAAAATCGTGCATCGTAATTGCAAAGATAATAAAAAATGATTTATACTCTTCTTTTCAGCGTGTTAATAATTGCTATAAGTTTAGCATTACTCTGCATTAAAATGATTTTGCAGAAGAATGGACGCTTTTCTTCATTTCATATTCACGATAGTGAGGCGATGAAGGAACGTGGCATCCACTGCGTAGTCGATCAGGACAGGGAAGAGCGCAATAGAACCGGAGAGAAAGTTGTATTAGAATAATCACAAACAATACATTTTATTAATATGAGAAAGAAAATTCTTATTGCCTCACTTTTTGCCGCAGCGGCAATGGTGTCGTTGTCTTCTTGCGACAAGTCTGGCGAGAAGGTGAATCCCAATGCAGGAGTGAAGGCTCCCGAGAGCATGAAAATCGCTTATGTGGAGAGTGACTCCATAGACAGTCTCTATCAGTTCAGTAAGGATTGTCGCGCTCTGTTGACCAAGAAACAGCAGAACATCGAGAATACACTTAACTCCAAGGGTCAGGCTTTCCAGAATGCTTATCAGAACTTCGTTCAGAAGGCTCAGAGTAACCAACTCACTCAAGAGCAGGGACAGGCACAGCAGGCTGCACTTCAGCGTCAGCAACAGCAGCTTCAGGAACTTAGTGCACGTTTGCAGGCTGAGCTTCAGAATGAAACCGCGAAATATGCTCAGGCTATCAACGATTCCGTTCAGAACTATCTGAAGGTGTTCAACAAGGACCGTAAGTATGGACTTATCTTCCTGAAGGTGGGCAACAACCTGCTCTATGCCGACAAGGCTTACGATATTACCAAGGATGTTGTTACCGGTTTGAACAAGGCTTACAAGAAGAAGCCGATGGCTACATCGGGTAAAACAGACAAGAAAGCAAAATGACGCGCACAGAACGCTATCAATATATTATTGATTACTTTAAGAAACAACTGCCAAATGTGACAACTGAATTACAATTTGGCAGTTGTTTTCAATTATTGTGCGCTACATTACTCTCTGCCCAATGCACAGACAAGCGCATCAATATGATTACTCCTGCACTTTTTGCCCGTTATCCAGATGCCAAGTCGATGGCACAGGCTGAGCCGGAGGATGTTCTTGAGTATGTAAAAAGTGTGAGCTATCCAAATTCGAAATCCAAGCATTTGGTGGAGATGTCGCGTCAGCTTATTCAGAATTTCAATGGCGAAGTTCCTGATACCGAAAAAGACCTTACTTCTCTTTCCGGCGTAGGTCGCAAGACTGCCAATGTAGTAATGGCTGTGTGGTATGGAAAGGCGCGCATTGCTGTGGATACTCACGTTTATAGAGTTTCCCATCGGTTGGGACTGGTACCAGACAAGGCGAACACTCCTCAGAAAGTGGAGGAGGAGTTGATGCGGAATATTCCAGAGGAATATGTCAGCAGTGCTCATCATTGGCTCTTGCTTCATGGACGTTATATTTGTAAGAGCGCTAAGCCCTTATGTGACAAATGCCAGTTCAATGATATCTGTCCTCACAAAATAAAAAACAGCAACCTAAGATGAATACAAAACGAATTTTATCTTTCCTTGCCGATGTCGCTGTCAATAATAACCGAGAGTGGTTCCAGGCACATAAAGATGAGTACTTGACTTGTAAAGCAGATTTTGAAAATGGCATTGACCAATTGATTCTTGCCATCTCACAATTCGACCCTACCATCGCTCACCTCACAGCTAAAGACTGTGTCTATAGATTTTATCGTGACATACGTTTCTCGTCTGACAAATCACCTTACAAGCGCCACATCGGAGCATACATCTGTGCGAAGGGTAGGAAGAGTTTCTATGGGGGATATTATATTCATCTGCAACCGGGAAACTGCTTAGTGTCTATGGGCGCATATTATTTGCCAACCAATATTCTCACTTCTTGTCGCAATGAAATCATGGGCAATATAGACCATTGGCTCGAAGCTGTGAGGAATAAGGAGTTTCTCAAACTCTATGGACAGCCGGGTGAGGGAGAATGGGATGACGAAGGCTATGCTTCGGACAAAGGTTTTGGCCTGAGTATGTTGAAGAAAGCGCCCGTTGGTTTTCCAAAAGACTATGAATATCTCGATTATCTGAAGTTAAAGGACTATACGGTTTGGCGTCACGTTAGTGATGACTTCTATGGTCAGCCCAACTGGATAGAGCAGTCGTGTAAGATGTTTAAGGTCGGCAAACCCATGATGGACATCGTCAATTCCGTCATTGGGGATTACATTGACTGATAATAACAGCCACAGCATCCCTACTGGCATGTTGCTAAATCGTAATTATTGGGATGCGCAACCGTAGTTCTCGCGCTCCGCGCGGGAACAGCTGACTTATAGAACTGCAGAATATTGTTCCCGCGCGGAGCGTGAGAACTACAATGCGTGATGTTGCTTTCAGCAGTAATGTTGGCGAATTAGAAGCAACAATAGCTCACTATTTCTCCAAACTTCTGTTAATCAGTTACAATAATATTGTGAACCCTTGGCAGTATGGTGCTACCACAAATTATCTAATGCGTTAACTAAAAGATTTTGTTCCAGAGCCACAGAACAATGATGGCTCCAATAACTGATACTGCAAAATTGCCTATGTTGCCTGTGGCTGTGAGTCCAATCCAGCTTAGCACCATTCCGCCGACCCATCCGCCGACGATACCTAACAGAAGATTGATGAGGCAACCAGAACCTTCTTTCTTATAAATCTTGCTGGCTACGAAACCTGCCAGTGCACCAATAATAATGTATCCAATCATATACGTTGTCTGATAATTTATTTTACGATTGTTGCTTTAATGATTTTCACGTCCTCTAAGGGACGGTCGTTAGAGTCTGTTTGAACAAAGTCGATGGCTTTCACAACGTCTAATCCACTGATGACTTCACCGAAGACCGTATATTGACCGTCAAGATGTGGAGTCCCGCCAAGAGTCTTGTAAACTTCCCTCACTTCGGGTGTCAGTTTGACGGTACCATTTGTAGCTTTGTCAAGCCGCTGCTGGCAATTGTCGAGATATTGTTCGCTGTGAGGCTGTCCCCAAACAATATAGAATTGTGCGGAACTGGAAGCTCGTTCTGGATTGACATTATCAGGCTCGCGTGCTGCTGCCAAGGCTCCACGCTTATGAAAATATTTTGGATAGACGAACTCTGCGGGAATAGAGTAGTCGGGAGAATATTCTCCAAGTCTGTCGCCGGGTTGAGCATGCCGTGTAGTGGAGTCGCCTGTTTGAATCATAAAGTCTGCAATGACACGATGAAAGAGGTTTCCATCATAATAGCCCGCCTTCACAAGTTTCAAGAAATTGTCTCTGTGGCGTGGTGTCTCATTGTAGAGTTTTAGCAGAATGTCGCCTTTGCTGGTCTGCAACAGAACCTTACAACAGGAGTCAGTTGATGCCGTAACAGAAGATTGTTGCGCCATCATTGGTAAAGTGATTAACAAAGATAGAAAGAATACCAATCGTTTCATCATTTTCGAGTGTTTATTAAAAAAAACAAGACTGTCCTTTTTTATAAGAACAGTCTTGTTTGAAATTTATTGCTTAATAAGCATCATCATTTTTAATTTCGTCCATATCAAGTTTCTTTTTGTCAATGGATCTCCAAGCGTACCAGATGTATGCGAGAACGATTGGAACAAGTAGACTCACTACAGCCATCACCTGCAAGGTGAAAGGACTTGACGAACTATTCTCTATCGTGAGAGAGCTTTGCAAGTCAACATTTGATGGATAGTATGCAGTGTTGTTCCATCCTGCAATGAGGAATAAGGCAAGAACCGTAAGTACTGTTCCGATACCTGCTGGCCATATACCTTTTATATAATTAGGCTTAACCAGAGTCAAGATGATTCCAGCAAGAACCAGAACCACACCAACTAAGAATAACAATGCCACTGGCCACATGGTGATGAGATTGTGCAGATACTTGTATGGCTCCATGAAGATGACACCCGTTTCAGGATTGTAAGCGAAGCCGTCCTTTACCAATGTGCGGATAACAAAAGCAAGGAAGAAAACAAGGAAAGCAATCGTATTGTAGAGCACTTCCTTGCGACAACGCTTGCGGATTGTCTCATCATTGATGTTGTTAATCATATAGAGCGTACCGAGTACGCGGGCAAGGAAGAGAACAGCTAAGCCCAAAATGACATTCCATATGTCGAGCAGCGCGTCAAGACCATAGCTGGCGTTTGCCCAGGTACTCACAGCAGGACCACCTTCAAGAGTAAGGTTCTGCTTGTCGATGAGGAAGTTGCTGCCATCGAAGAATGTAGCTACAGCGCCGCCAAGGAGCAGAGGACCCACGATGCCGTTGATGACCAGACAAACTTGGAAAGTCTTGGCTCCCAGAAAGTTTCCTAACTTGTTTTGAAACTCATAGCTGACAGCCTGAATAACAAATGAGAATAGGATAATCATCCAAAGCCAATAGGCACCTCCAAAGCTCGTACTGTAGAATAAGGGGAAAGAGGCGAAGAATCCACCGCCAAATGTGACGAGAGTAGTGAAGGTGAATTCCCATTTACGGCCTGTTGAATTGATAAGCAACCGACGTTCGTCGCTGTTCTTTCCCAATTGGAATATCATAGAGTTGGCTCCCTGCACGAAGAGCAGGAAAACCAGTAGTCCACCTAATAAACTGATGATGAACCACCAATATTGTTGCAAAAACAGATAACTCATAGTACTAATATTTTAGTTGGTTGCAGAAGCTGTTAATTCTTGTGAATGCTCAGGACCCTTCTTGATTTGCTTTAAGAGAATAGCGATTTCAACTACGAGCATAGTCGTGAAGAGAGCGAGGAAAACAAAGAAGGTGAGAGCCACGCTGCCACTCTGAACATTGGAAATGGCAGCCCAAGTGGGAAGCATATCTTGAATGGTCCACGGCTGACGACCCATCTCTGCCACTATCCATCCGCTTTCAGAGGCAATGTAAGCCAGCGGTACGAGAATGATAGCGAAACGGTGGAGCCAAGGATACTTGTCGATGTTCTTGCTCTTGAAACTCATATATAAGGTAAGCAAGAAGAACAAGATGAATATCACTCCCATGCCAACCATGATGCGGAAGCACCAGAAGTTGAGCGGAATAAAGGGAACGATGTCGTGGGGCGATTTCACGAACCCATAGCCATAATAAGGCATCGTGGCAGAGAGTTCTTTCTTCAAGCTGGCGATTTTCTGCTGCTTCTCAGCTGTTGAAATGGCGGGCTGAGCGGAGTCGCCGTTCTTGTTGTTGTCAGCAACTAATTCACGGTATTCCTTTAGGGCTTTCATGGCACGACGTCCTAATACCATCTTCTCTTCAACACTCGGAACCTTCTCGCCTTGATGAGAAGTGTATCCCTTGATGATATCGTTCACACCCGGCACGTAGCCATTGAAATCGTGTGTAGCTAAGAATGAGAGCATCTTTGGGAAACCTAATCTTAAAGGAGGCTCGGCTTCGTTAGTGTAGTCGGGTTGTTTGACAGGATTCACCCATGCCACAGCAGCCAAACTCTGGTCATTACCACCATTATAGAGAGCCTCCATAGCAGCCAACTTCATGGGCTGATAGCGGGAAACGAGGTAAGCAGAGTTGTCACCCGTGATAATTGCGAGCAATGCAGCAACCAATCCCACAGCACTACCTATCTTAATACTCTCAATAGCGAGTTTCTGTTCACGTTTGCGCAGGAGATACCAGCAACTAACAGCCACAGTAAACACAGCGCCAATAATCCAAGCGGAAGTAACTGTGTGGCAGAATTTATCCACAGCAACGGGGGAGAGAGCCACATCTGCGAAAGATGTCATCTCGAAACGCATGGTGTCGGGGTTGAAGGTCTGTCCAATAGGATACTGCATCCATGCATTGGCAACGAGAATCCACCATGCTGAAATGGTAGCGCCAAGACCGGTGAGCCATGTCGAGGCTAAGTGGAATCCCGGAGAAACCTTCTTCCAGCCGAAGAACATGACGGCAACAAACGTCGACTCCATAAAGAATGCCACGATTCCCTCGATGGCGAGAGGAGCACCGAAAATGTCGCCAACAAACCAACTGTAGTTGCTCCAGTTGGTACCGAACTCAAACTCCAAGATGATTCCCGTGGCGACACCCATGGCAAAGTTAACACCAAACAATCGCTGCCAGAATCGGGCGGCATCTTTCCAGAAACGTTTACGCGTGCGATAATAGCACGTTTCAACGATACCCATGATAACTGCGAGACCCAGCGTCAACGGTACAAACAGCCAGTGATAGATGGCTGTGAGCGCAAATTGCGCCCTTGACCAGTCGACGGATGATGAGACCGCATCCAATAATAGATTAGTCATAAGCGTTACTATTTTTTAGAATTATATAATAATTATTTTAGTTGCTTTTAGGTCTGATTCATTCTTCTGCATGTTGTTGCAGTTGTTGTTCAACGTAAGCGGCTTCCTGCCCCTTGGGAGCATTCTGCTTGATAGTGTCAGGGAAGAAAAAGATTTTCAGAATGACGAAGATGATAAATAATTTTATCAAAATTACCATCCATAGGGTCTTACCCAGCGTCATGTGCCGGAAACCATCGTAGTATAAGTCCCAGATTTTGTACAATGCATTAGTTTTATTCATAGGTTTAGAATTTTTCTATTTTTATAATTTTTCTACTTTTGCTTGCAAAGTTACAAAAAAATAAACTACCATTGTTCGTTTTTTCCCGAAAAATGCAAAAAAATATTGGTAAAAGGGTTAAGTTACAACAAAATTTTGGTTGAACGGGGCGATTTTAGTAATTTTGCGCTTGTAGGATTAAAAGAAAACCCCATGAGTAAGATAAACAAAAAACTTTTAACCGTATTTATTATAGTGAGTGTGCTATTAGTTGGCGGCCTTCTTTATTTAGGTGTCAACCTTCGTCAACAGCGCAAAGCCAATGCTGACATGCAACAATTGGCTGAACTTGACAAGCAGGAGATGGAAAATGAGTATCAGCAGTTTTCTGACCAATATAGTGAGATGAAAACTCACGTGACCAACGATTCTCTGATAGCCCAACTTTCTGCTGAACAGGCAAAGACCCAACGCTTGTTGGCTGAGTTGAAGCTGACAAAAAGCTCTGATGCTCGCGAGATTGCCCGTTTGAAGAAAGAACTGGCAACGGTACGCGCCGTATTGAGAAGTTATATTATAGAAATAGACTCTCTGAATCAAGCTAATGGACGTCTTACTGAGGAGAACACCCGTGTGAAGGGGCAGTATGCTGAGGCTACCCGTCAGATCGAGGGCCTTAATACAGAGAAGGCTTCGTTGTCGGAACAGGTTGCCATCGCTTCTCAACTCGATGCCAATGGAATTCAGATGCACTTGCTTGACAAGCGTAATAAGGCTAAAGACAAGATATCAAAGGCTCGCAACATTCAAGTGAGTTTCAATCTCGCCAAGAATGTAACGGCAAAGACTGGTATGAAGACCGTATATGTTCGTATCGTCTCACCCGCTGGCAATGTATTGGGCGGTGGTGTTAGTTTCAACTATGAGAATAAGACGCTCACAGGAACTATGAGAAAAGCAGTGGAATACAACGGCAACGATACTGGAGTGACAATGTATTTGCCTGTGACACAGGCTTTGAGTGCCGGTACCTATCAGGTGAGCATTTTTACAGATGGTAATATGATTGGAAGTAGAAATTTTATGTTTAAATAAATGAAGAAGATTGTATTGGCTATATTGGCTTGTTTAGCTTTGCCGATGTACGGACAACGCGTACTCACGCTTGACAGTTGCCGTGCGATGGCATTGAGAAACAACAAGCATCTATTAGCGACTCGCGAGAATAAGGAGGTCGCCTACAACACGCGTAAGGCAATGCGAACCAACTACTTGCCGAAGGTGGATGCTTTTGGAAGCTATCAGTATACGTCAAAGGAGATTTCTCTCTTGAACAACTCGCAGAAAGCTGCCCTTTCCTCATTGGGTACCAGTTCCACTGCCGAGGTTTCTAACCTTCTTACGAGTCTCGTTCAGAATGGCGCCATTAGTCAGGAATTGGCACAGCAGTTGAGCGGAGTTCTCTCGCAAGTGTCCGAGCCGTTGGCATCAGTGGGCAACAGCATCGGGCAGAAGATTCGCGATGCTTTCAAGACCGACACGAAGAACTTCTGGACGGGTACTGTGATGGTGCGCCAACCTGTCTATATGGGCGGTGCTATTATCGCTGCCAATAAGATGGCTGACATTGGCGAGGAGATGGCAGCCAACAATGAGGATTTAATAGCTCAATCAACACTTTTCAGTATCGACCAAACCTATTGGACCACAGTATCTTTGCGGCAGAAGAGGAATTTAGCTTACAGCTATCGTGACCTTGTGAAGAAACTGGACGATGATGTCAAAAAAATGATTCGCGAGGGAGTGGCAACGAAGTCTGACGGTTTGCGGGTAGACGTGAAAGTGAATGAGGCCGACATGCAGATTGTGCAGGTGGAAGATGGACTCATTCTTTCCAAGATGCTCCTTTGCCAACTCTGCGGATTACCGCTTGACGAGGAAATTACATTGGCTGATGAGAATAAGAACACATTGGATGCCACTGTTATGGACCTTGGTCCCGTGAATGACAGTACTTATACTGAACGTCCTGAGGTTAGATTGCTGCAGAATGCTATTGACATGAGTGAGCAAAATACGAAACTCACGCTCTCTCAGTATCTGCCCCATGTGATGCTCACAGGCGGATACATGGTTTCCAATCCTAATGTCTTCAATGGTTTCCGTCGCAATTTCAGTGGTATGTGGAATGTCGGTGTTACGCTGACAATTCCTGTATGGACTTGGATGGAGAGCAAATATAAAATGCGTGCTTCCAAGGCTATGACCACGATTGCACGATTGGACTTGGCAGATGCTCAGGAGAAAATTCGACTTCAGACCACTCAGAGCCGCTTTAAAATCAAGGAGGCTTTTAAGCGCCTAAATATGGCTAACAGCAACTTAGAGAGCGCTGAGGAGAATCTTCGTTGCGCCAATATAGGATTTAAGGAGGGCGTGATGGATGTCACAGATGTGATGACAGCACAAACCGCTTGGCAAAAGGCACAAAGTGACAAAATAGATGCTGAGGTAGACGTGAAGCTTGCACAGGTTGACTTGCAGAAGGCTTTGGGTACGCTCAGACAATAATAATATATAAGTAAGGAAATAATAAAATACAGACAGTCATGTCGAGGAAAAGTCAGCATAACAACATTTTATTGGCTGTAGCAGGATTTACAGCTGTTGTCTTCTTGGTTGGAATCTTGGGATTCTTCTTCTTGGGAAAGCAGGAGGAGATTATCCAAGGTCAAGTAGATTGTGACGATTACAGGGTGAGCAGTAAACTTCCCGGTCGTGTGGTTGAAATCAGAGTGAAAGAGGGTGACTACGTTCACGTTGGTGATACGCTTGCCATCCTTCAAGTGCCGGAAGTGACTGCACAAGAGAAGGCTGCTCAAGCCACGGGCGAGGCTGCCAAGGCTCTCAGCGACCTCTCCAACAACGGCAATCGCAAAGAGATGATTCAGACCGCTTATGAGGTTTATCGTCAGGCTGTGGCTGCCGCCGACATTGCCCAGAAGACTTTCAAACGAATGGACAACCTATATAAAGAAGGAGTGGTGACCGCTCAGAAGCGCGATGAAGCCTCTTCTGCGTATAAGGCTACACAGGCTCAGGTCGCAGCAGCCAAGGAACAACTGAAATTAGCCCAAGACGGTGCCCGCGAGGAGGAGAAGCGTGCAGCAGCCAAACAGGCTCAAGCTGCCGGTCATGCAGTCGATGTGGTGAAAGGACTCTTGAAGGAGACCGTTCAGATTTCTGCCGTAGAGGGAGAAGTGAGCGATGTCTATTCCCACGAGGGCGAACTGGTCAGCATGGGTTCGCCCATTATGAGCATCAGTCTGATAAAAGACCTTTGGGGTTCTTTCAATGTCCGAGAAGACCAATTCAACGGCATGAAGATGGGTTCTGAGATTAAGGCATACGTTCCAGCTTTCGACAAGACCATCCGCATGAAGGTTTATTATGTCAAGGACCAAGGTTCCTACGCTGCTTGGCGCGCTACAAAGAATACAGGTCAGTATGATTTGAAGACTCTTGAGGTGAAAGCTCGTCCGCTTGAGAAGATTGATGGACTTCGCCCTGGAATGAGTCTTGTCATTGGGGATAAAAAGTGACTTCAGTCTGAAAAAAGTGATTGAAGTTGATGACATTAGTTGTGAAAGTCTGTTGCCTTTTAATGCTATTGTCCTTTTAGTTCCCCAAGAGAATCGGATTGTGTTTTAAAATATAGATGAAAGTTCTTAAACGAATTTATAGAATAGCAGTCAGGGAATGTCAGATTATGTGGCGCAGTTCTATCTACCGCTTCTGTATTCTGATATTCCCGATTCTAATCGTTGTGTTCTACACTACTCTCATGGAGGAGGGAGTTCCTGAGGACATGCCGGTGGGAGTTGTCGATTTAGACCATTCTCCCACGAGCCGAGCCATTATTCAGAAACTGGATGCCATGCAGACTTCCAAAGTCTATGGCTATTATAACAGTGCGAGCGAGGCTCGAAATGCCATTCAGCGAAAGGAGATTTATTCGTTTCTCTATATTCCACCCAGATTTGAGCAGAAGATACAGAATGGTGAATGCCCAAAGATTTCTTATTATTGCAGTTATGTCACGTTAGTGGCTGGTTCTTTGACCTTTAGGGATTTGAAGACGGTCTCTACATTGGCCGGGGCTCAAGTGGGCATTACCAAATTGGCTGCTTTGGGACAAAGTTCAGAGCAGATATCTTCCAATCTTCAGCCCATTAGTCTTGACCTTCATCTGATTGGAAATCCTTATGCCAGCTACAACATCTATCTCTCCACCTATATTGTACCCGGACTGTTGATGCTGTTTGTGTTCTTGCTGGTTCCTTATTCCATCTGGACGGAAGTGAAGTTTGGGCGCTCCCGTGATTGGATTCAAATGGCTGGAGGCAACATTCATATCGCTCTGATTGGTAAACTGTTGCCCCATACATTAATGTTCTTGGCTGTATTCATGGGATTCCAGTTTTATATCTATGAATTTCTTGACTTCCCCCATCCGGGTGGCATAGTTCCCATACTTCTTGTTGGCTTCTTCTCCATCTTGGCTTGTCAAGGATTCGGAGTTTTCATTGCTGGTATTATACCCAGTCTTCGAATGTCCATGAGTATCTGTACTCTTTGGGCCGTGGTAAGTTTCTCCATGTGCGGTGCAACGTTTCCCGTGGAGGCAATGGACCGCATGGTTCATGCCATGGCTGTTCTCTTCCCACTTCGCCATTATATAGTGATTTATCAAATCAATATCTTTGATGGCTTCCCCTTGCAATACACCGTATGGAATTTCTTGGCACTGTTGTTCTTCATGTGTCTGCCCATGTTCTCGGTGAACAAAATCAAGAAGAATATGCTCCATTCTGTTTATATCCCCTAAAAAATGACACTATTTCAGCAAATAAAGGAAGGTCTTACCGATATGCTCTATATATGGGCTAAGGAGATACGCAATGTCTTCACCGATGAGGGCGTGCTGATATTCTTTATCCTTGTGCCTATAGGCTACCCGCTGCTTTATTCTTGGATATATAATAATGAGGTAGTGCGCGAGGTGCCAGTGGCAGTTGTCGATATGGACCATTCCGCCATGAGTCGTGAGTTCATCCGTAAGTTGGATGCAAGTCCCGATGTGAAGGTCGCCTACTATTGCAATTCCATTGATGATGGTAAGGATTTGGTGGGCCGGCAGGTTGTGAGAGGTGTCATCTATCTTCCTTCAGATTTCTCCAAGAAGGTGAACCGCTCCCAGCAGTCGTATGTGAGTGTTTATTGCGATATGAATTTGATGCTTGCCTATAAAGCAATCTATCAAAGCTCACAGGCGGTGGCATCGCTGATGAGCTCACAGATTCAGTTGGAGCGTTCAGTCGATTTCAATGAGCAGGAAGATTTACAAACTACTGCACCAGTGCAGCAAGAGGCTGTGAACATCTTCAATTCCACGATAGGTTATGGTAATGCCATTATCCCCCCAGTGTTGATGCTGATTCTTCATCAGACTCTATTGTTGGGTATTGGCTTGGCCGCTGGAACCGCACGTGAGAATAACCGCTTTTCCGACCTCGTTCCCATCTCTCATCATTATAATGGCATCTTCCGTATCGTGATGGGTAAGAGCTTGTGCTATTTCATGATTTATATGGTCATGGGAACTTATGTGGGAATCTGTGTGCCGCGTTTCTTCTCTTTTACAGCGATGAATCATGCGGAATATTATTTTCCGTTCTTGATACCTTTCCTCTTGGCAACGATTTTCTTTGGAATGACTATCTCAGGAGTTGTACGTCATCGTGAGAACATTCTTCTCTTAGTAGTGTTCACTTCTGTGCCTTTGTTGTTCCTTTCAGGAGTCAGCTGGCCTATCAGCAACCTCCCTGCATTTTGGAAGTATTTTTCATATCTCTTCCCCAGCACGTTTGGGCTTAGGGGGTATATGACCTTGAGCAGTATGGGTGGAACACTGAATGATATCGAGTTTGAATACAAAGGTCTATGGATTCAAGTCTTTGTCTACTTGTTCCTTACTTGTTTGGTATATCGCCGTCAGATTAATCTCTCGCATACTCATAGCCGCAAGCGCATAGACCATATCAAGGAAATCTTGAAGACAGCTAAGGAGGGACAATAAATTCTGGTCTGTAATCCAAACGCAATAGCTACTTCGGAATTCCACTAAAGGATATTCTGATTCGCATGATAGTGAAAATTAAAGCCCAACTTTTTCAAGGTTGGGCTTTAATTTGTTATTCAGTAATAGTATTACTTTCCTGTAAACTAAATGCGAGTTAGACGGATGAACAGGTGCAATGAGGTTTATCAGACAGTAATAAATAGCTTTATCAATTTCAGATAAATGTCGAATAATAGAGGGTAGGGAAGAATCTTTATTTAGTAATATTACTGTCCGGTAAACATTTTGAGGAAAAATGGTGCATCCGAAATAGAGAGTCATTTTGTCTTGACCCTTCATAGAAAGGGATGGCTTCCAAAAGTTTTACCATCACAGGTGCTTCCTCTGAGTTTTTTAGTTGAAAAAACATCTCAGCAATCTCAGCAAAGCATCTAACACGTTGAAATAAAAGCCCTTACGTACATGAGTAGATGGTAAAACATCCCAGCAATATCTCAGCAACATCTCAGCGGACTGAGACGGAACATCTTTCCATATGGGATGGGCAAAGAGGTGACAAATAGAGCTTTAGGTCGAATTAAGAGCCTATTGAGCCAACCTGCCATGTGATGAGGAAGAGGCATCGTGAGATGTGCTTATCGGACAAGTAAAAAGCATCAACCAGTCTTTTGTTCTTTTGGTTACATGAAGCATCAAAAAATTAGTCAACATTCAAGTCGAATCCTGAATGTTGACTAATTTGATTGTACTTATTCTATTCAATAACTTTACCTTGATTTTCCAAGAGGTGTAAAGCACATTGATTTGATAAAGAAAATTAAAGTCCGTCTCGCTTCAAGCGCTAAAGAATGTGTTTGCTGTAGCTGCCTTAGAAGGGACGAGTATCTGACTTAATTCTTAACTTTCACAATCTTTGTCTTGGGCAATTCGCGGTTGCGGATGTTAACCCGTGTGACCACGGCTTGAGCGAGATTGAGGAAGGCTTGTCCTGTGACCGAATCCACCTTGCAAGCGGCGGGTTCGCCTTTGTCACCGCTCTCACAGATGCTCTGTACAATGGGGATTTGAGCCAGCAAAGGACAGCCTAACTCCTTTGCCAAGTTCTTGCAGCCATCTTTGCCGAAGATGTAATATTTGTTCTCTGGCAATTCTGCCGGCGTGAAATAAGCCATGTTTTCGACAAGTCCTAATATAGGTACGTTCACCTTGTCGTTGCGGTACATGTCAACACCCTTTCTTGCATCTGCCAATGCCACCTGTTGCGGTGTTGATACAATGATAGCTCCCGTAATGCTGAGGGTCTGAAGTAGCGTCAAGTGGATGTCGCTTGTGCCGGGTGGCGTGTCGAGGATGAAGTAGTCCAAGTCACCCCAGTCTGCGTCGGCGATAAGTTGTTTCAGTGCTGCCGTAGCCATGCCTCCGCGCCAGAGAGTAGCCGTTCCGGGGTTGACGAAAAATCCGATGCTCAGCAACTTTACTCCGTATTTCTCAATAGGCTCAATCAACTGGCGACCGTCTTTCTCAATACCATAGGGACGTTCATCTTCCACGCCGAACATCTTGGGCATGGATGGTCCGAAGATATCCGTATCAAGCAAGCCCACTTTGTAACCTAATTTTGCTAAGGCGATGGCAAGGTTGGCAGCTACGGTGGATTTGCCGACGCCTCCCTTTCCAGAGCTAACCGCGACGATATTCTTCACGTCGGGCAGGAGTTTCTCTACTTCGGGACGCGGAGCATGTTTGTACTCCACATTTACTGTTACGTCCACCTCTTTGCCACAATGGTAATGAATGGCAGCCTCAGCAGCCTTCACCGTTGACTTCAAGAACGGGTCGGTGTCGCGGGGGAAAATTAAAGTAAACGCCACCGTCAAACCGTCGATGCGGATGCTGTCGGCAAGCATTCCACTTTCAATCAGATTCTTTTTTGTCCCCGGGTAGATAACTGTTGCGAGGGCATCTTGAATGAGTTTTGGATATAGGGTCATTTCTTTTCGTTTTTGTTTTTGTTATGTGCAAAGATAATCATATTTTGTTTACCGGCAAAGAGTTTCCTTTGGTTAATGGCTATCTTCTGCATTTGATGGACTCTTGATGGAGTGCTATTTGTCTACAAAAACGTCCTCTTGGGTGAGTTTGACGACCTTTCCATATTGGGAGAGCTTGTTGATATCAAGACCTCTCTCATCTCCTACTATAATATAGGCGCGTGGATTGGACTTTATCGACTTGTAATAGTCGATAATATCTTGATTGCCGATATTTTCTAGTGCTGTCATCAGTTCACGGTCTGGGTCTTCCTTATATCCTAACCGGCGCAGAACGGCTATTTGCTCACCCTTGTTCCTAAAATTGGGATAGTCTGCATAAAGCATATTCTTCAAGCTCTGGCGCGATTCCTCTATGTTACGTTCATTTTCAGGCATATCATTGAGCAGACTGTCGAGCTTAGCAAGGGCTGTCATTGCTTTATCCGACTGTGTTCCCATACTGCACAGGATGGCTTTGGGCGCATTGGGGTATATCTTGTGGGAAGATTGCAGCAATTGAGCATCTGTAGAGTAGGCAAGCGAACTGAATTCGCGGAGATTCTGAAACATAACACTGCTCATGCTCCCTCCAAAATATTCAGTCCATACATCCGACCGCATTAAGTCGGCCATCTGTGGTGTAGCGCTGACGGGGATATAGGCTCCCACATACGTTTGCCTTGCTTTGGGATTGTTATAGATATAGACTGTTGGCTCTGAGACTGGTTGCAAAACTTTTTGTCTGGCGTGCTGATAGGGAATCGAAAGACTATCCAAATGAAGTGTTGTGAGTGTCTCGGCAACCTTTTCAGTCGGCAGGGTTCCGGTATAGATGATGTCGCACTCGCCTTTTAGTGCATTACGCCAAGCTTTCAGCACGTCTTCTGGAGTCATTTGCTTCACGTCGGAAGACGTGACTGTCGTATTTACCACTTCGTCTCTTCCTTTCTCTACATATTCAATCACTGCATCACGGATAGCTTCGTTGTCTTTCTTTTCTGTAGCTTCGCCCACTTTGACGCTTTGTTTCAGTTCTTTCCATTTTTTCTTGTCTGCTTGTAAGTTCCAGCCCCATTCCTTCAATAAGCTAACGATGGGTGCAAAATTGCGGTCTGGTCCCGAGGCGGTTATTTTGATGCCATGCTCATCAGAATCAAAGTCAATCTTCGCGTTCAGGTTTTCCAAGTTCTTATTCATCTGTTGTAGGGTTTTCGCTGTAGTACCTAACTCAGCAGCGTAAGTTCCTGCAACTAACTGTCTCTTATCCAAGGTCTCATTACTGAAGGTCAGACTCAGCGAGAACAAATCGTTGACAGGATTCTTTACGCTATACAACGTTGCCATTGGAGCTAGCTTAATGTGCTGGGCATCGTTGTCCAAATCCAAGTATCTTTTGGGAATGTCAGTGATAGGCATTTGCTCCAAAGTCTTTGCGTAGGCACTTGATTCGGAGACATGTTGGGGAGTAACGGCATCGTAATCGGGCTTTTGTATTTTGTCTTTGGGATAACTGCCGAATTTCTTAACAATGCGGAGTGATTTGTCATGCGTAAGATAGGTTCTTGCAACCCGTTCAACATCCGATTTAGTGATAGCAGAATAGTCCGTGAGCATTTTCACGTAGCTGTTCCAGTCAAATCCATAGGAATAGGCTTCGATCATGCGGGTGGCTCTTGAGGAAAGACTCTCCAGTTGGCGTTCTCCTCTGATTCGGAGGGCTTCCTTGATGGCTTCCATTCTGCTCTCTTCAAAGTCACCCCGTTGCAGACGCTCTATTTGCTGCCAAAGCAGTTTTTCTGCTTTCTTCTTTGAGCCAAAGATTTTAGGAACGCTTCCCACGCCTGCGATACCAGCCTGCCTCAAAGCAAAAATTGTAGCTAAGCCTGCGAGCATTTGGTGGTTGTTGGCAAGAGAATCTATCATTCCACTTTCAAATTCATTGCTCAACAATCCCATCGCTACCTCCAATGCCTGGTAGTCAGGATTTTGCTTCGTGGGCGTGCGGAATACATACCCGACAGCCTTGATGATGGGGATAGGCACTAACACTTTCAGCGTCGGTGTTCCGTCGAACGGCTTGAGATTGAAAGGCTTCAGTTGCGGAGCTTTGCCCGCACGAATACGTCCAAAAGTGGGTTCCAGTTGTTGCTTCACAGTTTCTGTATTGAAGTCACCGCAGAGGAGAAGTCCCATGTTGCCAGCCACATAATAGTCATGAAAGAATTGCCCCATCTTTGATAGTTGCGGATTTTTCAGATTTTCAGTAGTTCCAATAACTGTCCATTCATAGGGAGTTCCCTCAAAGATTTTTTTCTGTGCTGCTTCAAGAGCTCCTATGAGCATGTTGTCACTTGCCTTGTTCTTTTCCTCATATACCGTTTCCAATTCTCCTTGGAAAAGTCGGAAAACAGGATTGATGAGTCGCTCAGAGTTGAGTTCAAGCCATTGGCTGATATATTGGGGCGAGAAAGAGTTGTGGTAAACCGTCTCGTCAACATCAGTATAGGCATTGAGTCCAAAACCTCCGTAGCGCAATATCAAGTTGCTGAATTCATTGGGAATCGTATATTGAGCCGCTTTTTTGTTGAGCCTGTTGATGTGGGCTTGGATTTGTTTGCGAGTTGCGTCATCCTTTGTCTTTGCGAGCTGGTCGTATTGCTGACTTATTGAGTCGAGCCAAGGACGCTCTGCCGTATAATCTATTGTGCCTATCTTATCGGTGCCTTTAAACATGATATGTTCAAAATAATGAGCGATACCCGTTCCAGGGCAGTCTGCGGCTCCAGCTTTGACGACAACAGCACCGAAGACAGTTGGCTCAGAATGGTCCTCGCATAGCCACACAGTCATTCCATTGTTCAATGTCATGGTAGTTACTTTGCCTTGAGCCATGACTGTTAGAATACAGCAAAGCAAAAATATGCCTGTGAGCCATATTTTCTTGGTTGATTTTATTATGTTCACTATTGGTTGTTCCTGTTTCTCTTCAATTGACCTCATAGCGCATTATAATTTATAGGGTTCGTAATAAGTTTTTTTCTAATTACAAAAATACACAATTAATTTGTATTCCGATGGATTGTAATACAAGTTTAATAGGAATAAAACAAATAATATTGTTATCGATTTAATGTTTATTGTGTAGAGCGGTTCAATCTTGCCCCATATATAAGAAATTGAAAGGTGATTCCTAATATTAAGAAATGTTGGTAGCTTTATGTTCAAAATAGGATGGAAGATTCATCTGGATTAGACTTGACACAAGTGAATGTTCCTTAAATGTCCTTATAATGCAGGAAAAATGATTATCTTTGCACAAAAGTAAGAAAACCTTCATGAAACTTAGAATTATATTATTTTCGGGTCTTTTGTCAATGAGCCTTAGCTCATGGGCGGGTGATGTTGTTTGGTTCAATGGCAAAAGCCCTGTGACTTATAGTGTTTGCGACCAGCATGATAAGGTCGTTGATGTCGCATTGGATATATTCTCTTCCGACATGGCTGCGGTAACAGGTCGCAGTGCATCGAAGAAAGGCACTGCTCCTATTGAAATCTTTCAGCTTGATAAATTGTCGAATAAGGAGTTTGCTCAACTAACAAAATATTCCATTCCTATCAACAAGTTCATCACTAAGCGTGATGCCTTCTATTTAGTTAATACAGGACGGAAGATTGTCATTGTGGGTAGCAATGGTCGCGGCACAGCCTACGGCATTATGGAACTTTCGCGCATGGCTGGTGTATCTCCGTGGATTTGGTGGGGCGATGTAAAACCTGCTCGTCAGAAAATCCTCGTCATGAAGGATGGTTTCAAATCACTTCAGATTCCGAGTGTTGACTACCGTGGTCTTTCCATTGACTCTGAGGATTGGTCGTTGCGCCAATGGAGCCATCAGCGAATGGACCGTCATCTGCCTTTGGGTTCCATCGGACCAAGAACTTATAAAAAGTTGTTCGAATTGATGATTCGTCTGCGTGCCAACCTTCTGTGGCCTGCCGACGATAGTGGTACTGTAGGCTTCTTCCATGTCAAAGGGAACGCCGATGTCGCGGATAGTTGTGCCATTATCATTGGCAGCGAGGACCCCATGTTGTGTTCCAACAACACGGAGTGGGGAAGCCGCATGGGTGAATACAACTTCGCCACTAACCACCATCAAATGACGCGATATTGGGAAAACGGACTGAAGAAAGCCGGTTCCACTGAGGCAATCTATACTTTGGGTTTGGGCAATGGTCCTATTCTCGGAGCAAAGACTGCTCACGACAAACGCCAGCTCTTCCAGAAAGTCATCCGTGAGCAGTTGAAGCTGATGAAAAAAACTGAGGATAAAATCAACAAGAAAAATAAGCATGGCCGACACGAATACGAATCGCTTATCGTGGTCAATGAGGAAGTCCGCCAGTTGCTCAATGAGGGGTTGCAGTTGCCTGATGCTCCCATGGTGGTTTGGCCCGATGATGGCTATGGCTACTTGCTCCCTTCTGAGGGAAACATTCTGTCCTCTCGAAAGGGCGGTTCCGGCATCCTCTATCATCTCAGTTATCAAGGTTCGCCCAACGATTATCTGTGGCTTGCTACTACTCAGCCCGGACTTTTGGCTTCACAACTTGATGAGGCGGTTGCCAAACGAGCCGACAAAGTTTGGATAGCTGTAGTTCATGAGCCCAAGGTTGCGGCTTATCAACTCAGCCTGTTCTTTGATAAGGCATGGAACACAAGGGCGGTCAGTCAGAATACCATCGAGAACCATCTTGCCCATTGGTACTCTCAGCAGTTTGGCTCAACAGTGGGTCAGCGACTTGTTCCCATCATGCGTGAGTATTATCGTCTAACGGGCATTCGAAAGCCAGAATTCATGGGGTGGAACATAGTGGAGAAGTCTAACTCATCAATAGCTTCCTCCATACCTGTGAACGACACGGAACTCAGCACGGATGACTTCGGCAATGAGTTGGAACGTTATCTGTCAGATTATAAAAACCTCTGTCGTAGGGTGGAAGAATTGGCTTTGAGTGTTCCGACAGAATTGAAGGATGCCTTCTTCGCGGCAATTACCTATCCAGTCAAGGCATCGGCGGCTATGGCTCAAAAACAACTCTGTGCTCAGGAGGCACGTGAGATTTCCCGTCCCGGCACATTCCATCACGATGAGGAAGCTTTGGATGCTGCCGTGGCGAGCTTGGATGCTTATGATGACATCAGTAGCCTCTCGAGTCAGTATTCATCAATGAACTCCGGCAAGTGGGAAGGACTGATGAACCCTGCTCCCCGCATGCTGTCTGTTTTCAAAGCTCCGGCTCTTCCAGAGAATGTGACTGCTAAAGAGCGTCAGCAATACCGTGGGGAAATGGTGTTAAATGCCAGTCTTGACCAAGAGAATGCCACAGCAAAGGATGCTGCTCAATATGACAGTAACACAGGTAGCTTGGCGATTATCCCTATGTTGGGACACAGTATGCGAACCGTGAAGATGGGCGCGGGGTCTACGGTTCACTATTCATTCCGTCTCTCCAACCGCAATGATGCCAATCTTTATCTTGGGTTCATCCCCATGCATGTCAAGCATAATGGTCACCAACGTGTAAGTATCAGTTTCGACGGTGGACAGCCGATAGTGATAGACCTCGCCAATGACATACAGTCGGAGGAATGGAAAAAGGCTGTGCTCCGTGGTCAACTCGTTAAACAGGTGCCCATCATCGTGAGTGGCTTCCAATCTACCCACACTTTGCGTGTCACCGCCATTGACGATGCTATCTACTTTGACCAATGGATGATAGACTTCTTAAAAGAGCGGAGCTTCTATATGATGCCGACGAAATGAGAATGGCTATCTGTTCATTTTGACAGAGGTTCGGATTCTATATGCTGAAGTATTTCTCCGAACACAATATTGCATAACTCAAACAACTATTATATGACTAACTTAAAGATTACCGAAGGCTACATGCCTTTTCGTGGCTATCAGACTTATTATCGCATAGTGGGTGAACCTGTAGGGGACAAGGCACCATTGCTGCTTCTCCACGGAGGACCGGGCAGTACACATAACTATTTTGAACTGCTCGATGATATCGCTCTATCCGGACGTCAAGTCATCAGTTACGACCAGTTGGGATGCGGACTGTCTTACGTGGAAGGACACCCCGAACTGTGGACGCTGGACATGTGGCTTGACGAGTTGGAGGCGCTGAGAAACTACTTGCATTTAGATAGGCTCCATATTCTTGGACAGTCGTGGGGTGGAATGATGATTATTGCTTGGCTGATTGACAGAAAACCGAAGGGCGTGTGCTCTGCCATTCTTTCAAGTACGCTTTCGTCGAGTCAACTTTGGGGTCACGAGCAGCATCGACTCATCTCTTTCATGTCTCCGGAGGATCAAGCTGCCATTAAAAAGGCGGAAGAGACAGGTAACTTTGAAAGTGAAGAATATATCCGCGCCAACGACCACTATACAGAACTTCATGCGTGCAGCATCACGAAGGACAGTCCTGAATGTCTCCGCCGTAAGAAGCGTTTCGGTACAGAAAGCTACAATGTGGCTTGGGGACCGAACGAGTATATGCCTTGGGGCAACTTGAAAAACTTTGACTATACTTCAAGGTTGGGTGAGATTTCGCAGCCAACTTTGGTTATCAGTGGAACTAACGACGAGAGTACACCATTGCTCGCCAAGACCATGTATGACGGCATCCCCAACAGCCGTTGGGAACTCCTTGATGGTGCCAGACACATGACCTTTGCCGACCAACCCGAAAAATATAAGAAGATTGTGAGGGAGTGGTGCGACGAGAATGAAGGAAAGAAGTAGAAGAAATATAATCCGCATCAGAGGTTCCGCGTATGGAGGTCTCGCGCTCCGCGCGGGACGACAGCCAACTTTGTACGGGAAAGATGTTCTCGCAACTCACGGAGGTCTCGCGCTCCGCGCGGGACGACTGGCAACTTTGTACGGGAAAGATGTTCTCGCAACTCACGGAGGTCCCGTCGCTCCGCGCGGGACGACAGCCAACTTGCTACGGAAAAGATAATCCGCATCTCACGGAGGTCCCGTCGCTCCGCGCGGGACGACTGCCGTCGGTTAAATGCGATGCTGTTCCGCTTGTAGTTCTCGCGCTCCGCGCGGGAACAAAATCCAACTTTGTGCGATAACTATGGCACTATTTGTCGATTGTTCCCGCGCGGAGCGCGAGAACTACGGCTGCGAAAAGAATCGAGAGTTTAATTTGATTGGCAGTACATAGTGTACGATGCAACAGTCGTCCCGCGCGGAGCGACGGGACCTCCATGTGTTGCGCCTCTCCTACGTCATTACAGAAATCACGCCTTTGAAAACTCTTTCTTTGGCAAAGGAATACGTCCCTTTAAAGATAAATTTTTTATTAGTTTCCTTCGTCAACGATAGGATAGAGTTCAATGAATTCTCCTTGATGGCTCTTTCCGTCATCAATGACTTGCTCTATCTTGTCCGCCACTACATCCACTGAGTGAGAGCCGGGACCAGTGTAATGGTTGTTTAGGTCTGTTGTTGTGGCTCCCGGATGGATATCGAAGATTTCAATAGGAAGGTTGTTCTTTTGGAAGTCGAGTGCCATCACGCCGGTCATCGCGTTCTGTGCCGCCTTACTTGCCACGTATGCCATGGGATGCCAGTAGGGACTTACTTCCGTGGGAACAGTGATGTTCACGATGCGTCCATGGTTCTTGGCAAGCAAAGTTATCAGACGACTGGTCAGTACAAAAGTACCTATATAGTTCACCTGCACGGTGGCTTCCACATCCTTAATGCTACTGTCGTAGCTGCTCACAGCCATATTTCCGGGAATACCTGCATTGTTCACCAATAGCGATAGGTCTGGGTGGTTAGCGGCAATTTGCTTTGCCGATTGTTCGAGCGAAGCGTTGTCCGATAAGTCCACGTGCTCCCAGCCAGCCACTTCAACCCCTTCGGATTTCAACTTTTCCATTGCCTCCTTGGCACGTTGCTCGTTTCGTGCACCAACGACTACTTGCCATCCTGCACGACCGAGATACTTACAGATGCCATAGCCGATACCCCTGTTGGCACCTGTCACAAGAACTTTTCCCTTTTTCATTGTATTGTTTGTTTAGATTTACAAATTACGCTCTGCAAATATAGCAAATTTCAAGGAAAAAATCGCAACAGTGATTGTAAACTTCGGAAAAATTGAAGGAATGCTCGCCTTATTTCTTGAAGTAAGTTAAGTCTGATAGACCCACATACTGCTGAGTCGTGATAATCTCGGATGTCTAACTTACGTAGGGTTGACGAATTCTTCCTCTTATTTGTGCTATTGACTGCTATTATATTATGTTACGAAATTATAGTATAGTAGCAGTAAACCTTTGTAATCACCCAGTCAACTTATTCTGTGCGTAGCTCCGCAAGTTGTATTCATGATGCGAGTACGTTATAATGATATAAGCTGATGTACGTAAGCAAATAGGCGGATGTACGTCTGCAAATGGGCTGATGTGCGTCAGTCAATGGGCTGATGTACGTCAGCAATTATAAATGACTCAACTTTCGCATTTATGGAGGAGTCAAAGGAGTTAAAAGGAGTCAAAGGAGTTAAGACATTACTATAGAAGGATTCTGATACCCTTCAGCACTGTTGTCTTTAACTCCTCTAACTCCTTTGACTCCTTTTAACTCCTTGGAAGTAAGCAAGTTGCAAACTTGCGAAACGTCAGTAAATGATAATAAACAATATAATCAACCATCAGTGTTTGATTAGTATAGTCCACTGTTTTCGTCGAACTAAGGCTTATTATTTCTTATTGGTTGACTTCTCCTTTTTCGTGTCCTGTTTGTTTTTTCTTTTGATTCCAAACAAATCGCGGAAGCTGTTGAAGTCTTTCTTCAAGATGATGCCAACGCCCTGCGTGTTGAGACTGTTGCGAGTAAAGTATCGGTCGTTGGTCTGATTGTAGAAACGAACAGCAAAATTGCCGTTGGGCTTCAACAGATAACGGATGTCAAAGTCTCCGATGAAGCTCGTAGTGGCATTAGCATTATCACGGTAGCCGAATTGTCCATTGAAAAGCAGACGGTTGTTGAACATTCTGCCGCTCACAAGTCCTTCGTATTCAGCATTGTTCCATCCCTCGTCACCCGTGGAAATGTTGGCGCCGAAGTTCCAGTTGGCGTTGTTGATGACCGTACTGAGAACATTGTTGATTTGCTGCGATATTTGTCCACTGAGAATGCTCTGCATGGCGAGCGAGGTTTGACTTTGCTGAATAGAGTTCTCTGCTACCGAGTTGTTGACTCCTTGCGAATAGAAGCGACCCACAGCGAGAAGGTAGAGTACTTGCTGGTTCTTCTCCTCCTCACTGTTAATGATACTGATAATCATCTGCTTTACATCATTGCTTACCGTGGGCATATCCATGTCGAAGGATACTAATGGTTCAGCAGGTGTGCCAGTGATATTCATCAGACAATTCACACGGATGTTGTTGCTTGAGAAGGAATTTCCTAAGTTGAGGTCGGATAGGCTGACACCGTTTACCACATACATAGCGTTGAGGTTGAGCCGTGCATCGTTGGGGGAACCGCCAAAGACTATTGTACTGCCTTGTTGGAACTCAAACTGGCGGCGTATGATGTTTTGGATAGTCAGCTTATAGATGCCCTCTACAATATTGTAGTTGCCGAAGACGTTCACCGCTCCCTTATTAAAATAGGTAGCTCGGAGAGTGCCGTCGCCTCTGAGCAGTATATAGTCACCACTGGTTTTATCCATGATGACACGCAGTGCCGCTGTAGGGTTGGTATGGATGAGGAAGTTGACGTGGATGTCACTTGGAATGTCAATGGGTTCAGTCGGAACGCCGCGTAATGCCAAGCTCACTGTATCGCTGTCTCGTGACTGCCAGTGAATGAAATCGTTGTTCTCTATTGATGTGGGTGAAGATGCGTCGTAAACAACCTCGCTGCCCTTATTAGGTGTGATGTCGATATCAATGTCTACGTTGCCATTGCCGCCCTTGATGCCACATTTGCCCGTTCCAAATACAGAGCCATAGAACGAGGAACCGTCCTTGCCGTCCCAGTCGTAAACGCGGAGATTGTTGGCATCAATGTCGAAGTCGTATGTGAGATGACTCAGATTGTGATGGTGGAGAGCTCCGCTGAGAAGTCCGTACCCACCTTGGTCATCACGCAGCGTATCGCCTCGGAAAGCTATCCTGTCCGGCTCTCCATAGATAGTGTCGTGACAGAGTGTGTACCTGCAGTTGAGGGGAGTAACGATGGCATCTCCATCGAGGACGAGTTTACCAATGAGGTTGATTTCATTAAGAGGACCGACGACAGAAACCCGTCCGTTCGTATTGATATGACTGTCGTCCATAAAGCTGGAGCAGAAATTCTCCAAAAACTCGCCCCTTGTGTTGTGGGCATCTATATCAAGTCGGATGTCGTTGCGCTTGGGCGATACCCATCCGTTGATACCTGTCTGTCGCTCGGTCACTTTTCCAGCTACAAGCATCGTATCCTTGGCTGTAGAGTAGATTTCTATCTGCTCTTTCTGCCTGTTCCATCCCACTGAGGCGTTGAGAACACCCATGCGTCCTTTATTGAAGAGGAAATTATCTACTCTTAGCCGCGCTGAAGCTTCAGGCCGACCAAAAGCGGCAGCTATGTGACCACGTCCCGTAGCCAGTCCGTCAAACGACACGGCATCGAAGTTGACCAAGTCGAGGATGTAAGCCACGTTGACATCTTGGAAATCAACAAAAAGCGTATCATTATTGTCCGGTGTTGCCAGTCCGGAGAAGGTAAGGTGTTGACCTTCGTGGGCAAGTGAAAGGTGGTCCACAAGCAGTCTGTTCTTGCTGTAGATAATGTCGGCTGGTTCAATGGTCCATGCTGTGTCGCCGAAAAGAATCTCAGAAGGATGGATGTTGATGTGCGCCGCATTCTGCGAGCGTTCATTCTTAAAGAACTGAGTTTCTGCATCTATAGAACCTTGAAGTCGTGTTGCGGCATTATTATTGAAGGACAATAGAGTGTGCAACTTGTTGTCAGCAGCCTTGGCATGGATGTTGAGATTTGTCTTGCGACCCGATTCTGTTACTTTGCGTACGCTTACTTCTGCCATGAGCGTGTCGTTGGGCGTGGAAATATTCACGCTGCCAGCCTCGTACTTACTGCCCGAATAACTGAAATCGGGCATGTCGCAGAAGAGATTGATGCGCTGCTGCCGCTCATTGATGTCGGCTGAGAGATTAAGTGGCTCATTCAAAATGAGCGGAATATTGAATAGTTGGTTGAGCCAGTCCGACTTGGAGATGTATGCCTGCAGACTGAAATCATTATGATACCGATTTCGGTTCCAACGGAGTCCAGGAAGAGTAGGGAGTTTGCTTCCAATCAAGTTAGCAATGGTTTGTGGCAGCGTGGAGTAGTCGAAATGTCCCGCCAGCACAAAATCCCCGAAGTCACTCTCCATTCGTAGAGTTTTGACACCTTTCTGAGAGAAGGCTTGGAGATGGAGTTTGTCGAGAGAATATGAGTCCTGTGGCTTCTGCATGTGGAAGCCATTGATATCGATGGTTCCTCGTACCGTAGAAAAATCGTAGCCCGAGAAGTCTGCCTTTGTTTGAAAAGAGAATACCGTGTTGGGATATTTGTTGGTGAGTTTCAAGGCGTTAGGATTCAATCGTTCAACGTTTACTGTGACGTTGGCTGAAGCCGATAGTCGCTTTAGGTTCATCTGGCCCTGCACATCAGCCGTGATGTTGGGGTCATTAATAGCGAACGAGCCGTTTACTATGCCTTGATGGAGTAATCCATCAACTGTTAAGTTGCTGTAAGAGTAGCCGTTATAATCAAAACGTTGGATATTACCTTTAGCCACAATGTCGAGTTTGTCCCAAGAGAATTTACTGTTATTGGGAATCCTTCCATCCACGTTGATTCTCGTTGCCAGCATCCCAAGATGGTCGTCTGCTAATATCTGTTGCAAATTGATTCCGTTGGTCTCTATGCGACCTGAGAAGTTTTTCTTTCTGATACCTAATGCAATATTCGCCGTACCAGCGCTGGTCTTGATGATACCTTTCGAGGCAAAGTTGGTTCCGTAGCCACCCAAATTACCGATAAAGGAAATGTTGCCTAACCTCGTGACGATGGCAGGCACATTGAAGTGGGCACCAAGATTCTCAGCTATGAACTCCATGCCTTTGTCGCTGATGCTGAAGCGTTGCACCTGAACTGCCCAATGAGGTGTTGAGCCGATATTAGAGATGGAACCTTGGGCTTGTAGATTCAGACTGTTGGAGGGAGAACTCAAAGATAATTTGCTCACATTGAGCGTTGTGGAAGTGCCGTGGAAAGATGCTGTGAGACTGACAGGCTTGACGAAACTCTTAAGGAAAGGGAACAAGGGCGTCAAATCGGAGGGTGTTATCCTTGACGGCAGCACCGAGCATTCATACTGCAAGGAAGGCAACTGCAGATTCCTGTCCTTAAAAGAATAGGTCATGGAAGCAGGTCCCAATTCCAAGATGGAGTGGGGAAGCAGAAGTTTAAAATGAGAGAGTTGAGCTTGTTGCTTATTTGCTACGAAATGAAAACGTAACTGGTTGATTCGGAGCCCACTCTTGTCCTTCACAGCGAAAGACTTCATGTTGATGTTGATGGAGTCATCTCTGAGACATTCGAGCATCACGTGCGTACTCAAATCAGACAGTTGCAAGTCGGTCGTGGAGAATACACCTTGCTGACTGGCAATATCCCTCTGCCTGTATGCGATTTGACCGCGACGGATAATGAGAGAGCGAATGGCAAGGTCGAGAGGCTTGTGTTGCGTAGTGTCCTTTGATGCCAAAGAATCAAGGAGGAATTGATAGTTGGGTTGAGCTTTACTATTCGTTTTATAAAGATTAGCGTTGAGCCCAAAGAGTTGAGCGGAAGAGATGGCGATTCGTCCTTGGGTGAGCGGTAAGTAGTCAAACTTTGCCGAGAGACGCGTGGCAGACAGCATCCGCTCTTTGTTCTGGTCAAAAATGACTACATCGTCAATGATAATACGATTGAGAAATCCCAAGTTGACCTTCCCAATGGATACTCGAGTGCCAAGCTTATGTTCCAGCGCATTGCTTACCTGAGAGCCAATGAAAGCTTGTACTGGCGGGATGTGCGCCAATACGATAATGGCAAGGTAGACAAGCACAAATGTCCATATTATGCCGCTGATGATGGTCTTTAATCTTTTCAAACGTTGCAAAATTACGAAAAATTCCAGTTTGGGCGAATTTATTGCTTCTATTTATTTTATCATGCCACATTTTTTCACTATATTTGCACAAAATTACAAGAGACAGCAAAATCAATTTAATTTTCTTTATAAAATATGGCAAATGTAATTAAGTTGCGTAAGGGCTTAGACATTAACCTAAAAGGAAAAGCCACGAAGGTGAAAGGCCAAGTTGGCGAGGCAGAGGAGTTTGCTCTTGTTCCCGACAACTTTCCCGGAGTTTCTCCCAAAGTGGTGGTTCATGTAGGTGACCATGTCAAAGCTGGCGAAGCTTTGTTTGTCAACAAAAATTTCCCTGATGTTAAGTTTGCTTCACCCGTCAGCGGCGAAGTGACTGCCGTGGAACGTGGTGACCGCCGTAAGGTGCTCGCCGTGAAGGTGAAGGCGGACAAGACACAGGAGGTTGTTGACTATGGAAGCGTTGATGTAAAAGGGCTTTCAGCCGATGAGGTGAAGAAACGCTTGTGTGATTCTGGTTTGTTTGGTTATATCAACCAGTTGCCTTATGCTGTAAGTGCTCAACCCGCCGACCAGCCCAAGGCAATTTTTGTTTCTGCTTTGCGCGATATGCCGCTTGAGGGCGACTTCGAGATGGAGTTGCAAGGCAATGAACAGTATTTCCAGACAGGCTTGACTGCATTGTCTAAGATTGCCAAAACCTATTTAGGCATTGGAGCAAAACAGACAGCTCAAGCCCTGCGCGACGCAAGAGATGTGGAAGTGAACGTTTTTGACGGACCTTGTCCCGCTGGCAACGTGGGCGTACAGGTGAACCATCTTGACCCTGTCAACAAGGGAGAGATTGTTTGGACTGTAGACCCCACCGCAGTTATCTTCTTCGGTCGCCTCTTTATGGACGGCAAAGTGAACCTCACACGAAGGGTTGCTGTGGCTGGAAGTGAGATGAGCGAGACTTGCTATGTGGATGCATTAGTGGGTACACCTTTGAAAGCAGTAGTGAACGGAAGGCTGAAGACCACTGAACACGTGAGACTGCTCAACGGCAATCCTTTGACTGGTGTGAAGTCGACTTTAGAAGATTTCCTTGGTGCTCATACCTCTGTGGTATCCGCTATTCCCGAGGGCGATAATGTGGACGAGTTGCTGGGCTGGATTCTGCCCCGCACCAAAGAGTTCTCGGTGTCTCGCAGCTACTTCTCTTGGCTGTTTGGAAAGAATAAGGAGTATGACCTTGATGCCCGTATCAAGGGTGGTCACCGCCACATGATTATGAGTGGTGAGTATGACAAGGTGTTGCCCATGGATATCTATGGCGAATATCTCATCAAGGCTATCATTTCCGGCGATATTGACAAACAGGAACAGTTGGGTATATATGAAGTGAGTCCAGAAGACTTCGCATTAGCTGAGTTTGTGGATTCCTCCAAGCTTCCGCTGCAGAAGATTGTCAGAAACGGATTGAATATTTTAAGAAAAGAAAACGCATAACGATATGTCTTTAAGAAAATATTTAGACAGTATTCGACCGTCGTTTGAAAAGGGAGGAAAGCTCCACGCTTTCAAGAGCATTTACGACGGATTTGATACATTTCTTTATGTTCCTCACGAGACAAGTCAGAGCGGAAGCAGCATTCACGATGCCATTGACTCAAAGCGTATTATGAGCATTGTGGTGATAGCGCTCCTGCCAGCCTTGCTGTTTGGAATGTACAATGTTGGTTATCAGAACTACGCTGCAGCAGGAAAACTTGCCGATGCTTCTTTCTGGGCCATGTTCTTCTACGGCTTCTTGGCTGTTTTGCCCAAGATTCTCGTGAGCTATATTGTTGGTCTCGGCATCGAGTTTGCATGGGCACAATGGAAAGGCGAGGAAATACAGGAGGGCTATTTGGTATCGGGTATCATCATTCCCCTCATCATTCCTATTAATACTCCACTGTGGATGTTGGCTCTTGCCGTTGCCTTTGCTGTGATTTTCGCAAAGGAGATTTTCGGTGGAACGGGTATGAACATCTTCAATGTAGCCATCGCAGCACGTATGTTCCTGTTTTTCTCTTATCCCGCCAAAATGACAGGCGACAAGGTTTGGGTGGCACAGGACAGCATCTTCGGTTTGGGCAATCAGCTTCCCGACAGCTTCTCACAGGCAACTCCATTGGGACAGTTGGCTCAGAATGCTGCACCAAGTTTCAACTGGGACATGGTGACAGGCTTTATTCCCGGTTCCATAGGTGAAACGAGCGTCATCGCTATTGCTATCGGAGCTATCATTTTGCTCTGGACGGGTATCGCCTCTTGGAAGACCATGCTCAGCGTGTTTGTGGGTGGCGGTCTCACGGCTGCTTTCTATTCAGCAGTAGCCCCTGCTGGAACAGCGATGATTCCTTGGTATGAGCACCTCGTTTTGGGTGGCTTCTGCTTCGGTGCTGTGTTCATGGCTACCGACCCTGTAACGAGTGCACGAACCGAGACGGGAAAATATATCTACGGCTTCATTATCGGATTCATTGCCATTACGGTGAGAGTGCTCAACCCCGGCTATCCCGAGGGCATGATGATGGCCATTTTCTTCGGCAACATGATTGCGCCGCTCATCGATTACTGCGTGGTACAGTCGAATATCTCACGTCGTGCTAAGCGCGCAGCTAAATAAGGAGGACAGACGTTATGAAAACAAACTCAAATTCTTATACGATAGCCTACTCTGCCATTCTTGTCATTATCGTAGCATTCCTTTTGGCTTTTGTTTTCCAGGCTCTCAAGCCTGCGCAGGATGCCAATGTTGCGCTTGACAAGAAAAAACAGATTCTCTCGGCACTTAATATCCGCGACTTGAGCAATGAGGAGGCTGATGCCAAATATAAAGAGGTGGTGAAAGCCGATGTGGTGTTTACTACTAATGACGAGTCGCTGCAACAAGACCTCTCTAAATATACAGGTGAGGACGACGGCTTCAAACTCAATAGTCAGGACTATAAGCAGGGCAAGCTTGCTCTCTTTGTATGCGATGTCAACGGACAGCGTAAATATGTGATTCCTGTTTACGGAATGGGTCTGTGGGGTCCCATTTGGGGCTATATTGCCATGGATGCCGATTTCGGTCACGTTTACGGAGCCTATTTCAACCATGAAAGCGAGACAGCCGGATTGGGAGCTGAAATCAAGGACAACCGGAGCTGGCAGGAGAAATTCCGTGGCAAGAAGGTGCTTGATGCTGACAACAACGTGATTCTTGGCGTTTCCAAGGAAGCAAAGAAGCATCCCGACAGCGAGGTTGATGCAGTCACTGGTGCAACGCTCACATCCAACGGTGTGGACGCTATGCTCAAAGACTGCATCAGTAAATACAAGTCGTTCATTGAAAAAAATGAAGGAGTTAAGTAATTATGGCATTATTCAGTAAACAAAATAAAGAGGCATTTCTCTCACCGCTGAACCAAAACAACCCTATTGCGGTTCAGGTGTTGGGTATATGTTCTGCTTTGGCCGTTACTTCCCAGTTGAAGCCGGCTATTGTGATGGGACTTGCCGTAACCATCATTACGGCATTCTCCAATGTGATTATCTCCACCATCCGTAAGACCATTCCTGTCCGCATCCGTATTATCGTGCAGTTGGTGGTGGTGGCAGCTCTCGTGACTATCGTCAGCCAGATTCTCAAGGCATATAGTTACGACGTGAGTGTTCAGCTCTCGGTTTATGTGGGACTGATTATCACCAACTGTATTCTCATGGGACGTTTGGAGGCTTTCGCCATGCAAAATTCCCCATGGCCTTCTTTCCTTGACGGTCTGGGCAACGGCTTGGGCTACGCCTTCATCCTTGTTGTGGTGGGAGCCGTTCGTGAGTTCTTGGGACGAGGCAGTTTGTTAGGCTTCCAAATCATCCCGCAGAGTGCCTACGATGCAGGCTATTTCAACAATGGTATGATGACCATGCCAGCCATGGCGCTGATTCTTTTAGGTTGCGTCATTTGGATTCATCGTTCATATTTTTATAAGGAGGAGAAATAATTATGGAACATATCATTAGTTTATTCTTCCGGTCGATTTTCGTCGACAATATGATTTTCGCCTTCTTCCTTGGCATGTGTTCGTTCCTTGCCGTAAGTAAGAACGTGAAGACTTCCTTTGGACTGGGCATGGCAGTCACATTTGTGCTTCTTGTCACTGTTCCCGTAGACTATTTGCTCCAGACCCACGTATTGGGTCCCGACTGTTTGGTCAAGGGCGTTGACCTTTCCTATCTGAGTTTCATCCTCTTCATCGCCGTCATTGCAGGTATCGTGCAATTGGTGGAGATGGTAGTAGAGAAATATTCACCCTCGCTCTATAGTGCATTAGGTATCTTCCTGCCGCTGATTGCTGTGAACTGCGCCATCATGGGTGCCTCACTCTTCATGCAGCAGCGTATTAACCTCGACCCTGCGAGCACGCAGTATATCGGCAGCGTGTGGGATTCTATAGCCTACGCCATCGGTTCCGGTTTGGGTTGGACCCTCGCCATCGTCTGCATGGGAGCTATTCGCGAGAAAATGCAATATTGCGATGTACCTAAGCCACTGCAGGGATTGGGTATCACGTTCATCACGGTAGGTCTGATGGCTCTTGCCATGATGTGCTTCTCTGGTCTTAAAATTTAATAAGGAGGATGACAAGATATGAATAGTACATTTATTTTTGCAAGTATTGGGGTATTCCTCATCACGATTATCCTGCTCGTCATCATCCTGCTCGTTGCCAAGAAGTATCTTTCACCAAGCGGCAACGTCACGATTACCATCAATGGCGACAAAACCATCAGTGTGCCGCAAGGTGATTCCCTCATGGCAACCCTCAACAACAACGGCATCTTCCTGCCTTCGGCTTGCGGTGGAAAGGCAAGTTGCGGACAGTGCAAGGTGCAGGTGCTTGAGGGTGGCGGCGAAATCCTCGACTCTGAGCGGCCTCACTTCACGCGTAAGCAAATCAAGGAGCATTGGCGTTTAGGATGCCAGTGCAAGGTGAAGGGCAACTTCTCTATCAAGGTGCCTGAGTCTGTTCTTGGTGTCAAAGAGTGGGAGTGCACCGTCATTTCCAACAAGAACGTCAGTTCTTTCATCAAGGAGTTCAAAGTGGCTCTGCCTCCCGGTGAGCACATGGACTTCATCCCCGGTTCTTATGCTCAGATTAAGATTCCAGCTTACGACATTATCGACTATGACAAGGACTTCGACAAGAACGACATAGGCGAGGAATATATCGGAGCATGGAAGAAGTTCAATATCTTCTCGCTCAAGGCTCACAATCCTGAGCCGACCGTGCGTGCTTACTCCATGGCAAACTATCCGGCAGAGGGCGACATCATCATGCTGACCGTACGTATTGCCACAACTCCGTTCCTGCCCCGTCCTCAAGTGGGATTCCAAAATGTTCCTACGGGTATCGGCTCATCCTATATCTTCTCGCTCAAGCCAGGTGACAAAGTGTTGATGAGTGGTCCTTACGGAGATTTCCATCCCAACTTCACATCGGGTAAGGAGATGATTTGGATTGGTGGTGGTGCTGGTATGGCTCCTCTCCGCTCACAAATCATGCACATGCTTAGGACGCTTCACTGCCGCGACCGTGAGATGCACTTCTTCTACGGTGCACGTTCTCTCACTGAGGCTTTCTTCTTGGAGGACTTCTGGGAGCTGGAGAAAGAATATCCCAACTTCCATTTCCACCTCTCACTCGACCGCCAAGACCCGAAGGCTGATGCCGCTGGTGTGAAGTATTATACAGGATTCGCTGTAAACTGTATCCGCGATACGTATCTGAAGGACCACGAGGCACCTGAAGATTGCGAATACTATCTTTGCGGACCTCCCATGCTGATTAAGACGGTTACCGAATATTTGGATTCTCTCGGCGTTGACCCCGAATCTATCATGTTTGATAACTTTGGATAATCCTTATTGAGAATAAACATCACTATAAATTTCGCCCCTACGAAAGGAAGTACTTTTCGTAAGGGCGTTTTCTTTTCCCATTTAAGCCAACTTGCGCATTTAGTATTGCCCATTGTTATTTTGTTTTGTGGCAAAAGAAATATAACATAAAAGGCTGAATCCTAAGCGTGTGGTTCAGTCTAAATACTATGTTTCCTCATAAGTTAATCGGACAGTAATATTTTGAAAACTTTGTCTCTATGATGTCTGTCACGTGTTAGACTTAAGGCTATCACGTGATTCCCTTGAGGCTATCACGTGTTTCCCTCAAGTCTAACACGTGACAGCCTCCGACAGTAGATGAATTAATAAGGAAACTACGGCGGTTTCGAAGGTTTATCTGATAATAAGAAGCCCCAACCCGTTTGCAGATGCGGGTTGGGGTAGTTGATATATTTATCCGGACAGAAAATTTATCCTGACAGAAAATTCAGGGGAGTCTTACGAATGAACTGAAAGTTGTCCCCATAAAGAATGCCGCGCTCATTTGCCATTTAGAAAATTATCGAAAGCCGGCTTGTAGGCTTCTGTTACGTGGATGACCTCATCGCCAATCGTTATACAGTCGTTGCGGTCGATAGAACGAATCTTGTCCTTTGCCACAATGTAGCTACGACTCACCCGCAAGAAACGCTCTGAAGGAAGCATTTCTTCAATGGCTGACATTGTGGAGTGGGTGATGAGTTTCGTGATTTTGCCGTCTGTGCGTTGGAGCTTGAACACCACATAGTCCTTCATGCCCATCACTAATAAGATGTCATTGATGTCCACCTGATGAAGTTCGCCTTCTGATTTGAGGAAGATATGCTTGTGTGCATCGGATTTTTCTTTACCCGCTGCCTGCTCTCGCAAGTCGAACCACTCCTTAGCCTTCATTGCCGCTTCAAGGAATTTCCCATATCGTATAGGCTTGAGCAAGAAGTCGAGGGCATTGACCTCATAACTGTCAAAGGCATATTGTTTGAATGCCGTGGTAAAGATGATACGTGTATCCTCCGGAATCATCCGTGATAGCTCCATGCCGTCGAGGTCGGGCATCTGAATGTCGAGAAACACCAAGTGAGGAGGCTGCGCTTTCAGTTCGGCTATCGCACTGACGCTGTCGGTATAGCTTGCCTGTAGGTTGAGGAAAGGTGTTCGCTGAATATAGTTCTCAATGAGCTTGACGGCTAATGGCTCATCGTCGATGACTACGCAATTTAATTTTTCCATATCTCTATTCTTACTTTATATACTTCACCATCAAGACCTCCACTGTAGCTATGGCAGTTGGGGTAGAGTAGGGCAAGTCGACGTTTCATATTGTCGATACCTATGCCCGAACCACTATGATTATTCTTGTCCTTCGGATGGTTGCTATTCTCGCAGATGAAAACCAGTTTGTCTCCCTCCCTCCTTAATGCAATATGAATGAACGAAGGCTGGTTGCTGCTCACACCATGTTTGAAGGCATTCTCAATAGGCGACAGGAAGAGCATCGGAGCTACCAATGCTCCACTGCCTTTCAGTTGTGGGTCCAACTCTGTTGTTATCTCCACGTTGTCTCCGCACCGAAGACTCATCAGTGAGATGTAGTTATGCAGGAATTCTATCTCTTGGTCTAATTCTACGAAGTCATTCTTTGTCTCATAAAGAGCATAGCGCAGCAAGTTGGACAGTTGGGCAATCCTGTCTTGTGCATCATCGGGATTAATCTGTACCAGACTTGAAATGTTATTGAGGGTGTTGAAGAGAAAATGCGGGTTGAGTTGGTTCTTTAGCCAAGCCAATTCTGCCTCCGTATTCTTTTGCTTTTCCTCAGCAAACATCTGCTTTATCCTTCTCTGCCGCTCGTAGTTTCTTGCGGCTATGGCTAAGCCCATAGTGAGGAGTCCGAAGAATGTCCATGTTAGTAAAAACGTGTATATGCCGATTGCCACACTATCACGTGCGATTGAAGCCATATTGCGGGTAAAGTTGAAACCCGAATGGAAGGAGAGAATCAGAGGCATCATAGGCACGTTGTCCATCATGATGTTGACCACAAGCAGGAGGATTCGCTTTACGATTCTGTACTTGTTGCTGAAGAACAGCCATGGCACTAAAATATAGTAGTTGACCATGAAGGAAATCCATATCAAGAACAGAACCCATCCAATGGTTTTGCTTGAGCCTATAGCTGCATTATGGCTTGCCAAAGAGAACATGGCGAGTGTTACGATGAGCCAGATGCCAACCAATACCAGCACTTGCAGTAGGAAGAACCGCAAGTGCCGACTGTGGAAAACGTTTTTGATTGTTGCTTTCATACGCTTACATATTACTTTGTCCCATCATGTTAAGTTGCTCACTGCGCGACTCCTGTTCCTTGAAGTCGTTGGAAATCTTTGTTTGATGCTGAGTGAAAGATTTTTTTGTATTGCCAAAATTCCAACTCAACGTGAGATTGATATACTGGGAAGGAACTGTGATTTTTGTGTTCTGTGCGTAGTTGGAGCCACGACTGTAGTTGTTGATGTGTATCTTGCTTCCGTAAGGTGAAAAGTACCGCAGGGAGATGGAAAGACGGTCGTGGAGCAACTTCTTGGTGATGGAGGCGTTGAGGAAATGCATGCCTCCGTTATAGCCTTGAACTGAATAGCTACGATTCTTAAGATATGTACCCAGACTGAGCGTTGTGTTCCAAGGAAGTTGTTGCTCAATTCCTATGTAGGCATTTGCTTGCCATCCATGATTGCTCATGTCTAAACGGTCAGAATGCATGTCGCCATAGCTCAACCCACCGTTCAGCATCAGCGTAGTAGTCTTCCAAGGCGTCCAGCGGGCGAAGATATTCAAGTTGGTCCAACGGGTCTTCACTATGTTGTCGTAGGTGGTGTTGAGCAGATAGTCATCTCCCATGAAGGAGTATTGGGCGATTTGATTGTTGCAAAACGACTGTCCAAGAGTGATTGAAGTCATGAACTTCGGCGTGAACATGTTGGCAACGAGATTGATAGTGTGTGTCTTCTCCACATCAAGGTCGGGATTACCATAGCTGATTTGCGTATTACTGCTGCGGTTCACCCATGGATTGAGATAAGTGATTCCGGGACGACTGATGCGCATGCTATAGTTCATGCCGATGTTGAAAGCGGGTGAGTATGAATAGCTTATTGTTGCCGAAGGAACGAGATTGCCATAGTTCTTATCAAAATCGTCACCATTGCCTTTTTTATAATCTACACTTTCCCACGTGTATTCATATCTTAAGCCTGCCTTTGCAGAGAGCTTGCCAAATTGACCGCTGAGTTGTGCGTATGCAGCAGCTATCTGTTGGTTATTGGAATAATTGGAACTGTTGGCATCGTTAAGAATCTGCTCGTCATCTTGGAGGTCGTAGTATTTAGCGTCAGAGGAAATATGTCTAAAAACATATTTTAATCCAGATTCCAAACTGAAAACCTTACTCAGTTGTAGCGTTAAATCAGCTTGTGCGCTGTGGGTTGTGCTGTGTGTACGACTATCATTGTAGCGGTCGGAAAGGGAGTACCAACCGTTCAGCGAGTCAGCATCATACAAGTTAGTCTGCTCGGTATGGCTTGGGTTGACATTGAGAAGGTAACTCAAAGTGATGTTGCTCGTACGTGATGAATTAAGAAAACGCTGGTAGTCAAGACTGCCGTTGAAACCGAAGTTGTTATTGCGTAGTTTTCTTGTTCCATCATAAGCGAATGTTGAATATGCAGTATGACCATAGCCATCCTGTTTCAGCCGGAATTGGGTGAGTCCGGCATTGAAGTTGATACTGCTCATGGAGTCGGTCTGGTAGCCCATGCTGATGTTTCCCATTGCAAAAGGCACGCTCATGTCGGTCTCTTCGTTGTATTCAAGATTAGTATTCGGCTGCTGGCGGTTGATATTAACTTTGGTACCATCCATCGTCATATCGTTGTAAAAGGCATTGGCGCTATAGCTGAATTTCCCCTGTTGACCACTTATCATAGCACTCGTGTTCCATGCCCGATTGCCGACTGTTGCTGAGATGTTCCCATTATAGCCATTGAGTTGTTGGTTACTTCCTTCTTGGTGATTGAGTAAGATGTTGAGAACGCCTCCTGTTCCCTCAGCATCGTATTTTGCTCCAGGCGAAGTGATTACTTCAATGTTCTTTACCATAGAAGCAGGCATCGATTTGAAAATCTGTGAGGCGTTGTTCTGAAACATGGGGTTCGGTTTGCCATCGACAAGAATCTTGAAACTCGACGAACCGTTCACCGTGATGTTGTCCTGTCCGTCTACTACCACCATGGGTACCTTGCGGAGCATATCCAACACGGTTGAGGATTGGGCTTCAACGTCTTGTTCTACATTGTAGGTCATCTTGTCGGTTTCCATTTTCACAATCGGCTTTTGAGCAACAACCTCCACGCCTTTGAGCGTATTGTCGTCCGGTGCTGTATTGACAATTCCCATATTATAAGTAGGTTCCCCACTAAGGGTAATTGTTCTCTCGACCGTTTTCTTTCCCAAGGAGGAGAAGACGAGAACGAACTTTCCGCGTCCTTTAACAGTCTGGCGGAAGTTACCATCGACGTCGGTCACCGACATAGCAAAGGGAGTTTTACGCTCTTCTGCCTTATACACACGAAGAGTAGCGTATGGCTCAGTCTCGTTGTCTACAGAATCCCGAAAGGTTCCTGTCACTACGGTCGTTTGTGCATGTACTGTAACAGTAAACATAGCGGCGGTGAGGATGCAATTAATTCGTTTCATATGCTTTGTCTTTTATAGTTTCATTTGCTTATTTTTTTTCATCAGCAAAGTTAACTACAGAAAGACAAAGGGCGATGTGATTTTCGACGAGTTGCCGGACTTTTTTCGATGAGTTTCCTTATTGTTCGACGAAAAAAAGCATATTATTTGCTGGTTGTAGAGCCGCTTCTTTTTTCTCGATGATAACTGCGATATTCATCCATGGGAATCTCGACGTTCGGTTCCTTAAGCGCCACTTCGTGGGGGAGAAGGAACTTCTGATATTTTATGCTGATTCCGCGGTCTATCCACATCTGCTCATAGTAGGTATGGATGGAAAGGATAGCCTTCGTCTCCTCATCCAGTCCTTCTTCATGATAAAGGTCTGTAGTGCGGAAAAGTAATGGCAGCTTGTTAGTGTCAACCATATAAGAAGTATAAGTGAAAAGGAAGTTGGAATCCGTTTTAAGATGGATGATGCCCTTGTCGATGAGAAAATGGCGATAGCGCTCCATAAAATAGGTTGAAGTCAGTCGTTTACGGGGATTCTTCATTTGAGGGTCAGAGAAGGTAAGCCATATCTCCTCTACCTCGTCTGGGGCAAAGAACCGGTCGATGATTTCGATACTTGTGCGAAGAAAGGCAACGTTGGGCAGCTTGTCCACCAAGGCTTGTTTGGCTCCCGTCCACATCCGGGCGCCTTTGATGTCTACACCGATGAAGTTCTTGTTGGGGTAGCGACGACCCAGTTCAACGGTATATTCTCCTTTTCCGCAGCCAAGTTCCAATACGATGGGGTTATCGTTTTTGAAATATTCCTCTCGCCAGTGGCCTTTCATATCAAATGGAACATTCTCCACTACAGAGTATGGATATTGAAAGACATTGCTGAAGGTTGCCATCTCAGCAAATTTTGCTAATTTCCCTTTTCCCATGATTCAGTTTTTGATTCTATTTTGTATGCAAAGTTACGGTTTAACTGCGAATCTTGCAAGTTGTGAGCTTAATTATGAAAAGAAACCGATTATTTTTTGTACCTTTGACGCTTGTTAGAATAGGAATTTTCTTAACTGTTTGCAGATAAAGAATCATATCATGTGCAGATATAAATATTGGATACTTCTTTTGTGCCTGCTGTTTCCTTTGGCAGTTCTGTCTCAGACGCCCATTGCCAATCGTGTGAAAGCAAGGGCTGCACGATTAAGAAATGGCGAGAAAGTTGTGGCAAAATATACGGATGACCGTCGTCATAGTCTTTATTTTGTCCGTTCCAACAGACTTTTCCGCTATGATGCTCTGACTGGAAACACAAAAGAAGTGGTATTTTCCTCACAAGGTTATGACAAAATCATCAACACTTGGCTCAGCAAAGATGGAGATATGATGTTTATTCTTATTGACCGTTCTTCGCTTACCACTCAACCTTTGGCTGATGGGCAGGAAGTATGCAAGGTCAATTCATTCACAGGTAAAGCTTCCTCGGTCGGTTCTGGCATTAAATGTGTGATGGAGCATTCTGGTTATTTCTATATCACTCATCTTGTGCTCATCAAGCGCCATCCCAATATGACAAAGGAATATATTGTGGAGGACCAGTGGTTTTACGATGATGGCCGCCCACTTTGGGTGAAGGACCGAAGAGTTTGGAAACAATAAATTCTATAGAAATAAAATACGGCTCACAGAATTTCCGTGAGCCGTATTTGATTATTGTTTGATTTGATTATTGTCTGTTTCCTTGGCTATTCATTGAAATCAGGAATTCCTCGTTGTTGCGGGTGTGCTCCATATTATTCTTAATGAAGTCCATGGCTTCCATTGCATTCATATCGCTGATGTACTTGCGGAGAATCCACATTCTGTCGAGTGTTTCCTTAGGCAATAGCAAATCGTCGCGACGAGTGCTTGAGGCAACGAGGTTGACAGCTGGGAATATACGCTTGTTGCTCAGTGAACGGTCAAGCTGCAATTCCATGTTGCCGGTTCCCTTGAATTCCTCGAAAATCACTTCATCCATCTTCGAACCTGTATCAATTAGGGCTGTGGCAATGATGGTAAGCGAGCCTCCGCCTTCAATGTTTCGGGCAGCTCCGAAGAAACGCTTAGGCTTCTGTAAGGCGTTGGCATCAACACCACCCGTCAAGACCTTACCGCTGGCAGGACTTACTGTATTATAAGCACGTGCCAAACGTGTGATGGAGTCAAGGAAGATAACCACGTCGTGTCCGCATTCTACCATGCGTTTTGCCTTCTCCAAAACGATTCCGGCAATCTTAACATGGCGCTCTGCAGGCTCATCAAATGTAGAAGCTATTACTTCGGCATTCACCGTGCGTGCCATATCCGTGACTTCCTCAGGACGCTCATCAATCAGCAGCATCATCAGATAAGCCTCTGGATGGTTGGCTGCAATTGCGTTGGCGATGTCCTTCATCAAAATGGTCTTACCTGTCTTAGGCTGAGCTACAATCAGCGCGCGCTGTCCTTTACCAATCGGTGCGAAGAGGTCAACGATTCTGGTGGAAAGGTTGGTTGTAGCAGGGTCATTACAAAGAGAAAACTTCTCGTCAGGGAAGAGGGGAGTGAGGTGCTCAAAGGGAATACGGTCGCGAACTTCCTCAGGAACTCTTCCGTTGATTTTGTCAATACTGGTCAGCGGGAAGTATTTCTCTCCTTCATGAGGTGGACGTACGTGACACTGTACTACATCGCCCGTCTTCAATCCGTAGTGACGAATCTGTTGATTGGCAACAAACACGTCATCGGGCGAAGATAGATAGTTATAATCGCTGGAACGAAGGAATCCGTAGCCATCGGGCATAACCTCCAAAACACCGTTTGCTGTAACCAAATCGTCAAAGTTGAATTGGTCTTCTTCTTCGGGTTCTTCTTCTGGAGCCTGTGCATAGCTGTCTGCCTGTTCCTGATACATCGGACCGGGATTGTCAAACATGTCGTAGGTGGGCATGGCTCCTTGGTCTTCAATAGGAATATCGACTACAGTGATAAAATCTGTACCGTCTCCGGGGTCGCCTTCCCATACGGAAGTCTCTGGAGATTGCTGATTTATCTCTTCGTTGTTCTCGTTATGATTCTTGATTTTTTCCTGAAGTCGGGCTAATTGGTCTGCACTTGCTTGGTCCTCATCATCTTGTGTGTTTTCTTCAGAATAGCTTTCCTCTGGTATTGCAGAATCCATCATGTTATCTTCGTTCTCAACTTTCTCTTTTTCGGCAGTCAATTCATC
This sequence comes from Prevotella sp., assembly GCA_050946455.1. Taxonomy (GTDB): domain Bacteria; phylum Bacteroidota; class Bacteroidia; order Bacteroidales; family Bacteroidaceae; genus Prevotella. The sequence goes on from JBMNUV010000013.1 coordinate 92,619, forward strand.
TGGTTGAATATCCATCGCTGCTCCTGCACCTTTGGCGCTTTCAATAATTTTAATGAGTTCTCGCTCGCGCTTGGTCTTGGGTCCACGGTGCTTTGGAATGGTTGCCAACTCTTTTTCTGCTGCTTCTACGTCCTCAGCCGAGATGGTGTCCGCGTTCTCTTGAGAGTTGCTGGCATTTCTGCCGTGGCGTTTAAGCTCACTTTGCATGTTGCTGGTGGTCTCTGCCTGGCGGTCAAGAATTTGATAAACCAAATCGTCAAGCGACTTGGCATCATGAACATTGATATCAAGCTTTTGTGCAATATCGCCCAATTCGGAGATATCTTTATTTAACAATTCGTCTTTGCTGTACATTTCTTAATTTGATTGGTGAGATACGTTTCAGAACAGAAACGCATCGGTATTGTAAAAACGATGCAAAGATACAAATTATATTTGAAAGAACCAAAAAAATGCCCGCATTTTGTAATGCGGGCATTGAAAAATTGTAGGCAATTATTTATTATTCACCTTTTTGCATCTTTGCCTTCAAGTTAGCAAGAACGTCAAGGTCGCCGAGAGAAGTTCCAGCAGCAACATTGTTGACCTGCGGAGTCTCCTGCTTCTTGCCACCATGACGGCGGTTGCCGCGCTTAGCATCATCGTCCTTGCCCTCTTCGAATGTGCGAGAGTGAGAGAGGATGATACGGCGAGTCTCCTTAGCAAACTCAATCACCTTGAAGGGAAGTTCCTCACCCAGCTGTGCCTGTGAGCCATCCTCCTTTACGAGGTGCTTAGGTGTTGCGAAACCTTCGCCACCCTCATCGAGAGTAATCACGGCACCCTTGTCCATCATCTCAGTAATCTTACCCTGATGGATTGAACCGGGAGTGTAAATCTTCTCGTAGTTGTCCCAAGGATTCTCTTCGAGCTGCTTGTGACCGAGTGAGAGACGACGGTTCTCCTTGTCGATTTCAAGCACTACAACGTCGATGTCTGCACCGACAGTAGTGAACTCTGAAGGATGCTTTACCTTCTTGGTCCAAGAGAGGTCGCTGATGTGAATCAGACCGTCAACACCTTCCTCAAGCTCTACGAAGATACCGAAGTTGGTGAAGTTGCGAACCTTAGCAGTGTGCTTGCTGCCGACGGGATACTTCACTTCAATGCTCTCCCATGGGTCTTCCTTGAGCTGCTTGATACCAAGGCTCATCTTGCGCTCCTCGCGGTCGAGGGTCAAAATCACAGCTTCAACCTCGTCACCAACGTGCATGAATTCCTGTGCAGAACGCAGATGCTGGCTCCAAGACATTTCGCTCACGTGAATCAGACCTTCCACACCAGGCTGAATCTCAACGAATGCTCCGTAGTCGGCCATCACAACAACCTTACCCTTCACGTGGTCACCCACCTTCAGGTTCGGGTCGAGTGCATCCCAAGGATGCGGAGTGAGCTGCTTCAGACCGAGGGCGATACGCTTCTTCTCCTCATCGAAGTCGAGGATAACCACCTTAATCTTCTGGTCGAGCTGAACCACCTCATGCGGGTCACTTACGCGGCCCCAAGAGAGGTCTGTGATATGGACGAGTCCGTCCACACCACCGAGGTCAACGAACACACCGTAAGAGGTGATGTTCTTAACTGTACCCTCGAGGATTTGACCCTTCTCCAAGTGAGAAATAATTTCTTTCTTCTGTGCTTCCAACTCAGCCTCAATGAGAGCTTTGTGAGAAACAACAACATTACGGTATTCCTGGTTGATTTTCACAACACGGAATTCCATGGTCTTGCCGACATACATATCGTAGTCGCGTATGGGGTGAACGTCAATCTGGCTTCCCGGCAGGAATGCTTCGATGCCGAACACGTCAACAATCATACCACCCTTAGTACGGCTCTTGATGTAACCTTGAATAACCTCTTCCTTCTCGAGAGCTTCGTTAACGCGCTCCCAGCTCTTAGTAAGGCGAGCCTTCTTGTGGGAGAGAACCAACTGACCTTTCTTGTCCTCTTGGTCTTCCACGTAAACCTCTACCTTGTCGCCTACCTTCAGGTCGGGGTTGTAACGGAATTCAGAGGCGGGAATGATACCATCGCTCTTGTAGCCGATGTTCACTACGACTTCTTTCTTGTCAATAGAAGTCACAGTACCCTCAACCACCTCATGGTCTTGAATTTTGTTAAGAGTTTCGTCGTAGGCCTTCTCGAGGTCTTCTTTGCTGACGTTTGAGCCTGAGCCGTTTTCAAACTGCTCCCAGTCGAAATCTTCCAACGGCTGCACGTTCTTGTAATCTGACATAAATAATTTAATGAATAAATGAATAATTAATAAAGTTAGACTTTATGTATTGATGAAAAGGGCACACTTCGCCCTAATCGGGCGCAAAATTACTTATTTTTTTTGAAATAAAGTTATGATTATCATCACTATATCTTCTTTGTTAATGTTTATTAACTATTAATGTTTGATAAAGAATTAAAGCTATTGGTTTAATGACATTGACAAAGCTTGATGTTGGGAAGTTCGCTTTTATTGATGGCTGTCCAAGTCAATGGATTTCAAAATACTTTCTTTTAATTATTCTCTATGATGAAACCTCAGTTCAATTATAAAAATACCCGGCGGTTAAGGCTTATAACCTTTCCGCCGGGTCTTCTATATCGGGTCGCATTATTATTTCGACAATCTGTAGCTCACAACATCGTGGGCTTTTACAGTCACTTTACGTTCCACTTTGTTTTTGGTTGAGGTGCGACCGGCAGCTTTGTGCTTCCATAAGTCGCGGACGCTGTAAACTTGATGGTCCAAACTTATGCTTCGGTTAGAAACTTCGCTATCTGTGAAATTAAAGTCTTGCCAGTTGATACCGTAAGTGACGTCTTGTTTGGTAGGATTCAAAATGGTGAATGCCCAATCGCCATTTGCCAAAGGCTTGAACCAGAAATCCAATCCTTTATCGGATTTATAATGGAGTCCTTGAACGCCCAAAGTGTCTTGGTTGATGGCAATCATTTCCTTATTAAGAAGAATTTCGCGGGTTTCCTCAGACATATTTCTCAAATCGTTGCCAAGAATAAGTGGACTTGCCATCATGCACCACATAGCGAAGTGAGCACGGTCTTCATTATTGCTCATTCCATTGCCCACTTCCAGCATATCCGGGTCATTCCAATGTCCGGGACCGGCAAAGCGGCGCAGCGTGTCGTTCTTGTGGATGCAATCCATCACGCTATACTGCGAATAGGTGGGGAATATACGTGTGGAGTCGAAAGAGCACCAGATATCGGGACCGATTCTCCAAGAATGACCAATATTCTCAGCCCATCGCCAAGGCTCATTGCTGCCCCATTCGCACATGGAGAGAAAAATCTCTCTACCTGACGCATGGAGGGCATCGCTCATGAGTTGATAGGCTCCTTTTGGATTGATATTTGTTGTATTGCACCAATCCTCCTTCAAGTAGTCCACTCCCCAACGGGCATATTGTAAAGCATCTTGATATTCGTGGCCTAAACTACCTGGCATTCCTGCACAAGTTTCGGTGCCACAGTCGCTGTAGATTCCCAGCTTCAAACCTCTTTCATGAAGGTAGTCGGACAACCATTTCATTCCATGAGGAAACTTCTTTTTGTCAGCTTGGATAAAACCGTTAGCATCGCGCTCACCATGCCAACAGTCATCTATATTAATATAGGTATAGCCAGCGTCGCGCAAGCCAGTGCTTACCATCGCATCGGCTATTCCTGTGATGATTTGTTCATTGATATTTCCTTGAAATTTATTCCATGTGCTCCAACCCATTTGAGGCGTCTTACCCAAATTAGGTGCTTTCTGTGCTTGTGTTGCAACACAAAAATTAGCGGCAAGCAGCAATAATAAAATCTTCTTCATACAGTTAATAGCGTTTTATTGTTGCTGCAAAGATACCGCTAATTTTTTCCAAACGTTTATCCTTTATTGCTGAATATTGATACTTTCTTGTCTATCCGCGCTTTGTGAGCAAGACTACATTCTCCACGTGAGGCGTATGAGGGAACATATCCACAGGCTGCACTGCCTCTACTTTATATAAGGTATCAAGCAATGAGATGTCTCTGGCTTGAGTGGCTGGATTGCAACTTACATAAACAATGCGTTTGGGAGCAGCATTGAGAATCACCTTCACCACGTCGGGATGCATGCCCGCGCGGGGCGGGTCAGTGATGATAACATCGGGGTGACCTTGTTCGGCTATAAAGTTGTCGGTTAGGATATCCTTCATGTCACCGGCAAAGAAACTCGTATTGTCAATGCCATTAATTTGGCTGTTCACCTTGGCATTTTCAATTGCTTCTGGAACGTATTCGATGCCCACAACCTTACGGGCTTGGTGGGCAACGAAGTTGGCAATGGTTCCCGTGCCCGTGTATAGGTCGTAAACCGTCTCATCTTTTTGCAGGTCGGCAAACTCTCTTGCCACACAATAAAGACGATAAGCCTGCTCGGTATTGGTTTGATAGAAACTCTTGGCGTTGACCTTGAATTTCAAATCCTCCATTGTTTCGTAGATATAGTCCTTCCCCTTAAAAGTGGTAAGTTCCAAATCTCCAAACGTATCGTTGCACTTTTGATTGTTCACATAGAGTAGGGACGTGATTTGTGGGAATTTATCAGCCAAATGCTGAAGAAGGGCTTGCGCCTTCTCTTCATCTCCAGGCTCATCATAGTGGAACTGAACGAGAACCATCCATTCCCCCGTGTTGGAATTGCGGAACATAATGTCACGCAAGAGACCGTGCTGGCCGCGGATATCGAAGAACGATAGCCCATTCTCTACTGCATAAGAGTAGATGTCATTGCGGATTTGGTTGTGTAAGTCGTCCATGAGCCAACACTTCTCAATGGGATAAATCTTATCAAAAGCTCCTGTGATGTGAAAACCTATGGCGCCTTGTGAAAGTCCCACATCGGGTGGGAGCGTATTTAGTTCTTCGCGCGTATACCAACGCTTATTGGCACACCCGTATTCAGTCTTATTGCGGTATTCCTTGATTTTCACGGAGCCTAATATGGGTCTGAATTCGGGAAGTTCTACCTTGCCAATTCGGGTAAGCTGGTCGAATACTTGCTGTTGCTTAGCTTTTAGCTGTTCCTCATAAGGCAGATTCTGCCATTTGCACCCACCGCAAACGCCAAAATGTTTGCACATGGGCTTCACTCGTATGGGGCTGTATTCAACAAATCTCACCACTTCGGCTTCTGCATAATTCTTACGTTTCTTCTTGATTTGCAGGTCTACTATGTCACCCGGTACTACAAAAGGTACAAAGACAGCCAAATCGTTGACGTGGGCAATTGCCTTTCCTTCCGCAGCGACGGCTTCTATTTTCACACTTTCTAAGATAGGATAACTTTTTCTTGCCATAATTCTTATTTTCCTGCAAAATTACTTCTTTTTTGAAGTTTAGCCAAATTCATGATAAAAAATAAGCATATCTTTTTGAAATTGCGCACTTTAGGTTGAAATGTGCAACTTTTCCATTAACCATCACCTAAAGTTGAAATGATAGAAAAATAATAAAATGTAAAGCTGAGATAGCAAATTTATAAGATTTTTCTTTCTAATGTGTTGGAAAAATATTAATTTTGCAACAAACTTAGTGGTAACATACTAAAAAACTATAGAAATAGAACATGAGTGAAAAAAGAGTCTATACCTTTGGTAATGGTAAGGCTGAAGGTAGAGCAGATATGAGAAATCTGCTCGGTGGCAAGGGAGCGAACCTTGCAGAGATGAATTTAATTGGTGTTCCCGTTCCTCCGGGTTTTACAATCACAACCGATGTTTGCAACGAATATTTTCTGAAAGGCAAGGATGATGTAGTTGCTCTTCTGAAAGACGATGTAGAGAAAAGCGTTCTTCATATTGAGAATCTTATGGGTTCCAAGTTTGGTGACCCCTCGAATCCTCTTTTGGTATCAGTCCGTTCTGGTGCAAGAGCATCTATGCCCGGCATGATGGATACAATTCTGAACCTCGGATTGAACGATGAGGTAGTCGTTGGTTTGGCTAAAAAGACCAACAACGAGCGCTTCGCCTACGACAGCTATCGTCGTTTTGTTCAGATGTATGGAGATGTTGTCCTTGGCATGAAACCTGAAAACAAGGAAGACATTGACCCCTTTGAGGAAATCATCCAGCAGGTAAAGAGCGAGCGCGGTATCAAACTCGACAACGAGATGAACGTTGATGAGTTGAAGAAGCTCGTTGTGCTCTTTAAGGCTGCCATCAAGAAACGCACTGGTGTCGATTTCCCCACAGACCCAATGGAACAACTTTGGGGCGCAATCTGCGCTGTGTTCGACAGTTGGATGAACGAACGTGCTATCCTTTATCGCAAGATGGAAGGTATTCCTCAGGAGTGGGGTACTGCTGTCACTGTGATGGCAATGGTATTCGGCAACATGGGCAACACATCCGCTACGGGTGTTTGTTTCAGCCGTGATGCTGCAACCGGTGATAACCGCTTCAACGGAGAGTATTTGGTGAACGCTCAAGGTGAGGATGTTGTGGCAGGTATCAGAACTCCACAGCAGATTACGAAGGAAGGTTCCCTTCGTTGGGCTAAACGAATTGGCATTTCTGAAGAGGACCGAATCAAAAAGTTCCCTTCAATGGAAGAGTCCATGCCAGAAATCTACAAACAACTCAACGAGATTCAGCAAAAGCTGGAAGACCACTATCGCGACATGCAGGATATGGAGTTTACCGTTCAGGAAGGCAAACTCTGGTTCCTCCAAACTCGTAACGGCAAGCGCACTGGTACGGCAATGGTAAAGATTGCCATGGATTTGCTACGCGAAGGAGTCATCGATGAAAAGACCGCCATTGAGCGTTGCGAGCCAAATAAGTTGGACGAGTTGCTTCACCCCGTATTCGATAAGAAGGCTCTTTCCGATGCAAAAGTGATTACGCAGGGACTTCCTGCCAGTCCTGGTGCTGCATGTGGTCAAATCGTTTTCCATGCCGATGATGCACAGGCTTGGCATAAGGATGGTCACAAGGTTGTGATGGTCCGTATTGAGACCAGTCCTGAGGACCTCGCCGGAATGTCTGCCGCAGAAGGAATTCTGACCCAGCGCGGTGGTATGACTTCTCATGCTGCTGTTGTTGCCCGCGGAATGGGTAAGTGCTGCGTCAGTGGTGCCGGTGGCATCAATGTGGATTATAAGACAAAGACCGTTGAGATTGGCGGTGTGACCTACAAAGAGGGTGACTATATCTCTCTGAATGGTACCACAGGTAAGGTTTATGCTGGCGAAGTACCCACAAGAGCCGCTGAGCTGAGTGGTGACTTCAAGGCTCTGATGGACCTCTGCGACAAATACACGAAGCTGCAGGTTCGCACCAACGCTGATACTCCCCACGATGCTGAGGTTGCATGCTCTTTTGGAGCCAAGGGTATCGGTCTGTGCCGTACAGAGCACATGTTCTTCGACGACGAGAAAATCATCGCCATGCGCGAAATGATTCTTGCTGATACGCCGGAGGACCGCGAGAAGGCTCTTAACAAGTTGTTCCCCTACCAGAAGGAAGACTTCAAGGGAATCCTCAAAGCTATGAACGGACTGCCCGTGAACATCCGTCTTTTGGACCCGCCATTGCATGAGTTCGTTCCCCACGATTTGGAGGGACAGCAGGTGATGGCTAAAGAGATGGGAGTGCCATTGCGTAAGATTAAGCAGCGAGTGGCTTCTTTGGCAGAGAATAACCCAATGCTCGGTCACCGTGGCTGCCGTCTTGGCATTACCTTCCCTGAGATTACGTCTATGCAGACTCGTGCCATCATCACTGCCGCGTGTGAGCTGAAACAGGAGGGCTTCGACCCGCATCCCGAGATTATGGTGCCTCTCATTGGTACAGTGGCTGAGTTCCGTCAGCAGAAGGCTGTCATCTTGAAGAGCGCTCGCCGTGTATTTGATAAGTTCGGCTTCAAGTTCGATTTCGAGATTGGTACGATGATTGAAGTTCCTCGTGCAGCTCTGACTGCTGATAAGATTGCCAAGGAGGCAGATTACTTCTCATTCGGAACCAACGACTTGACTCAGATGACATTCGGCTACAGTCGCGACGATATTGCCAGCTTCTTGCCTGTATATCTGGAGAAGAAGATTTTGAATGTTGACCCGTTCCAGGTTCTCGACCAAGAAGGCGTTGGCCAGTTGGTGAAGATGGCTGTGGAGAAAGGCCGCAAGGTGAAGCCCACGCTTCGCACTGGTATCTGCGGTGAGCATGGTGGTGAGCCAACTTCAGTGAAGTTCTGTGCCAAGATTGGTATCAACTATGCTTCTTGCTCTCCCTTCCGCGTGCCAATCGCACGTTTGGCTGCCGCCCAGGCAGCCGTTGAGGAATAAGCGACGGAACTTGAAACTAAGCGAGTTAGGCGGTAAGCCCCGAAAACAAAGGGACTTCCGCCTAACTTCGTAAATGGAGGTTCGTTCATTTCGACACGAAAAATGA
>JBMNUV010000014.1:0-89091 GCA_050946455.1 Prevotella sp.
TACAGACGGGTTGGGGCTTTTTTCTTGTCCGATAAGCACATCTCACGATGCCTCTTTCGCATCACATGGCAGGTTGGCTCAATAGGCTATTAATTCGTCCTAAAGCTCTATTTGTCACCTTTTTGTCCATTCTAGATGGAAAGATGTTCCGTCTCAGTCTGCTGAGATGTTGCTGAGATATTGCTGGGATGTTTTACTATCTATTCATGTACGTAAGGGTTTTTATTTCAACTTGTTAGATGCTTTGCTGAGATTGCTGAGATGTTTTTTCAACTAAAAAAACTCAGAGGAATTACCCGTCATGGGAAAACTTTTGGAAGCCACCCCTTCTATGAAGGGTCAGGACAAAATGACTCTCTATTTCGGATGCACCATTTTTCCTCAAAATGTTTACCGGACAGTAATAATAGTCAATAGGACTTCTACGAAAAAACTCGGATTTCGGAAAACCAGTTTCCGAAACCCGAGAGTTTAATTATAATTGAGAGTATCAGTATTTAAGCGAACTAAGCCATTCGGTCACACGTTTTTTCACGTCGGGTGAAGCGTGCTGTGCGTCAGTGCCACGAATAGCCAATCCATTGAGGAACGTAGCTCCTTTGGCATGCTCTTTCAACGACTCCACCGTTGCTCCAAGTCCGCTACCCTCATGGGTGCAGAAGGGAATGACGGTTTTGCCATTCCAATCATGCTTCTCCATGAACGTGAAGATTGCCATAGGCGGTTCTCCCCACCAATTGGGATAGCCTAAGAAGATGACATCGTAATCCTCCACCTTAGCATCGCCCTTAATTTCAGGACGCGCGTTCGCCTGCAGTTCCTTCTGGGCTTGCTCAATGCAAGGCTGATAGGCAGCAGGATATGGATTGACAGTTACGATGTGAAAGGTGTCAGCACCTACTTCTTTGGCAATCATCTCTGCCAAGACTTGAGTGTTGCCCTTCTTGATGTAACCGACATTGTAGTTCTCATCAGCACGTGAGAAAAATGCTACAAGTATCTTTTTTTCTTGATTCATTGTTTCTTTCTTTTGGCTCTTGGACTGAGCGCATGCCGAGAGGGCAAGAAGTGCGAATGCAGCCAAGAGCAAGGTTGATATTCGCCTCATGTTGCTTATCTTATTTTAGAGTGCTGCTTTCAGAATCTCAAGGATATCCTTCTCGCTTAGCGGATAGAAATTGTTGGGATTGTCCAGCCCCTCGTTAGTGGCAATGTGGTGTGCCATCTCCTCAAGTCTTGAGTCATCAATTCCAACCTCACGAAGTGTCATGGGCATACCAAGACTCTTGAAGAAATTGCTCATTCCCTCAATTGCCTTCTCAGCAATTTCCTTGTCGGGTAATTCAGGTGAGATACCTAAAATGTTTACTCCGTACTTCACAAAGCGGGGCATTGTGCGCTCGCAAAGCACATGGCGCATCCAATGAGGCATGATGATGGCGAGTCCCTGTCCATGCGTGATGTCGTAATAGGCTGACAAGGCGTGCTCAATTCCGTGCATAGGCCAACCTGACTGTCCCATGCCCAAGGCGAGGATGCCATTGCAGCCAAAGGTGCAGGCAAACATAATCTCGGCTCGTGCCTCATAATCTTCGGGATTCTTGATGGCGATAGGAGCATACTTCATCAGCGTGCGGATGAGTCCTTCGCAGAAACCGTCGATGACATCGTTGCCGGGCAGAGCGAAATATTGCTCGCATACGTGATTAATCGCATCGGCAACACCTGCTGCCGTGTGCTTGGCGTTGACCGTGAAGGTATAGACAGGGTCAAGGAAAGAGGCTACGGGGAAGAGATGGCGGTCCATGTAGCCAATCTTGTCGTTGGTTTCAGTGCGTGAGATGACGCCACCGCAGTCATATTCACTTCCCGTAGCAGCCAAAGTCATGATATCCACAATGGGCAAAGCTGCCTTGGTGGGAACCTTATATGTGATGAGGTCCCAAGGGTCACCGTCATACTTGGCTCCGGCAGCGATAGCCTTGGAGCAGTCGAGAACTGAACCACCGCCCACAGCGAGTATCACGTCAATACCTTTCTCCTTGCAAATGCGTACACCGTCCAAAACGCTTGGGGAGTATTTAGGATTGGGCTCAATGCCGGGCAGTTCATAAATCTCAAAATCCTTGAGCAGCTCCTTCACGCGGTCATAGAGACCAATGCGTTTGATGCTTCCGCCTCCGTAGGTGAGAAGTACCTTACTGCCCAGAGGTTTCATCACTTCTGGCAACTGGTTCACAACATCTTTTCCGAAGATAAGTCTTGTTGGTGTCTGATAATCAAAATTTGTCATGGCTTGAACGTTTAAAATTTAGAATCTTGTTTCAGTTATATTGATAAATGATAGTTTATAGCTTGATGCTTACGCCGCCCATGAAGGTGGCATTCATTTCTTTTCATATTGTTTCCTTTATTAGATTGATACTGTGCAAAGTTAAACAAATCTTCCCATACAGCGTTTATCCATATTACTGATTTTATTGCACTCAATTCCACACATTACTGTTGTGGGTTGTTCATGTCGTCCTGTAGTCTCCCGGACTCATTCCCGTGTGGCTGCGAAAGAACCTACAGAAGAGGCTGCAGTTGGGGAAACCCAAGGAGTCGGATATTTGGGCAATTTGCTTGTCGGAGTGGCGGAGCATCACTTTGGCGCGAACGATGAGCGCACGGTCTATCCATTCCTTGCCAGACAGTCCACTCACCTTTTTGACGATGTTGGAGAAATAGCGTGGAGTCAGACAGAGTTTGTCGGCATAAAACGGTAAGTTGTGCTGCTCGGCAGCATGCAGGTTGACCAACTGCAAGAAGTCGTTGAAAATTTGCTGTTCGTGTGAGATTTTCAGAGAAGGTTTGTGTTGCTCCTTGTCGATGAGCCATTGCAGGAAGATGAGTGCCGTTTTCACCATACTCTCCAAAAGCACTCTTGGGAAGTTAGGCAACTGTGTGACATCCCACATCGCTTGGAGCATTTGTTTTAATGTCTCTTGGTACTGCTCGTTTGCTTGAATACGGTAGTAGGTCATGTAGCGATTGAACATTGGAGGAGGAGTCCCTCCAAATGCTTGCTGGCAAAGTTCGTCTGAAAAGGCAAAGCCATTGAACTGGAAGTCGGGTGAGATTTTTTCCCACTCAATAATGGTGCCCCTTGACAACATGATAATATCTCCCTTTTGCACATGCAAATCCACCATATTAATATTATAATCTGCCTCACCTGCAGTGATGTACCCAATCCTGCTCTCTGCAGTCTGCAAGGGTTCATGTGTCGGTAATGCAAAGCTGTCGGACGCTTGGTGGTGCAATACGATTCCAAAGTTATGCTCCAAGAAGAAGTTGTTCTTATTTTGGTAGAAATTTGGTGACAGATAATTTGACATATTGTCAAGCGTCAGTGGACGAATATTTGAGTTCTCTTGCTTCATCTGTTATTGGATTTTAGTGTGTTAGAAACGATACAAAGATAAATAAAATCTGGTAATTTACCATCGTTTTTGTTGATAATCGTACAAAAAGAACATTTCTTCGCAACAATAGATAACGATAAATTGCCCTACAATCCTTAATTTTGCAACCGACAAAAAGAACATCATTATGGCAAATCATACAATTCTTCATTTTGCTAAAAGCATTTTTCATTCTTCTTCGTGGTTGGTTGCCGCCTTGCCTCTACTATTTTGTCAATCGGTCAGTGCACAAATCTCATTAGAGGAGTGTAAGTCGATGGCTCGAGAGAACTATCCTGCCATCAAACAGTACGGATTGATAGAGCGGAGTCGCGACTACAATCTCTCCAATGTGGCTAAAGGGTGGCTGCCCTCTGTCAGTGTTTCTGCCGTAGGAGCTGGTTTTACCGACGTGCTCGATGCAAATAAACTGCCTGCTGCCGCCAGCCTTGATATGGACAACTATTTGGTCAATGGTTCTCTTACGGTCAACCAAAAAATCTACGATGGAGGAAGGACTGCAAATCAGAAGAAGATGCTCTCCCAACAAGCTGAGGTTGACAAACGCCAGTTGGACGTTACAATGTACGACATCAATGCGCGCGTGGAGCAACTCTATTTCGGCGTGCTCCTGCTTGATGAGCAAATCCGGCAGAATCTGTTGCTGCAAGAGGACCTTGGCATCAGTCGTAAGACGGTGGAGAGTATGATGAAGGGTGGTATTGCCAATCAGAGCGACCTTGACGCTGTGAGTGTAGAGCAAGTGAAGGCTCAACAGAATGAGGGAAGTCTAAGAACTTCGCGCAAGAGCTACCTCACCATGCTCGGCACGTTCATAGGGAAGGAGCTTCCTGACAATACAGACTTGAAACGACCTTTGGATTCAGACGAAACGATGATAGGGGAGAGGAAACGACCAGAGTTGCACTACTTTGATGCTCAGTTGAAACTCCTCGATTTGCAGAAGGAAAAGTTGAATGCCAACTTACGTCCCACTTTGAGTGCTTTTGGCTTTGGTGCCATTCACAACCGTCTCATTGACAATATCCATCCCGGAATGTTGGCTGGTGGACTGACGCTGTCATGGAATATCGGAGCACTCTATACCCGCAAGAACGACTTACATCAAATCGATGTGCAGCGGGAACAGATAGAGGCAAACCGTGAGACCTTCCTGTTCAATAACAGATTGGATAAGGAAAATACAAACGGTCAGATAGAGAATCTGAAAAAACTGATTGCCCAAGATGATGAGATTGTCCGTCTGCGCCAGAGTATACGCTCAAAGAGCGAGAAAAAGGTACAACTCGGAACTGAGACCGTCAATGAGATGCTTCGAGACATCAATGCAGTCAGCGAAGCTAGTCAGCAGAAAGCTATTCACGAGGTGCAACTGCTGCAGGAAAGATACAGACTCTTACATGAGTTAGGAGCAAATTGAGTTAGGAGCAAATTGAGTTAGGAGTTAGGAGATAGGAGTTAGGAGTTTTAACCCTTTCCATATTATAACTAATCATCCATTCTAAAATAATAAAAAAGAATCAAACAATGAATAAGTATAATAGCAAAATGGCAAATACGTTTAAGAATACTCGCATAGAATCTGGCATAGTGCTTGGTGCTGTGTGCCTGATATTGTTCTCTTCCTGTAGTTCCAAGGAAAAAGAATATGATGCGACAGGTACTTTCGAAGCTACTGAGGTGGTCGTCTCTGCTGAACAGAATGGCAAGCTCCTGCAAATGAATGCGGAGGAGGGCAGTGAGGTCAAGGCGGGCGAACAAGTCGGACTGATAGACACGGTGCAACTCTTCTTGAAGGCGAAACAGATGGGAGTCACAAAGAATGTCTACGCTACACAACGCCCTGATATCACCAAACAGGTGGCTTCATTAAGACAACAACTTGCCAAGGCTGAACAAGACAAGGCACGCTATGCTGCACTGGTTCGTGATGGCGCCGCCAACCGCAAGTTGCTCGACGATGCTACCAGTCAGGTGAACGTACTGAAACGGCAGATTGATGCCACCTTATCCTCTTTGGGCAACAGTACCAATAGTCTGAACGCTCAGATGAGCAATACGGATGTTCAGAAGAGTCAAGTGCTGGACCAACTCGCCAAGTGCCATATCCTCTCGCCATTGACGGGAACAGTCTTGGAGAAATATACGGAGCCGGGAGAATTCGCCACCATCGGCAAACCTCTTTTCAAAGTGGCAGACATCAACAACATGTTCCTTCGTGCTTACGTGACGACCGACCAGTTGCAGCGGGTAAAGATTGGACAGCAGGTGAAGGTGATGGCTGACTATGGCGACGGTAATCGCAAGACGTATAAAGGACAGGTGACGTGGATAAGTAGCCGCGCTGAGTTCACGCCCAAGACCATACTCACCGATGACGAGCGTGCCGACCAAGTTTATGCGGTAAAGATAGCTGTGAAAAACGACGGCTATATTAAAATAGGTATGTATGGCGAAGTCAAGTTCTAATGCCATTGAAGTGCAGCACGTCTCTCGGCGCTATGGCAAAGTGCAGGCGCTCGAGGATGTGTCCTTCTCTGTTGGTGAGGGCGAGGTGTTCGGACTTATTGGTCCCGACGGGTCAGGCAAGACGACACTCTTCCGCATCATGGCAACTCTGTTGTTAGCCGATTCGGGCACCGTCAGTGTGGATGGATACGACGTGGTGAAAGGCATGAGAGACATTCGGAAGATTGTGGGTTACATGCCCGGAAAGTTCTCGCTCTACCAAGACCTGACCGTGGAGGAGAACCTGCGCTTCTTCGCTACGCTGTTCGGCACCACTTTGGAACAAGGCTACGACACCATCAAGGCAATCTACTCCCAGATAGAACGCTTCAAAGACCGCAAAGCGGGTGCGCTGTCGGGAGGTATGAAGCAGAAACTCGCTCTGAGTTGTGCGCTCGTCCATCAGCCGAAAGTTCTTTTCCTTGATGAGCCAACCACTGGTGTGGACCCTGTCAGCCGAAAAGAGTTCTGGGACATACTCGGTGATTTGAAGCAACTCGGCATCACCATTATAGCTGCCACTCCCTATCTCGACGAGGTTCGTCGGTGCGAGCGGGTGGCATTCCTCAGTAAAGGAAAGGTGATGGGAATTGGACAGCCCGATGAGATATTGGAGCAGTTCCGCGACATTTTCAATCCGCCCGGACTTGAGAAGGTAGAGCATGGCGATGCAACGAGCCATGAGGAGGTCATCCATGTGGAGCATCTTGTCAAGGCATTTGGCAATTTCCATGCTGTTGACGATATCTCGTTCTCGGTTGAAAAGGGCGAAATATTCGGATTTCTCGGTGCCAACGGTGCCGGAAAGACTACCGCCATGCACATGCTCACGGGATTGAACCAGCCTACCAGTGGTGGTGGACGGGTGGCAGGATTTGATATTTCGAAAGAGTATGAGCAAATCAAGAAGCATATCGGCTACATGAGTCAGAAATTCTCGCTCTATGAGGATTTGACTGTAGCCGAGAACCTGCGGCTCTTCGGTGGTATCTATGGAATGAGCGAAAAGAACATCAGTCGAAAGACCGATGAGTTGTTGGAAGAACTTCATTTCACCGAGCACCGCAATACGATTGTGAAGAGTCTCCCCTTAGGCTGGAAGCAGAAGTTGGCTTTCTCCGTGAGTATCTTCCATGACCCAGCCATCGTATTCCTCGACGAACCCACTGGTGGAGTGGACCCAGCCACGCGACGCCAGTTTTGGGAGCTTATCTATCAGGCTTCACAGCGTGGAATCACGGTTTTCGTCACGACGCACTACATGGACGAAGCGGAATACTGTGACCGCATCTCCATTATGGTCGATGGAAAAATTCGCGCGTTGGGCACTCCCGACGAACTCAAGCGACAATATAATATGCCAGACATGGACCATGTGTTTACTTATCTGGCAAGACAGGCAAAGAGAAACGGACAATGAAAATATTTCTATCATTTATCATCAAGGAATCCAAGCACATTCTTCGCGACAAGCGTACGATGCTCATTCTTTTTGGCATGCCGGTCGTGATGATGTTGCTCTTTGGTTTTGCCATATCCACCGATGTGCGCGATGTCCGAACGGTTGTTGTCACTTCTCACTACGACCAATTGGCAGAGAAGTTCATCGACGCATTGGGCGCATCTGAATATTTCGATATTACTGCCCATGTCAGTACCCCTGCAGATGCAGAAAGGTTGATGCGGGACCAAAAGGCGGATGTAGCCATCGTTTTCTCTCAGAACTTCTCCCGTCACCGCAACGACGGAACGGTTCGCATACAGGTCATCGCTGATGCCGCCGACCCTAATATGGCTCAGCAATATGCCTCTTACGTACAGCAGATTTTCGCGCAGAAGGCATTACAGTTCATGCCCACTGCCATTGCTTCCATGAACCAACTGCCCTCGCCTTCGGTATCTACAAAGCTGCTCTATAATCCTCAGATGAAGAGTTCCTACAACTTCGTGCCGGGCATCATGGGTCTTCTGCTCATGTTAATTTGCGCCATGATGACCAGCATTAGCATCGTGCGCGAGAAGGAACGTGGCACGATGGAAGTATTGTTGGTGAGTCCTGTCAAGCCTTTGGCGATTCTGATAGCCAAGGCTGTTCCCTATATGGTGTTGTCGGTAATCATCTTGACCATCATACTGCTTATGTCGGTATATATCCTCGACGTTCCTATTTCAGGCGGTTTAGGTTGGATTTATCTTGTCTCGATGGTTTATATTCTGTTGGCTCTCTCGTTTGGTCTACTCATCTCGACCATTGCCAAGACGCAGTTAGTGGCATTGCTCATGTCGGCAATAATGTTGCTGTTGCCGAGTCTCATGCTCTCTGGCATGATGTTTCCTATTGAGAGCATGCCTTGGATTCTGCAGGTTATCACCTATTTCATGCCTCCTCGCTATTTCATTTCCGCCATGCGCAAGCTGATGATTATGGGAGTCGGTTTCGACAACGTCTTGGCGGAATTCTCCGTCTTGTCAGGTATGACTGTATTTCTGTTGTTGGTGGCACTGAAGAAGTTTAACGTAAGATTGGAATAATGATGGCCCTGAAATATCTAATTAGAAAAGAAGTGTTGCAGTTCTTCCGCAATCCTTTCTTACCCAAACTGATGCTCATTTTCCCCGTCGTCATCATGTGCGTGATGCCGTGGGTGATGAATATGGAAATCAAGAACGTCGTCGTGGATGTAGTGGATAATGACCACAGTATGGCATCTTCGCGACTCACCCATCGTATTGAGAATTCCCGCTATTTCATTTTTAATGGTGTGCGTTCCTCTTACGATGAGGCTTTGAAAGAGGTGGAGAACAGCAGCGTGGACTGCATCGTGGTAATACCCCGAAACTTTGAGAAAGACTTGACCAATGGTCACTCACCACAAGTACTGATTGCAGCCAATGCGGTCAATGGTACCAAGGGTTCGTTGGGCAGCAGTTATCTGGCTCAGATTGTTGTACAGAGCGGTGGGACAAGTTATGTGAAGAACGCCGAAGTGATGTCAACTCTCTACCTTTATAATAAGAACCTCAACTATAAGTTATTCATGATTCCGGCTCTCATGGCAATTCTTGTCATGCTTTTGGGCGGATTCCTGCCAGCACTGAATATTGTTGGAGAAAAGGAGGCAGGAACTATCGAGGCAATCAACGTGACTCCCGTCAAGAAGTGGGAATTTATCTTAGCGAAACTGATTCCTTACTGGATATTAGCGATGATTATCATGACCATCTGTTTTCTGTTGGCATGGCTCGTCTATGGGCTTTGGCCTACCGGAAACATTCTGCTCATCTATTTGCTTGCCTTGTTGCTTGCCCTGTGCTTCAGTGGACTTGGTCTCATCGTCTCCAATTATAATGAAACTATGCAGCAGGCAATGTTCGTGATGTGGTTTATCGTGGTCTGCATGATGTTGCTCAGTGGACTCTTTACGCCCGTACGCAGTATGCCTCATTGGGCACAACTGACCACTTATATCAATCCTGTTCATTATTTCATCGATGCCGTTCGAACGGTATTTGTCCGTGGTGGCGATTTCCACAGCATTTCTTCCCAAATGCTTAGTCTTACCATTGGAGCTCTGATTCTTGATGCCTGGGCTGTAGTGAGCTATAGGAAAAACAGCTGATAGAATGAGCCAGTATGAGTTAGGAGCTTTCTGAGTTAGGAGTTAGAAGATAGGAGATAGGAGTTGCTGCGCCGAACACGTGGGCGAAGCTAATTATGAATTAATTAGGTGCGCAGCTAATTATGCATTATGCATTGTGCATAATAAATTATGAATTAATTAGGTGCGCAGATAATTATGCATTATGCATTGTGCATTATGCATTATAAATTTGAATTAGATGGACTTTTCTGCTTAGGTTATAAGATACTGAATGGGGGCAGCACCGTCATGGTGCTGCCCCCAATGTGTGTTTATCTTTCCGGAATTACCGGAGTATTTCTTAGTGGCGGATAACCACCTTGAAAGTCTTAGCCTTGCTGCCAGACTCCACTCTCAGCAGATAGATGCCTTCAGTGAGACTGTTCACTGTCAACTCGTTCTCTACGCCCTGTGCATTCAGACTTCTCACGCAGTGGCCTGCAGCATCGAAGAGGCGGATGGTTGCGCCTACCTCAGTAGCATCGTAGGGCAGAGAGATATGGAGTACGTCGCTTACGGGGTTGGGATATACGGCGGCACTTACTTGCAGAGCTTGCTGTTCCTCAATTCCGTCAGCCGTGGCATCGAGGTCGAGCACGTAGCCCTTTGCTACCATTCCGTCCATACCATATCCAGTGACATAGCGGCCGTTAGGCGACATGTCGTAGACAGACATCAGAGCGAAGCTGCCAAAGTCTACGTTGAGTTTCTGCTCAGCATAGTCGACCAATGACCAAAGACTGTCGTTCACCCAAATCCAAGCATTGGAGCCAGTGCTGTACCAGCCAACTGCTTTTGTACCGTCGTTGGAGACGTCGGCAACAGTGGCATCGCTCTCAGTGAGAACCTTCAGCTCCTTCGTGTCTAAGTTGTAAAGCCAAGCTCCTGGCACAGCTGCGAGGTCATAGCCACGACCGCCTACCCACTTGCCGTCGGCTGATACAGACTTAGCTGCGCCGAGCAGACTCTCCATCATGCTCTCTTGGTCTTCGAAGTCAACATCGTCTATCGTCATGGTAGAGTCACCCAGCAGGAGGTTCTGAACGAAACTACCGTCGTCCTGCTTTGTCCATACTGAAGCATACCAGGGTCCCCAGTTGTCCTGCCAGCCCACGATGACGCTACCGTCGTAGCTGCATGCATTGGCTCTGGAGGCTCTGTTGATGTCTGCAAACATGCTGCCTAAGTCGGTTATTTGATACCCGTTGTTCCAAACTGCGGCATGAGCTTGAATCTGGTTGGTGGGAACGTATCGGTTGTAGGCGAGACCCACGACGGTGTTGCCGTCGCCAGAGATACCCCATGGGGAAGAGAACGAAGATTGCTGGTCGTAACCTGTGGTCTCAATCGGAGTCCACACGCCTGCAGTGACATCGTAGATACCAGCTAAATAGCCAGCTTTAGAAGTGATATCCGACTTGCGGTAGAAGTTGCCACCGGAACCTATTACGTTGAATACATTGCGGTCGTAGAAAATGGCAGTGTAGTCACCGCTGAACTGGGTATCAATTCGCAGGGGATTGAACACCGTGCCGTTGTCTTTCGACTGGAAGTTCTGACCCGTGCTTCCCACCACTGTGATGACACTGTCACTCCATGTAACATCGTTCCATTCTACGCTGCTGCCCCAAGGTGAGATAGAGGGAAGAACTTCGGTCTGAGTCCACGTCTCACCGCCGTCTCGGGTGATATAAATCACGTTGTAGGTGGTGGCGATGCCATTGCTGTCACCGAAGAAGCGGATACGGAAGAAGGGGTCACCGCTGTCGAGAGTCATCACCGTGGTCCATGTCAGACCGTAATCGGTAGACTTCTGGATGAGTCCATTTTTGGTCACCAAGAAGAAGTTTTCACCGGCATGAGCCATGCTCACAGGCACACCTGCAACGCCAGAGGCTGCATGGAAAGTGTTGCAAGTGTCGGATGTCTGCCAGACAGCATATCCACCGTCCTTGAGCGACATGCCGACGATACCGTAGCGGGCATAGTAGCCGTCGGAGGGCATGATGAAGTCCATAGCCGTGTAGGTGTCAACCTCAGAAGAGTCGCCTTCGGGATGTAAATCTACTTTTGACCAGCTGGCAGAGCCAGAGGAAAAATACATGACACCATTGTGACCACCTGCGAAAATCTTGTAGTAGCCAGCCGAGGAACAGCATACTAAACCAGCTTCGGGCAGGTAGTTAGTGGCTGCGGCCCCCTCGATGTAATCGTTTCTACGCCAAGTTTGACCGTTGTTAGACGATTTGAGGATGATGCCTGAATCACCCGCTAAGTTCTCTCCGACAGCATAGAGCATGTAGTCGGACACATAGTGGATTTCGCGGAACAAGTAGTTGCTGAAGTCAGAATAGACAGATTTTTCCCAAGTAGTATTGACAGTGATGCTGTCTGACTGCATTGGTGCAGAAATGAGTTTTCCGTCATCAGAGAAATGAGCATTTCCGCCCACTCCGTTTCCAGCAGAGATTCCGCCAATCAAAGTGTAAGTGTTGTTAATGGCGTCCCAGATGTAGAAAGGCTGGTTCTGGTTGGATGCGCCCACAGCCTTACCATCATTGGTAACACTTGTCGGGTCAAACGCGTTATCGGTGATGTAGAGCTGAGCCTGCATGCTTCCCGTAGCGAGCAATCCAAGAGCAATAAGTAGAGTTTTGATTTTCTTCATAAGTTGTATGTTTTAAAGTGAATGATTTCTTTTTTTGCAAATATAGGCAGAATCCACTCAAATACGAAGAAAAAACACTTTCTAAGATACCAAATTCAAGAATTTGGAGTGATTTTGGTCTCTTGAGGGGCTATTTGCCGCTATATATTCTAACCCTAAAAACGTAGAAATAAGCAACAAACGAACAATGAGATACCAAATTCATGAATTTGGAGTGGCTTTCGCACGCAGAGGAGCTATTTGCCAAACAAGGTAGGCATTTGAAAGTGTCTGCATTTTCCTCATAAATAGTAAAATCTGTTCACCTTTGCGCGCTTCTCAAATATTTTTATTAAATTTGCACATATTTCAACCTATTTCTATTCTACAACTGATGAAAAAAAGACTTTTCCTTTCTGTCACATTCGCCTTGCTGTTTTTTATTGCTCATGCAGGCGATATTACTGTGAAGAATTTTCGTTATGCAGGTCCTTTCGCCCTGCAACGTCCCATGATGATTGACTCTTTGGACTTGAAACATCAGCCCTTTGCTGAGGATTCCTTCTTGAATATTCCCCTCGACTTGCAATTAGCATCGAATGGAAAGAGCTATTCCGGCTCATTGGCACCCGGCAGTATGCATGGACCAGCCTTGCATGAGTTGTGGTTCTGCCTCTCAGCCAATAGATATGCCGATGCCAAAATCAAGGTCGGAAAGATGAAGCATTATCAGTTATTCGTGGATGGCAAACTATGTTCCGATGGTAAGGTTAAGCTCTATCCCACCGACCACGATGTGGTCATCAAATATCTGTCGATGGATGGCAGGCAGGACTCTCTGAGTGTTGTGATATCCTCAGACGAGGCGAGCGCGCTGGAGGTATCTACCTCGACTACGCGGTTTATCACTCTTGCCGACATCCTTGACGGGAAGCATTTAGGACGACCTCAGCTATCTGACGACGGACGTTATCTCATTATGGACTATACCGATACAGAAGGTCCTAAGAACACGTTCCATAAGCATTCTATCATAGATTTGAAGACCAACAGAACGCTTCTCACAACAGACCAAAGGATTGGATGGCTTCACGACACTGACTCCTATTGGCTCACGAGGACTGTGAGTCAAGGCAAGGAGCTGGTCACTGTGAGTCTCGCCACAGGTGAGGAGAAGGTAGTGCTCAAGAATATGGATTTTGATGACTTCGTGTTTTCGCCCAAGAATCATTTTCTCCTTGTGCAGAAATCCGCCAAGGGTCCCAAGGACGATGCGGATGTTCATGAGTATGCTGAGCCCGACGACAGAATCCCCGGTTGGCGGGATAGGCATGAGTTGTATATGTGCAACTTAGAGACGGGTTTGTTGCAGCCGCTGACCTTCGGTCATAGTTCTGTCTATCTGTGTGACATCTCACAGGATGAGCGCTACCTGCTGATGATGGTGCAGAGTTCGAGGCTCACGGCTCGCCCCACTAGTCTTTACTCGCTCTACAGACTCAACTTACAGACCCTTCATGCTGACACGCTCTGCAGTCGAGATGGCTTCATTTCTGATGCAAAATTCTCACCCAACGGCACACAGGTAGTTATCAAAGGCTCGCCGGAGGCTTTTGGAGGCATTGGCGAGAATCTGCCGGAAGGCCGCATTCCCAGCATGTATGACTACCAACTCTTCATCATGGATATATCAACCAGAAAGGTAAAGCCAGTCACTCGCGATTTTAATCCATCGGTCAACGATTTCACGTGGAGCAAAAATGACGGTAATATCTATTTCACGGCTGACGATAGGGACTATTGCCATCTTTATTGTCTGAATCCGAAAAGTAGTAAAATAAAGAATATCCCAGTCATGGAGGAGGCGGTTTCCGCTTTCGATTTGGGGGACCGCACGCCTATGATGGCGTATACAGGACACGGCACGATGAACGCTGACCGCTTGTATGCTTTAGATACCGAGTCGGGAAAGAGTCGGTTGATAAGAGATGCCAAGGGTGATAGACTCAGTGATGTGAAACTGGGCAAGTGCAGTTCTTGGGATTTTGTCAATTCGCGCGGCGATACTATCTACGGCTATTACTTCCTGCCGCCCGACTTCAATCCTTCTTTGAAATATCCGATGATTGTCAACTACTACGGCGGCTGCTCACCTACGACGAGAAGCTTTGAGAGCCGCTATCCCCAGCAACTTTATGCCGCACAGGGATACGTAGTGTATGTTATTCAACCCAGTGGGGCAGTGGGGTTCGGGCAGGAATTCTCTTCCCGTCACGTGAATACAGCAGGCGAAGGTCCCGCGCAGGACATCATCGAAGGCACAGAACAGTTCATGAAGGAGCACCCTTTCGTCAACCCGAAGAAGGTGGGATGCATCGGTGCTTCATACGGAGGTTTCATGACGCAGTATTTGCAGACAAAGACCAACCTCTTTGCTGCCGCTATTTCCCATGCCGGCATCAGTGACCATACAAGTTATTGGGGAGAAGGCTATTGGGGTTACAGTTATAGTGAGGTCTCTATGGCAAACAGTTATCCTTGGGCCAACAAGGAACTCTACGTTGACCGGAGTCCGCTATTCAATGCAGACAAGATTCATACGCCCATTCTGTTCCTTCACGGTACGGCAGACACCAATGTGCCAATAGGCGAGAGTATTCAGATGTTTAATGCGCTGAAACTCCTCGGACGCCCAACAGCATTTGTTGTAGTAGAAGGCGAGAATCATCATATTCTCCAATACGAGAAGCGCGTCAAGTGGCAAAACACCATTTTCGCATGGTTTGCCAAGTGGCTGCAGGATGATGATAGTTGGTGGAAGTCGATGTACGGAAAGATGAGCTTTTAATAATGTATTATATTATAATGTAGTCCCGTGTTGAGTCGCAACTCATGGAGGTCTCGCGCTCCGCGCGGGACGACATCCGTAATACAAATAATAATAACCCGATAAAATAATTCCAAAGCAACCAATAGCAAAGCTATCCGTTAGTACATTTTAGATAATACGGTTCAACTTAGGTAGTCGTCCCGCGCGGAGCGCGAGACCTCCATGCATCGCGGGACGACATCCAACAATACAAAAAATAATAACCCGACAAAATAATTTCAAAGCAACCAATAACAAAGCTATCCGTTAGTACATATTAGATAATATTGGTTCAACTTAGGTAGTCGTCCCGTGCGGAGCGACGGGACCTCCGTACAGCGCGAGAACTACGATTACGGTTCATTGTTCGCGCAGCAATTATGAATTGTGAATTATGAATTACCGTTTATGGTTTTCACGAATTCTTCTCCTAAGACGAATCCTTCCTCGTAGAGTCTCTCGAGTTTCTGCGTGTCACGCTCCATGCGAGTCACTTCCATGGGGCGCTGGGGACGAATGCAGATGATGCGTCCGGCGGCTTCCATGTCGTCTACCATTTGAAGTTGTTCGTTGTAGCACACGTGGCGCTTGCTCAATGCTACTCGCAGACGTGGATAGTTCTTGTAGATGAAGTGGGGCACCTTGCGGTCCTTACTCGTGTCGCGCCAGCCCTTGTTGCGTGTCAGCACAACCACATTGCGCTCGTGCCCTGTCTCGATAGCGCGCATCAGCGGAATAGAGTCGGCGATACCTCCATCAAGCATCGGAATCCCGTCTACCACCGTTATCTTGCTCACGTAGGGCAGAGAACTTGAGGCTCTCACAATGTCAAGTGCACGCTGTCGGTCATGAGTTTCGCTTAGAAACATGGTCCGACCTGTGAGGCAGTTGGTAGTAGCCATCTCGAATCCAGCGGAGTGCTTGAAAAAAGTGTCGAAGTCGAAGGGGATAAGTTCATTGGGAAACTTGTCGTAGAGCAGCTTCTGGTCGAAGATGCAACCTTGCGTCACCAGATGGCGCAGTCCGATGTAGTCATAGCGCGCCAGATAGTCGATGTTGGAGATACGGGCACGCCGTGGCTGGCGGGAGACATACGACATGCCGTTGCAGGCTCCTGCAGAAACAGCTACTATATAAGAAAAGTAGAGCTCGTGCTTCATAAACGCGTCAAGCACGCCGGAGGTGAAGACGCCGCGCATGCCGCCTCCTTCCAGAACAAGTCCTGTATGGTCATCTATCTTCATCATGAAATCCTCTTTATCTTCTATTTATATAAGAAATCTTGTCGATATGTAAGCTTAATACTAAATTTTCAACTGATATTTAGTTAATTTATTGCAAAGATACAAACTTTTCGACTAAAATTGTTTATCTTTGCGGATAATTAAAACCCAAATTTATTAATATGTTTGACAGAGATACCTATATACGCCGTAGAAAACAGCTGAAAAAGCTTGTCGGCGACGGCGTGATTGTATTGTTTGGTAACAACGGCTCACCAGCCAACTTTCCTAACAACTGTTATCACCCCTTCCGTCAGGACAGTACATTCCTTTACTACTTCGGTCAGCAGCGAGATGGCCTCGTGGGCGTGATTGATGTGGACAATGACAAAGAGACTCTTATCGGTGACGACATCAGCATCGACGACATTGTTTGGTACGGTGCTGTGGACAGCGTCGCAGACATGGCTGCCCAAGTGGGTGTAGCCAACACTGCCCCCATGAAAGAGCTTGAGACGGTTTGTAAGGACGCTATGTCAAAGCATCGCACTATTCATTTCCTGCCGCCTTACCGCCATGACATCATGATTCAGATTTATGACCTCATGGGTATTCATCCCAAGGAGCAGACTGCCAAGGCTTCAATGAAACTCATTAAGGCTGTGGTGAAGATGCGTTCTACCAAGGAACCGCAGGAAATTGAAGAGATGGAGCGTGCAGCTGTCATCGGATATAAGATGCATACCACTGCCATGCGACTCACTAAACCAGGCGTGACAGAGCAGTTCATCGGTGGTACGCTTGACGGAATCGCCAATGGCTATGGCTCCATGGTCAGTTTCCCCACCATTTTTACTCAGCACGCTGAGATTATGCACGGTTCTCCTTCAATGAACAAATTGGAGGATGGCAGACTGGTGCTCTGTGATGCCGGCGCTGAGACAGTCAACCACTATTGCTCAGATAATACGCGCACGATGCCTGTCAACGGTAAGTTCACGCAGCGCCAGTTGGAAATCTATACCATTGTGGAGGAGTGCCACGACTTGGCTCTGAAACTTGCTAAGCCGGGTGTGAGATATTGGGACGTACACTTCGCTGTCTGCCGTCACATGACCGACCGGCTGAAGGAGCTGGGTCTGATGAAAGGCGACACAGAGGAGGCTGTTCGTGCCGGTGCACATGCCATGTTCCTCGTTCACGGATTGGGTCACATGATGGGTATGGACGTTCACGATATGGAGAACCTCAACCAAATCAACGTGGGCTTTGACGAGGAGACACGCCCCAACCTTGAACAGTTCGGCACCAACTGCCTGCGCATGGGTCGCCGTCTGGAAGAGGGATTCGTGGTGACCGACGAGCCGGGAATCTACTTTATCCCTGCCCTCATTGACGATTGGAAGGCTTCAGGCCACTGCAAGGAGTTTATCAACTTCGACAAACTGGAGACTTATAAGGACTTTGGTGGCATTCGCATTGAGGATGACATCGTTGTCACGAAGGATGGATGCCGCTTCCTTGGTAAGGACCGCATTCCCTATCATCCCAAGGATGTGGAAGAATTCATGAGCAAGAATTAAATAGTTAATCTTAAATGTATATAATGAAACGATTGATGATTGCAATTGCCCTGTTGGCCACAGTGACCACAGGCGCTTTCGCCGATGCCAAGAAAGGCTCGGAGAACCCCAACAAACCCGTTTTTACAGTAGTGAAGGAGAATCCTATCACGAGTGTCAAGGACCAGAACCGCTCAGGTACATGCTGGGACTATTCCACGCTGAGTTTCTTTGAGGCTGAAATCCTCAAGGCAAATGGCAGAACCTACGACCTCTGTGAGTCTTTCGTTGCCAACAAGACCTATATGGACCGTGCCGTTCAAGTGGTACGTCTCCACGGTGACTGCCAGTTCGCACAGGGCGGTAGTGCCTATGACGTGCTCTACTGCTTGCAGCACTATGGCATCTGCCCGGAGAACGCCATGCCCTTCCCCGGAAGTCTCTATGGTGACTCTCTCAACAACTTCAACGAGTTCTTCTCTATTCTGGAGCCTTATGTGGCAAGTGTGGCAAAGAGCAGTTCACAGAAGATTTCCTCTCAGTGGAAGGTAGGACTTCAGGGTATCCTTGACGCCTATTTAGGCAAGTGCCCCGACCACTTCACCTATGAGGGAAAGAGCTATACTCCGATGACTTTCGCACAGAGTCTGGGATTGAACTTCAACGACTACGTGAGCTTCACTTCCTATACGCATCATCCCTTCTGGACTGCCTTCCCCGTGGAGGTGCAGGACAACTGGCGTAACCCTCTGTCTTGGAACGTGCCCATCGAGTATCTTGAGAAGATTATCGACAATGCTGTCATGAATGGCTACACTGTAGCTTGGGGCGGCGACGTGTCGGAGGATGGTTTCACTCGCTCTGGTCTTGCTTATAATATCGATATGAAGAAAAACAATAGCCTGCAAGGTTCCGATATGGCTCGTTGGCTGAAGCTTTCTAAGACCGAGAAACGCAACTATATCGACTCTTTAGGCTGCAAGGTTCCCGAGGTGAAACCCACTCAGGAGTCCCGTCAGGAGCGCTACGATAGTTGGCAGCTTACCGACGACCACGGTATGCTTATCTATGGTATCGCTAAGGACCAGAACGGTAAGGAGTATTACATGGTGAAGAACTCTTGGGGTGAGACTGGTGATTACAAAGGTACATGGTATATGACTAAGGACTTCATCGTTGCCAACACAATGGACTTCCTCATCAACAAGAACGC
The DNA here is from genome assembly GCA_050946455.1 of Prevotella sp. Lineage (GTDB taxonomy): Bacteria > Bacteroidota > Bacteroidia > Bacteroidales > Bacteroidaceae > Prevotella. The sequence continues at coordinate 19,131 of JBMNUV010000014.1, forward strand.
CGTTCCAAAGGATGTGCGCAAGAAGTGTGGAATCTAATCCAACCTTCTTATATATTAAATCCCACGAACATTCGGCAAACCGCGAAAGTTCGTGGGATTTTCCGTTTATAAAAAATCGCCCTCGTACTATCCTCATTGGCGAGGGGCACAAGGGCGACTGGTTATGGGTAATCAAACTCTTACATTTTCACGTATTTCTTACCATTCTTGATATACACTCCGTGATTGGGCTCTGTAATCTGAACGCCTTCAAGATTGTATATCTTGTTGTCCTTTGCGGCAGCAGTATTCACTTCATTGATAGCTGTGACACCCGTAGAGGATTCGTCGAGAGTTCCGTTGTTAGTCAGCGTAGAATAGGACAACGTATTACCGTTGGTATATACCTTACCACCTTCGTTGATGATGAGCACGTCGGGATAAGAGGCACCGTCCATAATCCAAGTACCATTCACCACTACGGTGTCTGCGCCAGTGTTGTTAGCGCTGTTAATGGTACCTTCCCAAACAGTATTGGCGTCTAAGCTGACGTAGATATTGCCTGTTGCATCGTGGTTGAGTGCACCGGTGTAAGTACCGTTTTTCAACGTCAAGTTGAGATACTTGGAATTACTGTTGCTCCAGTTGCTGTTGGTGTGAACGTATGCAAGCACGCCACTGGGAGCTGTAATCTCATCGTTGTCAAGCGTGAGGTAAGCGTCAACTGCCGTCGGCACCTCGCAGAAGACAGCCTCACTCGATTTAAGCGTCAGTGTAGAATTGCTGATGCTCATTGTGGGATTGTAACCCGATGCATCGCCTGAACCACTCTGATAGAGCATCACACCACGGCTGGTGCCGGAGCAAGTAAGATTGCAGTTGTCGATAGTGATGGAGTTGTCGCCTTCGATGTCAGCAATATCACCTTCGTTGCTGTTGTTGGAATAGCCAGTGATGTTAGATACTGTCATATCGCCTGTAGAATACACGATGGCACATTTGCCGCCGTTTGCCTCATAGTAGCCACCGTCAACAACAACCGTACCACCGCCACGGTCTGTGGCAATTGTCGAACTCGTCTCTTTCTCCGTCACCACATAGCAGTCGTAAGCATAGATGGCTGCTCCGTTTCCACCTGTGCAGTGGAGTCCGCGGGAACGAGTAGAGCTGTTCGTGCACGTATCATTGTAGAGATAGAGCTTTCCGCCGTTATAGCAGAAGAAAGCGTTAGCACCATCAGCATTGGTCGTCACATTGCAATTCTTCAGGGTCAGAACGCCTGAGCCAGAGCAATAAACGGCTGCATTGATGCCGTAGAATGAACTGTTGTCACCAGAAGAACTTGTATCACCCGTCTTGGTGAGCGTACAGCCTGTGAGAGTAGCTGTGGCGCAGGTATCCTTCACCACATTATAGTCACTCTGCGTTGTAGAATAACTCTGATTGGAGTATGAGCCGTCTGATAAAATCTCCAGGGCTGCACCATTGGAGTAAGCAACAGAGGAGGAACCGCCACCTGTGCCGCCACCGCCTGTGCCGCCGCCACCGGGCTGAGCAAAACCAGAAACAGCAAATAAAATACTCATCGATAGAATAACACACTTTTTCATAAGCATAGCGTTTTTAAAACATTTCACAACTTGTTACCGTTATTATCTTTTCTAGTGCAAATTTACTCTAATGTTTATTAATGGGCAAAATTATTCAGCCAACGTCTCTCGTTTTTCAACGAAGACCCCTAATTAATTCATAATTCATAATTCACAATTCATAATTAGCTGCGCCATTATCATAATGCACAATTTATAATGCATAATGCACAATGCACAATTTATAATGCATAATGCACAATGCATAATGCACAATGCATAATGCACAATGCATAATGCATAATGCACAATGCATAATGCACAATGCATAATTAGCTATCGCATTCGTGTACGGCGCAGCAACTCCTATCTCCTATCTCCAAACTCCTAACTGATTATAACTCATATCTCCTAACTCCTAACTGATTATAACTCATATCTCCTAACTCCTAACTCTATAGTTTCTTTCATTTTCCGATAATTTTGTTTACCTTTGCACTCAAATAAGACTAAATTATGCGAATAGATATTATTACCGTACTTCCCGAAATGATAGAGGGCTTCGTCAACTGCTCTATTTTGGCACGTGCACAGAAGAAGGGACAAGCTGAGATTCATATCCATAATCTCCGTGACTATACCCTTGACAAGTGGCGGCGCGTGGACGATTATCCCTACGGCGGCTTCGCGGGTATGGTGATGCAATGCGAGCCTATTGACCGATGCATCTCTGCTCTCAAACAAGAGCGCGACTACGATGAGGTCATCTTCACTACACCCGACGGCGAACAGTATAATCAAGCTATGGCTAACGAACTCTCTTTGAAGCAAAACATTATCATTCTCTGCGGTCACTACAAGGGTGTGGACCAGCGTGTTCGTGACCACCTTATTACGAAAGAGATTTCAGTGGGCGACTACGTCCTCACGGGGGGAGAACTCGCTGCTGCTATCATTGCGGATAGCGTCGTCCGTCTTGTACCCGGTGTTATCAGCGATGACCAGAGCGCTCTGAGCGACAGCTTTCAAGATGGTCTTCTCTCTGCTCCTATCTATACCCGTCCCGCCGACTACAAGGGCTGGAAGGTTCCCGATATTCTGCTTTCCGGCAACGAGGCAAAAATCAAGAATTGGGAAATGGAACAGGCTCTTGCCCGTACTAAGAAACTGCGTCCCGACCTCATTAAGTAATACACAGTCGCTTTCTCCTTATATGTTAATAAGGTGGAAGGGTAGACTATATTTTTTGTTTTTGGGGAAATAGGAGTAGGCTTACCATCTTACCCTCATTTGTAATTCTATATCAGTCATTGCACTTCCGTCAATTTGTTGCATTCCAGAGGCAATATGGTCGCGGTCCATATAGTCTACCGTCGCTACTTTAAGATTCACCATGAGATGCTTACCCAAATTGGCGCTTGCCACGATGCTGTATCTCACTCCCTTACCGTAGCTCATTGGAATTGACATCGAGTAGAGAAGTCCACGCTCATAACAGTAGAGTCGCGATTGGTAGTTGTCTGTGTTGAAATAGCTCACTCCGCCCCAAAGCGATAGGATTCTGCCTTGCCAGCCGCCTTGTGCAGTCGCCATCCAACCGTTGCTGCTTTCGCCTTCCTTTACTACATGACTTCCGTCCAACTGCAATCGTGCCATCCAGTTTTGCGGATGATATTGTGTTGACAATCTCCATCTCCACTCATCGCTCCACACTAACTTTTTCTCTTCAGCATCTTCTGACGCAGCGTTTTGTTGTTGCCGTCTTAATCTGCACCGAGCCGTCATGGTCCACGCTTTGTGTTCATATCTCACGTCTACCATGCCATCTCTTTCGTGCGAAGCTTTTGCTGCCTTGTAGCGAGCCCAAGGATAATAAGCAATGTCCGCATATCCGCTCACAGTCATGCCGTAGATGGGTCTCCACAGCAGTCCAACATACAGACCACTCTCATTTTGCGTTTTTCCACCGGAACTGTAGCTGTTTCCCAATAGGGAATAGAAACGGTAGCTGTACATCCTTTGCACTGCCACTGCCTCTAATTTACTTCCCAGCATCAAGCTGATGCTGTTCACGGTAGCCACTGCCCCGCAGTCGCCCGTCGCTGTCTCGCCCCCAATGTTCACCCGGCTACTCGTATAGCCATAGTCCACCGATAAGTTCCAAAAAGAGGAGCCATGTGGTGCCCATCGGTAGTAGTTTGTCTCGCGGGGCTTGAGTGATTCGCTGAATGTTGTCCAAAGACCGCTCACTCCCACGTGCCATCGCCCGTGTCTTAGGTTCACGTTTCCACCAGCCACCCATGAGCTTGCATTGTTCTTACGCGCCATCTCCCGTTGTGTTCGGTGGTAGCCAGAGGTTTGGAGGTTTACGATGACTTTCTCGCCAGATTCCAGCGTGTCGAGAGTAGCGTCGAGTTTGCGCCAAGAAAAGAAGGGAGTCAATTCTAAATTGGTTCTTCCATGCTCATAGATTCTGATAGTTGCTGCCGCTCCTTGCAGGTAGTTGGCTTCGGAGCGCGAGGAGTGACCCACCAAGGAACCGTAGCCCCTGCCGAGAGACTGCAACATGGAGGTTTTGCCATAACGCTGATTACGGTTGATGACGAGTCCCATACCCGTGCGCAAGCGATAACGTCCCAATACAATCTCCCGAAGATACGGTCTTCGGAAGGATTGCCCCGGATAGCGGCGATTGCTCTTATATAATAGGTAACCGCTGTAGAAGTCCCATCCTTGTCCGTTGCCATCGCGGAAGAAAGGTTCGCCACTGTCCTTCGCTCCAATAAATGCAATCTTCCATCCGCTTGGAGCTGACAGAGTATAGCGCCATGAGTGTTTCCATTGCCACCCAAGATAACCGCCCTCGTTGGGTCCGAGTTTATCGCCACGACGTTTATAAGTCGGAATCTTACCCGTCACTACAAAGTCTTGCTTTGCCCCTTGCAGCAGACCAGCCAATCCTTTCTTCTTTACGAAAATGCTGTCAATGGGTCTTCGGTTGCTGACAGGGTCGAAATCGAAAGTAATAAATTGTGTGAGCAATTGTCGTGTTACGGCATCTATACTCTCTATCATCTGAAGTTCACCGCCACTTTTCATTTCCCCGTAGCGAAACAGATATTCTTCGATGTCCTCCACTTGCTGGGCTGAAAGAAAGGGCAACTGCTCCAATTCTTCCTGCGAAGCATGGTTAATGTCTATTTTGTGGCAATAGATATCTTGTAAGAATTCATATTGGTCTTCACTTAATTGGTCGGCATCATCTTCATTACTCAGCCATTCCTCGTAGGCCTTTTCCCATGGGTAGGATGAGTAGTGCTGGCTTTGACCATTAGAATAAGTAAAAATCATCAGCATTAGTGATAGGAACAATAGCTTCTTTATATTCATGGTTTGAATAAATTTTTCTTAGTTATTAGCTCAATTGATGGTAAATAATTCCAGTAAAAATTCTTCGACAGTTGCTAACCTTTGTGGGTCAACTTGCCGATGTCGATTCAATCTTAATTGCGATAGCTTCATAATAGATTGAAGCCGAAAAAATAAAGTTTAGGAGTTGTTCCAAAAATAAGTCCCATCTGTAACAACATCCTCCTCATTGACCAAGTCCTCAAGCGCCGCACAAAGTTTCGGCAACGGAGAGTTGATTTGCTGCAATTCTGTAATAGTGTGTTTTTTGCCGTCAGAAAGCAATTGTTGAATTTGCTCGCGTGCTGAGGCAATATACTTAGGTGCCGTTACGTCGTATTTCTTATTGATGCATACGTCGCACATTCCGCAGTCCTCCGTTTGTTTCTCACCGAAATAGCGGAGAAGTTGACGGGAGCGGCAGACGCTGTCATCCGTAGCATACTGGAGCATGGACTTGATATGCTGCTCATACTGATTTTTGCGGATTGAATAGACACTGTCGGGGATAACGAGGCGGTCGCGGGATTCGCGTGGACGAAGATAGCCCACCACGGGGAGAGAGCGACCAGGAACAAAAGAGATAATATGGCGCTGGCTTAGACCTCGCATCAACTGATAGACTCGCTCAGTAGTGAGGCCACTGAGATGCGCCACCAAGGGCAGACTGATGAAAACATAGTCAGTGAATAGTCCGCTGTAGGTGCGCAACATGGCGGTGATGATGCTATCCTCTTCTGGTGTAGTGGCATTGAGAAGATAAAGCTCGTTACGACTAAGCAGAAACCGGCAACGCGTATTGCTGTCGGGTTCTTCATCAAAAAAAATGTAGCCTGCACCCTGCAGGATGCGCAACGAGGATTCGACGCTGAGTGGCTGGTGGTGGTAAATATGGCTGAACTCGGCGATGTCAATAAGGAAGCGATGACCTTCGCCACTGCCCAAGCCGACTTGAAAGAAATAGGCAAGATGGTCATAGACATCTTTCACGGTGTCGAGCGGCGGATAGTTGTAGCCCACTCGCCGCAGTAGCGTACGTCTGTCGTTGCCATTGTAGAGGAGAATGGCATAAGCCTTCTTGCCGTCGCGTCCCGCACGTCCTGCTTCCTGAAAGTAGGCTTCCAACGAGTCGGGAGCATCATAGTGGATAACCAGTCTCACGTCAGGCTTGTCGATACCCATACCGAAGGCGTTGGTGCAAACGATGACACGTTTCTCATCCTGTTGCCAAGCCTGTTGGCGTTCGTCTTTGACAGAAGGGTCAAGACCAGCATGGAAGAATGTGGCATCTATGCCTGCGGCAACGAGAGTCTGTGCCACTCGCTTGGTGTGCTCTCGGCTATAGGCATATACGATGGCTGAGCCGGGGACACTGCGCAGAATATGGATGAGCTCAAGGTCTTTGTTGATAGTGTTTCTCACCACATAAGCGAGATTCTTGCGGCTGAAGCTCATGCTGATAACGTTGGGTTGGCGGAACTTGAGCTTCTGTTGGATATCGTCTACTACTTGCTTAGTGGCAGTAGCCGTGAGAGCCAGTATGGGAGCTTCGGGCTTGAGGGTACGGAGGTCAGCGATATGGAGATAGGAGGGGCGGAAGTCGTAGCCCCATTGCGAGATGCAGTGAGCCTCGTCAACGGTGATGAAACTCACGTGAATGCGCTGCAGCTTAGTAAGAAAGAGTGGGGAAGAAAGGCGTTCGGGCGACACATAGAGTAGTTTTGTGTCGCCGAGGATGCAGTTGTCGAGTGTCTGAACGATGTCTCTCTTCGACATACCACTGTAAATCGCCGCGGCAATGATGCCACGCTTGCGCAGATGCTCCACTTGGTCTTTCATGAGGGCGATGAGCGGTGAGACAACAATACACACCCCTTCCTGTGCCAAAGCCGGCACTTGAAAGGTAATGCTCTTGCCTCCGCCCGTCGGCATAAGCCCCAGCGTGTCGCGCCCCGAACCGATGCTCTCGATGATTTGGCGCTGAATGCCGCGGAAGTCGGGATAATGCCAATAATGATGAAGAATCTCCAGATAGTCTGTCATTCCTCGTTAGGTCTGATGTCTTCAATCTGCAACTGTACAGCGTTGCGCTTGAAGATGTTCTCCTCAATAGTATAGGCGATGTCGAAGCTCCGTTTGCTCTTGATGTAGCGCACGCTCTCGCTTTGACCGAACGCTATGCCGTTGACGACGGTGGGCGATTTGGAGTCGACAAGCTCAAGCTTGATGTGTTCCTGCTCCCTGCCTACCACCTTGGAAGTGCCGTAGTCGTAGACGTTGAGCGTGGAGAACACAGGCTTGGGGTTGAGAGGTCCGAAAGGAGCAAACTTCTTCAAGTCGCTATGGAGTTTCTTCGTGATGTCTTTGAAGTCAATCTGTGCGTCAATGTCGAGGTTCGCCTCCACTTGCTCGGGTTGGATATGCTCTTCCACATAATGCTGGAAACGCTTGCGGAATGTCGGCACGTCCGCCCATTTGAGGGTAAGACCAGCAGCATAGGTATGGCCTCCAAAGTTGATGAGCAAGTCGCGGCAACTCTTGATGGCTGAGTAGATGTCGAAACCTGTGACGCTGCGGGCAGAACCCGTGGCAAGGTCACCGTCGCGCGTAAGAACTACAGTGGGTCTGAAATATAGTTCAGTTAGTCGACTGGCAACAATGCCGATGACTCCCTTTTTCCAGTGCTCATCGTAGAGAACGATACTGGAGCGATGCTTCATGGAGTCGAGCTTGGACACAATCTGGTTCGCCTCCTCTGTCATCTGCTTGTCAATGTCCTTGCGCTGTTCGTTGTATTCGTTGATGTGCTGAGCCATCTTCAAGGCTGTGGAGAAATCCTTCTCCACGAGCAGGTCAACGCTTTTCTTGCCATTCTCCATACGACCGGAGGCATTGATGCGTGGACCAATCTTGAACACAATGTCGCTCATGGAAATCTCACGTCCGCTGAGACCGCAGATGTTGATAATTGCCTTGAGTCCGACGCTCGGATTGATGTTGAGTTGCTTGAGACCATGATAGGCAAGAATGCGGTTCTCGTCCACCACTGGAACAATGTCAGCGGCGATGCTGACGGCGCAGAAATCGAGAAGAGGTATAAGCCGCGAGAAGGGGATTCCATTGTTTTTGGCGAAAGCCTGCATAAACTTGAATCCTACTCCGCAGCCGCAGAGATGCTTGAAGGGGAAGGTGTCGTCCTCCCTTTTAGGATTGAGGATTGCCACCGCGTCGGGCATCTGCTCATCGGGCACATGGTGGTCGCAGATGATAAAGTCGATGCCGAGCGTCTTGGCGTAGGCAATCTCCTTGATTGCCTTGATGCCGCAATCCAGGATGATAATGAGTTTCACCCCAGTTTCCTGCGCGTATTTTAATCCTTTGGCACTCACTCCATATCCCTCATCGTATCGGTCGGGGATATAGTAGTCGATATTGGAATAGAACTGCTGCAGGAACTTATACACTAAAGCCACGGCAGTACACCCATCCACATCGTAGTCACCATATACAAGAATACGCTCCTTGCGCCCCATTGCATCATTGAGCCTATCAACTGCCACATCCATGTCCTTCATGAGGAAGGGATTGATGAGGTCGGCGAGTTGGGGACGGAAGAATCGTTTTGCTGCACTCTCGGTGGTGATTCCTCTGCGGATGAGCAACTGAGCGAGGATGGGACTCATATTGAGTTTATCGCCCAGCTCTTTTGCTGCTTTTTGTTCTTCAAGTGTGGGTGGTACATAGTTCCATTTGAAGTGCATTTTAATTGTTATTTTTCTTTCTGCGTGTAAAGTTACAAAAAAGTCGTGGAAAGACAAAACTTTTATAATTTATAATGCGAAAAGAAATGGAAAGGTCTTGGAAGGGGCAAAAGGTTCTGTTTCTGCCTGCTTAAAGCACAAACAGAACCTTTATAGGGACTCAGCCATGAATTTCAAGGATATACAACTATATAGTCAACAGATGTTTTAGTATGATAGTAGGATTACCTTGTAAGAAGAAACGAATGAAAAATAGAATGGGTTTGGAGATTGCACATCAATCCTCTCAGCACGATAACGAAACTACCGAACGAAAGTAAATGCGGTAGGAACGAAAGTGAGGCTGAGTTATGCGTAACCTACACTTCTTTCGCGCTCAATGCATTTTCTTGCACTTACCACTAAACTCGCTGATGTCGATACGGAGAATGGATGTGCGGGGAAGTGACTTGGTGGCGTAGAAGAGACCGCGCTCTTTGAATTTTGGGGAATACTTGTCGAGGATAAGTTCTATGGCATGTCGGCGCTCCTCATCGTTCGTGACGAGATGGGCACGTCCCTTCAGGATGACACTCTCATACTCCGTTGTGAATTTGTCTGGCACTAAATGAACATGACCGATGATGCACATGGAAACATCGGGATGAACAGCCAATGCTCGTAGCTTCTTTCCCTCTGGAGCGCAATGAATATAGGCGTGGTCGGGGGATTCGAATACGGCATTTACAGGAATCCCGTAGGGGAGTCCCTGGTCATCAATCATTGATATGACAGAGTATTCCGCTTCGTGTAGCAGTTGGCGAGCTCTTTGTTCGTCCATCAATCGGTCCTGCCGGCGAATATCATGAGTGTTGTATTTCATTTTCCTAATAATAGTTGCAATGCATAGAACGCATCTTATGCGAATTTCTCTATAAACTCGTCCTCCGATATGATGGGGATATTGAGTTGGTGGGCTTTCTGATTCTTTGTGCTCGTGGACTGAACGTCGTTGTTGATGAGATAGCTCGTACTCTTGCTCACGCTGCCTGTCACTTTGCCGCCTTGAGTCTCAATGTAAGCCTTTAGTTCATTGCGGTTCTTATAGTGGAGGACATCGCCCGTGATGACAAATGTGAGACCCTTGCATCGGTCGCCTTTGGCTGCAAGGTCGGGTTGCGTGATAGTGAGTTCTTTTTTGAGTTTCACTACCGCCTGATAGTTGCGGTCGTCTTTCACCCAAGCCACGAATGACTTGCTCTTCTCGGGTCCAATCCCGTCAATGTTTGAGAACACTTCCTCGTCAGTCGTCTGCCGAGCTGTATTGAGAAGGTCCTCTAACGAGTGTGCCGAGAGCAAACGCGTACAGACATCCATGCCGCAGAGAGGAATGTTGAGCGCGAAGAGAAAACGACGAGCCTCCACCGTGCGCGCCTTCCTCACCGCTGCCAACAGATTGCTCACAGACTTCCGTCCGAAGCCTTCCATACTGGCAAGCTCAATGGCGTGGACATCCAAATGGAAGAGGTCGGCAGGCTCGTTGACCCATCCTAAATTGATGAACTTCTGAAGCGTCTGCTCTGATAGACCGTCGATGTTGATTGCCTCCTTAGATACCAAGCGTGCGAATTTCTTGAGCTGTTTGGCAGGACAAGCATCGTTGGTGCAATGGAGCGTCTTGGTAGCCGATGCCTCGCTCTCGCGTACCACCGTTGGCGCACCACATACGGGACAAGTCTGAGGCGGAGCGAAGACACCATGACTCTCCTCTACGCGAATGACTTTGGGGATAATCTTGTTTGCCTTGATGACATCGATGATGCTGCCTTTACCGCCAATGCCCAATCGCTCGCACTCACTGATATTGCAAAGCGACGCCCTCTTCACCGTTGTGCCTTCTAACTCGACGGGCTTGAACACGGCAACAGGCGAGATAGTTGAGGTGGCGCATGACCATTCGATATGGTCGAGCGTAGTGCGCGCACTCTCATCTTGCCACTTGAACGCATAGCCAGCGCGCGTGGCATGGTGACCCGTGATGGAACCCGTCTGTGCGTATGCTGTGTCGTCGTAGGCAATTACAAGACCGTCAACAGGGTAGGGGTTCTTACGACTTGTTACCTTCTCCGTCCAACGGTTGATGACTTCCTGCATGTTTTCTAATGTAGGATGCTCAATATACTCGTGGTCGACACAATGGAGTCCAGCCTTCTCAAGAGCCCCCATACGCTCGCCCCAAGAAAGGATTTCCTCGTCAATGTGGACGAGCGTGAAAGGAATCCAGTGAATATGGCGCTGGCGTACTTCGTTGACATCCTTCAGCGTGAGAGAACCCGAGGCGAGATTGCGTGGATTAGCATATTCCTCATCGCTCTCCATGTTAAAACGCTCGAAGTCGTCGTAGCTGATGACTGCCTCACCGCGAACCACAAGATGACCCTTGATGGAAAGTTGCTGAGGAATACCGTCAATGGCAGGCGCAAGATGCGTGATGTTGGTGCCGATGTGACCGTCTCCGCGCGTGACCACTTTTGTCAGATGCCCGTTGTCATAGGTCACCACAAGCGTCAGTCCGTCAAGTTTCCACGACAGCCAAATGGGTCGGTTCTCAGCCCATTTCACCAAGTCTTCAACTTTCTTAGTCTTGGCAAGAGAGAGCGCAGGAAACTCGTGAGCCTCTTTCTGACCTGTGATGTTGTCGGCTGAGACGTTATGCGTAGGAGAGTTGGGCAAAACCGTTCCCGTCTGCTCCTCCAACCGTTTGAGTTCATCGAACCGCGCGTCCCATTCGAAGTCGGTCATGAGCTCTCCGCGTCCATTATAATATGCGTCAGAAGCTTGGTTGAGTTGGTCAACCAATTGCTGCATTCTTTCCAATATATTATCTTCCATAAGAGTGTGTTGGTTTATTTTCATCGCAAAGATAATAAAAATCATGCATATTGCGTCAATCATCTTATTTTGGTTGCGCAAAAAGTTGGGTAGGGATTTTATAGATAGAAATGCAAATGACAGAACGAGCTCCTTTCATGGGCTCAACGTTGATTTTCTTTTGAGAAAGGATGGCGCTACAGGCTTTTTTATTAACTTTGCAGTCGAATTTAGAGATACGAATATGAAAATTATTGTTTCAAATGAAATAGAGAGCGTCTGTCCGAATTTTGTGGGCGGATGTGTTGACGCACAGGTGAAGAATACTCCTTATTGTGAACCTCTGTGGCAGGAAATCCATGCCATGGGCGAGAAGTTTCGCAATGAGTTGACGACTGCTACGCTCAAAGAGTTGCCGGGAATCGCAGCCACCCGTCGCGTTTATAAGGCTTGTGGCAAGGACCCATCGCGTTACCGTCCAGCTTCTGAGGCTCTGATTCGCCGACAGTTGCAGGGGAAGGAACTCTATCAAATCGATACGCTCGTGGATTTGATTAATCTCGCCAGCATTGCCTATGGCTATAGCATTGGAGGATTCGATGCTGACAAGTTCGTAGGTGACACTCTGACCTTAGGTGTGGGAAAGGAAGGTGAGCCATACGAGGGAATCCATCGTGGACTCATCAACATTGCCGGTCTACCCGTTTATCGTGATGCAAAGGGTGGAGTGGGAACACCGACGAGCGACAATGAGCGGACAAAGATTACCATCGACACCACGCATTTGGTGGTTCTCATCAATGGCTATGATGGTGATGAGGAACGCGTGAAGGCAAATGCCGAGTTCATCCAAAACCTGTTGAGGAAATACTGCGAAAGCGACGGTGGAACCTATTTCCTTTATAGATAAATAGCGTTGATTGTTGATAGGGGAGAGAACCTAAACTCATGAAGCTCAAATCTCTTTATTTCATCCTGCAAAGCTGGAAGCGGAGTTGAGTCCATGTGAAACTGAAGAGGCAAGTAATCCCTACTTGAACATTGCCCGTTCTGCCTTTGCCACGCTGCCATATTCTCGGATGATTCGCTCTACTTCTGCATAATCTTTATATTCGGGGTGGCGCTCCATAAATGTACGGATGGCACGGTCGAGGAGCTTGTGGTTGATGATTTTTGCGTTGACCATTCTGTTGCCGGAAACTCGACCAAGACGAATCATCACAGTTGTGGAAATCATGTCAAGCACCATCTTCTGACTCGTGCCCCCCTTCATTCTTGTAGACCCCGTGACGAATTCTGGTCCCGTAATGAGCACTACCCGGTAGTCACTCACTGCGGAGATGGGTGCATCTGGATTGTTGACAACGGATGCTGTTGTGATTCCCTCATGCTGGCAGTGCTGTAATGTAGAAAGAACGAAAGGAGTAGTTCCGCTCGTAGAGAAGCCCACAACAATGTCTTTTTTCGATACTCCCTTGGCTTGGAGTTGGTTCCATCCGTCCTCAAGATTATCTTCTTTGGATTCTATCGTGTTGGTGATGTCATTGATGCCACCGGGAAAGATTGCCTGTATCATGTCTGGAGGAGAGGTATAAGTATTCTGCACCTCTATCGTGTCGAGTACACAGAGGCGTCCTCCAGTTCCGCAACCGCAATAGAAAAGTCTTCCGCCTTTGCGCAACTTCTTTTCAATTGCCTCAATGAGTGTTTGAATCTGAGGCAATGCCTTCTGAATGACACCTGCCACCTTGGCACTTTCGTGGTTGATGTCTGTAATAATTTCCCTCACTGATTTTCTTTCAAGATTGTCGTAGAGGGAGGGTTGTTCGGTAATTCTAGAATCCATCATTATATGTAACTTTGATGAGAAATAGCGGGCATTATTGTTTAAACTGCACAAGATTTCGCCTACATCTATCTACTTTGATTGGTTAACAAGTGATGAGAGGAAGAAGAGAGGGACTTCTGTTTCGTTCTCCGTGGCAAACCACAATAGTATTAACGAGAGCCCGACGAATTCTTTCTCTCCATTGTGCAAGTGATTGCTACAATTACTATATAATATTAATATTATATAGTAGTAAACCTTAGTAGTGCGTTTCAGTCGCAGTTGTCAATTTATTCAGAGTGTAGCTCCGCACATCTGTGTGTGCTGGCAAGTGGCAGCCGAATGGGTGGCACTTGGCACCACAACGGCTCCCAAGTGGCAACCGAACGGGTGGCACCTGTCAGCAATCACCAGTAGATAGTTATTGAAGTGATTTCTTGCGGAATTGAATCTGCAAAGTCAATTATTTTCGTCGAATTCACGTTAGTATTATTACGATACAAAAAAAAGAGTCCAGCAGTTCGCTGGACTCTTTATATCGTAGATGAAAATGTTAATCTTCGTCTTTGGTCTCAGCCTCGTGCTCGGCAATCAGTTTCGTCTGAATGTCATTGGGCACAAGCTCGTAGTTGGAGAACTTGGTTGAGAAACTAGCGCGACCACCCGTGAGCGAACTTAGTGAGATGCTGTAGCTGCTCAACTCCTTCAAAGGAATCTTAGCCTGCAGTTTCTGGTAACCTGCTTCGCTGTCCATACCCATGATGATAGCGCGGCGACCTTGCAAGTCGCTCATCACATCACCCATGTAGTCGGCTGGAACTAATACCTCAAGGTCATAGATAGGCTCGAGAATCTTTGGACCTGCCTGTTTGAAAGCATCGGAGAATGCATGGCGAGCAGCGAGGGTGAAGGAAAGTTCGTTGGAGTCAACCGGGTGCATCTTACCGTCGTAGACTACGACGCGGACATCGCGGGCATAGCTACCCGTAAGAGGACCACGCTCCATGCAGTCCATCACACCCTTGAGGATGGCGGGCATGAAACGAAGGTCGATGGCACCACCCACGACGGAGTTGATGAATACCAACTTTCCGCCCCAAGGCAGGTCAACTTCTTCCTTGCTCTTGATGTTCATCTTATATTCCTGACCGTTGAAGTTGTAGCTCACGGGGTCTGGTTTACCTTCTTCATAAGGCTCCACAATCAAGTGAACCTCGCCAAACTGTCCGGCACCACCACTCTGTTTCTTGTGGCGGTATTCTGCCTTTGCCTTCTTCGTGATAGTCTCACGATACGGAATCTTGGGCTCCTCATACGTAACAGGAATCTTCTCGTTGTTTTCCATACGCCATTTCAGTGTGCGCAGGTGGAACTCACCTTGACCGTGAACGATGGTCTGGCGCAATTCCTTGCTCTGCTCCACAACCCATGTCGGGTCTTCCTGACGCATCTTCAGCAGAGCTGCCATCATCTTTTCTGTGTCGGCAGCATTGTTTGCCTTGATGGCGCGGCTATATTTAGAGTTGGGATATTTAATGAAATCGAAGCGCTGGTCTGTTCCCTTGCCGTTGAGGGTATTGCCAGTCTTGACATCCTTCAGCTTCACAGTGCAGCCGATATCGCCAGCATTCAGTTGGTCAACAGGAATACGGTTGGCACCTGCGCAGGCATAAATCTGGGTAATGCGCTCCTTAGAGCCACGGTCGGCATTTGTAAGGTCATCGCCGGGCTTCACAGAACCTGACATCACCTTGAAGTAGCACACCTCGCCGATGTGAGGCTCCATAGCAGTCTTGAAGAAATAGAGTGATTCAGGACCATTGCTGTCGGGAGTAACCTCCTCGCCACGAACATTCTTCACCTTTGGCATATCGCTTACGAACGGAACCACGTTGCCCAAGAATTCCATCAAGCGGCGAACGCCCATATCCTTGCCGGCACAGACACAGAAGATGGGGAAGATGCTGCGGGTAACCAATCCCTTGCGGATGCCCTCGCGCATTTCGTCCTCTGTAAGAGTCTCCTCCTCAAAGAATTTCTCCATCAGTGCCTCATCGTTTTCGGCGGCTGCCTCAACGAGAGCCTTGTGAAGCTCCATAGCCTTATCCATTTCTTCAGCAGGAATATCCTCGATGGTGGGAGCACCACCCTCAGGTTTCCAGCTGTATTTCTTCATGAGTAATACGTCGATTAGAGAATGGAAATTAGGGCCAGTCTCAAGTGGATACTGAATCTGTACGCACTTGCTGCCATAAATTTCCTTCATGTTGTTGATGATATTGTCGAAGTCGCACTTTTCGCTGTCAAGTTGGTTAATGAGGAAGATGACAGGCTTATTCAGTTTCTCAGTATAACGGAAGGCATTCTGCGTTCCAACTTCGGGGCCATACTGACCGTTGATAAGGATTACTGCTTGGTCGGTGACGTTGAGCGAAGTGATGGCTCCACCAACGAAATCGTCAGAACCCGGACAATCGATGATATTGAGTTTCTTGTTGTTCCACTCCACATGGAAAACTGTTGGGAAAACAGAGTATCCATATTCCAACTCAACCGGAAAATAGTCGCTCACGGTGTTTTTAGCTTCCACGCTTCCGCGGCGCTTAATGATACCGGCTTCGTAAAGCATACTCTCGGCAAGTGTGGTCTTGCCGCTACCCGCACTGCCAATCAACGCGAGATTCTTAATTTCATTCGTTTGATATACTTTCATATCAACAGGTTTAAAGAGTTAGTAAAATCATATTTAGGTAGTCCGAAGACTAATTCCGTTTCGTTTCATAATTTCGCCGTCTAAGTTATCTATTTTTGTTGAGATAGCCAAAAGAAACTGACAGAAATGTTAGAATATTTAAAACTTATTAGTAATTTTGCCACGAAATGACCGGATTATACATACATATACCTTTTTGCGCGAGTCGTTGCATCTATTGTGGCTTCTATTCAACGGTTCATCCCGAATTGCAGTCTCAATATGTGGATTGCCTATGCAAGGAAATGGATTTACGTCACCGCGAAATTGATGGTGCTATTTCAACTATTTATTTAGGTGGAGGTACACCCAGTCAACTCTCTAACGTGAATCTTAGACGACTTTTTGACCATATTCAGCAATGTTTCGGCGTGAAATATAACTCAGATATGGAAATAACGATGGAGTGTAATCCGGATGATGTCAATGAGGAGCTTTTCAATAGATTGCCGGTAAATCGTGTGAGCATGGGCATCCAAACGTTTGACGATGCACGGTTACGATTCCTCCATCGGCGACATAGTGCCGCAGAGGCTCGGCATGCTGTGGAAATCCTGCGTAGGGTTGGGATTCAGAATATCAGCATCGACTTGATGTTTGGTTTTCCAGAAGAGAGCCTTGAAGAGTGGGAGAGTGATATAGACGAGGCTCTGGCTTTGAAAGTTGAACATATCTCTGCTTACGGTCTGATGTTTGAAGAGGGTACACTTCTTTATAATATGTTGCAGCAGGGTAAGGTGAAAGAAATCGATGAGGAAATCAGCCTCAAGATGTATGATATGCTCATTGACAAATTGCGGGCTGCAGGATATGAGCATTACGAAATCAGCAACTTTGCTCTGCCAGGATATCGTAGTCGCCACAATTCAAGCTATTGGAATGATACACCCTATGTGGGTTTGGGTGCCGCGGCTCACAGTTATGATGGCAAGCGGCGCAGTTGGAATGTGGCTCATCTAATGGCTTATATGAGTGCCATGGAAAAAGGAGAGAGGCGTTTTGAGAGTGAGAAGATAGACAAACGCACGCACTACGACGACATGGTGATGACATCTTTGCGCACCTGCGAAGGCTTGGATTTATCCAAGTTGGACGCGGAGCATCGCTCGTTTATCTTGCAGGCGGCTGATTCTTATATAAAGGATGGGAAATTGGAGATAAAAGACGGACACTTGCGGCTGACGAGACGTGGAATTGCTATTTCCAATCTCATCATGTCCGATTTGATGGATGTCTAATACTGCAGATGCTTATTTCATCTTTATCTCATACAAGTCTGTTCTTCGCTCCAACAAGTTGCGTACACTGCCGTAAGTGTGGAGGCGCGTGAGACTGCTTAAGTCCACATCGGCAACGAGAATCATCTCCGTGTTGGGCGTGGCTTCAGTTCTTCTGCCGTCGTTGGGAAAGGCGAAATCGCAAGGGGTGAACACGGCGCTTTGAGCATATTGGATATCCATATTGTGTACACGCGGCAGGTTGCCCACACTGCCTGCAATGGCAACATAGCACTCATTCTCAATAGCACGAGCCTGTGCACAGATGCGGACGCGGGTATAGGCATTCTGGGTATCTGTCATGAAAGGCACAAAAAGAATCTGCATTCCTTGTCCTGCCATGATGCGTGAAAGTTCGGGAAATTCAACATCATAGCAAATCTGCACGCCAATCTTTCCGCAGTCGGTATCAAAAGTTCGTATCTGGCTGCCACCCGTCAGTCCCCAACATTTCTTCTCATCGGGTGTGACGTGAATCTTCTCATACATCTCGTCTGTTCCGTCTCGGCGAACAAGGAACCCCACGTTGTAGAGACTTCCGTCCTCCTTGACGTAAGGCATACTTCCCGTGATAATATTGATGTTGTAGCTGATTGCCAGCTCGCGGAAACGGTCACGTATCTTCTCCGTGTATTTTGCCATGGCACGGATGGCTTGTGCCTCGCCAAGGTCATTGAAACGAGCCATGAGCGGAGCATTGAAATATTCGGGGAAGAGAATGAAGTCGCTCTTGTAGTCTGAAACGGCATCAACGAAGAATTCTACTTGCTCAAACAATTCGTCCATTGACTTATAGGGACGCATCTGCCACTGCACCATTCCGATTCTCACAGTGGGCTTGCGCTCTACGATTTGGTCATGCTTGGGCTCATAATAGATGTTATCCCATTGCAGCAGACAAGCGTAATGCTTGGATTCTTCATCGTTGGGAAGATAGTTTCGGATGATACGTCTCACGTGAAAGTCGTTGCTCAACTGGAAGTTAAGAACCGGGTCGTAGATTTCTCTTGAGCGCACTTTCTCGATATACTCCTTCGGGCGCATGTGGTCGGCGTATTTATGGTAGTTGGGAATACGCCCTCCAAACATGATGGCTTTCAGGTTGAGCTTCTCGCATAGCTCCTTGCGGTATTCATACATTCGCCGACCCAAACGCAGACCACGATAGGCTGGATGGATAAACACTTCTATGCCATATAGAATATTACCTTGAGGGTTGTGGGTGTTGAAGGTCTCATTGCCAGTGACTTGTGCGTAGGTGTGGTCGCCTCTCACCATGTTATAGTCCACGATAATGCTAAGGGCGCAGCCCACGATTTTATCGTCGGCAATCACAACGACTTGACCTTCAGGGAAAATATCAATGAGCTTCTTGATTTGTTTGTGGGTCCAGAAAACGTCGCTGTTTCCGTAGATTCTTTTGAATGAGCCTGCTAATTGGTCATAATCCTCCATGCGGAGGGTGCGCAGCTCCACTTTGTTAATATTCCGAGTTGTATCCATCTTTTGTTATCCTCTTGTATTGGCAATGAACACAGAAGTCCATTGATTAGAACTGATTAATTCGTTTGTTTCCGATTGAAATTGTTGACAGTAGTTTATTTCAATCTTCCTTCTTTCCATTCCTTGTAGAAGAACTCTTTCACGTCATCACGGATTTCAGACTCAGAGCGTTTGTTGGTGATGTAAGGCTTGATTAACTCCCAAACCACGAACCACGCTATAATGATGACCGCAGCGATAAGAAAGCGCAACAGTTCGTTGCTAACGGGTATGCGGTCCATATAAACCACCACCAATGCTATCGGCACGAGAGCCAGCCAATCGCCAGCCGTATTCATACCCTTGCTGCGTTTCATTTCTTCTTGAAAACGTAATGGAGCAACCGCCATCCAATCTTTGAATGGCTTGCTGCTCCATTGCTCTTCAAATTCTTTTTCGTATTGCATAGTTACTTGGCGTATGCCACAGAACGAGTCTCGCGAATCACTGTAATCTTAACTTGTCCGGGATAAGTCATCTCGTTTTGAATCTTTGTTGCAATCTCATTGCTCAGTTTTGTGCTGTCCTCATCACTCATCTTGTCGGCACCGACAATGACGCGCAGTTCGCGTCCGGCTTGGATAGCATAAGTCTTGGTAACACCGGGATAGCTCATAGCAATAGCCTCCAAGTCATTGAGACGTTTGATGTAAGCCTCCACAATCTCACGGCGTGCACCCGGACGTGCACCGGAGATGGCATCACAAACTTGTACGATGGGAGCCAAAAGTGTCTGCATCTCCACTTCGTCATGGTGAGCAGCGATGGCGTTCACAATGTCGGGTTTCTCCTTGTATTTCTCAGCAATTTTAGCTCCGTAGAGTGCGTGGGGCAGTTCGCTTTCCTCATCGGGCACTTTGCCAATATCGTGGAGCAATCCTGCACGCTTTGCCTTCTTCGGGTTCAGTCCAAGCTCGGCAGCCATCACTGCACAGAGATTGGCAGTCTCACGGGCATGCTGCAAAAGGTTCTGTCCGTAAGAAGAACGGTATTTCATCTTTCCGATGATACGAATAAGTTCGGGGTGCAGACCATGAATACCTAAGTCGATGGCGGTACGACGTCCAGTCTCGATAATTTCGTTTTCCAATTGCTTCTTCACTTTCGCAACCACTTCCTCAATGCGGGCTGGATGGATGCGACCGTCGGCAACCAACTGGTGCAGGGCTAAGCGACATACCTCGCGACGAATAGGGTCGAAGGCAGAAATAACAATGGCTTCGGGTGTGTCGTCAACTACAATTTCAACGCCCGTAGCGGCTTCCAAAGCGCGAATGTTGCGTCCCTCACGACCAATGATGCGGCCTTTCACCTCATCGTTGTCTATGTGGAACACGCTTACAGAGTTCTCGATAGCTGTTTCAGTGGCTACGCGTTGAATAGTTTGAATAACGATTTTCTTGGCTTGCTGGTTGGCGTTGAGCTTTGCTTCATCAATAATTTCGTTCACATAGCTTGCGGCATCCAACTTTGCTTGGTCTTTCATGCTTTCCACTAAGCGGTTCTTAGCTTCCTCGGCGCTGAGTCCAGAGAGTTCTTCCAGTTTCAACCGCTCTTGTTCCTGCATCTTCTCCAGTTCAGCCTGTTTGACGTTCATGAGTTTCTTCTCATTGTCCAGTCTTTGCTGCATCTGGTCAGTTTCTTGACGGCGACGCGCAATTTCTTCCTGACGCTGGTTGAGAGAGATTTCGCGCTGTTTCAGTCGGTTTTCACTTTGCTGGATTTTTTGGTTGCGTTGCTGCACCTCCTTCTCCAGTTCACTCTTCTTGTTGATGAATTTCTCCTTCACCTCTAAGAGTTTCTTCTCCTTTATCACTTCAGCGTCTTTCTGCGCTGCTTCTAAAATGCTTTTATATTTTCCCGTAGCGATGTATCGGAAAATAGCATAGCCGCCTCCCACGCCCACAATGAGAGCAACGATGGCTGCGATGATTGTACCTATCATATTTGAAATATTACGTTAGTTATTTTTTCAACTCTTCTTCAATTTCCGTCGTGAGTTGAGAAAGCAACTGGTCATAGGGCTGCGTTTCGTTGCGGTCTAATTCCATTTCGTAGCGCAGCGCAATGTCTATCAAAGACATATACAATATATCCTTGTCGCTCTTTCTTCCTTTGAATATTTGAGCGTACTGGTTCACTGTTTCCGTGATTTTCTTGGCAGCGTTACGATACAACGGTTCCTTTTCGGGCTCGCAATAGACCGAAAGATTGGTGTCGTAGACGTGCAATGTGATATGTTGTTTCGCTTTGTTAGTCTCTGCCATTGCTTTATTCGCTCAGCAACGTGATACATTTGTTAACTTCCCTAATCAGCTTCGCCACCCGTTTTTTGGCACCATCGAGGTCGCCGTCGGTAATCTCGAGCATCTTAGCTGTCTTGAGGGATTCATATTCGGCCTGCTTTTGGGCTACTTGACTTTCCAATTCTTTAATTTTCTTGTCACGCTCGTCTACCATGGCATAGAGCTCATTGTTCTCATTCTTCAACTCTCTGTATTGAAGAATGAGTTGTCTCACGCGAGTAGAAAATGTTGTCAGAGTCTTTTCTTTCGCATCCATAGCAGTTCAATTTGTGTACAAATTTAACGCAAATCTAATAAATAACCAAATATTTTAAAGTATTTCTTTAGCCAAAGACTTTATTTCTTTTCTTCTTCCTCTTTCGGCTTGGGTTCTTTCTTTGCAAGCATTACCACCTGATATACGAAATCGGTTACCCATTTTTGTGAGAAACCGAGGCGGTGGTTGTATTTTCTTACTTCCATCACGGTTTTGGCTACGGATGGGTCTTTATAATCGTTTTTGAGGAAGATGTCCTCAACGGTCTGCTGTGTCATCGTGTAGATGGTCTTCTTGAAGATGGAAGGCACACGGAGTTTGTATTTCATCAAATTTCCGATGAGCATCATCAAGTCTTGCGTGAAGCCTTGGAATTGGAACATGAAGGGCTGCAAATCCTGAATGTGGCGGCAGTTCTTGCGGATAGTCTGGTCTATCTCTTTAAAGAAATTGTCATCCGTCTTGTAGAGGTCTTTCATCATCTTCTTGCAGTGATTGCGCTCTCCAACTCCCAATTTATTGTTCACCGTAGGCACATGCAGGGTAGCTTTGAATGTACGCAGGTCGGGCAGCATTCCTAAATTGGTGATTCCCAGATTGGCTGCTATAGCTGCTTGAAAATAAACTCTTATCAGCGTCATGTAATCTTCCATGCCGCCGGTTTTTTGTTCATTTTGTTTCTTATTAAACAATTTCGAAAATATTCCCATTGGTTTGTCTTGCTTTGTATTCAATGATTCTTGTGCAAAGGTAATCTAAAATAATGAAACTACAAAGTGTTTTTCGGTTTTTGTCGTTTGCACAAACTTGGTCTATCTTCATAGGATGGACTTCGAATAAATGTATTCCGTGATGAGAGTGAGCTAAAGATACTTCGATAAACATTGATTCGTTCTCTATTGTTCAGCAGTGAAAGTCCATGCCTTTCACTTATCTTTCAGCAATATTTTTCCCTTGCATTCGTTATTAATAATGATGAAAAAGATTCTACGCTATATGCTTCAATCATATTTTGGCAAACATCAAATAATCAAGATGTTGCCTCTTTTCGCTGCATTTTTTCTTTTGCTGGCGCTCTCTTCTTGTGGAGTAGATAAACACCTAAAAAAAGGGGAAAAATATCTTTCTTTGGGTGAATATTATGATGCTGGAAACGAATTTAAGAGAGCTTACCGAATGACACCGCCCAAGCAGCGTGACAAGAGAGGTGACATCGCCTTGAAGATGGCTTATTGTTATTCAAGGAGTCTTCAAACTGAGAAGGCAATAGCAGCCTATTCCAATGCCATTCGCTATAAACGAGCCGGTGAGCAGGACAGTCTCGCTTATGCCCGGTTACTATTAAAGAAAGGTGCCTATCCGGCTGCTGAGAAAGTTCTTGCTGATATTCATGCCAAGTTACCAGATGACAAACTGACGAGTGATGCTCTTGTCTCTTCCCAGCGTGCGGCTCAATGGAAGAAGGACGGAAGCCGCTATACGGTGAAGCGTATGGATGTGTTCAATTCCCGTCGCGCAGAATATTCTCCCATGCTCTTTGGTGACGACTACGACCAACTTTATTTCACCTCTACCCGTAATGAAGCCTTGGGCGATGAACTCAGTGGCATCACGGGTACGAAACCCGGTGATATTTTCATGTCGCAGAAGGATGATGTTGGGAAATGGACCAAGCCGGAAGTCGTCGCGGGTGGTGTGAATACCAATGCCGATGAGGGAGCTTGTTGTTTCTCGGTTGATGGTCGCGAGATGTATCTCACGCAGTGTAATTCAGACCCCACGTATCCGCGTTATGCCCAGATAGTGAAGTCCAGCCGTTCAGACGCTGCGTGGGGGAAGGCTTCCGACGTGAAGCTCACCGCCGATACGCTTTCCAACTTTGCCCATCCTGCCTTATCGCCTGATGGTCTGTGGCTCTATTTCACGAGTGATATGCCCGGTGGCAAGGGCGGACTCGACATTTGGCGCGTACGCATCACTCCCGCAGGTTTCGGTGGAGTGGAAAATTTGGGTGAACCTGTCAATACAGCTGGCAATGAATGTTTTCCTACTTTCCGTCCCAATGGCGATTTCTATTTTTCTTCTGATGGTCATCCCGGTATGGGCGGTCTTGACATTTACATTGCTACGGTGGGGGAGGATGGTCATTATAAACTCTTCCATCCCGGCTATCCGCTCAATTCCAGTGGAGATGATTTCGGCATGACGTTTGAGGGACCTCACAACCGTGGATTCTTCTCCAGTAATCGTGGTGACGGACGCGGCTGGGACCATATCTATTCTTTTGAGAATCCGGAGATTGTCAACACTATCAAAGGCTGGGTATATGAGATTGACGGCTATGAACTGCCCGCTGCACAAGTGACGATTATCGGCGACGATGGTACAAACGAGAAAATATCAGTAAAGAGCGATGGTTCCTTCACTCGCGTGGTCAAACCGGGAGTCACTTATCTTATCATGGCTTCTTGCAAGGGTTATCTTAACCATGAAGAGGATATCAAGGTGGTGAAGACTGAGGAAAGCCATGAGGATGTTTTGCAATTCCCGTTGGCAAGCATCACTGCTCCGGTTTTGATTGACAATATCTTCTATGATTTCGACAAGGCAACTCTGCGGCCTGAGTCAACTAAGGCACTTGATGACTTAGTGAAGTTGCTCAACGAGAATCCCAACGTCACCATAGAGTTATCAGCTCACTGCGACTACAAAGGCTCTGAGGCTTACAACCAACGGCTTTCTCAGCGACGTGCCGAGTCGGTGATTCAATATCTCATCGCCCACGGTATTGCCGCCGACCGTCTCACTCCTGTAGGTTATGGAAAGGGAAAACCAAAGGTAGTGAAAAAGAAACTCACTGAGAAATATCCTTGGCTGAAGGAAGGTGATGTCTTGACGGAGGAATACATCAAGAAATTAAAGGAAGACCAGCAAGAGATTTGCAACCAGCTTAACCGTCGTACTGAGTTCATCGTTCTCCGCACCACCTACGGCATGTTCGATGAGCACGGAAAGCTGAAGGAACAGCCTAAGCCGAAACAGGAAGAGAAGAAAGAAGAAATCAATAGCGAAGATGAATACGAAATCTATTTCTAATCTTCGTAAAAGTTATAAGAGACTTCTTTATAGTTATCACTTAAAAAGGAAGCAGTTTCAGTTGAACGCTGAAACTGCTTCCCTTTGTATTATGCTGTTTCATCCTGAATCAGTTCTTTCAGCATGAATAAGCAGAGAAAGAGCACTGTTATCATCAATGGGATGTTGAAGATAATGTCGGGTGATTTTGAAACCAGTGTCATCAGCCAGTGATAAGTCAGATTGAAGATATACTTCACGTCGGTTATGCAGTGGGCTGCGATGAAATAGACAATCATCGCCAAGATACCTATAGCCGACCATAGATACATAATGAGCGGCGATTGTTTCTTAGGCAAACTCCGCATCACCTGCTGGCTGAAGCCATTGTCTTCAATCTCCCGCCGATGTTCGTTGAAAAAGCGTTGCACAAAACGCTCGTCGTTGTCATTCATATCCATTTTCTTTTAAGTATTCCATTAATTTATGTTTCCCTCTTGAGAGGTTCGATTTCACCGTTCCAGCCACAATACCAGTAATCTTTACTATTTCGTCAATGCTCTGTCCCTCATTGAGTTGCAGTGTGACGCAGATTCGTTCCGCATCATTGAGTTTCTGCAAGGCTTTCTCATAGTCAAGGTCAAAGAGCGAGCTACTGCTGGCTGTCTGCTGCCGAACGGCAGGTTGTTCCAAGTCGTATGTGGGGTGTAGGCTGCGTTTGTAATCGTAGAAGTTGTTGTAGGCAATACGAAAGAGCCATGTCTTGAAAGAACTTCGTGCTTGAAACATGCTGATACGTAGCCACGCCTTCACGAAAGTGTCTTGAGCCAAGTCATCTGCCAACTGCTGGTCGCCAGAAGTGAGAGTGAGCAGGAAGCGTCTTACGGCAGACTGATGTTCCACAACGAGCTTGTCAAAAGCTCTATTGTTGTGGAACAATGCCACCTCGCTGATGAGCATTTTTTCTTTCAGTCTGTCCATAGAGAGAGTTAATTGTATGGATGATAAAAATTGTCTTGCCCTTCTGGGTTGTTCTGGTGAATTGGATAATTACGCAGCCTTTTCTGACTTATTCCTTTGGCTGGTTGTCAGGATGTGTCTCCTCTTCCGGCTTGGGGTTCTGCGTTTCCTGCTGATATTGTTCTCCATATCCATAGGACGGGTCTTTCTGATGTTGTTCTCCATTCCTGTAGGACTGGTCTTGCTGATATTGCTCTCTATTTCTGTAGGGTTGGTTGGGATTGTGATAATGTTGTCCAAAGGAAAGGGCTATCACTATCTGTCCTATTCCCCAACATGCGATAAGCAATCCGACACCTGCTAATGCCTCTAAATCCATAATAAAGAAGAGCAGTGCTAATCCTATTCCAAGGAAGAAATTGCGTACGCCTCTATAATAGCTTTGGCGGCTTTGTGGGTCGTCAGGAAGTCGCAAGCTTGACAGTCGCTGCCACAATGAGCGGTCATCGTATTCATAGTTATTATAGCCGCCTTGGTAGGTGCCCTGCTGGAAAGCCTGTCCTTGGCTCTGTTGGCTGTTCTTCTGTTGTCCCTGCTGATTTCCTCCAGTAGTGGTTTGCTGGGCTGACTCTCTATGTATGCTGTTGTAATATTGGTATTGTTGGTATTGGTTCATAGCCTCAGCCCGACGTCTCTCGTTTGATTTAATCAGCATACGAATCAACAGGAAAATGAGGATGCAGACTGCGAGAAACGCGATGAATAGAAAGATTAAGAACGGAGCAAATGTAGTTGTCAACGTGGTCATTACTTCTCTCAGCGTGTCGATATCATCCTCTTGGATGTTGTTCTGTGTGTTGTAATCCGAGAGTCCTGCCGTGTCGCTCTCTGCAGCGAAAGAGTCCTCCGCAACAGAATCGTTGGGGGCACCTGTTGTGTCAGAATAGGCAACTATGCCTTCGTCTTGCTTGTTTTGGTCCACCGCCTCGGTTTGGGCTTTCGACTTGTTGCTGTGTCTCTGTGCTGATGCCGGAACGCAGAGCGTAAGGGCAAGCAATAGTGCTAAAATGGTTTGTTTCATATCTGTATTTCGTTTTATTTTCTGTAGTTTTGACGAAAGAACACGCCGTTTAGTTGCAAAGGAACGAAAAAAAACTTATTTTTGCAGCGTAATCAAGAAAAATAATACTTTCGCAACGATATTTTGTAGATTTATATGAGTTTGCCTGAAGAATTCGTGGCTCAAACTCGCCTGCTGATGGGCGAAGAACGTTTTTCCGTCTTGAGGGATGCTTTGGAACAGCCTTCCCCCGTTTCCATTCGTCTGAATCCTCTTAAGGCGGACGGTTTATTGCCGGTATCCAGTATGCATCCCCAAAGAGTGGAATGGTGTGCTGAGGGATGGTATCTCAACGCCCGGCCGCCCTTCACTTTCGACCCCTTGTTTCATGCGGGTACCTATTATGTTCAAGAAGCCTCGAGCATGTTCCTCTCTCACGTTTTGCGCTCGTTTGTGCATCATCCAGTGAGCATGCTTGACCTCTGTGCCGCTCCGGGTGGTAAGACTACGTGTGCCTTTTCTGCCTTGCCTGTGGGGAGCAGCCTTATGAGCAATGAGCCTCTGCGCCAGCGTGCTCAGATATTGAAAGAGAATGTTATCAAGTTTGGCTCTCCCGACATTATCGTCACCAACAATTATGCCGCCGACTATGCCCGAACCCCTTTGATGTTTGATGTTATCTTGACGGATGTTCCCTGCTCTGGCGAGGGAATGTTTCGCAAGGATGGCGAAGCAATAGAGGAGTGGAGTCTTCAGAATGTGAAGAAATGCCAGATGCTGCAACGTCAGATTGTTGCTGATATTTGGCCTTGTCTGCGTCCAGGAGGGTTGCTTATTTATTCTACTTGCACGTTCAACCGTTTTGAGGATGAGGACAATGTGGCTTGGATATGCCAAGAATTAGGAGCTGAGCCGTTGGAGATTCCAGTAGAGGAAAGTTGGAACATCACAGGTCCTCTCACTGGCAGTATTCCTGTGTGCCGTTTCATTCCCGGTTTCACTCGTGGTGAAGGCTTGTTTATGGCAGCCTTACGCAAACCGGGTGAGTCTGAGTCCAATCCAAAGTTGAGTGAAGGTGCCTTGAAGTCACTCCGCGTGATGGTGCATGGAGTGGAGCCGGACAAAGTGAAAGGCAAGAACCACATTCCCGACATCACAAAGGCACTCATGAAAAGCCCCACAACTGAACTTCCGCTTGTCAACGTGGATTATCAGCAGGCTGTGGCTTATCTGCGCCATGATTCCATTGTTCTGCCACAGGATGCTCCTCGTGGCTATGTGACTGTTGGTTATGAGGGACAAGCGCTCGGAGTTGCGAAGAATATCGGCAATCGAGCCAATAATCTTTATCCTGCGGAGTGGCGGATAAAGAGTACTTATGTGCCTGAACCTTTTCATGTATTGGAACCATGCGAATAACGCTTATTGCAGCCTTAGACCGTCAGCGCGCCATTGGTTATCAGAACCGTTTGCTGTTTCATCTGCCGGAAGATTTGGAACACTTCAAGCGGCTTACGATGGGGCATACGGTCATCATGGGACGGAGAACCTTTGAGTCTCTTCCCAAAGGACCGTTGACAAAAAGACGCAACATCGTATTGAGTCGCTCTTTGAGCCATATTGATGGTTGCGAGGTGTTTACTTCTTTGGATGCTGCCCTACAGTCATGCGCTGATAAGGAAGAGGTGTTTGTTATCGGTGGAGCATCCGTCTATGCAGAGGCTTTGCCTTTGGCAGACAGACTTCAACTGACGCTCGTTGACCAAATGGCTTCCAAGGCTGATGCCTTCTTCCCGCCTTATGACGAATGGTTGTTGTTAGATAGCGAGAAACACAACGGTTTTAGTTTCTTGGTTTTTGAGCGTAAGTAAGTACGTTAAAATATTAAAAGAATTACGGGGAAGCTCACCACAGAATGTCAGTTTCCCCGCAAATAACTTTGTTCGGAATCATTGTTCTTCGTCATCATTTTCTTCCTCATCACTCACTGCTCCTTCAATGGGGAGCTGACGATTGATGACGGCATTGAACGAGACGATGGTCTCACTGCGCGACAGTCCTAATGGCTGTAGTTTGTCGTGAATGATGTTGAGCAAATGGTGATTGTTCTTGGCGTAGAGTTTGATGAACATGTCATATCCGCCGGTTGTGTAGTGGCATTCCACCACCTCGGGAATTTTGCGTAATTCCTCCACCACTTGGTCAAACTTTGAGGGGTCTTTTAGATAGAGACCAATGTAGGCACAAGTCTCGTAGCCAATCTTCTCTGGATTAATGATGAACTGAGAACCTTTGAGAATGCCTAAGGATGTAAGTCGCTGAATGCGTTGATGAATAGCGGCTCCACTGACGTTACAAGCTCGCGCCACTTCCAAAAATGGAATTCTGGCGTCTGATGCAATTAAGGAAAGAATCTTCTTGTCCAATGAATCTAAATTGTGTCGTGCCATGATGCTTAGTTTAATTTCGCACAAAGTTACGGTTTTTTCTGCACTTTTGCAAAGAAAATATCAGAAAGATTAAGAAATTATTGCCTTTTCTTCATTGAAAGAGACTAATTGAATTTTTGAGTAAAAACATAGAATGTGCTACAGCTGTCTGGGAAATATCTTGAATTCGAAGAATCTACAGTAAACAAAATCGAAGTTGGATGTTGTTAAAGATAAATGAAAACTTCAACTCTATGATTGCTGTCACGTGAATGCATTATTGTAATCACGTGACAGCATTTGAAAAGTGCTACTCAATTCGTTTCATGCGGGGAATTGGTTGGCAGAAAAAAAACGAGGAATTCGGTTGGCAGATTGTGCGCTATACGGATATTGTTCCGCGAAGCATGGAGGTCTCGCGCTCCGCGCGGGACGATATCCGACATTACACAATTGAATGAGTAAGAAAAGTAACTATATTTAGGCGCAACACATGGAGGTCCCGCGCGGAGCGTGGGAACTACGGCGAGAATATTATCTGTATTTGCACGACGGTTGTTGTCCCGCGCGGAGCGACGGGACCTCCATGTGTTGCGCCTATACGTCGGTTGTACCAATGAAATTATTGGTCGTCAAAAAAGCGCAAACCTATTTCTTCTCCGTGGCAGAATAGCTGATTCGCAAGGCTTTGGCACGGCGAAGCGCCTGTTTCACGTCAGTGATGGTTCCCATCGGCGTCTGTCGATCAGCCTTAATGGATACCATCATCTTGTCAACGTCCTCGGGTTCCATGCGATTCCGTTCCAAAGTCATGTAGTCCTCCACCTCATCCGCCTTGACATATTTGTCGTTCATCTGGATGTGGCTCTTCTGGGATAATACTTTACCTTGTGGAGACTCAGGTTTACCTATATATATGTAGCTCACCGTTGACTTCTTAGTGAGTCGTGTGAGTTCGGTTCCTTGAGGAACTTGGTATTTCACCATAACGTTCTGCTTGCGCATGTGGGTGACAATCATGAAGAAGAAGAGAACTGTGAAAATCAAATCTGGTAGGGCAGCCGTATTCAGACTCGGTACCCGGTGATGATGGCGATGGAAATTAAAGCGACTCATTGCGCACCTCCTTCCTGTTGACTGCCGTTGTACTGCTCGGCAATACGTTGAGGACATGCTTTATCTATCTGCTTCCGTTCTTCTGCCGAGAGTTGGGCGTAAGATGTCTTGAAACGTTTAAGTGAGGTTTGGTTGCGCCACACCTTATAAGCCGCCACAATCTCGTTTTGCATGTGGAAGTAAGTGTCATAGCTGGCACGCGGGTCACAATTGATAGAAATGAGATGGCGGTTGCCCACACGGTGGAGCAGTTTCAAAACTTCACCGCGAAGCGACTTCATCTTTGCAGGGTGGTCATTAATGGAGAGTTGGTTGTTAGCAGAGATTTTCAGTTGGAGCAGCAAATTCTTGTCAACGCTTGTCTCCTGCTGCTCTATCTTGTTCTCTGCGGGAGGGAGTTGGCGCTGCAGTCCCTTGTCAGTATCCATAGATGTGGTGACAAGGAAAAAAATGAGTAGCATGAAAGAAATGTCTGCCGTTGATGTTGTATTCAGTCGCGGAACACCGCGCTCTCTATGACGGAATCTCATTTGCCCTCCTTTCTGTGGAGCCTGCGGTTTCGCCAACCGCTATAGACTACGGCTGCCACGGCTACTATCATCATGATTACCGACATGCTGATGAACATATCGGAAATGCGTAACCAGAACTTATCCGTAAACATGACACCATTGATTCGCATAGGCTCAGTGGAGCCGAAGGCAAGACTCAGAATCAATAGTATCAATGTACCTATGAGTACGCCATAGGAAATCTTCTTCACAGGGATTCCGTTCTCCAGACGTTGTGCTTTGCCACGTTTCTTTAGGGTTGTGGCAATGCTCCAGATTGTGATGCCGAGTATCCCGATGAGCATCAGCCACATCAGAACGATAAGTGCATCTGTGAAGACAGGGTCATTGAAATTGGGACTATCAAAGGATGGACGGTCGAAGCCAACGGTCCAAAACAGAATGAAAACGACCATGGACAACCCCACCAGAACATAGAGAATGGTCTGGGAAATACGCTCGGTGGTCCAATGACGAAAGTCGTTTAATTTCATTTTGCTTCTTTATATTTCGTAATGCTGTCGAGAAGAGAAATGGCAGATTCCTCCATCTGACTTGTCAAATGCTCAATCTTTGAAAGAATGTAGTTGTAGAATAGCTGCAGGATGACGGCAACAATGATACCGAAGATGGTCGTGATAAGAGCCACCTTCATACCGGCAGCCACAATAGTAGGACTGATGTCGCCAGCACTCTGAATCTGGTCGAAAGCCATCACCATGCCGATAACCGTTCCAAGAAATCCCAATGACGGGGCAATGGCGATGAAAAGCGTAATCCAAGAGCAGCCTTTCTCTAAGTTGGCACTCTGAACAGAACCATAGTTCTCTACGCTGCGCTCGATGTTGTCAATGCTTTCGTTGATGCGCAGAAGTCCTTGATAGCAGATACTGGCAACAGGTCCCCGCGTCTCGCGGCATTGAGTCTTGGCTCCTTCGATGTCACCAGCGGTAATCTTTGTTTCCAAATCGCTCATAAACTTCTTCGCATTGATTTGGGAAAGGCTCAAATAGATGATTCTCTCAATGCAGAAAGCGAGTCCCAAAACAAGAGCTAAGGCTACGAGAGACATAAACCCCGCGTTGCCTTCAATGAATTTTTTCTTCAGCGACTGGTGAAAACCTTCGCTCTCAATGTAATCTCCTTCGGCGGTACTGTCTGCAGCGGCATCCATGAGTTCATCCATCTCTGCATCTTCTGTCGATGTTGAGGAATCAGTGGCTGTGGCGTTGGAGTCGTTGGCTACTGCTGTGGGAGTAGCTTGGGCAGAGTCAGCTTTCGGAGCTTGCGCCAGAGAAAAGTTGAAGGTGAAGAGCAACATCACCATTATTGTTAGGATTGCAATCTTATTCTTCATTGTTTCTTGCTCATCTATGTGTCAATTTTATAATCCTTTTATGCTCCATAGAGCGGCACAAAAGTAGCTAAAATTCATATAACAACAAAATAAAAAGTGTGAAATAATGTAGGAATACGAAGGTTCAGAAGCGGTTGATGGCTTCTATGATGTGTTCCACTTCCCTGTCAGTAAGAGCTGGATTGCAGGGAATACTCAATTCTGTATTCGCGATGCGCTCAGTGACGGGAAGCGAAAGTCCGTTCCATTGGCTATAGCATTGTTGCTTGTGGGGTGGGATAGGGTAGTGGACGATGGTGCCGATTCCTTCTTCGGCAAGATATTCTTGTAATGGGTCGCGCTCCTCGCTGAAGATGGGAAGGATGTGGTAAACGTTATCGCGATTGCCATCAGCTGTGAAATGGACTTTGGGATTGTGAACTTCCTGCTCCATGCGATGGGCGATTAGCTTTCTTCGCTGATTGTCCTCGTCAAGATATTTCAACTTGACCGTCAGAACGGCAGCCTGTAGCTCGTCAATGCGGGAGTTTCTGCCTACGATGGGGAATACGTATTTGCGGCTTGAGCCATAGTTGCCAAGCATTCTAATAGTTTCAGCCAGCTGTTGGTCGTTGGTAGTTACGGCTCCTGCGTCGCCCAATGCTCCGAGGTTCTTGCCGGGATAGAAACTGTGGGCTGCCGCATCGCCAAGACTCCCTGTGCGATGGCTGTGGAACTTGCCCCCGTGAGCTTGTGCATTGTCTTCCAATAATAGCAAGTTGTGCTTCTTGCAGATTTCACCAATGCGCTCCGTGTAGGCACAGCGACCGTAGAGGTGGACGAGCATCACGGCTTGCGTTCGTGCTGTCAACGCCTGTTCGATTTTAGAGTCGTCTATCTCCAGCGTCTCTGCATCTGGCTCCACAAGTACAGGTTTTAAGTTATTTTCGCTGATGGCGGAAATAGTGGCAATGTAAGTATTGGCTGGAACTATCACTTCGTCAGCGTCCTTCAGTCGCCCCAACTCCTTGTAGGCGCGTAGGATAAGCCAGAGGGCATCGTAGCCGTTTCCGCAGCCAACACAATAACGAGTGCCAATATATTGGGCATATTGGGCTTCAAATTCATGTGTGGCATTTCCGTGCAGATACCATCCGCTTGCGACCACGCTGGCTATAGCCTGCTGGATTTCGTCGCTATGAAGCGCGGTGATTTTCTTCAGTGACAGATATTCAGTTGTCATAAGTCGTATTCGTAAGTGTCATAGCATACGCCCCTGCCTCCGAACCCCTCTTTCTGGAAAATGAGGTTGCGGTTGAGCCTTCGTCCGTTGTCCTCGGTCGACTTGCCAAAGTCGAGGATACAACGGTCTGCATATACCTTATTTATAATATAATCGAAAAGTAAGTCAAGAGCACCTTCTTCCTTTCCTTCGGGCGAGGCTGAAATGTATTGCGTGTGGATGACCTTGCCAGTATCGAAGATTAGCGTTCCGCCCAAGGACAAAGAATCCTTATAAGCCATATAGAGGCGGATTTTGTCGGGGAAGCGGGAATGGAGAAGTTGAAGCTCTTCCAGAGTGTGGACGGGAGACTTGTGGTATTTGCTCTCTAAATTGTTGTTGAGGATCTGCCAAAAGTCAGCCAAGTCATCACATTCCCTACATTCGATTCCGTACCGTTGGGCTTTGCGGATTCCGGATTTGCGCGATTCCTCAAACTTCATTCTATCCTTTAGAAGGATAGTTGAGGAGATTTCGCGAACAGTGAGATGGGAGTGGCAAACCTGCGTGAGGGCGTACAGGTCCTCATCAGCCGGAACACGTTGGTATATCCAAGGTATCGCCTTGTAAACCACGTGATTGAAGTCATTTGCTTGAAGCCATTTGTTGATGCTCTCAAACATCTCCATCACATCGGTTGCCTTCGCCTTCTGGTCGGTTAGAAGTCCTCCATAGGTAAGTCCTTGGTGGGAATAGAGCGTTGAGTCCTTGCTGTTGGCTGGAAGCAATGCACAAAGGTGTCCTTTTTTCATCACCATCAATGAACAGTCGCTGAAACGGTCGTGGTGATAGTCCATATAGCCACGGTTGAATAGAAACGTTCCTTGACGAGAATGTTCTACGAAACGGTTCCATTCAGCAGCATATTCCTTTGTGTATGGCTTTATTTCGAACATTTAATATATTGCAGAAATGAATTGTAGTCGCGGATGTAATCCTCTTCTTTGTAGACGTCGCTCGCCAGACATAGGCACACGGCTCCGCTTGAGAAGTCGTCGAGAGTTCGCCATGTGCCCGGATGGATGAGTAAAGCCTGCCAAGGATGGTTGAGAAGGAATTTCTGCCGCTCATGCCCGTTGTCGAGGGTTACAGTGAAAGAACCGCTTGTGGCGATGAGTAGTTGCGAGAGGGTCTTGTGGGCATGACCGCCACGGCATTCTCCGGCAGGAACATCATAAACCCAGTAGGCGCGTTTGATTTCAAAAGGCACATCTTTCAGTTGCTCTGCAACAGTGAGATTGCCACGTGGGTCGTGGATTTTCTGCAAGTCAATGATGGTTCCTATCTCCATATCCGCTATTTTTTCATGTAAGGGTCTGTGCCCAAAACGGTCTTTGCCAAACGTTTAGCCTTGTCGCGCAGGGCATTCATGTCGCAACCAATTTCATCGTAGCAAACAACAACGCCCATGCGTCTGCCCACGTGCGCTACTGTCTTGCCGAAAATGCGTACACGAGCGTGGTCCTCGGCGCAAACATCCGCAAGATTGTAATCTAATGGTTGGTCGCTCTCCACTGGCGACAGCACAACTGCCGAGGCACCTGCGTGCTCCAAGTGGATAGCGGGAATGGGAAGTCCCATCACAGCACGGAAATGCAGTTCAAACTCGCTCAAGTTTGTCGAGTGGCTGAGGGTCACCATACCTGTATCGTGGGGACGAGGAGAGAGTTCTGAGAAGATAACCTCTCCCTGTTTGGTGAGGAAGAATTCCACACCCCAAATACCATATCCCGTAAGCGCGGCGGTCACTTTGGCTGCCATAGCCTTGGCTTGTTCCAGTTGTTCAGGTTGGATAGAGTAGGGCTGCCAGCTTTCGCGGTAGTCGCCACCTTTTTGAACGTGTCCTACGGGTGGGCAGAACAATGTGGGACCATTCTTCTGCGTCACAGTGAGAAGGGTAAACTCTGAGTCAAAGTCGATAAACTCCTCAATGATAACTTCTTTCACGTCACCTCTGCCTTCTTCCATTGCCTCACGGAAAGCCTCTTTTAGCTCATCGTCGTTGTGGACGTAGCTCTGACCGTGACCGCTACTGCTCATCAAGGGTTTTACAACGCACGGGAATCCGATGGTATCGGCAGCTTTCTTGAATTCGTCGAATGTCTTGGCGTAAAAATACTTGGCGGTGCGGATGCCTAATTCTTTTGCAGCCAAGTCGCGAATGGCACGGCGGTTCATGGTGTAGTTGACCGCACGGGCAGAAGGAACAACCTGAATGCCTTGCTTTTCCAAATCAAACAGGCGCTCAGTGCGGATTGCCTCAATTTCTGGCACGATGATGTCAGGTTGGTGCTTCTTCACAGCAGCCACAAGTTGGTCGCCGTCAAGCATATTGAACACCTCGCATTCATCGGCTACCTGCATGGCGGGCGCATGGGCGTACTTGTCGCACGCCACCACGTAAGCCCCAGCACGTTTGGCAGCTATGGTGAATTCCTTGCCCAGTTCGCCTGAGCCTAAAAGCATGATTCTTTTCATATATCAAAGCTCCTTACCGTGACGGTCCTTGCCATACATGATTTCGTAGTACTTCTGATAGGAACCGCTTGTCACTTCTTCCACCCATTTTTGATTCTCAAGATTCCACTTGATGGTCTTTACGATACCGTCAGCAAACTTAGTCTCGGGATACCAGCCCAATTCCTTCTTGATTTTTGTTGGGTCAATAGCATATCGTGCATCGTGTCCCAAGCGGTCGGCTACGTGTGAAATCAAGTCGTTGTTAATCCAACTGATATCAATGTCGCCATTGGCATCTTTTACCTGTTTCTTCAGCACACGACGCAAGTTCTTGTCCTCTGCCATCATGTCGTGGATGGTCTTGATGGTGAGCTTCACGATGTCGATATTTCTCATCTCATTGTGACCACCTACATTGTAGATTTCACCATTGCGTCCCTCTCGAATAACCATATCGATTGCCTTGCAGTGGTCTTCTACGTAGAGCCAGTCCCTAATGTTGAGACCTTCTCCATACACAGGCAATTTCTTGCCTTCCAAGATATTATTGATGATAAGTGGAATGAGTTTCTCCGGGAAGTGGTAGGGACCGTAGTTGTTGGAGCAGCGAGTGATGCTCACGGGCATGTGATAAGTATCACGGTAAGCTAATACGAACAAGTCGGCACTGGTCTTGCTTGCGCTGTATGGGCTGTGGGGCTGCAAGGGAGTTTCCTCTGTGAAGTAACCCTCAGCTCCCAGACTGCCGTAAACTTCATCTGTTGAAACCTGATGGAAACGCTTGCCCTCTTTCCATGTGGGGTATCCCTTTTCATCCTTGCCTGTCACCCAAGCGCGGCGGGCTGCATCAAGAAGGTTCTGTGTACCCAAAATGTTGACCGACAGGAAAAGCTGCGGGTCTTCGATGCTGCGGTCCACATGACTCTCGGCAGCAAAGTTCACCACGTAGTCAATATCATTCTCTTTGAACAACTTGTCGGAAAGTTCACGGTCGCGGATGTCGCCTTTGACAAAGAAGCAACGCTTGTTGTCGATGTCGTCCTTGATGGTTCCGAGATTACCGGCATAGGTAAGAGCGTCGAGAATGATGACCTTGATGTCCTCATTCTTGTATTTCTTATGCAAAAGATACTTGATGAAGTTTGAACCGATGAAGCCTGCGGCTCCAGTGACTAAGTATGTTTTCATATTTTATTTGTTTTATTACTCAAAGTTATTACTTCGCAATCTTTCATCTCGCTGCCGTCGATAACAAGTCTTACGATTGTCCGTTCTCTGTGCCAGCCCATCAATCCAGCAGCACCCGGATTGATGTGGAGGAGTTGCAGCGTCTTGTCGTACTGTACTTTCAGAATATGGGAATGACCACAGACAAACAGATTAGGTGGTGAGGCATAGAGTTGATTGACGATGCTACGGTCGTAGCGTCCCGGATAACCGCCGATATGTTTCAGCAACACGTCAACATCCTCGCATTTGAAACGCAGAATCTCCGGATAGCGTTGACGCACGATTCCTCCGTCGCAGTTTCCATAGACGGCTCTGAACATGGGCTTCATGGCTTCAAAACGGTCGGCGAGTTCGGTTGAGCCAATGTCGCCCGCATGCCAAATCTCGTCCATATTGCCTAAATAGGTTTCGTATTTGTCGTCCCAATAGCCGTGTGTGTCCGAAATGATTCCTATATGTTTCATGATTCCAGATTGTGCTTTTTCCTAATGAAGTCGGCGATGAACAGCGCTGTTTCCTCAATGCCTAAGATGGAGGAGTTGATACAAAGGTCATAGCTCTCACTGTGTCCCCATCGTTTGCCCGTATAATAATTATAGTAGGAAGCACGCTCACTCTCGCCTTCTTTGATAAGTTTGCGGGCGCATTTGCGGTCAATGCCCTTACGCCTGCAAACATTCTGTATTCGTTGGTCGATATCTGCTGTGATGAAGATGTTGACCACTCCATCCATGTTTCTTAAAATGTAGTCGGCGGTGCGTCCGACAAAAACACAGTTGCCTTCTTTGGCAGCTTTCAGAATTGCATCGCTTTGAAACTGATAGAGCTTTTCTTGAGAGAAGGAGTTCTCACTATAGTCGCTTGGAGCAAAGAAGGGATGTCGGAAGTGGGACAGCGACTGGAAGAAGTTTTTCTTCTCATCGTTTTGCTCAAAGAAGCGCTCTTTGAACCCACTTTCCTTAGCTGCTAAATTAAGAATTTCCTTATCGTAGAACTTGCAATGAAATTCCTCAGCAAGCCATTTGGCAATATCTCTGCCTCCAGAACCAATTTGCCGACCTATAGTGATGATGATTCTTTCCATTTGTTCCTTCTTTTCAACTCATTTAATAGTCAAAGGTTTATCTGTTTGCAAAAATAATAAAATTATTTCTTATATCCTATTTTTTTTGCCAAACTATTCGGCTTATCCCCTCGGAAGAGACTCACTCCTTTAGCAATGTCGGTTGTAAAGAAGCAACGTTGGGGCAAAGAGAATCCGAGTCTGATTATTGCGGAAGCTCTTTCGGCTGTTGCAATTCTTTCGCTGCTTCCTTGGCAGCTTGTTTTGCTATGTCCTTTGCTTGAATAGAGCAGGCGGCATAGAAATAATTCAGATACAGCCACACTCCCATATAGCTCAGAATGAAGGCTGTAATCGCTGTGGAGATACAGTTCAGCACAGGGAAACTCTTGGGTAGTCCCGAAGAATCGCCCATGACGATTTGTCCGAAGGCATCCGCATTAGTGGCAAGCACGATAATGTTTGTGGGCAAATTAACCACGCAGCATATAAGCAGGGCAATGATGCCTGTGATGAAGAATATCTTAAATAGGAAACCCCAATGCCGAAAGCCTTTCCAAAAGCTGGAAGCGAAGAGTCCTAAAGGCTTCTTGTCAGTATGCCAAAGACCACATACGGATGCATGGCACAGTGGTGGCAATTGGATAATGAAAAGCAAGAGCAGGATGCCTAACCCTGCCAATAACCAGTGGACGAATTTGTCAACGGGCATACCACCTTGAACCATGGACATGCCTGCGAAATATGCAATTACGTTGTATAGCACATAGATACCGCCATAGAGGACAACGGCGATACCGAAGAAAGCCATCGCATGTTTGATATTCTTCTTATAGCTTCCGCCAGTCAACTGCGTTTGCACATTCGACAGCATCCACATGAAGAATCCCGTGCAAACGATTAGGTAGATAATGGGAGAGAATATCGTTGAGGCATAGTTGGATATGGCTTCTGCCTGCGACTGAGGCACTTGAGCCATCGTCGTAGCAAAGAGCGGGGGCATCAAGAGAGTGCCCAAACCCGCTACGACACTGAGTATCAAAGCCGGTTTCCATGTGCCTAAGAATATCTTCTTGATGTTGTTGATAAAGAGCAGATAGGCTTCTTTGATACAAGCCACTCCGCTGCGCTGAATGATATAATCGGTATTTGACATAATTATATAGAGTATTCTTCTTACTTATCTTAATTGTTAATCCTCGGAGCCTGTTCAATTGTTTCATCTTCATTTCTTGAAAGCTCTGCGTCTGAATTCCGCCACAGTCACAGCGGTTGCTACTGCAACATTGAGAGAGTCGGGTAGGGTGGTCGCTGTCTGGTAGCAGGGGATAAGCAGTTTGCGGTTGACTTTCCTGCGCAGAGACTCTGAGATGCCATTGCCTTCGTTGCCCATTACGATGAGACCGTTGGTGGAGAGTTCTTCTTCATATATATTGTTGCCTTCGAGAAGCGTCCCGTAAATGGGATAGTCTTCAGGCAAAGAGTCTACCAATTGAAGCAAGTCAGTGTAGTATAAGCGAACACGAGCCAAACTGCCCATTGTAGCTTGAACCACTTTAGGGTTATAGACATCGGCTGTTTCGGGCGAGCAATAGATACGTCTGATGCCAAACCAGTCGGCTATTCGGATGATGGTGCCGAGGTTGCCGGGGTCCTGCACTCCGTCAAGCGCAAAAGAGATGTCTTGGAGAGGGAAAGGGTCGGTATTCTCTGCGAACATTGGAAAAACGCCCAACACTTCTTGGGGATGCTGAAGGAAACTGGCGTGGCGCAAGTCTTCTTCGCTCACCATGATTTCCTCGCAATCAACCTTGCTCTGCGACCATTCTGCCGTGTGAACTAAAAGACGAGGGGAAAGCACCTTCATCAGGTCGCCCACCACTTTAGGTCCTTCCGCCACAAAGAGCCGTTTCTCGTTGCGTATTTTCTTGCGCTCCAAGGCGCGTATTTCTTTTAATTTGTTCTTGCTTATCATCTCCTTATTGATGCAAAGGTAAACATTATAAATGATTTCACGACAAAAAATTCTGTTAATCTCCCTTTCCTTGACTTAAAAATGTTATCTTTGCACGTAAATTTTAAGGAGTTGCGACGAAATTATATCATATTGCTCATTTGTTGTGCTTTGTTGGCAGGCTGTTCGAGCACTAAGTTTATTCCGGATAACCAGTATTTGCTGGATAAGGTGGAAATCAAATCTGATACGAAAGGTTTTGATGCCGCCACGCTCGCTCCATATATTCGCCAAAAGGCAAATTCCAAATGGTTCAACTTCTTCAAGATACCTCTTGGCGCCTATTCCCTCGCTGGTCGCGACTCAACCAAATGGATTAACAGAACGCTGAAGAAAATGGGTGAGGAACCCGTGGTTTACGATACGCTTCAGGCACAGCTCACTTGCAATGACCTCGAAACAGCCATGCACAATATGGGATATATGCATGCCACGGCAACGCTCGAAACTAAGGTGAAAGGC
The DNA here is from genome assembly GCA_050946455.1 of Prevotella sp. GTDB lineage: Bacteria > Bacteroidota > Bacteroidia > Bacteroidales > Bacteroidaceae > Prevotella. The sequence continues at coordinate 59,717 of JBMNUV010000014.1, forward strand.
AAAAAACTGACTGCCATCTATACGCTCCATCCTCATGAGCCTTATTATATTCATTCGTTCCGTACAGTGATTGAGGATGACACGATTGCCGCACTACTAAAGCCCTACGCTCGTTCTTTGGCTGGTCATCGCTTCACGGTGGATGAATTGGAAGGGGAGCGGGTGAGGATTGCCAAGATTCTCTCCGATGAGGGATATTACAAATTCCATAAAGATTTTATTCAGTTTGAGGCGGATTCGGCAAGTAACTCAAAAGACATCAACGTCACCATGCGTGTGATGAACTATATCACTGCCAATAAGGAAATCCACGAGCATCATCCGCGCTACAAGATTGCAGAAGTCAACTTCGTCAGTAATGATAGCGACCGTATTCATTTGCGTCAGAGCGTGCTGGAACAGACTGCCGCCATCAAGCCGGGACAATACTACAGCAACAGCAACCTCCAGCGTACCTATAACAACTTCGCCCGTCTGGGAGCCGTTCGCTATACCAATATCTCCTTTCGGGAGCGCCCTGACACGACATTGCTCGATTGCGACATTCAAATCTCAACCAATAAGCCGAACACTGTGAGTTTCCAGCCTGAGGGAACCAATACCGCCGGTGACTTGGGTGCGGCTCTCAGCATTACTTGGCAAAACCGCAATCTCTTCAGAGGAAGCGAGTTGCTGAGCGTGCAGGTGCGTGGCGCTTTTGAGGCAATCACAGGATTGGAGGGCTATCAGAACCAAGACTATGAAGAATACAGCATCGAGTCGAAATTGACGTTTCCGCGCTTTGTGGCTCCTTTCCTCTCTCAGGAATTTCGTCGACGTAGCACAGCAACTTCTGAACTTTCGCTAAGTTGGAACTTGCAAAACAGACCGGAGTTTCACCGCCGGGTCTTCTCTACGGCGTGGCGCTACCGCTGGGACAATGCGCGTAGGAATTTAGCTTACCGTTTGGATGTGCTTGACCTCAACTATGTGCACATGCCTTGGATAAGCGAGACTTTCCGCCGTGACTATCTCGATAATGCAGAAAGCCGCAATGCCATCCTGCGTTACAACTACGAGGATTTATTCATCATGAAGACCGGTTTTGGATTTACCTACAGTGACGGGAGCAATGTGGTGCGTGCCAATGTTGAGACGGCAGGTAACCTGTTGGAAGGTCTCTCGGGAGTATTCAACTTTAAGAAGAACGAAAATGGTCAACATGAGTTTATTAACATTGCCTATGCTGAGTATGCAAAGTTTGACGTTGACTATACCCATCTTTTTACTATCGACCGCAACAACAGCATTGCCTGTCATGTGGCATTTGGCATTGCCTATCCCTATGGCAACAGCAATATCCTGCCTTTTGAGAAGCGCTATTTCTCTGGAGGTGCCAACTCCGTTCGTGGTTGGAGTGTCAGGGAACTTGGACCTGGTAAGTTTAAGGGAACAGACGGTAGAATCGACTTCATCAACCAAACGGGTGATATGAAGTTGGATATGAACGTGGAATATAGAAGCCATCTGTTCTGGAAATTCAATAGTGCTGTGTTTATAGATGCCGGTAATATCTGGACGCTTCGCAATTATGAGGACCAGCCGGGCGGACAATTTAAGTTTAACAGCTTCTACAAGCAGATTGCTGTGGCATACGGTGTAGGACTTCGGCTCAATTTCGGCTATTTCATTCTTCGTTTCGACATGGGTATGAAAGCTATCAATCCCGCTTATGAAACCAATGAAGAGCATTATGCCATCTTCCATCCCGACTTCAGCCGTGATTTCACTTTCCATTTTGCAGTCGGTCTTCCGTTCTAATATTCTTTGCAGTCGGACAAAACGCAATGTTTCGTCATTATCTGCCGTTCTTGTTTAGACCAATCAAATACAAAATAGAAACAGCCCTTTAGAGAGCTCTCCAAAGGGCTGTTTGTTGTTCGTTGTTTATTGCATTTAGGCAACGACTGTGAAGACTCGAATCTCTGGGTCTGCCTGGAAATAGGGCGAAAGACCTGGCGCAACATGCTTGGTGAACATTTCTGACTTCAAGTAGGCTGCTGCATGTTCGGCATTGTCGAAGCCATGAAGAACTTGAACATCCTCGTCGCGAACCAGCAACTGTTTGGTCAATGCTCCGGGGATGGTGTCGAGGAAAGGCTGACGCCAATCTGTGTAGACTTTGGCTGCTGCTGCGCGGTCACTCTCTTTAATCTTCATTGTAATCTGAAGATAAGCTTTTACGTTTGTCATCTTTCTAATATTTTTGGTTGAACACTTTACTTTATTATCAATTACCGATGCAAAAATAGTGCGATTCCTCTTCCGAATCGTTGTAAATATACGCAGACAAATGGTTAATTTTGGCAAAAGAGTTGCTTGCTCAAAAACTTATGCTTAAATTTACCATAACAAACAACAATTTACCATTTTATGCACGACAATCTGACGACTTATTATCTTCAAGCTAACGAACATAGCGGACTGGAGTTTGAAATGCAGTTTATGCCTCAGTTCTTTATTGACCATGCTTCTGGTCCTATGGAGCCACATCGCCACGACTTCTATCAAATCATTTGGTTTCAACAAGGACATGGAACCCACCAAGTTGACTTTGTGGATTATCCTGTAGCTGACAATACTATTTTCTTTGTGGCACCGGGACAGGTTCATGCTTTCGATACGAATACAGATGATAAAGGGGTGGTTATCCATTTCAATGCCAGTTTCCTTAATGATGAAGATTCTCCTGAGAGTCTATTCCTGAAATACAATGTATTCAACAACTGCAATCACGCTCCTTATTGTAAAGTCTCTCGCGAGGAGGAGAAACGGCTGATGAACATCGTGAATGAACTTAACCGCGAATATAGTCTTACGAACGCCTTTGCCCACCATGACTATATGGCTTATCTCATACGTTTGTTTCTCATCCGTGTTCAACGCTCGGGAGAACGTGACTCAAAGGAGGAGTTCTATGTGTCTAATAATGCCAATGTGGTATTCGTGAGATTCCGACAGTTGCTTGAGCAGAATTTCACAAAGATACATACCGTTAAGGAGTATGCCTCCATGTTGGGCGTATCTCAGCGTTCACTGAATGAGTATGTCCGCGAAAGCTCGTCTCGAACGCCTTTGCAAATAATAAATGAACGAATAGCCCTCGAGGCAAAGCGTCAGATTCGACATTCTCCACTTTCTATAAAGGAGATTGGCTACCAACTTGGATTTGATGACCCTTCCAACTTTGTGAAGTTCTTCAAGCGTGTAACGGGAGAAAGACCGACGGATTATCGATTATAAAAAGATGGCTGTCCCGCAAGTAAAATGTGACTTTGGTGGATGAATAGAAAGCTATGAATAAGATGCAATCAGTTCTAGGAAGTTCCGAAAGCTTATTCTCCATGATGGCTGTCACGTGACAGCCTCCAACAGTAGATGTCTATGAATATTTTAGCTACCTTCTCTTCTGATAGACTTCTTAGTAAGCCACATAATCGGTAGTTTCTACAGTTTTCTTCATTAAACCAAAGAATTTCGTGGTGAGGGGAGAGCCTTATTTTTCAATGACGTAGAAACCAGCCTCTGAAGGATGGTCAAGAAAGAGCGCGTCCTTCGGCTCTTTCAGTATCAGATAGGTCATCCAAATATCACCTGCAGCAGCACTGGTGTAGATAACCCCGAAAATAAGCCAAAAAAGATTGCCATTCAACCATGAAACGAATGCGGGTATCAGACCGAGGAGCAAACACGGCATCATGGCTCCTGCGATGTATCGTCCACGGCTCATGGGTTTGGAATAGTGACAATAGGGAGTAAGGTATTTCCATATCACACCAAAACTGACGTTGCGGAATCCCCCTTTGTTCACTAATGCCCATGTGAGTCCATGGATGCCTTCGTGCAGGGGAATGCCAAGGATTATCATGATAATGAATGGCAACCAGCCATTGGGATAAGATGTGGTCTTTGCCAACCAGTCCGGCTGCATAATAAAAAAGGGAACTGCAAAAAACATTGCAGCCGCAACAAATAGTATCACTGCGAAAACATTGGCAGCTATAATATTGATGGCTACTTTTCTCGGTTCCATTGCTTTATGTGAAGTAAATGATGTATTCTTGAAAGAAATGATTGGGAATTTTCAGTCCTAAGCGCTATCAGCCCCGAGAGCCGATACGCTCAAGTAACCTGATTATTCAGTTTTGTCCTCTCCCGAAGAGATTGCCTTGTGGCGACGGATAAGATATCGAATCGTGAAATAGACAACGGCGATGCCGACGGCTGCGCAGATAAAGAACTTGATATACTCGCCATATTCAAGAATCTTGTCGTTGAGTTGTTCCTCTGGTACGACATAGTGGAGATACCAGCCCAAAATGGCAAGAACGCTGTGCCATACACCGGCTCCGAGGGTAGTATAAAGCAAGAATTTCCAATAATTCATCTTTGCCAAACCTGCAGGGATGGAGATGAGATGGCGGATGCCGGGAATGAGGCGACCGGTGATGGTTGCTATCATGCCGTGGTCATCAAAATACTTCTCGCTCTTCTCCACTTTGCTTTGATTGAGCATGCAAAGGTGACCTAACCGGCTGTTGGCAAAGCGGTAGATGATGGGACGCCCTAAGAAGTAACCTGCCATATAGTTGATGGTTGCGCCTGTGTCGGCTCCAAGGGTAGCAAAGAGCACTACAAGCCAGATGTTGATGTGACCGGCTGCTGAATGATAGGCGGCAGGAGCCACCACCAACTCACTGGGGACAGGAATGACGGTGCTCTCTAAGAGCATGAGAATATAGATAGTTGCGTAGTTGAGGTTTGACAATAGCGATGATATCCAATCCATTTCTAATCAGTTGTTATTCATTACACACAATCTTCCAATAATCTTCCGGTCTGACGTTTTCGGGAATTTGCTCAGCGAAAACATACGCTACCTCATCGGGATTGAACCGACAAGCGATGCGGAGGTATTTCTTGTAAGCGTCTATATCGTTCAGATGCAGGCAATCGTCGGCTAAATAAGCGAAACCAATGCGCACATCCTCTTTCGTTGTCTGCAAGATATAATTATGCATGGAATAGGCATAGCCGTACTGTTCACAATCGTGCAAAGCCATGCAGATGCTAATCACGACGCTCGTCAGTGATGGTCCGCAGATGACCGCCTTGTTAAAGCATCGTTGCGCGTCGGAAATGCTGCTACCCAACAGGTAAAGATAGCCTTTAAAGATGTAGACTTGCCAACGCTCTATATTTTTTAGACTGAACATGCGGTCAGCCCACTGCTGCGCCTCTTGGATTTCCTTCATGGCACTTAGGCAGAGGCAGAGTTGACGGATAACCTCATAGAGATTCTCATCGTCTTTCGGCATTTCGGCGATGGACTCCTCTAACATCCTGCGTGCTTTGGGATATTGCTTCAATGCCATATAGGCAACGGCTTGGAAAGCTGTTCCGAGGGCGTGGTTGCCTACTTTGGTATAGCGTTCATAATAGTTGAGCGCTTCCTGATAGTTGCCCAATGTGAAAAGCCCGTTGGCTTTGTTGAGTAGGGCTTCGTCGTCGTTGGGGTTGATGGCGATGCTATATTCGCTGCTCTCGATAGAATCGTGGATATCGTTGCGTAGGAACTGTGACGTGGCAAGTGTATTCCAGTAAGGTGAGGAGTAGGGGTCTTTGTCAAGCAGTTGGTTGAAAATCTTCTCACTTTCTTCGTAGCGGCCCTTATAGAGGGCTATACGCCCTTTAGCTTCCTGATAGTCGGCTTGGTCAGGCTCATCGGAAAGGTTGAGCCAGCGTTGCGCCTCGTCCATCATGTAATAGTCGCACATCATCAGAGCCACGTCGAGCACAAAGTCGGCGCGGTCATCCTCATCCTCCAAGCGGTCGTAGACATCTTCCAAATATTCCTCAGCCTCTTTGCCTTTTCCCCTCGCAAGGAGGATTTCGGCGTAGAGATAATAATAATCAAGGTCGTCGGTGTCGTCTATTTGTTCCAAATAGGATTCGGCTTTGTCTGGGTCTTTATGGAGAATAAGCTCGATACGGGCTTTGAAAACCAAAGGGCGTAAGGAATGGGGAAACATGGCGAGAGCCTCGTCGCATATCTCTACAGCCTCCTTGTCGCGGTGCTGAAGGTGGTAGTATTCGGCGATGTCTGCCATATCGTCAGAATCCAAAAATACGGAGAGACCTTGTTGCTTGGCCTCTTCGTATTTTGAAAGTTTTTCCTTAAACTCTTTTGAGTTGAAGAATTCATCCATAATTTAATTCTTCTTCAGACTCCTTATGTTCATTATTTGTTCATTTGCTTTGCCCACGTATCCTTCAATCCTACAGTCTTGTTGAATACAGGGTGCTCTTCATTTCCGTCGGGGTCAGCCATGAAGTAACCCACGCGTTGGAACTGAAGATACTCACCGGGCTTGCGTTCTGCGGCGTATTTCTCAACGAAGCAGTTCTTGAATACGTGTAAACTCTCCGGGTTGAGCAGTTCGCGGAAGTCGCGCTCATCGGCAGAAGGATTTTCCACGTTGAACAGCCGGTCGTACTCGCGCACCTCAGCCTTAACACAGGCATCCTGGCTAACCCAGTGGAGCGTGCCCTTTACCTTGCGGTTGGCTCCAGCCATACCACTCTTGCTTTCGGGGTCGTATTCTGCCTGAATCTCAATGATGTTGCCTTCGGCATCCTTGGTGCAGCCGGTGCACTTCACGATATAAGCGTTCTTGAGACGTACCTCCTTGCCGGGAGTCATACGGAAGAATTTCTTGGGAGCATCTTCCATGAAGTCGGCACGTTCTATCCACAGGTTGCGGGTGAACGTGATAGTGTGACTACCGGCGTTCTCATCCTCCGGATTGTTGATGGCATCCATCTCCTCGCTCTTGCCTTCGGGATAGTTGGTGATAACCAGCTTCACAGGGTCAAGTACGGCACTCACGCGGATGGCTCTCTTGTTAAGGTCCTCGCGCACGGCTGCTTCCAAGAGTGCCATATCGTTGAGGGCGTCAAACTTGGTGTAGCCGATAGACTTGATAAAGTTACGAATGCTCTCGGGGCTGTAGCCACGGCGACGCATACCGCAAAGGGTCGGCATGCGCGGGTCGTCCCAGCCATTGACGAAATGCTCGTCAACAAGAGTGTGGAGCTTGCGCTTCGACATGACGGTATAGGTCAAGTTCAAACGGTTGAACTCAATCTGACGGGGACGATAGTTGTCCATGCCTTTGGCTGCGGAGCCGTCATATTCTTTCAAGAAATCCACGAACTTGTCGTAGAGTGGGCGGTGAGGAACGAATTCAAGAGTGCAGATTGAGTGGGTGACTCCCTCAAAGTAGTCGCTTTGTCCGTGGGCGAAGTCGTACATGGGGTAGCAGTGCCACTTCGTTCCTGTGCGGTGGTGCGGCGTCTGAATGATACGATACATGATGGGGTCGCGGAAGTGCATGTTGGGATTGCTCATATCGAGTTTGGCTCTCAACACCATACTTCCCTCTACAGCCTCTGGTGTGTTCATTTTCATGAAGAGCTCAAGGTTCTCCTCTATTGGGCGGTCTCGGTAAGGAGAGGCAACTCCCGGTGTGGTGGGTGTTCCTTTCTGCTCAGCAATCTGCTCAGATGTCTGCTCATCCACGTAGGCATAGCCTTGCTTAATCATCCAAATAGCGAAATCCCACAACTTCTGGAAGTAGTCGGAGGCGTAATAGATGTGTCCCCACTTAAATCCCAGCCATTTGATATCATAGAGGATATTCTCAACATATTCCGTATTTTCCTTGCTGGGGTTCGTGTCGTCGAATCTCAAGTTGCAAACGCCGTTGTAGCGTTCAGCCACACCGAAGTCCATGCAGATTGCCTTGGCGTGACCTATATGAAGATAGCCGTTAGGCTCCGGCGGAAAACGAGTCTGAATACGTCCGTCGTTCTTGCCAGCGGCAAGGTCTTCTTCAACCAATTGTTCTACAAAACTCAAGCTGTGTTTCTCTTCGTTCTCAGCTTCTGTTTTCGTTGTCATCATCTTATCGTGTTGATTTTTGTTTTCTTGTTGCTATTATTCTGCAAAGATAACAAAAAGATTGGATATTGATAGTTTACAGAACAAGTTTTTCTAATTTTACTCCATTCACAGTGCATTCTTTAACATAAAGACAAAGCCCGTCTGCGACAGAAAATTCACAGACGGGCTTGGAGCATATTTTTAGAAATCATCCATCGTCACCTCTTTGGGACGTTTAGGAGTCTCTTTCTTTTTGGGCTCTACAGCAGGTTCCTTCTTAGTGTCACCAGGTTGTGCGGGAGCAACCTCTTTCGGTTCTTCGGTAGTGACAATGGGGTTACCCTCATCATCAAGTTGTATCTCTTCGTTGATAACCTGTGTGGAGTCAGTGTCAACCCGATGCTTCACCGGCTGATAATAGCTGGGGCATTCATACATATCCTTCGTGATGTCGGGGTCCTGCGGTGATTTAAACTTAGCGTGGTATTGCTTGAAGTTAGAATCTGACAATAATGACTTAAGGAAGTTTCCGCAGATTGGCAATGCCGTGCGGCTGCCTTGTCCCAAAGCACCTGTTCGGAAGTGGATGCTTCGGTACTCTCCACCGACCCACGCACCAACAACCAAGTTGGGACTTACACCCATGAACCAAGCATCGGAGTGATTGTTGGAAGTTCCTGTCTTGCCACCCCAGTCGCAATCGCGGAAGTCGCCGACATAACCGTTGAGGCTCTGTGAGGTGCCACCGGGTTCGCGTAGACCTCCCATGAGCATCTTTTGCATCAGGAAAGCACTCTTATAGGGAATAGCCTGCTCGGTGTCATCGGGAGAGACATAAACCTCTTTACCTTTCGAGTCAACGATTCTTGTAACGAGCACAGCGTCGTGATGTTTTCCGTCGTTGGCTATCGTACAATAAGCATCAGCCAATTCTAACAGGTTGACATCGCTGGAACCCAAAGCTAACGATGGCGTATCATCGAGTGGACTCTGGATACCCATCTTCTGGGCAGTCTCTATGATAGAGCGGATTCCTACCTCCTGACCAAGTCGGACGGCGATAGAGTTGATACTCTTAGCGAAAGCATTCTTCAAAGGGATGGAATCACCGGAGAAAGAACCGTTGGCATTGGTAGGTGTCCACGTCACTTCTTTCTTCTGAATCTTGTCGTAGACCTGCATGGAGATATATTCATCGCGTCGCTTGTCGCAGGGAGTCAGACCTTGATTCATTGCCTCTGTATAGACAAAGAGCTTGAAAGTGGAGCCCGGCTGGCGCATGGCTTTCACCTTATCATATTTCCATGTGTTGAAATCCACATCGCCTACCCATGCCTTCACAGCACCCGATTGTGGTTCCATGGCTACAAATGCGCAGTGCATGAAGTGAACCATATAGCGGATGGAGTCCATAGAAGATAGCTCCATTTCCTTATATCCCTTCTCGTAGTCAAACACTTTCACCTTGTGGGGCTTGTTCATGTAATAATCTACAGAGTCGGGCTGCCCGGGGTATTTAGCTTGGAGCATCTTATAATAAGGAAGGCGACGAGCGATGTTCTCGATGAAACCGGGAATCACATTTCCTTTCTCGTCAATCCAGCATTCGCGTTTGTTCCACGGCCCCCAATGGTTCTCAAAGTTGCGTTGCACTTGCTTCATTTGTTTGATGACAGCCTTCTCGGCATACGCTTGCATTCGGGAATCGAGTGTTGTATAAATCTTCAGGCCGTCAGAATAGAGGTCATAGCCGTTGTCGTCGCACCAAGGTTTCAGATAATCGGCTACCGCATTGCGGAAATATTGTGCGATACCATCGTAGTTCTCCTCAATGTGGAGATTGAGTTTGATGGGGATTTCCTTGAGTGAATCACATTCTGCCTTAGTGAGGTCGTTGTGATTGTACATGTTGGTGAGAACTTGGTTGCGACGTGTGAGAGAGTTCTCTGGATTTGTGCGTGGGTTGTAGTAGGACGTTGCCTTGAGCATACCAACCAAAACGGCGCATTGTTCAGTCGTCAAATCCTTTGGAGTTGTATTGAAATACGTGCGGGCAGCCGTCTTGATGCCATAGGCATTGGAACCGAAGTCCACAGTATTCGCATACATCGTGAGGATTTCCTGTTTGCTGTAAACAGTTTCCAGTTTGGTAGCAATAATCCATTCCTTACTCTTGATGATAAGAATTCTTACGCCTGGAATGTGTCCTAACAGACCAGTGGAGTATTGCGAACGTACACGGAACATGTTCTTCGCCAACTGCTGCGTGATGGTGGAAGCTCCACGACCGTCATGGCGGAGCAAAGCGTCCTTTGCTGCGGCAAACAAGCCAATGGGGTCTACACCGAAATGCTTGTAGAAGCGTTCATCCTCGGTATCAATCAATGCCTTGTAGAAAGCGGGGTTCACATCTTCGTATTTCACGGGCGTTCTGTTCTCATTGAAATACTTGCCGATGAGAACTCCGTCGGCTGAATAAATCTCTGAAGCCTGAGATGTCTGTGGGTCTAAGATGCCGGAAAAATAGCCAGGAGATTTGCCGAACAACCAAAGAAAGTTGATGTCTACGGCACCTAAATAGAGGAAGAATACTACAATGAGGGATACGATTCCGATGAGTGTTTTCGTGTACCAAGCCTTTCCATGATATAGATTTTTATACCACGGCCAGAACCCTTTTATCTTTTTCCAACTCCATTGGAGGAATCTCTTTATTTTATTCATAGTTGCAAATACCTAGAAACAATTCTGTGTTAGTTTGTCGATTGTAATAAACATGGGACAAAATTACGAAAAATCGGGGGAATTCAGCCTATCATCTATATAATTTATTATTTCTTTAACGTTGTCGGGATGGAACCAGCGTATATCGGAGTCACGTTTGAACCATGTGAACTGTTTGCGCATGTAGCGACGTGTGTTGGATTGTATGTGTAGAATCGTATCGTCCAGCGTCACCAATCCGTCAAGATATTCAAACATTTCTTTGAACCCAACAGTGTTGAGTGCGTTCATCGACCGAAGATTGTAAACCGAGTTGGCTTCCTCGATTAATCCTTTGTCAATCATATCCAACACTCTGGAATTGATGCGGTTGTAAAGTTCCGTTCTATCTCTGTTTAAACCAATTTTGAGGATGCGGAAAGGACGTTTCTTCACTTGATGAGTAAGAAACGATGACATGGGTTTACCTGTCATGATGCAAATTTCCAAAGCGTGAACTACTCGGCGTGGATTCTTGCGGTCCACGATTTGCCAATACTCTGGGTCAAGTTGGTGAAGTTCTTCCACCAGCGCATCCAAACCTTCTTTGTTGAGACGTTCCTTCAGCGTGTTGCGCGTCACGTCGTCCACCGTAGGAATGTCGTCGATACCTTTGCATACAGCGTCAATATACATCATGGAGCCTCCTGTGAGGAGAGCCACGGGATGGTCGGGATGGAATTTCTTGGAATCTTCAAATAGCTTGGGGAGAAGGTGGAGCACATCCTGCTCGTAAAGGCTGGCGCTATAGTAATCTTCCAGATGATGGTTACCTACAAAAAAATGTGGTACGCACCGCATCTGTTCTGGTGTAGGTGCGGCGGTACCAATGGGAATCTCGGCATAGACCTGTCTTGAATCAGCGTTCACGATAGGCACATGTAGATGTTGGGCTACGGTGAGGCAAAGTTCCGTCTTTCCCACACCAGTAGGACCTAATATGACGAGAAGTGTATTCAAAAGAATTAGCGGATGATACCGCGTTTGGAAGAACTTACAAAGTCGATGATGTATTGAATCTCAGGAGTGATTTGTAAGTTTTTCTTGATTTCCTCAATGCCTTCTGAAAGAATGCCTTTTGAATAGAGAAGGCGATAGGCGTTGTGGATATGTTCTATGAGTTCATTGCTGAAGCCGTGGCGACGCAAGCCCACAATGTTGACTCCCGCATAGCGGATAGGCTCCTTTCCTGCGATGATATAGGGAGGAATATCCTGCGAGAAGCGGCTCCCACCTTGTATCATCACGTAGCCACCAATATGGCAGAACTGATGGCAGAGCACTTCGGCGGATATAATGGCGTTGTCATCCACGAGAACCTCACCGCCGAACTTGGTGGAGTTGCCAATAATCAAGTGGGAGCCGAAGAAGCAATCATGGGCAATGTGCATATTCTCCATCAGCAGGTTGTGGTCGCCTACTTGAGTTGTGCCCTTCGATGCTGTGCCGCGCGATATTGTGACATTCTCACGGATTGAATTGAAACTGCCAAGTTCGCATATCGTATCTTCTCCCTTGAACTTCAAGTCTTGTGGTTTTGTAGAAATGCTTGCTCCTGGGAAAAACTCATTGTTGTTGCCAATTCGTGCTCCGTAGTTGATGGTGACACTGTTTTGTAACACATTATTGTCGCCCATTACCGTATTGCGGTCAATATAGCAAAAGGGACCAATGATGTTGTTGTCACCCATCTTTGCTTCAGGATGTACGAAGGCAAGTGGACTTATTTGGTTCATACTTTATCTGTTTTTTTTGATTTGTGCTGTAAAAGTGGCTTCTGAGACAACATGGTCACCGACAAAGACGTACCCCTTCATGGAACTGATGCCGTGGCGAACGGGGTGGAGAAGTTCCACACGGAAGAGCAGCGTGTCACCGGGAACTACTTTGTCGCGGAATTTCACGTCATCAATCTTCAAGAAGTAAGTCGACCAGTGTTCGGGGTCTTCCAACTGACTCAGAACTAAAAGACCGCCGCATTGTGCCATAGCCTCAATCTGAAGTACACCCGGCATGACTGGTTCGCCTGGGAAGTGGCCTTGGAAGAAAGGTTCATTGGCGGTTACATTCTTCACGCCTACAATACTTGTAGCGCCCATTGCCACTACTTTGTCAACCAACTGCATGGGATAGCGATGGGGAAGGAGTTGACGAATGCGGATGTTGTCCATCAGTGGTTCATCGTTCGGGTCATAGATAGGAGCCTGCACCTCATGTTTGCGTATTTCTTTGCGCATGAGGCGGGCAAACTTGTTGTTGATGGTATGACCGGGGCGCGTGGCAATGATACGGCCCTTGATGGGCTTGCCGATAAGAGCCATGTCACCCACGATGTCGAGTAGCTTGTGGCGTGTGCACTCGTTTTCCCACATCAGTGGGCGGTGCTGTATATATCCGGGCTTGGTGGCGTCCATGTGAGGCACGTGCAGCAAATCAGCCAGTTTGTCAAGTTTCTCCTGTGGAACAATTTGCTCATAGATAACGATGGCATTGTCAAGGTCACCGCCCTTGATGAGGTTGGCTTCCAAAAGAGGTACGATGTCGCGCACGAAAACGAAAGTGCGGGCAGGGGCAATTTCTGTGGCGAACTTGTCGGCTGCATCGAGCGTTGCAAATTGGGAGGCTATGAACTTTGAATTGAAGTTGCACATAGCAGTGATGGAAAACTCGTTGTCGGGCAGTATCGTGATACAAGAGCCAGACTCCTCGTCCTTCACTTCAATCTTCTTACGTATAATATAGAAATCCTTGGGCGCATTCTGCTCAACCGTTCCCACTTCTTGAATCTTCTGTACGAAAACCAAGCTGGAGCCATCCAAAATTGGAAATTCGGGACCATTGACTTGAATAAGGCAGTTGTCAACACCAAGAGCATAGAGAGCTGCCATGCCATGCTCAATTGTTCCCACGCGAACGTCACCATTGGCGACGACTGTTCCGCGCTGGGTATCAACCACATGTTCAGCCACTGCGTCTATAACGGGTTGACCTTCCAAGTCGATGCGTTGTATCTTATAACCAGTATTTTCGGGGGCAGGATTGAATGTAACTGTTAGGCTCAATCCTGTATGCAGTCCTTTTCCAAAGAGAGAGAAGCTACCTTTGAGGGTTCTCTGTTTCATTGTGTCCATCTATCGTCTTTATTTTTGGTTCTTCTTTAATTCATCAATCTCCTTTTGCAACTGGCTGATTTGCTTATACAGCTCTGGCAATTTCTGGAAAAGGGCCTGGCTCTTGAAATAGGGAATCTTCTCCATAGGAGGAGTGCCTATGAGTTGCTGATTGCTCTTCAAGCTGCTGGGCACTCCCGACTGGGCACCAAGAAACACCTTGTCGCCGATGGTGATGTGACCGGAAATGCCTGTCTGACCGCCAAACATGCACCATTGTCCCACTTTAGTGGACCCCGCAATACCCACTTGGGCTGACATAACCGTGTTGGCTCCAACGTCCACGTTGTGAGCAATCTGCACCAAGTTGTCCAACTTCACGCCCTTGCGAATGTACGTGCTGCCCATAGTAGAGCGGTCAACGCACGTGTTGGCTCCAATCTCTACATCGTCCTCAATGGTGACGATGCCAATTTGTGGAATCTTGTCGTAGCCGTTAGGAGTCGGGGCAAATCCGAATCCGTCTGCACCGATAACGGTTCCAGCATGAAGGGTTACGTTGTTGCCAATGCGACAACCATGATAGATAACCACATTGGGATACAGCTTCACATTATTGCCAATTTTTACGCCTTCGCCCACATATACATTCGGATAAATCTGAGCGTTGTCACCAATCTCGGCACCATCGCTAATTACAGCAAAAGGTCCCACGTAGGCATCCTTGCCAATCTTTGCATTGGGTGAAATGAATGCTTGCTCTGATATTCCTTTCTTCTGCGGGATAGAGTTGGCATAGAGCTGAAGCAGACGCGCTATGCAATCTCTTACATTCTTTACGAATATCAAGGTTGGCTTCACTTCCTTGTCCACGGCGATGGTGTCGTCGACCAGCACTATGGAAGCCTTCGTATTGTCAAGATAATGGGCATATTTGGGACTGGATAAAAAAGTAATTGCTCCAGCGGAGCCTTCTTCTATTTTGGAAAAGGTGTGGACAGACGCATTCTCGTCTCCAACTATGCGCCCCTTGATGAAATCGGCAATTTGTCTTGCTGTAAATTCCATATTGTTATTTAAAGATAAGAGCTATAATTATTTTTGCAAATGTAGCAAAAAATATTTATCTAGCCAAAACTTAGTGCGATATTTGAGTATTTTATATCTTTCGAAGCAACTATTTGTGCTTGGAGGCTTGTGTTTTCCAATCATTTCGACTCTTTTCGTTTCCGCAATAGAAGGTAGAAACTGCTTTTCGTAATCATCTTCTTTCATTTGGTAAATAGGTAATATCTGACGTGAGTTCGATTAATTCTTCCACTCAATTCTGCAAGTGACTGCTACTATATATTACGTATATAGTAGTAAGCGTTTGTAGTGCGTTTCAGTCGCCGCTGTTAATTTGGTCAGAGCGTAGCAGCGCTTATCTGCGTGTGGTGACAAGTGGCAACCGAATGGTTGGCACTTGGCACCCGACGTGGTGGCAATTGGCACCCGATTTGCTGGCACTTGTCAGCAATCACAAGTAGATAGTTCTTGAAGTGATTTCTTCGGATTTTGAATTATTACTGTCCGGTAAACTTAACCTCTCATGTGCCCCATCCTCATCTACAGACGGGTTGGGGCTTTTTACTTGTCCGATAAGCACATCTCACGATGCCTCTTCCTCATCACAAGGCAGGTTGGCTCAATAGGCTCTTAATTCGCTCTAAAGCTCTATTTGTCACTTCTTTGCCCATTCCATATGGAAAGATGTTCCGTCTCAGTCTGCTGAGATGTTGCTGAGATATTGCTGGGATGTTTTATCATCTATTCATGTACGTAAGAGTTTTTCTTTCAACATGTTAGATGCTTTGCTGAGATTGCTGAGATGTTTTTTCAACTAAAAAAACTCAGAGGAAGCACCTGGCATGGGAAAACTTTTGGAAGCTATCCCTTTCTATGAAGGGTCAGGACAAGATGACTCCCTGTTTCGGATGCACCATTTTTCCTCAAAATGTTTACCGGACAGTAATAATTTTGAATCGGAATAGCTCACTATTTTCATCGAACTCACGTTAATATATGTGTGGTATTTCTAAATTCTTGTTGGCAGAATACAAAAAGAATATCCGCATGGAAGGAGAATCACAACCTTCGATACGGATATTTCTTAATTGGTTCAACTTTCAGAAGTCATTCCTTCTCGAAGTAGTGGTTTTCTTAGCTTTCTACTTTATCTAGTTCAGCAGCTTTATCCAGTTCGGCTGCCATCTGCTCTTGGAGTGATTTAGCTTTAGCCGCACTGACTTCGGCAAAATCGTCACCGTTGCCCGCATAGATAATTCCGCGCGAAGAGTTGACAAGCAGTCCGCAATCCTTAATCATGCCATACTTGCAGACTTCTTCAAGGCTGCCGCCCTGAGCACCGACACCCGGTACGAGTAGGAAAGAATCGGGTGCAACTTTGCGCACGTCACCAATGAGAGAACCTTGGGTTGCTCCCACAACGAACATCATGTTGTCTGTCGTGCCCCATTCGAGTCCTTTGTTTAAAACGCGTTCAAAAAGACGCATTCCATCAACATCTTGTGCCATTTGGAAATCTTGGCTGCCTTCATTGGATGTCAGAGCCAACAGAATGACCCATTTGCCCGGATACTCTAAGAAGGGACTCACGGAGTCACTTCCCATGTAGGGAGCCACGGTGAGCGCATCCACATCAAATTCCTCGAAGAAAGTCTTGGCATACATGGTGGAAGTGTTGCCGATGTCGCCGCGTTTGGCATCTGCAATGATAAAGTGAAGGGGATAATTCTCCTTGATATATTGAACGGTACTTTCGAATGCGGAAATACCTTTCATGCCCATGCACTCATAGAAAGCCATGTTGGGTTTGTAAGCTACGCAGAAGGGCGCTGTTGCATCGATGATTTGCTTGTTGAATGCAAATATGGGGTCGGGTTCATTGAGAAGGAAAGGAGGAATCTTCTTGATGTCAGTGTCCAAGCCAACGCAGAGGAAAGACTTCTTTGCGAATATCTGTTCTACTAATTGTTCTCTGGTCATAATATGATGGTTTAAAGTTCGTTCTCTTTCAGTTTCTCTGCATTCTCAGCAACGGTGAGCGCATCTATCATGCCTTGGATGTCGCCGTTGAGGAATCCTTGTAAGTCGTGAGTGGTGTAGCCGATTCGATGGTCAGTGACACGTCCTTGAGGGAAGTTGTAAGTACGTATCTTAGCCGAGCGGTCGCCCGTGGACACGAGAGTCTTGCGGCGACTGGCGATGTCGTCCATATATTTTTGATGCTCTCGGTCGTAGATGAACGTGCGCAGACGCGATAGGGCGCGTTCCTTGTTCTTGGGCTGGTCACGCGTTTCAGTACATTCGATAAGAATCTCTTCCACCTCTCCGGTGTTAGGATTCTTCCACGGATAGCGAAGTCGAACACCCGATTCAACCTTGTTGACGTTCTGACCTCCTGCACCACTGGAGCGGAACGTATCCCACTTGATGTCACCTTCGTTGATGTTCACTTCAAACTTATCGGCTTCGGGCAGCACTGCCACCGTTGCTGCCGAAGTGTGCATGCGGCCCTGGGTCTCGGTTGCGGGTACACGCTGAACGCGGTGAACGCCCGATTCATATTTCAGCGTGCCATATACATTTTCGCCTGATACAGCGAAGTCGATTTCCTTGTAACCGCCCACGGCACCCGGCGATACGCTGGTCACGCTTACCGTCCAATGCTTCGACTCACAATATTTTTTGTACATATTGAACAAGTCGCCTGCGAAAAGGGCAGCTTCATCGCCACCAGCTCCTGCACGGATTTCCATCTGTACATTCTTGGCATCCTCGGGGTCTTTAGGAATGAGGAGCATCTTGATTTCCTCTTCTATCTTTGGGCGCAGCGCCTCATTCTCGGCAAGTTCCTCACGAGCCATCTCCTTCATGTCGGCATCATCTTCTTGTGCAATCATGTCTTTGGAGTCTTTGATGGCATTGAGACAAGCCACATAGCGTTTCTTGGCATCCATAATGTCGCCCAACTCCTTGTACTCTTTCGTGAGTTTCACATAGCGGGGTTGGTCGGCGATGACGGAAGGGTCGGTGATGAGCGTTGCCACTTCTTGGTAGCGGGCATCAAGTCCGTTGAGCTTCTGTAATATCTGGTTGTCTTGCATAGTCTATTAGTATTCAAAAACTCCGAATTCGCTCTTGATAGTGAGGCTCTTCTTGCCTTCTTCGATGTGACCCACCACTTGGGCATCGATGTTGAAACTCTTGCTGATGGCAATCACTTTGTCAGCTACTTCGGGGCGAACATAGATTTCCATTCTGTGACCCATGTTGAACACTTGGTACATCTCTTTCCAGTCAGTGCCGGAACAGTCATGAATTGCTTTGAACAATGGGGGAATGGGGAACATGTTGTCTTTTACCACCTTGCAGTTGTCACCCACAAAGTGCATTACTTTGGTTTGTGCTCCACCGGTGCAGTGTACCATTCCATGAATCTCCGGACGAAGTTCGTCAAGTAGTTTCTTGATGACGGGCGCGTACGTACGAGTGGGGGAGAGGACAAGTTTACCGGCATTGATGGGGCTGCCTTCTACGGAATCCGTAAGCTTGTATTTGCCACTGTAAACCAATTCGGAAGGTACGGCTGCATCATAGCTCTCGGGATATTTTGTAGCGAGATATTTGGCAAAGACATCATGGCGGGCGCTCGTCAGTCCGTTGCTGCCCATACCGCCGTTGTATTCATGCTCATAAGTTGCCTGACCTGTAGAGCTCAAACCAACGATTACGTCACCCGGTCGGATATTGGCATTGTTGATAACGTCAGCCCGTTTCATGCGGCAAGTCACTGTGGAGTCCACGATAATGGTGCGTACAAGGTCGCCCACGTCGGCTGTCTCACCGCCTGTAGGCCAGATGCCAATACCCATTTTACGCATATCGGCAAGAATCTCGTCAGTGCCGTTGATGATTTCGGAAATCACTTCTCCAGGAATCAGCATCTTGTTGCGCCCGATGGTGGAACTGACCAGAATATTGTCTACTGCGCCCACACAGAGCAGGTCGTCGGTATTCATTACGATGGCATCTTGGGCAATACCTTTCCAAACGCTCAAGTCACCCGTCTCTTTCCAATATATATAGGCAAGGCTCGACTTGGTGCCGGCTCCATCAGCATGCATGATGTTGCAATACTCTGGGTCACCGCCCACGATGTCGGGCATGATTTTGCAGAATGCCAGCGGGAAGATTCCTTTATCAATATTCTTGATGGCGTTGTGCACGTCTTCCTTGGCTGCGCTGACGCCTCTTTGCATATATCTGTTTGTCATCATATCTAATTATTAGTCTTTTCCATTCCAGAATTCCCATGAGGCGAAGGCTTGAAGAAGGAGCATCTCAAGTCCGTTCTTCACAGTTGCACCGCGTTCGCGTCCACGCTTGAGAAATAGCGTCTCATCGGGATTATAGATTAAATCGTAAAGTAATGTGTGGGTGTCCATTGCCTCGTATGGAATTTTCGGGCATTCGTCGGCATGTGGATACATGCCCACTGGCGTGCAGTTGACAATGACGTTGAACTCCTTGACGAGTTTGGGAGTCAGCCATTCATAAGTGATGGCACCTTCTTTTTTAGTGCGACTCACTAATTGAGTCTGTAATCCCAGCGACTTCAATCCATAATTGATAGCCTTGGCTGCACCGCCTGTACCCAAGATGAGAGCCTTCTTCTGTGACGGTTCCAACAGTGGCTCAATGCTTTGCGTGAATCCGATAACGTCACTGTTGAAACCCTTTAGGGAAATCTTGTTGCCCTTATGGGTCACCCGAATCACGTTGACAGCCCCTATGGCTTCGGCCTCAGGACTAATGGCATCAAGGTATTTCATCACCTGCTCTTTGTAGGGGATGGTAACGTTCAGTCCGCGTAGCTCTGGGTTGCGCTCCAGTACTTCGGTCAAACCCTCAATGGAGGGAATCTCGAAATTGATGTATTTCGCATTGATGTGTTCATTCTCAAATTTCTCATTGAAATAAGAAATAGAAAATGAATGACCGAGTGGGTATCCTATGAGTCCGTATTTGTCCATATAGGGGTTGTTATGTATTCATTATATATAATAAGGTATCAAGTATCTGCTATTTCTCTGCAAGATACATTGTGCAGATGCCGAAAGTGAGCCGCTTGAATGTAGCCTTGGCGAAACCAGCCTTCTTGAAGATGTCCATCATAACCTCTCCTTGGGGAAAAGCCTCGATGGTCTTCGTTAGATATTCGTATGCGCTGTTGTCCTTACTTATCATTCTACCGTAGAGCGGTAGAACGGTGTTACTGTAAATCTTGAACAGTTGCTTCATCGGAAATGTCACGGGTGTGGTCAGTTCCACGATACTCAGGTGACCTCCGGGGGTCAACACTCGATGGATTTCTTTCAGTCCCTTGTCGAGATTCTCAAAGTTGCGAATGCCGAAAGCGGCAGTCACGGCATCGAAAGTGTTGTCGTTAAAACTCAGAGCCATGCAGTCTTCCTTCTTGAAGCTGATGACATTGTCCAATCCGCATCGTTTCACTTTTTGGGTGCCGATTTCCATCATCTTTTCCGAAATATCGGCTCCTATGAGTTGTTGAGGATGTAATTGTTGAGCTGCGAGGATAGCAAAGTCACCCGTGCCCGTGGCGATGTCGAGCATTCGCTGCGGATGATATTCTTTCAGCGCGTTGATAGCCCGGTTGCGCCACATCTTATCAATGTTCCACGACAGCCGATGGTTTAAGGTGTCGTAGGTAGGGGCGATGTTATCGAACATCTCCTCTACCTGCTGACCCTTTTTCTCGTTGTTGGAATAAGGGGTGATTTTTTCCTGTTGATACATATTCTATTTCTGAGTCGGGAAGCTAATGGATAGAATGAGTGCATTCTGCACTAAACTTTATCATTTCATCATCAGCTATTCCTCATGCCTCTCATCTTTTAACTTCTTTCAAGTATTCGCTCACGTTCTTCTCAATGCGACCCAGAACGTCTCCTGTCTCGGCGGCTTTGTCAAACTTTTCGCCAGTGATATGCTCATAAAGCTCAATATAGCGCTCGCTTACGCTCTCAGCATACTCATCAGTGATTTCCGGCATTACTTGACCGGGTTGATTCATGAAGTTATGCTCAATCAGCCATTGGCGTACAAATTCCTTTGAAAGCTGTTTTTGAGGCTCGCCCTTGGCAAAACGCTCCTCGTAGCCGTCGGCATAGAAATAGCGGCTGGAATCCGGCGTATGGATTTCATCAATCAGATAAATTTTTCCGTCGCGCTTGCCAAATTCATATTTAGTGTCGACCAAAATCAGTCCGCGCTTAGCTGCGATTTCCTGACCACGCTTGAACAGTTTGCGTGTGTAGTCTTCTATGACGGCATAGTCCTCAGCAGGAACAATTCCCTGCTTGATAATCTCTTCACGAGAGATGTTCAAGTCGTGACCTTCGTCGGCCTTCGTTGTAGGGGTGATAATGGGTTCGGGGAATCGTTGGTTCTCCCTCATGCCGTCGGGAAGTTTCACGCCGCAAAGCTCTCTGCAACCGTCCTTGTAGGCTCTCCATGCGCTGCCGGTGAGGATGGAACGGATAATCATCTCCACGCGGTACCCCTCGCATTTCAATCCCACCGTTACCATTGGGTCGGGAGTGGCGAGTTTCCAGTTGGGGCAGATGTCGCTCGTGGCATCCAAAAACTTGGCGGCTATCTGGTTCAGCACCTGTCCTTTGAAAGGAATGCCTTTGGGCAGAATCACGTCGAAGGCTGAGATTCTGTCGGTAGCTACCATCACCATCAAGTCGTCATTGATGTTGTAGACATCTCTTACTTTACCGTGATAAACACTCTTCTGCCCATTGAAATGGAAATCGGTTTTTGTAATAGCTTTCATTTGATTATGATTTTTTTTGAGTTACTTCTTTTTCTTTCATCGCCCTATCGTGGCTCTCATAGGCGTTTACGATTCGCGTTACGAGTTTGTTCCTGACGATGTCCTCTTTGCCTAACTTCACGACGGAGATACCTTCCACATCTTTGAGGATTTTCAGTGCCTCGACCAATCCGCTCCGTTGTTCATGTGGCAAATCGATTTGAGTCATATCGCCAGTGATAATCATCTTCGTGTTCCATCCCATACGAGTAAGAAACATACGAATCTGGGCAGATGTGGTATTCTGAGCCTCATCAAGAATCACCACTGCATCCGACAAAGTGCGTCCGCGCATGAAAGCCAATGGCGCAATCTGTATGATGTTTTTCTCCATCATCTCCTGCAACTTCACTTGCGGGAGCATATCTTCCAGCGCATCGTAGAGAGGCTGCAGATAGGGGTCAATCTTGTTCTTCATGTCGCCTGGGAGGAATCCGAGTTTTTCGCCAGCTTCCACTGCCGGTCGCGAGAGGATGATTTTGCGGGCAGTCTTCTCCTTGTAGGCTTTCACTGCGAGGGCGATGCTCAAGTATGTTTTGCCGGTTCCGGCAGGTCCCACAGCGAATATCATGTCGTTCTTGGCATACTCATCAATCAATTTTTGTTGATTGGGAGTCTTGGGCACGATAGGTTTTCCGGAAATACTGTAGCAGATGACTCCCTTCACCCCATCGGCCTTCGTTTGTTTGCCTTTGATAATGTCAAGAATATCCTCGTCTGAGATACTATTGTATTTCAGTACGTGCATTCTCATCTTCTCAATATCTTCCTCTGCTTTAGCCATCTCTTCCTCATCACCAAGCAGACGGATGACATTGTCTCTTGCCATGATGCGCAATTTTGGGAACAACGATTTGAGCATCTGCAAGTGACTGTTGTTGATACCGTAGAACACTACGGCATCAATATCTTCTAAAACGATATGTTTCTCTATCAAAATTGAACGTTCAATAATTTTGATGCAAAGTTAAAAAAAAGATTGCAGAAACGTATTTCCTTTTGGGAGATTTTATATGTTGCGATTTAAAATAGTTGGGAAATCGGGCAATTCGGAGGGCTAGGAGAACTCTGAGCTCCCGGAACTCTCGGAGACCTCAGAGAATTCGGAAGGCTCGGAGCACTCGGATCTCTCGGGAGCTATTAGAATCTTCAGCCATGCTGAGTTTCAGTATAGATAGCTTTATAATTCAATCCTATAGTGTGGGAAAATGCTTATAAATAAATAAAAAAGGAGCATCCTTTTGGGTGCTCCTTATATAATAATATGTGTTGCTATTGACGATTATTTGCCATTAAGCAGCAAGTCGGTCTGAACGGCTACGGCTACGGTTGCACCCACCATGGGGTTGTTGCCCATACCCAGATAACCCATCATTTCCACGTGTGCTGGAACTGAAGAAGAACCGGCAAACTGTGCGTCGCTGTGCATACGGCCCATGGTATCGGTCATACCGTAGGAGGCGGGACCTGCAGCCATGTTGTCGGGGTGAAGTGTACGACCTGTACCACCACCAGAAGCTACTGAGAAGTAAGGCTTGCCAGCTGCTAAGCGCTCCTTCTTGTAGGTACCTGCAACGGGGTGCTGGAAACGGGTGGGGTTGGTAGAGTTACCGGTAATCGAAACGTCTACGTTCTCCTTCCACAAGATAGCTACACCCTCGCGAACATCGTCTGCACCATAGCACTTTACCTTGGCACGGGGACCGTTGCTGTAAGGAATCTCACGAACCACCTTCAGCTCAGAGGTGAAGTAGTCGAACTGAGTCTGTACGTATGTGAAGCCATTCACACGGCTAATAATCTGTGCAGCGTCCTTGCCCAAACCGTTAAGGATAACGCGAAGCGGCTTTTTGCGTACCTTGTTAGCCATCTCGGCAATTTTGATGGCACCCTCAGCTGCAGCAAAACTCTCGTGACCAGCCAAGAAAGCAAAGCATTCAGTCTCTTCACGGAGCAGACGGGCAGCCAAATTGCCATGACCAATACCTACCTTGCGGTCGTCGGCAACACTTCCGGGAATGCAGAATGATTGCAGACCAACGCCGATAGCCTCAGCAGCCTCAGCTGCGCTCTTTACACCACGCTTGATGGCAATGGCAGCACCAGCAACATAAGCCCATTTAGCATTCTCAAAGCAGATGCGCTGTGTATCTTCGCAAATCTGATAAGGATCGATACCGAGCTTGTCGCAAATCTCGTTAGCCTCTTCGAGGTTTTTAATGCCTTCAGCGTTGAGGGCAGCATTTACTTGCTTCTCGCGACGCTCTTGGCTCTCATATTGCACTTTTCTAATCATAGTTCAGTTCCTCCTTATTCTTTACGTGGGTCAATAGATTTAACAATACCCTGCTCAGCAGTTGTGCGGCCATAGCGACCGGTGAACTTCTTCACAGCTTCGTTGGCATCCATGCCGTTCTTGATGGCTTCCATCATCTTGCCCAGATGCACGTACTCGTAACCGCAAACCTGGTCGTCTTTGTCGAGGAACATCTTTGTAATGTAGCCTTCGGTGAGTTCCAGATAACGTGTACCCTTGGCGAGTGTGCCATAGAGTGTACCAGTCTGAGAGCGCAGACCCTTGCCAAGATCCTCCAAACCAGCGCCAACTGCCAAACCATTCTCAGAGAAAGCACTCTGACTGCGGCCATAGACAATCTGCAGGAAAAGTTCGCGCATAGCGGTGTTGATGGCATCGCAAACAAGATCAGTGTTCAAAGCCTCAAGGATAGTCTTACCGGGAAGAATCTCAGAAGCCATAGCGGCAGAATGGGTCATACCCGTGCAACCGATAGTCTCAACAAGGCATTCCACGATTACGCCCTCTTTGATGTTGAGGGAGAGTTTGCAGGCTCCCTGCTGAGGAGCGCACCATCCCACACCGTGAGTATAACCCGAGATGTCTTTAATCTCTTTAGCCTTAATCCATTTTCCTTCTTCAGGAATTGGAGCAGGTCCGTGGTTGGGACCCTTCTTGACAACGCACATGTTGTCGACTTCTTTTGAATAAATGATCATATTCGCTAAAAATGTTTATGAATATTGAATGAATCTTCTTTCTTTCTATTTCGTGGTTGCAAAGTTAATCATTTATCTCTTAATTAGAAAATCTTCAAGTGAGTTTTTTCATGAAAACTCAACTTATTGGTATAGAAGTTCCTTTGAAGTGTTCCATTGGGATAAAAAAGGCCGCAGAAGTCTGTTCAACTTCTGCGGCGATATGAGATATAGGTTTCATTTTGTTATTTAATGACTATCTTCTTACCGTCCTTCACATAGATTCCTTTTGCAAGACCGTTGAGACTGGTTCCGACATAGCGTCCGTCTAAGGTATATACGTTGCCATTGGTTTGTGCCTTCTCTGTGATGCCTTGGATGCTTGAGTATTGCCGGTCGATGAATGCGAAGGATATGATGCCTGCCTCCGTGTCTTCTTGAATATCGTAAAGTGGAGCAGTAGTAAGCGTTGACTCATTGAGCGTCACACTCGTCAGCTCTGTAACCCCACTCGTGCCGGGGAAGGGGTCACCGGCATGGCTACTGTTATATTGGTCTCTTGTAACAGTCTCGCCATCAATAGAGTAAGAACTGATGAGTAGTCCGTCGGCTGGAACAATGGTGACGGCTGGTTTCCCTTTAGTATTATTGGGATTGTCGTTAAAATTGACAGTTGTGTAGGGATAGTCAATGCGGTAAACCAATAGTCCGTGACCATATTGACGCAAGTTCCATCCGTGATTTTGAATGTTCTCAAGGATGAGATACTCGCCGTTGTCAGCCAAAACCTTGTAGGCTTTCCCGCCATTTTGTACGGGCTGCATTTCTACGTATTGAGCCTCACTGAGAGTTTCGAGACTCATCCATCCCATTACCTCGCGCTCCCAAGGAGTGTAAGGAGTGGGACAATAGCCTCCGTCTAAATATTCGCCTCCGTCCATGAGGTCCCAATATTCCATAGCTTGATTGTCGACTTGAGCTGAGGTGTTGATAGGGTAGAAGTCGGGCAGTCCCATTGTGTGTGAGAACTCATGACAGAAGAGACCAATGCCGTTGATGCGCTTGTAGGGTGCTTTGGAGAAAGCGCCTGGATAGCCATTAAGCTCATTGTTAACGCCATAACGACTAACTTGCTTGCCGTCAAACGTACCGATAGTCATGGTTCCAGATCTAGGCCATATACAGTCTGAAGAGTTCTGCGAAAAACTCTCGGAATAACCTGCGTAGATGAAGTAAACGAGGTCAACGTAACCATTGCCGTCACTATCGTAGTCGGCAAAGTTTACTTCGTCATCAACCTGCTGGCAAGCAGCGCTCATCATTTCGCCTACCTTTGCATCTATGATACTGCCATTGTTACTACCATAGTAGGCAAGACCTTGGGGCATGGTCACAGGGCCGACAATGTCGAACTGGGGGGTGAACTGTCCAAAGCTCATGTCATTGAAATAGCTGCGTACACTGCCATAATTGCGGTTCTCGCGATTGCCAAAGTTCTCCAAAGAGCCATTTTCCAGAGTAGAGTTGAGATATTGATTAAAACTCTTGACCGGGTCGGCAAGGGAGAATGTTGAATCGGCAAAGTTAACCAAAATTACGAGAGCTTTGGGAGAGCCTTCGTGTGGGAAGTAGCTGTTGTTGGCGATGGAGATTCTGCGCAAGGCATCTAATTTGGTATCCATACTTTTGGTGAAAAGTTGACGGTCTTGCGCTTTGATAATTCTCTGCTCAGCAACTGTCCGGAGAGCTGGTTCGTGAGCTAACATTTTTGAACTTTGGAGAGCGCCGTCTGCAGTAACGTTGGCTACATAATAGTTGGTACCCACATGAACGAGCAGAACGCCGTCGGCAGTAGTGTACCAGTGGCAATCTGCGTCGCCGTAAGCATAGACCGTTAGTTGCGTGCCATCGCTTTGAGTGATGACAGCGGGTTCAGGGTTTACTTTCACTGCCTGAACGTAAGTGGCTGTCATAAAGAGACATAAGAAGAATAGTAGCTTTTTCATCATTTTATTTTGTTGTTAATTTCTTTTTTCGTAGAAGTACTGTCCTTTGTGCTGGGTTTGCTTGCCGAACTCAATGGCGTGATGGGGACAGTGGTGGTAGCAGGCGAAGCACGTGAGGCAAGAACCGTCGTGTTTCCAATGTGGCTCATAACCAAGTCCACCCTCAATGTCGTGCTGTGGACATACATCGGCGCAAATTCCGCATTTGACGCAACGCTGTGAATTGACATGGAATTTGCTGTCGTCGACAAGTTTCAAAAATCCTGCACCCAATAAGCGCGAATTGATGCGAGGCCAACGCCCGATATAGAGAGGTCCGTCTTTCTTGAGCCGATGGATAACATTGGGCAGGAAGGCATTCAAATCCTCCTCGGCTTTGAGTTTCTTTTGCTTTTCGCGTTCCTTCTTGTCTACGTCCATGAAGG
Organism: Prevotella sp.; assembly: GCA_050946455.1. Taxonomy (GTDB): domain Bacteria; phylum Bacteroidota; class Bacteroidia; order Bacteroidales; family Bacteroidaceae; genus Prevotella. Next base: position 86,965 of record JBMNUV010000014.1, read on the forward strand.
GGAGACCCACGTAGGATTCAGGCATCAACAAGGCGCAACGGGCATGCAGTGACATTCCTTTCACCTTGAGGTCGTTCTCGAATATACGAAATGTCTCTCCAGTTGTATCGCCTGCAGTGATAACAGCATAGGTGAAATGGTCTTTTACGCTGCTGTCGAACTGCATACGTGCTATAAAATCTCTCACAACAAAGGGTGGTCTCCATCCGTGAACAGGAAAACAAAAACCGATACGCTCGTCCGGCTTTAATTGGTACCGGCAGGGCGTATTAAGCTGGTCAGAGATGAAAATAAGTTCTTCTCCAGTAGCTTCGCTGAGTTTTTTTGCAGCCCAACGTGTGTTGCCTGTTGCAGAGAAATAATATATCACGCTGCAAAATTAATAAAATTTCTTTGTAAAGCGATGAGTTATAACAAAATATTGGCAACACACCTACCATCGCGGATAAAAAATACCCACTATTATTGTATCTCCATAATAAGCTATTATAACGAACGTCCCTTATCTTTTCAGTGAAAAATGCTAGAAAAAAGGGATTTTGCTTTTAGTCAGATGGTGTCCTTGTTACCGTTTTGCTGCGGTATCGTAAACTCTCCGGCGAGACATCGTGACATGAGATTGCGCACGACATGGTAATCGTTGTATTTTCCTAACAAGTGCATCAGTTTTGTGACCGAAGCCTCTACCGTGGAGTCGTAACCGCTCACCACTCCTACACTCTGAAGGTGATACCCTGCATCGTAGCGGCTCATCTCAACGAAACCGGCAATGCACTGGCTGATGTTGACAACCACGATTCCCCTTTCGGAAACCTCTTTGAGCAAGCGCATCAACCACGGTGTTTGTGGTGCGTTGCCGCTCCCATAGCTTCGCATGATGATACCACGCAAGTTCTTGGCTGACAGCACGCTTCGCATGATGTCCTCTTCTATTCCTGGAAAGAATGAGAACACCATCACATTGGAGTTCATAGCATAGTGGGGTATCATTGGCTTGTCCCAATTGGGTTGCATGATATAATGCGTGTGGAAGTCAAAGTTTACTCCAGCATCGCACAAGTGGGGATAGTTAAATGAGTCAAAGGCATTGAATCCATCGGCGTTCTGTTTGGTGGCGCGGTTACCCCTAAGCAGTCGTCCACTAAAATAGATGCATACTTCGGGCACGAGAGCGTGGCCCTGCTCATCATGCATGGAGGCTATCTCAATGCTGGTGACGAGGTTTTCTTTGCCATCAGTTCTCAGTTGTCCCACAGGCAACTGGCTTCCGGTTAGGATGACAGGCTTTGTGAGGTTTTCCAACATATAGGAAAGAGCAGAAGCCGTATAAGCCATCGTGTCAGTACCATGCAGAATCACGAAACCATCGTAGCGGTCGTAGCGGTCTGCAATGATTCTAACCAACTGTGCCCAGTACTTTGGGTTCATATTGCTGGAATCAATAGGCGGAGTAAACTGATAAACGTCAATTCCCGTTTGGAGATATTCAAACTCAGGCATTCGTTCTATTAAGTGATTGAAGTTGAGTGGCTCCAAAGCACCTGTTTCAGAATTGCGTCCCATGCCAATAGTACCTCCTGTATAAATGAGGAGTACCTTACCAGTGGCAGTTGTCGTGTTATTGTTATTCATAGTCTTCGTTTGAATATTCTTTAAGAGTAACTTTATTTTATGTGCAAATATAACTCAAATCTTCTTAACAACCAAATGATTTTGAGAGTTTTTCGGGTTTTGGTTTCCACGCTTTTAAGTAGTTTTCAAGCAAATAGACGGTCATAAAACGTTAGCCCTTTCAAATAGTTTTTGGAGAAAAAAAGTCAGTTACAAATGTTCGGTTATTTTAGCTTCACAACTGAATAATTGATAAATGAATTTTTTTTGTTTTACTTATTTCAACATTCACTCAAATTGTGACAATCATCATTAGTCATTTCTTTCATATCGCGTTGTCTAATATGAAAGTGTGGGAGTGACATTTATCCAAGTATTAGACATAAAGAATTGTGCATATTGACAAGGTACAGAAAACTTGTGATTTACATTAAAAATCATATAAAATCGAGTGAAAATTTATTCTAAACAGACTTTTTTATGTTTTTAAGTCTCATAATTAAGTTTTTTATATTA
>JBMNUV010000015.1:0-80593 GCA_050946455.1 Prevotella sp.
GGCATCGTGAGATGTGCTTATCGGACAAGTAAAAAGCCCCAACCCGTCTGTAGATGAGGATGGGGCACATGAGAGGTTAAGTTTACCGGACAGTAATATATAAAAATAGTGTAATTGTGTAATACGTTGGCAGTTCTTTGAGTATAATGCGGTAGTTGTCCCGCGCGGAGCGCGGGACCTCCGTGCATCGCGGCTCTACGATATCCGTATTTGACGATGGATATTGTTCCCGCGCGGAGCGAGAGAACTACGAGGCGGGTACATTTTCCGAATTTGTTATTCGGTTATCGTCCCGCGCGGAGCGCGAGACCTCCGTGCATCGCGGCTCTACGACATCCGTATTTGACGATGGATTTGTTCCCGCGCGGAGCGCGAGAACTACGATGCGGGTACATTTTCCGAATTTGTTATTCGGTTATCGTCCCGCGCGGAGCGCGGAACCTCCATGCATCGCGGCTCTACGACATCCGTATTTGACGATGGATTTGTTCCCGCGCGGAGCGCGAGAACTACGATGCGGAACATTATCGCTGTTTGATATAGGATTCTATTGCAACTTCCGTCTGTATTAGTTCTCCCCCAACTTTCTAATAAACTCGTCAAGAGACTCTCCACGTCGCAATCCTAATTTTTTGCGGAGGCGATAGCGGTTGGTGTTGACGCTGTCGGGCGTTACATTCAGCATTTCAGCAATCTCTTTGGCTCGCAGACCAATACTGATATAGGCACAGAGACGGAGGTCGTTTTCCGTCAAGTCGGAGCATTTCTCTTTCAACTTCACAAAGAAATTGGGATGGACGGAATCGAAGTGGAATTTGAACCGTGACCATTCATCATCGGTTTGCAGACTGTTCTTGATGGTGCTGTTTATCTGGTTGACGTATTCAAGCGGAATTTTCCCATTGTCGTAGTATCGCTTGGTGATGTCGCTAATTTGCTGCAATACTTCGTTCTTGTTTGCTAAGAGTAGGGTAGAGGAACTGATTTCGCAGTCCTTATGTTTGATATCGTTTTCAAAATTCTTCAGATTCATGTTGTAAATCAGCGTTTCCTGCTGCAATGAATTCCTCAGTTCTCGGTTTTCGATTTTTCTTAGGCGGTAACGCTGACGGAACCAGATTGCCACGACAGCCACTATTAATGCTACGACAATAACCAGCAGTAAGGCAAGATACATATAATAGCGGCTTAACTGAGCGTTTTTCTCTAATATCTTCATCTGGTCGTTCTGACGAGCAATCATCTCGCGAGCTAATGCTTTTGGAACCTCACGTTTTTTCAGAGATTCCTCATTGCGTTCATAATATTTCTGATAAAGTTTGAGATTAGAGTAAGCTTCGTTATAGTTGCCCTTTGCTTCCCAAGAGAGCCATAAGTATTTGTAAAGTTCAGCCATGAACTTCTCGTCATCAAGCCCCTTTTGGCGAGATACTTCGGAAAGAAGAGAGATGGCTTCATCATAATGATGCTGCTCATAGAGTACCAGTCCTTTTTGGATATTCATGAGTGATGTGAAAATCGGATTGCCCGCTCCTTGATTCTTCACTACAGCAAGAGCCTTATCCACATATACCATGGCACTGTCAAGATGACCGGTCGTGATATATGCTGATGAAATGCAACTCAAAGCTTGAATGGTCATAGCCCAGTCATTTCCGCCCGTGGAAACTGACTTATAATATAATGAAAGACTGTTTTTCCCCTCCGAAAGTTGAGCCCTGAAAAAGTAGATACGGTTGAGGGGTCGTTTTGCCATGCTGTAACACTGTTCGGCAACGTCGAGTGCCTCCCGTGCCTGCTCTGCCATGTCAATGTCGATGTATAATTGAGCTAACAGTAGGGCAGCATTGCCTTGATAATAGTTGTCTCCTACTTCTTTGAAGACCTCTTCTGCCGACCGCCCTAAATTGTAGCATTTCAAGTAATCGCCAATACGGTCATAGTTGCCTGCTAACTGATAGTTGATACAGGCATTGTCATATCGGTAGGATGGCGAAGAGAGTTTGAGTGCTTGGTTCAGTATGGCGATGCACTTCCTTGGCTGGGCGCTCATCTGTCCCATTCTAACACGCCAATAGAGAGCGCGAGCCTTTAATTGTTTGTTACCACGCTTTTTGGCGATGGAATCAAGGCGGTTGAGCAGGTTGGCGTCTGTTTTCTCACGTTGGTTGTGATAGTCCAAGGCATAGAGTTGGCGTGCTAACTCGTCAAATTCCTTATCAATGGGTTGAAAGTAATACGCCACCTTGTTGTCTGCACAAGTAATAGTGGGAAAAGCCAAAGACAATAAGAAGATAAGGGAGAACAAAAAATATTGTTCACCGTGAATGGCATGAAGTAACGAGGGTAGTATATTTAGGGTACATTTTTTCATATATATGGCAAAATTAATAAAAACGGCTAACTATTCCGAGAAAATCATGTGATTTAACATTTAGGGAAGTAGGGGTAGATTCCATAATAAGTGTAAAGTTTAGTAATAATGTACATCATCATATTCATGGTCGTTGTTATTCTGTTCTCTTGAATTCACGCAAGAAAAAAGAGGCGCTCAGACCATTGTCCGAGCGCCCCCATTGTGAGAGTTGATTAAACTTTACAAAGTAATTTTCATCGAACGTACTTGCTTGCCGCGGGTTACCTTAATGATATAGGAACCTTGAGCTATATTGCCCAGCACGTATGTGCCAAGACCAATCTGGCTCATTGGCATCTGCTGTCCGGCAAGTGAGTAAAGGGCAACCTTGTCGAAGTCACCATTGACCGTCAGTACACCGTCCTTCACGATGACCTTCAGGGCAGAACCCGTGACAGGTGTAATTCCATCGGCAGCCGTCACCTCAAAGTCGATAGTACTCATCTCAGTCTTTCCACTTGTGTAGGAAGCGATTACTCCTGCCGTGTGAGTACCAACGCTCAAGTCGGAGAAGTAGTAGTTGGTCTCATTGGTCTGAGCCACCTTCTCTCCATCGAGGTAAACTTCATACAGACCTTCTGCAGAAGGTGATTTGCGAGTTCCTGCAACGTGCTGTTTGGCAGCATTCTTATCTGTAAGACCGAAAGTGATGTCATCAAGACTGATGATATGGGGAGAATACCCTGTATCATCCTTCGGTGTGATTGTGCGGATGGCAACGTATTTAGCTTCGGCTGGAATGCTGTAGGTGTAATACTGATATCCAGACTTATATAGCATATTTACGCTGTCCAAACGAACGAAGCTCTCAGCCTCTGCATCTGTCGTTGAGTAGAGTACCTCAAAGATGTCGGCTCCACTTCCCCAGCAGTTGTAGGTCTGGGCATAGAAGTTGAATTTGAATTCCTCGTTGAAGTAGAGTTTCGGCGTGATAATCCAGTCATCCTCATCAGCTCCGTATGCCGACCAGTCTTGAGCGCACTTCTCGCCGGAATGAGGTTTTAGAGTGCTATAGTAGTCAGCCAAAGTGTAGCCTTCCTCTGGATAAACCTTGTAAGGATTCATGATGATGTAAGCCATTGGAGCGAATTCATTGGGCCATGGGTCAACACCATCGAAGGTGAAGCCACCCGTCTCAGCACCATCGCCATCGATATACTGCCATCCAATTTCACCCGGTGAGTTAACGGCGAAGTCCTCATGGCTTTCGAAGTCCTCATTGAAGACATCGGGATAGTTCCAGATGAACTTACGGTCGTTGCCTTTGTCGCCCATGTCTATCAACAGTCCGTAGGGTTGCACGCGGTTCTCATCAAGTGCGAAGTTGAAGGTGTAAGCATCTTCAGCTGTGAGGTCCACTGTAGTATCCTTGCCGATGAAACCATCCAAAGTGATGGTAAGCTGATACTTAGCCTTCCATACATTCGGGAAGTTGACATCACCGCTTGCGTCAGCCTCTGCTTGGTAAACGTGCTGACCGCCACCGGTTATCAAGGTCACGTTGGCACCCTCAATTTCATTGTCGGGTGTGTTGGTGTACATGTGGATAGTCACGTTGGTGTAGGTCTTGCATCCGATACTGTCGCTGAAAGTCGGTTCAGAGAGCTTGTCGCCAGTATAAACGGCTTTCACTGCGTAGATGTAGCTGCCTTGGGGCAGACTGCTCCACTCGGTGTCGGTGTATTCACGCTCTTTAATGCTGGTGGCAAGAGTAGTCCATGAATTCTCATCGCTCTGAGTGGTAGGAGTCATGCGGTAAACATTATAGCGCACGCGGCTCTGAACGGTCTTCAAAGGCTCGGCTGTGGAGTCTTCAACGTTTCTCGGCTCCATCTTGCTGCTGCTGAGTTCGATGGGGCAAGGCTCAGAGCTCGTAGGACCATAGACGAAGCGTCCGATATTATTGGCAGTCATCGTATCTTCCTTCACTGTGTAAGGAGCAGCGATAGGACGCATCAAGAAGTTGTGGTGGAGCGATTCGCTCGTCTGGCTTTCCAGATACCAGAAGTTGCCGGAAGTGCAGTCGTTAGTGAAGCAGTTCACGCCCTCTTGGAACGGATACTTCTGACTGTCACCGTCACCATCAATGGCGATGTTCATATACAAGCTGCCGGAGATGGCAATGTAGTAACCATTAGGACAATCCACAGGAGCGGGCAATGTATAGCTGGTCCACTGGTCATCCTGAACGGGTACATAGGTGTTGTCGTAGAGCACATTGCTGGTAGGATTACCGTTGGCATCAAGGTCAAAGATGCGAAGGTGTACACTGTAGTGTGTGAGTGCTGCTGCTCCACAGAGGTAGAATTTCACACCGTGAACCTGAGCAGGATTCTTTCTAACGACACCGAAAGTGCAGTTGTCAGTAGGATTTGCAATACCAACAGAAGTAGTAATGGTTCCATCGTCGATGCGGTCTTCCACAGGGTCGTTGGCTGGAGCATTCCAGTTCACTTTCAGGTTGTTGGCTGCAGAGTCAACGGCAACGGTCACCTTGCCCGGAGCCTTGATGTTGTCCTCAAGCGTGATGTCGAGTTGCTTGTCTCCATCCACACTCAGAGTTGACTGATAGCCGAGCAACTTATTCTTAGTCACGCTAATCGCATAGTTGTCATTCTCAGGCACACCGTTAATAGTGAAGCTACCATCTGCAGCCGTTTCGGTTGAGAATTCGGTGTAACCAGTGATTTCAACATCGGCGCCCTCAACGGGGTCACCTGCCACGTCCTTTACAGTGCCTTTCACTACGTGCTGAGGCAACATCTGAAGCTCAATATTCAGTGTTGTCGTCTCAAGTTCCGTGATGTCGGCTGTTTCTTCTGCGTCATAATAACCCACAGCAGTCACCACGATATTGTTGGTGCCAGCGGGCAGGTAGTTGAGGCGGTATGCACCTGTTGCATCGGTAGTAGAGGTGAACTGACCATCTTCCGTGCGTACGAGAGCTCCCTCAACGGGATTGCCGTCACAGGTCACCTTACCTTCGAGGTAGCCTTCGTGGTCTTCACTGATGATGACATCCTTGATGTTCATGCTGTAGTTGGCATAGTTAGTGCGGTAGAGCAGACTCACGTTGTATTCGCCCTCATCCACAACAGGCAGGTTCACACGCAACTGAGTGGCTTGGTCGGTCAGCAGTTGGAGCTGGGCAATACTGTCTTGGGCTTCAATGGTGTTGCCCTCGCCGAAACCAACAGCGATGGTCTCAAGCACCTTTGCGCTTCCGGGTTTTGCAGTGAACACCATCTTGTAGTGCTTGTCAGCCAAGAGATGGATTCTCGGCGAAATCATCCAGTCGGCACATGCCAACTCGTCCCAAGGATAGAAAATGTAGGCACCGCCAAAAGCATATGGTCCAGGATCTTGCCAGCCAAAGTTGTAGCCATTGCCATCAGCGTCAATAAGAGTCCAGAGACTGAAGTTCTCTGCTGAGTTCATCAGTGTGTCGGGCACTTCAAATGCCGGACCGAGAATAGCCTCGTTGGAAACAGCCTTCTCACTGCTGTAGCCTCCTGCCTTGGCAATAATATTATAGGTATAGACACGCATCTTCGTAATCTCTTCGTCGATGAATTCCGTGTCCGTATAGTCTGTTGCGACTTGAACACTGTCAGGCAGACGCAAAATGTCGTACTTCAAGTCTGCCGTGTTGATGTAGCTGTCCAATTTGCCCTTTGTGGGAGCCGTCCATGTTAAATAGCCATCTTTGTCGTCGGCTTCGAGCTTCACGTTAGTAGGAGGAAGCGGGTCGCCAGGACCAATGTAGGCAGCGGCACTGGTTCTGTCGCCACGGCCAGCGTAATTGTAAGGTATGAGACGGTAGCTGTAATAACCCCGTTCGGTAATGTTGTTGTCGGTCCAAGAGGCATCTCCGCCGATGGTGGGGTTGTCAATCTTTGCCATTCTCAAGCCATTGCGATAAATGACGATAGAATCCAAGTCCTCCAAGGTTCCGCCGCGACCGTAAGTCTTGGTAGGATTCTTCCACTTGAGTGTAGCGGAAAGTGCTCCGGCTGCTCCCGGAATCAATTTCAGACTATCTACCTTTGCTGGAGCACTTGCCTCGGCGGGGATGTAGGGTACAACAATACCATCGAAAGCGCCGCCTACGGAAACCGTATATCCCGAAGTCTCATAGGGTAAACGGGACACGTGTGTGCAATGACCCGTCTGCAGGTCAATCTTTAGCAGTTCATACTTCTGACCATAATAGGTGAACATACGGAAATAGAGTTCACTCGTCTCATTGTCGAAGAAAAGACAGTTGTTGCCGTACATATAAGCCTGGTCGGGATTGTAGTCCAACGGGGCAATATACTGGCAATCACCCGAGATGGGATTAATCTTGTAGAGACCAGCCCAATAGCTCACACCGTACATATCGCCATCATAGGTGACAGCAATGGAGTTCATTGTAGTACGGAAATTCTCATACGATTTGGCTGCGTCGGGTTCATCACTGAATGTGAAAGTACACACTTGTGATACAACTCCGTTCTCGAGATTGATTTTGGCTAAGCCAGTACCGGATTGAAGACCGTTCAACCCATACATGGTTTTGCTTTGTGCATCCCATGCGAGATGGCTGATAATAGTACCTTGCTGCGTACCGCCATAGTTGGCGATTTGCTTCACAGTCTTAGTGTCGAGGTCTATCGAATAGAATCCATTCGACTTGTAGCCATAATCATTTTGGGTGTAGTCCAAAAAATAATACTTGTTGTCCAACATGTAACTGCCGCTGACGTTATTCATCGTCAATTCCTGTTGCAGTTGGATGTTGTCAACCGTGTCGGGTTTGATATCAAACGTGTAGATACCTTTTCCGGAACCCGCATCCATGTCGGTAAAACCATACGCCGTTACGGGGTCTTGACCGTAAGCGGAGATGCCTCCCAATAGCGTCACCGCCAACAATACAAGCCATGTGTGTAGTTTGTTCCTCATACTGTTTATTTTAATGGTTGATGATAAATTAGTCTGAATTCATTCATTCGCAAATTTAATAAATAAATAAGTAGATGCTGACAAAAATGCTTCAAAAATACGCCTTGTTAGTTTTTGTCTATATGTTTTTGACACCAAAAACTATCATTTTGTTCATTCAATCCAAAATAAAAAGCTAACTTTGCAATGTGATGTTGCAGTTGTATGCTGCGCATCAGAGGGAAGTCAAGACTTCTTCTCAGTTATCCTTTGATGACTGTGTCCCAACAGAGCAAGAACTACTTTTAAAAAGATATATAATAAAACTTAGTTGCTTATGAAAAAGAATATTATCTTCTTGCTACTGATGTGCTGTGTAATTTCGGCTCATGCCCAACAGACGTATTTCTCTACCGACTTTGAAAGTGGTATGCCAACCGAATTTACTCTCTACGACCTTGACGGTAACACTCCGTCTACCGATATGGCAAACTTAGGATTCGCTGTCGGCACTCCATGGATTGTCACCTTGGAGGAAGGCACCGAGAACCACGTGGCGATGTCAACCTCGTGGTACAAGAAAGCCGGACAAAGCAATGATTGGATGGTGACCGGTGCCATTCAAGTGGAAAGTGATAAGGCTGTCGTCAGTTGGCAGTCTAAGGCAAAGGACAAGACTTACCGCGACGGCTTCTCCGTTTATATCTACACTTCTTGGGATGATGTGGAGAATCACGTCACCGATAATCCTGCCCTGAAGGTTTCCAAAGAACAATCTTCGTGGACCGACCATAGCGTGAGTCTCGCCGATTACGTGGGCAAACAGGTCTGGATTGCCTTTGTCAACGACTCTAAAGACAAGACGGCTCTTCTTTTGGACAATCTCTTTGTGGGTGTACCTTCTAAAGTGGGAATCGCTCTTGACCTGCGCCGTTGCTTCGATGGCTACGGCAACATACCCATAAGCGGAACCATTACGGCTACCTCATCTACCGAGGTGAACGATTTCACCATTGGCTTTGATGCTGGTGACCAGCACTTCCAACAGACTTATAATAATAAGGTAACACAGGATGAGCCTTTCGCCTTCACGCTCAACGATTCTCTCCAGTTGGATGAATTTGCCACCACTGACTATACTGCATGGGTGAAAAGCGGTGATGACAGTTCAGGCGTCTCGGGTAAGGTGTCGGCTTTCCCATGGCGTATCGTCGCTGAAGAGGTCACGGGAACCTGGTGCGGATATTGTGTACGTGGTATCGGTGCGATGGCTTACATGCGTGAGAACTATCCCAACGGCTATATCGGAATTGCCATCCATAACGACGGAAGCGAACAGGTGCCCGACTCAATGGCAATTCCCGGTGAGGAATATCTCAACGATTTGTTCAACTATATGGGGACATCGGGATACCCTCACGCTGGGATGATGCGCAACGCACAATTCTGGGGTGACCCGGCTTATATTCCTGATTTCTATACTTCTATCAAGGAGGATATGGAGAACTTTACGGGCGTCAACCTTGAGGCTTCCTGCAATTTGGCGACAGGAGAAATTACAGCTCCTACAGATATCTACTTTGCGAAAGACTATGAGGATGCCGATTTCCGCTTAGCTTATGTCGTGGTTGAGGACAGTGTGCACCGTACTCACGCAGAGACAGGAATCATGGATGATTATTGCGGCTACGACCAAATTAATTATTATGCTGGCGGTGGAATGGGCGAAATGTACGGCTTTGAGCATTGTGACGATGTGCTGAACGCCGATACGATGTGGTTTATGGATGTGGCACGTGGATTGCAGACCGATTTTGGCGGTATTGCCGGTGCTATTCCTTCGCAGGTGAATGAGGGTGACAGCTATCATTATGATTTCACTTCTACTTTGCCCGCAACGGTCTTGAAGCCCGAAAATACCAGTCTCGTTGTGCTGTTGATTGATGAGGACGGCGTTATTGAGAATGCAAAGAAGTCACGGTTGAAGCTGACGACGACCGGCATCGAGAGTGTGAGAAAAGAATCTGAGCAAAAGGTTTATTATACGCTTTCCGGTCTTCGCCTCTCGGGTAAGCCCACAAGTCATGGCATCTACATTGTGAATGGGAAGAAAGTGAAGCTCTAACATCCATTATTCCCACTCAATCGTTGTTCCCGCGCCGCCGTAGTTCTCGCGCTCAGCGCGGGAACAATGTCCGTCTTAGGGTCGCAACTCATGGAGGTCCCGCGCTCCGCGCGGGACGACTGCCGCATCTCGCCAACTAATATTTTTTTTCTGCCAACGAATTGCTCGAATTAAACGAATTATCCGCCAAAAATAGCAGTAAAAATTAGTGTAATAGATGTAATTCGTTGGCAGTTCTTTTGTATAGTACGATTCTCGTCCCGCGCGGAGCGCGGGACCTCCATGCTTCGCGGGAACTACGAGGCGGGTTGCATTTTCTGAATTTGTTATGCGGTCATCGTCCCGCGCGGAGCGCGGGACCTCCATGCATCGCGGGTACTACGAGGCGGGTTGCATTTCCCGAATTTGATATTCGGTTATCGTCCCGCGCGGAGCGCGAGACCTCCGTGTGATGCGACCTACATGTACGCGTTATTTCGTTCGGCTCACCTTGTGGATAACCTTGCCGTCCTTATCTATCATATAGAGGCAGAGGGAATCGGGTGAGGCGGTGATGACGCTAAATCCCTCGACGGGACTGCAGAAAACTGTTCCTTCCGTGCGGTCGGTGGGACGGCTGAGCGCTGCGGCGGAGTTGACTACATAGTCGATATCGCTTCCTTGCTTACGGATATGCTGGAAGTTGTGAATATGTCCGCAAGCATAGATATCGACATGATGACGGCGGAGAATCGGGTCCAAGCGTTTTTGCATGTCAATGCGCTCTACATCTTTCTTGTCTGTGTAAGCGTAGATGGGATGGTGACCCATCACCACTACCCACTGCTCCTTAGAGACGGTAAGAACGGAGTCGAGCCAATCCAACTCCCGCTGCATGTCCTGCTTGCCAGCGTCCGGATAAGTCTCGGAGTCGCTGCGGTAGCGGTCGATGAGCGGAGTAGTGTCTAACAGAATGAATCGGATGGTCACGCCATCGTCGGAGAAGGTCTTTGTGTAATATCTGGAGGGCATCATCCAACGTCTGCTGACATTAGAATAGTCGAGCACAGCCTGTGTGTTGCCGCGATATTCATGATTGCCCAGCATGGGGTACCAAGGCAACATCAACTCGGGATGCGAATAGATAAGCTCATAATTGGTCATCCATAGTGGGTCATTGACGCTCTTCACACCGTAGAAATGATGTACGTCACCTGCAGCGAAGATGCATTCGGGTCCGATAGTATCAGCCATCTTGCCCATCAGTTCGGCGATGGGCTTTTGTTGATAATATCCGTTGCGCCCCATGTCGTTGCACATGAAGAAGTTGAGGTCGCCTTTGATGGCTTTCCACTGTGTGGGAGTCTGTGCGCTGCCACTGACAATCGCTACGAAAAGCAGCGCTATGGTAAGGAATTTTCTCATTTTCATATAATAAACAACGGTCATCCCGCAAATTTATTTGCGGGATGACCTTATTTTGTACTATTAAAAGTCAATCTTGAAGCCTACATTGCACTTCACACCGTAGTATTCCACCTGCATTGTGCGGTCGTTCGTTCCCTGATAGTAGCGAAGCGGCTGGTTGAGCAGGTTGGTAGCGTTGGCATAGATGGTGAACTTATAATCCTTGCCCCAAGTGTAGCTGGCGTTGAGGTCCATGTAGTTGACGTTGTCGTAGTAACGGTCAAGTTCTCGGCTGCCGAGGTTCATGGCGTCGATGAAACTGGAAGCTGCGTTGTAGGACAGGCGAAGGTTGAAGCCCCATTTGTCGAAATAGAGCGAGGCATTACCTGTGTGTTCGGGAGACCCAGCCATCTTCACGTCGTCATCGTCTTGGATGCCCAGCAGCGGATTGTAGTTGCGGGTAGAAGAGTGGGTGTAAGTGTAGTTACCATAGAAGCCCACGCACTTCAATGCGGGAGAGATGAAGCTGAAATCGCGCTGGAAAGCAACTTCCACACCGAAGATGTGTGCGTCGTAAGCGTTCATGTTCTGCGTCACTTGGAAATCGGTGGTTGCATAATCTCCACCCAAACCAAGTTCAGCGCCGGTCATGGTGCCGATGGCTTCCACGTTGACGTTCTTCACATTCTTATAGAAGATGCCCGCACTGACAAGACCGATACTCTTGAAGTAGTAATCTATAGAGAAATCGAGGTTGTCCGACTTTGACGGCTCAATGTTGGGGTCACCAATCGTAGCCTCTTCATCGGCGATGCTGATGACCTTGTTGGCGATGAGAGCGCTGTACTTCGGGCGTGAGATAGTCTTGGTGTAGGAAGCTCTGACGTTTCCGTCCTCACCCAAACGGTATTTCAAGAGGATGCTGGGGAGCCAGTCTGTGTAGTCATGCTTATACTCGCCGGTGGGAGCAAGACTTTCGTTCTCGTCAGCGTCCATCATATAGTTGACACCGGAAGTCTTCAGATGTGTATTCTCCACGCGCAGACCGGCAGTGAGGAATAAGTTGTGACCGAGTTTCTGGTCGAAGCGGATGTAGCCTGCGGCGATATTCTCCAAAGCTTTGTATGATTTAGCCTCGTCGGCGAGCACATGAGTGCCGTCCATGTTTGCCATGTCAAGTCCACCGATATAATGCTTGTCGAAGAACGGTGTATTCTCGGGATAGTTGTCTCCAGCCATGAAACCATCGCGGATGCTATAATAAAGATGGTCGCGCCAGTCAGAGATATAGTCACCGTCATACTCCAGCGACTTCACGTTGTAGTGCTTATGCTTGGTCGTGTATTTTCCACCGAACTTCAGTGTGTTGGCGAAGTCGCCCTCGCTGATGAGCGGGAGTTTGACGTTTGCCTTGAACTTCCATTCATTCTCGAAAACTTTCTCAAAGCCGTCGGTCAGCTCGCTCACTTCCCAACCTTCGTCGTTGATGTCGGGAATGGCAAGGTCGCAATAAGGATGCTCGCCTCCCACGTCAACGAAGTGGTCACCGTAAGCCTCACCGTTGTACGTTCCGGTGTATTTCACTGATGCGTAACGCTCGTCGGGCTTCGATTCACTGGCACGTGAGAAGCTGGAACTCCAGTCCACCTTGACAATTCCCCACTGATGGTCACCATTTAGGGCGAAGTCCATGGTCTGCTGACGTTCGAGTCGTGCTCCCTTGTGATGGTTGGAACCACCTTTGAGCTGGAGAGCAACGTTCTGCTTCTTGGCTTTTCCGTTCAGCTTCTTATAGGACAGACGGTAGCGGTTCTCGAAGTCGTTGCGGCGGTTGTACATCGCCTTGAAGGCAATAGAGTTGTTCTCATCGAACTTAAAGTCGAAAGAACCTGAGTAGCTCTGGCGCTCACGTGTGACATAATATTGTCTTACTTGCGCCTCATTTAGCTCTATCTTGTTGTCATCGCCCAACTCATAGACAAATTCGGTATTGTCCGAGCCACCGGGAGCATACTGATAAGAAGCCGAGAGCATGATGCCGAGTTTCTTGTTGAAGAAGCGGTCGCCCCATGTGCCGGCGAGATTCCATTGAGGTTTCTCGCTTATCCAGTTGTAGCCGGTGCCGCCGGAGAACGACAGCACGCGGTGGTAAGGAGTGTTCTTGGTGACGAGATTGATGGAACCGCCGATGGCATCACCATCCATATCAGACGTGACCACCTTGCTCACCTCGATGGTCTGCACCATATCGGCAGGGATAATATCGAGTTGGATGCTACGTGTGTCGGCGCTTGATGCGGGCAGGCGGTCACCGTTGATGGTGACGGAGGTGAGGTCTGCAGACGTACCGCGAATCTGTCCGAAGCGAGCCTCGCCTTGGTCATATTGAACATTGATGCCATTGATGCGCTTCAAGGCATCACCGATGTTGGAGTCGGGGAACTTTCCAACTTGGTCAGCCGACACCACATTCATGATACCCATCGCATTCTTCTGCATACTCAGTGCCTTTCTCGTACCCGAAAAGACGCCGACCACTTGTACTGACTTCAGTTCGGTGCCGTCAGTAAGTTCTATATCCTCCTCAATGGTACCAGAGGGTACGTTGATGGTAATCTCTTTGGGATTGTAGCCTACATACGTAATCTTGATAGTGTGCTTTCCTGGTTTGAGGTTAGGGATGGTGTAGAAACCGTTTACATCGCTTACAACTCCCACTTTGACGTCCTCCACATAAATGGAAGCGCCGGGAAGAATTTCCTTTTCAGCGTTCACTACGCGTCCGCGTACATTTCCTAAACTTGTCCCCTCTTCATCGAAAACTGGCTCTGCATGAAGATTGCAGCAGAATAGAGCAACGACAAGAGAAACAATACTGATAATTTTGTTCATGTCTGAATGAGTAATACTACTATTTATAAGGTTATCTATTCTTTAGTGTTGATGACAAACATGTTACGTTTTGACAGTGCAAAATTATCTTAGCCACGTTACGTTTCTGTTACACAAATTTGATTAAATTCTGAAGAAAATGCTACAAAGATATTACACGCGCTTTTTCTCTGAGTCGAGACTGACAGCATTAAATTAATGCATAATGCACAATGCATAATGCATAATTAGCTTCGCCCTCGTGTGCGGCGCAGCAACTCCCAACTATAATTCACAATTAATAATGCATAATGCATAATGCACAATGCACAATGCATAATTAGCTTCGCCCTCGTGTGTGGCGCAAAAACTCCCAACTATAATTCACAATTAATAATGCATAATGCATAATGCACAATGCATAATTGGCTTCGCAATCGTGTGCGGCGCAGCAACACCCAACTATAATTCACAATTAATAATGCATAATGCACAATGCATAATTGGCTTCGCAATCGTGTGCGGCGCAGCAACTCCTATCTCCTATCTCCTAACTCATGATAGCTCCTATCTCCTAACTTAGGATAACTCCTAACTCATTCATCTCCTTTGACTCCTTCGAGATAATCAAGATTCTGTTACTCTTCAGCACTATTGTCTTTGACTCCTATTGACTCCTTTGACTCCTTATAACTCCTATAAATTAAGAAGCCTCTGTTTGGATTTTCGCGAAATATTTCGTATATTTGTAGTTGTAGTTACAGCGATATCTGTTTACTGCCGTGTGCTGACAAGTGCCACCAAATCGGGCGCCAAGTGCCAGCACAACGGGTGGTAAGTGCCAGCCGATTGGGTGCCACCTGTCAGCAATCGCAAGTAAGCGCTTAGCGATGTTGGTTTAGCCAAGGGAAATCACTTTGGCGTAGTTTTTTTCGCATTCGGAATCCTGTCTTTCAAACTTTGGGCAAATTGTAATTTGGGAGTTTTTTCATGAATTTTCTTAATATGTTTGTCGTTTAGAGAATATTTCCTTACCTTTGCTTGAGAAAAAATTCTAACTATATATCAACAATGGCAGATAACAACAACAAACAGCAGGGTATTCAGATGAATCTGGACCCCGAGGTGGCGAAGGGCGTTTACTCGAATCTCGCTCTCATCAGCCACTCCCACAGTGACTTTATTCTCGACTTCGCACGTTTCCTTCCGGGTATGCCCAAGGCTGACGTGGCATCACGTGTCATCCTCGCTCCCGAGCACGCCAAGCGTCTCCTCGCCGCTCTGCAGGAGAACATCATGCGCTATGAGCAGGAGTTTGGACCCATCCAAATGCCACAGTCTCCCCAAGCCCACGGCGACACCATCGCCCCGTTCGGAACAGGAAAGGGAATGGCGTAATCAATGCATAATGCATAATGCACAATGCATAATTGGCTGCGCACACAATTTTAATGCATAATGCATAATTAGCTGCGCACACATTTTTAATGCACAATGCACAATTAATAATGCATAATTTGCTGCGCCCTTAGATAATTCATACTTGTGGGCGCAGCAACTCCTATCTCCTATCTCCTAACTCCTAACTCAGAATGGCTCCTCCATACATTTGAAAGTAGAATAGTTATGCTTCTTTTTCTTCATGGATTCTTTGCTTCCGGCTCTTGTATTCCGGCTCAGTCGCTGAGGAAGGCTTTTGAGGGTGAGGAAGAAGTTTTATCGCCCGACCTGCCGCTCCATCCCAACGAGTCGCTGAAGATGATTCGTGACCTGTGCGTTACGAGACGTCCAGACGTCATTGTCGGCAACAGTGCCGGTTCTTTTCTCGGTCAGCAGGTCGCGGCAGAATTAGGAATCCCCGCCGTTTTGGGGAATCCTTATTTTATCATGTCTGAGTTTTTGGAGTCGCGTATCGGTCCCCATTCCTACAAGTCTCCGCGAGCCGACGGTCGGCAGGATTTCATTATCGACCAACAACTTATAGACGAGTTTATCGCCTTGCAGTTGCACCAGTTCGACAAGGTGACTCCCGCCCAACGAGAGCGCGTCATCGGTCTGTTTGGCACTCACGACACACTGGCACATTTTGAGCCTCTTTTTCTCCAGCACTATACCCATGCGGTTCATTTTCCCGGTGCCCATACTCCCACTGCCGACGAGGTGATGAAGTATTACGCCCCCGCCGCAAGGAAGCTGCTGGCTCTAAGCAAATAAGTCTTATATCTATATAGGATAAGGTAAAAATGGGCACCACGATTTATATAAATGAGTATGCCCAATCAGTTAGTTGAAGATTTGCTTTCCTTCAGCTCTATATTTTCGCCTCTCTGATTTTCTGATTGATTTCTTCAAGAGAAAGTTCCTCATTCGTATATAGTTGATGATGACATGATGCCTTCAAATAGTTACTATTCTGTTGTCAAATATAGCATAAGTCCTTCTAACTTCTAAATATTTTGGTGTAATTATTGAAGGAGGCAATCTATTGGAAAACACTTACACCAAGACTCTACCGCATGATGATAACAGCAGCCCCCAAATTCTGTTGTGCTTTAAATATGCAGGGACAACATTGGAAAATAGAAAATAACAGCTTATTTCTGCAAGGCAGAAGCGTATTGGTACAAGTTTTGTACCATTTTGCTTTTCGTTTGCAATTATTTTGAGGTTATTTTGCGTTTTGGAAGTATTGAAGAATCCCATCATGTGGTATGCTCACGTGCTATCGAAGGGGTGTGCCGGTCATCGAGCACAACAAACAGACGCTACCTAATTATGAATGGGTGAATGTTCGTGTTGGGGACTCTAATACCGTTGAGAGTTCAACTTCGTTTTTTGTTGTGATTTTGCGGAACTAATTCTTTTGCTCAAAAATTCAATAATATTGGTGCAAATGTTTGATAATTAGAGAAATAAAGGTTATATTTGTAGGAGAGGATATGAAAGTGAACTTAACCACAGCGTGTACTGTGAGAGCGGTTGAGGTGCAGGTGGCACGCGGAGTGTAGAACCTCAGCCTCCTTTACTGGATTTAGGAATTCTTTCCTAAAAGACGATATGTGCTGTTCCTCCTTTAAAAACTATCAATTGTCCTCAATATGAGATTTTAGCAATCTTTGTTGGGTGGGGATGTGCCGCAAGCGCATCCCCACTGTACATATCTATGTTTTCGCTTGCTATTAGTTGTTGACGAATGAAGGGGCTGCCCTTTGTGGGTGTTTTCTATTTGAAAGAAAACAAAGTAGGATGAATATTTTCAGAGACTTATTGATTGGATTCCTTTCCGCGCAAGTATGAAAAAACGCCACAGGGAAAGAGTGGAAACCTCTGAGCCTGTGGCGGTAAATATTGAGTTTATATTGCAGGTGGTT
Organism: Prevotella sp.; assembly: GCA_050946455.1. Lineage (GTDB taxonomy): Bacteria > Bacteroidota > Bacteroidia > Bacteroidales > Bacteroidaceae > Prevotella. The sequence continues at coordinate 17,096 of JBMNUV010000015.1, forward strand.
TTTTCGTATTACTTTATCACAACCTTTCTTCCGTTGTGGATATAGATGCCCGCAGTGGTTGGCTTCTCGTTCAGACGAAGTCCCTGGAGGTTGTACCAAGCGGAATTTTCTGTTGTTGGAGTCTTCACATCTTTGATACCATCGACGGGGTCTTCAATAAATTCTATATCAATGCCTTTAGAACCGGCTGTCACCTCCACGGGTATATGTAAATAAGCTTTCATCGGAGGAATGTATCCAGGATCAGAGTATCCATGGAACTTGTGGTCTTTGTACAAACCATAATTATAATAAATTTTACCGTCTATAGTATCTGTAGGATGTACGTATGTCATGCAAGGAACTGCATTCAATAAATTGCCTTCGCGGAGTTTTGAAAGATATTTTCCAGACAAACTTTCTTCTCCAATAGCATAGCAATATGTATTATCGGATGGAGCATTTTCCTCATATGCCTTAATTATGCATCCAAAATATTGATCCTTATTGTCACCATCTCTTCCAGGGCAATAAGTTGCCTGCCTTGCTATTACACAGTTCCTTGATTTTATACTATCACTATAATTTCCCTTACCACTTGTTCCAGCCTGGTTATAAACTACATATATGTCAGCCTTATAATCATCTATAGACAAAAATGCAGAATAAACATTTCCTATAGGGAAATCCCTAGAAAGGGAGATGTATTTGATTCCTTCAGGGATAGTCACCTTAAACTTCCAAGCCACTGCATTTAAATAATTTGTTACAGAACCTACAGTGAAACTCCTATTATTCATTTTCTCGTTGAATGATAAATAATACGTCTGTTTTGTGTACAGCGTTACCTTGGTGGTATCTCCGATATCTCCGCCAAAAATTTTGGAAGTCCCATTAATGGTTTTCTTTATGGGAGTAAACGCTGTTTGAAGCATAGATTGGTAATCTGTGCTATCTGGACCAGTATAAACTAGTTCCGTTAGGTTACCATTCGGCAGACAGCCATAACCCATACTAGTTACACCTACTGTAGAATTACCTGTACTTTGTGTAGGGATGGTTAAATGAGTAATCGGTGATTTAGCGAAAGGATAAGCGTTGAAAGCTAAGTCACCAATCGATTCCAGATTTGTGGGAAGAATGACAGTGGTTACAACAGGACCATAGCTGTCTCTGTTAACATCAGCACTCAAGGCGAAGGCTCCAGCGGCAATTCTCGTAACTGTTGTAGGAACCATATATTGATATGTCCTTTGCATAGGAACGGATGGGAAGAAATACAAGGTGTCCTTGTTCTTGCTGAACAGGACTCCTGCGTCGTCTCCAGTACCTACTGACAAAATTTCGCTGCTGTCTGATACAGAGATATTATTAAGCTTGAAGCAACACCAAAAGGCTCCTTCACCAAAAGATTTGACTTTGGCAGTAATTTCAACTTCTGTAATAGTTGTGTTGCCAGCGTAAGCAAACTCCCCAATAGTATCTGCACTAAGAGTTTGTTTAACTCTGTTTGGGCTACTGTATTTTGCTTTCGTATTAAAAGCAAAGCACCAAGCTCCGATTTTTTTTATATTGTTAGGAAGGACGACATTCGTCAACATGGCATTGTTATAAAATGCCCCATCACCAAGAATTAATGATTCGTTTTCAGTGCTTTCAAACTTCACGCTCTTTACACCTGTGCAGGCGAAAGCCCCAGCTCCGACATTGTCAACAGAAGCAGGGATGATCAATTCTTGTCCGGAGAGATTGCATCCTTGGAAGGCGTTGTCGCCGATAGATTTGAGGTTGTTGCCCTCAAACTTGACGCTTGCCACATTGTTGAAAACATTTCCGTCATCAGCTTCAGTATTGCGGAAAGCATTGGCAGCGACGGAAGTGACTTTCTTGCCATTGATGGTGGCAGGAATGACGATATTGATTTGGTCGCCGGAGCTGACGAGTCTGCCATCGACTTTCTTAGCTCCTACTTTCAGAATAAGAGTGGAAAAGCCCGTGATGGTGGCTTCATTGCCAGAAACTGTGTAAGTAAATTCGGTATTGTTCTGCTGTGCGTTAGCACCAACAGTTACAAATAGCACAAATATGAATGCGCTCCATTTGGTAAATATTTGATGTCTCATAATCTATGCTTCTTAATAGTTAAACCAGGAGTCTTCTTCGTCGCCGACTTCTTCCTCGAAAGTGAATTCGGATTCTTTAGAATACGTATCACGTGTTGATATCTTTTTGGATCCGATATCTACTGTAGTTTCCTGTTGTTGCATCAGCAACGAGGCGAAGATGTTAATCTCGGTAACGGGTTTTAGATACTCACGCTTCTTTGGTTTCTCAGGGTCGGGAGTAGTTTCGTAGATAGTTTTCTGTGATTCCATTTCTGTTAGTTAGTTTTGTTGAATGCCATAAATCCCGATAAGGTTGGCAGAATTCGTAGTCACAATAAAATGCAAGTCTCAGTAAGGAACTGGGAGTTCTTCTCCCCCCACGTTGGGCGTGGCGCACCCTCATCGTGGATTTCTATTTTCCTTTTTGTTATTGTAAGTCCTAAAAACTTACTATAATGTATATCTTCTTCCAATAATCGCCATCAAAGAGGATGCCTCCTCTTATGTGGCGTGTTTTTGCCATAGCTTTCAATATTATTATTTTTTTACGTAGATAGAATATTATCGTCCTTCCCAGAATCGACTTTGGATAGGATAACTCGAAGTACGCATGCCGAACATTTCGGCTACGTGTGAATCCAGGCTGACACAATACGTCGGTCTGCAAAACTTCCTTTAAGGGAGCATCATGTTAGTTAGACTCTTTTAAATAAATTGAATTCGCTTGTATATCTTTCTGTGGTGTGACTTTTCACACCCTTTTCTGTTCATCTGCAAAGATAGCCAATTTTTCTGATAAACAAACTTTTTTTTCTGCTTCTTTTTTAAAATGGCAGAAATTGAATCATTTTTGTCAGATATTGACTGATGGGAAAAGCTGTAGAAACCGATGAGCTGGATGGAAGGGAGAGTCCAAGAAGTTAGGAAATAGGAGTTGTTTCGCCGTATTATTCTGCTGACGGTACGTTGAACTATAACAAAAGTTATCTGTTACTCATCCATCCATGGAACATTATAAGAGGATTTTATTGGTTCCATAGCAAACATATCGTTCACTGGTAAAATGGCACCTGACTTGGCAAGGCGTTCCAAATAGTTGTCTCTTGTATCCAATCTTTCCAGTTCTTCTCTTCTCGCCTTGCTCATGGAGAGATATTTCTCCTCTTTTTCAAGTCCGAGGTATCTTCTGCCCAACAAACTTGCCGCAATACCTGTGGTTCCACTTCCACTGAAAGGGTCAAGAATCCAAGCATGGGGTTCTGTGCTGGCCTCGATAATCCGAGCCAGTAGTCCCAAAGGCTTTTGCGTAGGATGCTTGCCGCATGATTTCTCCCATTTCGCAATGGCAGGCAGCCGCCAGACATCCGTCATCTGTTTGCCTCCGTTCAACTCCTTCATCAGTTCATAATTATAAAAATGCGGTACCTTTGCCAGTTTCCTTGCCCAAATGATAAATTCCGCGCTATAGGTGAAATAGCGGCAAGAGATGTTGGGAGGCGGATTGGTTTTTGCCCAAGTGATGACATTCAGAATCTTGAACCCCAGTTGAGTCCAGTTTCAATTCCAAACACGTAGTCGACGAGGTTCTTGATTTTCCCCTGCCGGAAAATATCTGCCAGCCCTGTTCCTTCCAAATATTCAACAACACCGTCAACACTCTCAAAGAAGCGATTGAGATTAACAATATCGCCATTACTACTGAGAACTTTCTTATTTCCATTATCACGAACAGCAATTAGAATATCCATTACGCTGAACGCGGTTTTATCACGTTTCCAGATCGTCTCAACGCTTTTTCTCAAATCTTTTGTTCCTATGAGGGTATTGAGCATATAATTAAATCTTGAAAGAGCAAGAATTAATCTATTAATTTTAGTTATTCCTCACTGATTGCCAGATAGTCCTGATAATATGATCAACGACATGATATAAGAGCTTATGTATCTCTTTTGCTACTCAAAATAATTCCGCAAGCGGCAAAAAAATATCATACTTTTATCACTCCAAATTTCGGAAGAATCATAAAATATGCTTTAGAGACAGGTGGAAACTATGAAGATGAGAGATTACTGCCAGTGGCTGCCTATACCTTATTATATATATAGAGGGAGTCAAAAGAGTTAGGAGTTGTCCTGAGTTAGGAGTTAGGAAATAGGAGATAGGAGTTGCTGCGCCGTACACTTGGGCGAAGCTAATTATGCATTATGCATTATGCATTATGAATTAATTTATTTAGTAGCTATAAGTATAGCTAAAGGTGTAGGGTGCTAATATTTGTTTTGGCTGATGGAAAATAGTATCTTTGCATTGTCGAAAGGAAAAACACTAAGATGCGCATCAAGGAGATTTCCGCTGAGGCTGATGCCAAGGCACGACAAGAACACATGTTTAACCTTAATTCAATTTAATGCTATGTCGATAATGTATAAGATGATAAGCAAGCACTTGAGTTTGAAGGGGGGCAAGAAATACTGGTTTGCCCACGCCGTACACCCCCAGTCTGTAGGCTTGCAGGAGTTGGCCAACGTGATGCAGCGCAACTGCACCGTGAAGAGCAGCGACATCTATGGTGTGCTCACCGAGTTGGTAGAGACCATGAACGACGAGTTGCTCAATGGCAAAATTGTGAAGATTGACGGGCTGGGCAGCTTCCGGCTCGGAATCAGCAGCAAACAAGTTGCCAAGCCTGGCGACTTTGAGCCAGCAAAGCACTTGACGGGATTCCACGTGGTGTTCCGCCCCGAGATGAAGCGGAATCACTCCCACTTCTACAAGCCCATCCTTCAGGGAGGTCAGATTGAGGAGCTTCCGAAGTATGTGGTCAACAAGAAGGACAAGTCGGAGGAGACTCCGCAGCAGTAATGGACCAAGGGTATAGAACCCCGCCAATCCCTTGCTCCCTCATGTCAGGATGGGGAGCGAAACCTTAGTCGTCTAACCATGAAAAACACAACGAAGAATGAAGAAAATCAGTTGGCGATTCGTGCTTGAACTCATTGAGGCTGTTATCAACGCAGTGCTCAGTATGTTCAGCAAAGAGAAGAAACAGTAATCTTTTGGTGGGTTCTGTTCATCACGTCGAGATTTGAATACCCACAGTCAGAAAGGACAGGGCCCACCTTCAATAGTTTAACCATTTAAAACACACATCAATTATGGCAGTATATTATAAGTTGTATCAGATTATGAAAGAAGGCTCTACCAACTTTAGTAAGTGGAGAGCCCGCGTAGTGCCGCAAGGCGTAGTGACCACCAATGACTTGGCGAAGATCATGGAGCAGAACTGTACGGTGAAGGAGAGCGACATCAAGGCAGTGCTGAGTGAGCTTGCTGAGACGATGAAGCGCAGTCTGCTCGGCGGCAACCGAGTAGTGCTTGACGGATTCGGAGCCTTTAAGGTGACGCTGAACTGTACCGGTTCGGAGAAGATGGAGGACTTTGACATCTCGCGCAACGTGAAGGGCTTGAAGCTCAAGTTCGCTCCCGCAACAGAGACCGGTGCTGACAAAACCCGCATAAAGGTGTTCCTGACTGGCGCGAAGTTGAAGGAGATTCCTCAGAACCCCTATCACACTGAGGATGCCTAACGGATAGTCGGCTGACCCAGCAGTGAACAAGCAAAGCAATTGTTCCATTGTTAGGTGGAGTTAAAGGAGTCTGGAGAAGTTAAAGACATTTCTTTATGGGAGCTAATTTTTAGCCCTGTGGGCTTTGACTTCTACAACTCCTTTGACTCCGAATTTGATAATTCATAATGCACAATATATAATGCATAATGCACAATGCATAATGCATAATTAGCTTCGCCCTCGTGTTCGGCGCAGCAACTCCTATCTCCTATCTTCTAACTCCTAACTCAAGATGCCTCCTAACTCATTTTCACTCCTGGAGTGTTCCTCTTTTCCATTGTGTTGAGTCAATATGAAGGTTAATCTTTGTTTATGAGGAGGCCGAATTGTTATATTATGTTAATTGAAATCGGGTGCGGAATAATTGCTATTTATATAATTAGGTGGTTTGAAGGAAATTTAGTACTTTTGCACCTCGAAAAGCCTCTTTCTACATGTTGGAGGCCTATTGTGTGTTGATAATAACAAATAATAAATATATAAATTAAAAAGTAAAATTATGCCTACTATTTCACAGTTAGTAAGAAAAGGCAGAAGGGTATTGGCAGACAAGAGCAAGTCGCCGGCTCTGGACGGATGTCCTCAGCGTCGAGGCGTATGTGTTCGTGTCTACACCACAACACCTAAGAAGCCTAATTCAGCAATGCGCAAGGTTGCCCGTGTGCGTTTGACAAACTCCCATGAGGTGAACTCCTACATTCCCGGAGAGGGACACAACTTGCAGGAGCACTCTATTGTATTGGTTCGTGGCGGTCGTGTGAAGGATTTACCCGGTGTGCGTTATCACATTGTACGTGGTACATTGGATACAGCCGGTGTAGCCAACCGCACCCAGCGCCGTTCCAAGTATGGAGCAAAACGTCCAAAGGCAGCTAAGAAGTAACTTTAGCTGAGAGCTGTGAGCCGAGAGCCATAAAGGCTGTGGGCTGGGAGCTCACTCTTTTTGATATTATCAATATCACACATTATAGTAATTATCAAAAATTTAGTTTTGCTGGAGAATTGTTATAAACAGGTTGAGTAAATGTCCAAGTGTGGACGTTGAAGAACGAGAAATGACAGCCCCATGCAAATAAACGACTAAAAAAATGAGAAAAGCAAAACCAAAGAAGCGCGTGATTCTTCCGGATCCCGTGTTCCAAGACCAAAAGGTGTCGAAATTCGTCAACCATTTGATGTATGACGGTAAGAAAAACATTTCTTATGAGATTTTCTACAAGGCTCTCGACATTGTGAAGCAGAAGATGCAGAATGAAGAGAAGTCTCCGCTGGAGATTTGGAAACAAGCCTTGGACAACATCACTCCTCAGGTGGAGGTGAAAAGCCGCCGTATCGGTGGTGCTACCTTCCAGGTTCCTACTGAGATTCGTCCCGAGCGCAAGGAGAGCGTCTCAATGAAGAACATGATCTCCTTCGCCCGCAAGCGCAGTGGCAAGTCGATGGCTGAGAAGCTCGCCGCAGAAATCATGGATGCCTTCAACAATCAGGGTGGCGCATTCAAGCGTAAGGAAGACATGCACCGCATGGCAGAGGCTAACCGTGCATTCGCTCACTTCAGATTCTAACAAAATATTTAAGGTAAAAAGACAATGGCAAACCGTGATTTACATCTGACTCGTAACATCGGTATTATGGCTCACATCGATGCCGGTAAGACAACCACTTCGGAGCGCATCCTGTACTACACAGGAAAGACTCACAAGATTGGTGAAGTGCATGATGGAGCAGCCACTATGGACTGGATGGCACAGGAGCAGGAGCGTGGTATCACCATCACCTCCGCTGCTACTACTTGCAACTGGACCTATAATGGCAAGACTTATAAAATCAACCTGATTGATACCCCGGGACACGTGGACTTCACTGCTGAGGTGGAGCGCTCTCTGCGCGTGCTGGACGGTGCAATCGCCACTTACTCCGCCGCTGACGGTGTGCAGCCCCAGAGTGAGACCGTTTGGCGCCAGGCTGATAAATACAATGTTCCGCGTATCGGATATGTAAATAAGATGGACCGCTCAGGCGCTGACTTCTTCGAGACCGTGCAGCAGATGAAGGATATCTTGGGCGCCAACCCTATTCCCGTGCAGATTCCTATCGGCGCTGAGGAAAACTTCAAGGGTGTGGTAGACCTGATTAAGATGAAGGCTATTCTGTGGCACGATGAGACGCTCGGAGCTGAGTTTGAAGTGGATGACATTCCCGCCGACTTGGTTGACGAGGCCAACGAATGGCGTGATAAGATGCTTGAGGGCGCTGCCAACTATGACGATGAGTTGATGGAGCTTTATCTGGATGGCAAGGACATTCCAGAGGAAATGATTATCCGCGCTCTGCGCAAGGGCTGCTGCTCTATGCAGTGCTGCCCGATGACGCTTGGCTCTTCTTATAAGAATAAGGGTGTGCAGCCGCTGCTCGACTATACTTGCGCCTTCCTGCCCTCACCGCTGGATACTGAGAATATTCAAGGTACCAACCCTGATACAGATGAGGAAGAGGACCGCAAGCCTTCAGAGAATGAGCCTACTGCAGCTCTGGCATTCAAGATTGCCACTGACCCGTTCATGGGCCGTCTGGTGTTCTTCCGCGTTTACTCTGGTAAGGTGGTTGCCGGTAGCTACGTTTACAATCCCCGCTCGGGCAAGAAGGAGCGTATCAGCCGCTTGTTCCAAATGAACTCCAACAAGGAGATTCCTATGGAGAGCATCGATGCCGGTGATATTGGCGCAGGTGTAGGCTTCAAGGATATCCGCACCGGCGATACCCTCTGCGATGAGGACCACCCCATCGTGCTGGAGTCGATGACCTTCCCCGACCCTGTGATTTCAATTGCAGTGGAGCCGAAGAGCCAGGCTGACGTTGCCAAGATGGACAACGGCTTGGCTAAGCTGGCTGAGGAAGACCCGACCTTCACCGTACGTACGGATGAGCAGAGTGGTCAGACCATTATCTCCGGTATGGGTGAGCTTCACTTGGACATCATCATCGACCGTCTGAAGAGAGAGTTCAAGGTGGAGTGCAACGAGGGTAAGCCTCAGGTGAACTACAAAGAGGCTATCACCAAGACCGCTCAGAGCCGTGAGACCTATAAGAAGCAGACTGGTGGTCGCGGTAAGTTCGCTTGCATCGACGTGACCATTGGTCCTAAGGATGAGGACTACACCGAGGGCGACCTTCAGTTCGTCAACAACGTGAAGGGCGGAAACATTCCTAAGGAGTTCATCCCGTCTGTGGAGAAGGGATTCAAGGACAGCCTGAGCGCTGGTGTGCTGGGCGGCTTCCCCATGACAGGCATGAAGGTGGTTCTGAACGATGGTTCTTTCCACCCCGTTGACTCTGACCAGTTGTCGTTCGAGCTTGTAGCTCATCAGGCATTCAAGGTGCTCTGCCCGAAGGCAGGTCCCGTTTTGATGGAGCCTATCATGAAGGTAGAGGTCGTGACACCCGAGGAGAACATGGGTGACGTGATTGGTGACTTGAACAAACGCCGTGGCTTGGTTCAAGGTATGGATGAGGCACGCAGTGGTGCCCGTATCGTGAAGGCTATGGTTCCTCTGGCAGAGATGTTCGGTTATGTGACCGCACTTCGTACTATCACTTCAGGACGTGCAACCAGCTCTATGGAGTATGACCACCACGCACCTGTATCAACAAGCATCGCCAAGGCTGTGCTTGAGGAAGTGAAGGGACACGCTGAGCTGCTCTAAAAATAAAAGAGATAGAGAGAGGAGGCGCTTCGATAGCGAATGACTCTTATCGGGCGTACCTCTTCTCCTTTAAATAACAATTAATAAACAAAGTTATTAAAAAACATGAGTCAAAAAATTCGTATTAAGCTGAAGTCATACGACCATCAGTTGGTAGACAAGTCAGCAGACAAAATCGTGAAAGCCGTCAAGGCAACTGGTGCAATCGTGAGCGGTCCTATTCCATTGCCCACCCATAAGCGCATCTACACTGTGAACCGTTCAACATTCGTCAACAAGAAGTCACGTGAGCAGTTCCAGCTGAGCGACTACAAGCGTCTGATTGACATCTACAGCAGCTCGACGAAGACCGTTGACGCTCTGATGAAACTGGAGTTGCCTTCAGGCGTTGAGGTGGAAATCAAGGTTTGATGATTCACCAGCTTGTGAAAGAAACGAAACAAACAACAACATTAAACATATATTGAAATGCCAGGATTAATTGGAAAGAAAATCGGAATGACATCCGTTTTCAGTGCCGACGGCAAGAATGTGCCGTGCACTGTTATCGAAGCTGGTCCTTGTGTTGTTACTCAAGTGAAGACCGTAGAGAAGGATGGCTATTCAGCCGTTCAGCTCGCATTCGGCGAAGCAAAGGCAAACGGCCGCAACGCAGCCACGAAGCCTATGCAGGGAATCTTCAAGAAGGCAGGCACAACACCAAAGAAGCACTTGGCCGAGTTCAAGTTTGACGAGGAATACAACCTCGGCGACACCATTACGGTTGAACTGTTCAACGACACAGATTTCGTTGACGTGGTAGGTACTTCAAAGGGTAAAGGCTTCCAAGGAGTAGTGAAGCGCCACGGATTCGGTGGTGTAGGACAGAGCACTCACGGTCAGGACGACCGCGCCCGCAAACCGGGTTCTATCGGTGCCTGCTCTTACCCAGCAAAAGTGTTCAAGGGCATGCGTATGGCCGGCCAGATGGGCGGTGACCGTGTGACAACCCAGAACCTGAGAGTGTTAAAGGTTATTCCGGAGCACAACCTTCTTTTGGTGAAGGGAAGCGTTGCCGGATGCATTGGTTCAACTTTATTGATTAAGAAGTAAATGGAACTTAGCGTATTGAATATGGCCGGTCAGGAGACCGGAAGAAAGGTAACCCTGAATGAGGCTATCTTTGGCATTGAGCCCAATGATCATGTTCTTTACCTCGACGTGAAACAGTATCTTGGCAATCAGCGTCAGGGTACCGCCAAATCGAAGGAGAGAAGTGAGGTAAGCGGTTCCACCCGCAAGCTTGGTCGCCAGAAAGGCGGCGGCGGTGCACGTCGTGGTGACATCAACTCACCTGTATTGGTAGGTGGTGGTCGCGTGTTCGGTCCCAAGCCCCGTGATTATCGCACCAAGCTGAACAGAAAGACGAAGGTTCTCGCCCGCAAGTCGGCCCTCTCTTATAAGGCACAGGAAAATGCTATCGTAGTGGTGGACGACATCCAGATAGAAGCTCCGAAGACTAAAGATTTTATAAATTTTGCAAAAAATATTAAAGTCGACGGTAAGAAGACTCTTCTTGTTTTGCCGGACATAAATAAAAATGTATATTTGTCCGCTCGAAATCTTCAGAAGGTTGAAGTGATGAGCGCTCGCGACATAAATGCTTACAAAATCCTGAACGCTGACGTTCTGGTGATAGCAGAGAAATCGCTTGAGACTATCGACAGCATCTTAACAAAATCAGAAAAGTAACAGGAGATTAGAATTATGACATTTATTATAAAGCCTTTGGTCACCGAGAAGATGACCAAAATCACAGATAAGTCTTCTGTAGACAAGCAGTTGAGAGCCCTCAACGAGGCTGCCGCCAAGCGTCACAACGCAGAGGAGGTGAAGATGAGCTATACGGCAAAGAGCAAGAACAAGGGTACACGTCAGTTGGAGAAGACCATCTACAAGTATACCAAGCCCGCTTGCCGCAAGTATGGTTTCATCGTGAAGCCCGAGGCAAACAAACTGGAGATTAAGAAAGAAATCGAGGGCATGTACAATGTGACAGTTCTCGACGTGAACACAATCCGCTACGCCGGCAAGCGCCAGAGCCGCTACACCCGTTCAGGCCTGTTGAAAGGTCAGAAGAACGCTTACAAGAAGGCTATCGTGACACTGAAACCCGGCGACGAAATTGATTTTTACAGCAATATCTAAATAAAAAATGGCAGTACGTAAATTAAAACCGGTTACACCGGGACAAAGACACAAGATTATTGGCACGTTCGAGGAGATTACTGCATCCGTGCCAGAGAAGTCTCTCGTTTACGGTAAGCGCTCTACCGGCGGTCGAAACAACACCGGCAAGATGACCGTTCGCTACAGAGGCGGCGGTCACAAGAGGAAGTTCCGTATCATCGACTTCAAACGAGAGAAAGATGGTGTACCCGCTGTAGTGAAGACAATCGAATACGACCCGAACCGTTCGGCTCGTATCGCTTTGCTCTTCTATGCAGACGGTGAGAAACGTTACATTATTGCTCCCAATGGACTGAAAGTGGATGCCAAACTGATGTCTGGCCCCGAGGCAGCCCCTGAGGTAGGCAACGCACTTCCTCTGGCCAACATCCCCGTAGGTACCGTTATTCACAATGTAGAGCTTCGCCCTGGACAGGGTGCCAAGCTCGTCCGTTCGGCTGGTAATTTTGCTCAGTTGACTTCTCGTGAAGGAGACTACTGCGTGATTAAGCTCCCCTCAGGAGAAACACGCAAAGTGCTCTCAGCTTGTAAGGCTACTGTAGGTGCTGTGGGCAACAGTGACCATGCTTTGGAGGCTTCCGGCAAGGCCGGTCGCAGCCGCTGGCTGGGTCGCAGACCTCACAACCGTGGTGTTGTTATGAACCCTGTTGATCACCCCATGGGTGGTGGCGAAGGTCGCCAGAGTGGTGGTCATCCTCGTTCACGTAAGGGCTTGTATGCAAAGGGTCTGAAGACACGCGCACCGAAGAAGCTTACGAACAAGTATATCATCGAAAGAGCAAACAAGAAATAACAAGAGTAAAATATGAGTCGTTCATTAAAGAAAGGTCCCTATATCAACGTTTCACTCGAGAAGAAGATTCTCGCCATGAACGAGAGCGGCAAGAAGAGTGTTGTGAAGACATGGGCCAGAGCATCAATGATATCCCCGGATTTCGTGGGACACACTGTTGCAGTTCATAACGGAAACAAATTCATCCCTGTTTACATCACCGAGAATATGGTGGGCCACAAGCTGGGCGAGTTCGCTCTAACGCGTCGTTTCGGCGGCCACTCGGGCAACAACAAGAAGTAAGCCGGGGAAACATCCATTTAAAACAGAAAACTAATAATGGGAGTAAGAAAACATAATGCTGCCGAGGCAATCAAGGCAGCCCGCAAGGAACAGTACTTCGCCAAGCTGAAGGGTTGTCCTTCCAGCCCCCGAAAAATGCGCTACGTGGTAGACATGATTCGCGGTATGGAAGTGAACCGTGCGCTGGGAGTACTCCATTTCTCTAAGAAGCACGCTGCTGCCGATGTAGAGAAACTGCTTCGTTCTGCCATCGCCAACTGGGAGGTGAAGAACGATAGAAAAGCCGAAGACGGTGAGCTTTACGTGAGCAAGGTCTTCGTGGACGAAGGTGTTACAATGAAACGCATGAGACCCGCACCTCAGGGTCGTGGCTATCGCATCCGTAAGCGCTCCAACCACGTGACGCTTTTTGTAGATGAAAAAAACAAAGAAGAAAAATAAATAGCAAATGGGACAGAAAGTAAATCCAATTAGCAACCGACTGGGCATTATCCGTGGTTGGGATTCAAATTGGTTCGGTGGCAAGGATTTCGGGGACAACATCGTTGAAGACCAGAAAATCCGTAAATATCTGAAAGAGCGCCTGGCAAACGCCAGCGTTTCGAAGGTGGTCATCGAGCGCACATTGAAGCTCGTCACCATTACTATTTGCACATCCCGCCCCGGTATCGTTATCGGTAAGGCAGGCGAGGATGTGAACAAGCTCAGAGAAGAGCTCAAGAATCTCTTCAAGAAAGACATTCAGATTAACATCTTCGAGGTTAAGAAACCCGATTTGGACGCTAACATCGTTGCCCAGAACATCGCTCGCCAGGTGGAAGGCAAGATGGCATACCGTCGCGCTATCAAGATGGCTATCCAGAATACCATGCGTGCCGGCGCTGAGGGTATCAAGGTTCAAATCAGCGGTCGTTTGAACGGTGCCGAAATGGCTCGCAAGGAAATGCTGAAGGAGGGTAGAACTCCTCTGCATACATTCCGTGCTGACGTTGACTACTGCCAGACCGAGGCTTTGACGAAAGTCGGCCTGCTGGGTATCAAGGTTTGGATTTGCCGCGGTGAGGTTTATGGAAAGCGTGAGCTGGCTCCTAACTTCACACAGGACAAACAGCAGGGTGGACGCCAAGGCGGTGACCGCCGTGGTCGTGGCCGCAGAAGAAACAATAACCGATAAAAAGCAGAAGTTACAATGTTACAGCCTAAAAGAGTAAAATATAGAAGACCTCAAGATGGACGTGGCAATAAAGGCAACGCCCACAGAGGCACCCAGCTGGCATTCGGCTCATTTGGTATCAAGACCCTTGAGGCCAAGTGGCTCGACAGCCGTCAGATTGAGGCTGCTCGTGTGGCCGTGAACCGCTACATGAACCGTCAAGGCCAGGTTTGGATTCGTATCTTCCCGGACAAGCCTATCACTCGCAAGCCTGCTGACGTGCGAATGGGTAAAGGAAAGGGTGACCCCGCAGGATGGGTTGCACCTGTGACTCCGGGTCGTATCCTTTTCGAGGTGGAAGGTGTTAGCTTCGACGTAGCCAAAGAAGCTCTGCGTCTGGCTGCCCAGAAACTTCCTGTGAAGACGAAGTTTGTTGTTAGACGTGATTACGATAAAAACGCATAAGCCATGAAGATTAAAGAAGTAAACGAACTCGAGACCAAAGATTTGGTAGAGAAGTTGGAGCAGACTGTGGAGCAGTTGCGCCAGATGAAGCTGAACCATCAGATTTCACCTCTTGAGGATTCTTCCAAGTTGAAGGCTGTGCGTCGCGACATCGCACGCATGAAGACGGTGCTCCGTCAGAGAGAACTTAATAAATAACAGTGTCCATTATGGAAACAAGAAATTTAAGAAAAGTTAGACAGGGTGTCGTCATCAGCACAAAGATGGATAAAACCATTGTTATTGCGTCTAAGTTCAAGGAGAAGCACCCTATTTATGGTAAGTTTGTCCAGAAGACAAAGAAATACCACGTCCACGATGAGAAGAACGAGGCTCAGGTTGGAGATACCGTCCAGATTATGGAGACCCGTCCTCTGTCGAAGACGAAAAGATGGAGATTAGTTCAAATTATCGAAAAAGCTAAGTAATTATGATACAAGCAGAATCAAGACTTACCGTATGTGACAACAGCGGCGCTCGCGAGGCATTGTGCATTCGCGTGCTCGGTGGCACAGGCCGCCGTTATGCCAGTGTTGGCGACGTGATCGTGGTGGCTGTGAAGAGCGTGATTCCTTCGAGCGAGTTGAAGAAAGGCGCTGTATCGAAGGCTCTTGTGGTTCGCACCAAGAAGGAGATTCGCCGTCCGGACGGTTCATACATCCGCTTCGACGACAACGCTTGTGTACTGCTCAACAACGCAGGTGAGCTTCGCGGCAGCCGTATCTTCGGCCCTGTGGCACGCGAGCTTCGCGCTGTCAACATGAAGGTTGTGTCTTTGGCACCTGAGGTTCTTTAATATTAATAACAGAAAGAAAAAATGAGTAAGTCACATATCAGAAAAAATGACACCGTTTACGTGCTTGCCGGCCGCGACAAGGGTCGCACAGGTAAGGTGCTGAAGGTGCTCGTTGACGAACATCGCGCCATCGTTGAGGGAATCAACATGGTGTCGCGCAGCGCGAAGCCCAGTGCTAAGAATCCTCAGGGAGGAATCATCAAGCAGGAGGCTCCTATTCATATCTCAAACTTGAGTCTCATCGACCCCGACTCTAAGAAACCCACCCGCGTGAGGGTAAGACATGAGGGCAAGAATGTGATTCGCATCGCAGTAAAGTCAGGAAAGGAGATTAAGTAATGGATACAGCTCAGTTAAAGAAAACATACAAAGAGACCATCGTTCCGGCTCTTAAGAAGCAGTTCAACTACAGCTCCACGATGCAGGTGCCCAAGTTGAAGAAAATTGTCATTAATCAGGGTTTGGGTGATGCCACACAGGACAAGAAAATCATCGACGTTGCTATCAACGAGGTGACCGCCATCACTGGCCAGAAGGCTGTGGCTACCTACTCTAAGAAAGATATCGCAAACTTCAAACTCCGTAAGAAGATGCCCATCGGCGTGATGGTGACACTGCGCCGCGAGGTGATGTACGAGTTCTTGGAGAAACTCATCCGCGTTTCTCTTCCCCGTATCCGCGACTTCAAGGGTATCGAGTCGAAGTTTGACGGTCGTGGCAATTACACGCTCGGTATTTCAGAGCAGATTATCTTCCCTGAAATCAACATCGACCAGGTGGAAAGAATCCAGGGTATGAACATCACGTTCGTAACCTCTGCGAAGACCGACGAAGAGGGTTACGCTCTGCTCAAGGCTTTCGGCCTCCCATTCAAGAACGCTCAAAACGATTAAATAAGTTATGGCAAAAGAATCAATGAAGGCTCGCGAGGTGAAGCGTGCCAAGCTCGTAGCCCGCTATGCAGAGAAACGTGCGGCTTTGAAGAAAATCATCGCCACTACGAAAGATCCCGCTGAGGCTTACGAGGCTGCCCGCAAACTCCAGTCTATTCCTAAGAATGCAAACCCCATCCGTCTGCACAACCGCTGCAAGATTACGGGTCGTCCAAGAGGCTATATGCGCCAGTTTGGACTGAGCCGTATCCAGTTCCGTGAGATGGCATCAGAGGGATTGATTCCCGGCGTGAAGAAGGCCAGCTGGTAATTCAAACCAACGGTTGGAGCCTGCCCCCAAAATGAGGGCGCAGGTTCCGCGCTTTATACAAAGGATATTTAATATTGTCGGGGGAGTCCCGATTAATTAAACATTTATATTTTTTATGACAGATCCAATAGCAGATTATCTGACACGACTCAGAAACGCCATCATGGCTCATCGCCGTGTGGTTGAGATTCCTGCGTCAAACATGAAGAAGGCTATCACAAAGATCCTCTTCGAGAAGGGCTACATTCTCAACTACAAGTTCGTTGATGATGGCCCACAGGGTTCAATTAAGGTCGCACTGAAGTACGACCCCCAAACAAAGCAGAACGCTATCAAGTATTTGAAGCGCGTCTCTACTCCCGGTCTTCGCCGTTATACCGGCTACAAGTCCATGCCGCGAGTAATCAATGGATTGGGAATCGCTATCATTTCCACATCCCAAGGTGTAATGACTAACAAGGAAGCTGCCGAGAAGAAAATCGGTGGTGAGGTTCTTTGCTACATTTATTAATTGGAGGATTGAATATGTCAAGAATAGGAAAATTGCCAATTAGTATCCCCGCTGGAGTTACTGTTAACTTCGACGAGAAGAGTCATGTTATCACCGTTAAGGGTCCCAAGGGTGAGCTTACCCAGTGGATTAACCCGGCTATCAACGTAGAGCAGAAAGACGGAGCCCTGCATTTCACCATCAATGAGGATGCTCCCGTAGTAGACCGCCAGAAGCAGGCTTATCACGGTTTGTACCGAGCGCTTGTGAACAACATGGTTGTAGGTGTCAGTGAAGGCTATAAGAAAACAATGGAGCTCGTTGGTGTGGGCTACCGTGTGAGCAATCAGGGCAACATTATCGAGTTCGCCTTGGGCTACACTCACCCCATCATCATCCAGCTTCCCGATATCGTAAAGGTTGAGACTAAGTCTGAGAGAAACCAGAACCCGATCTTAACTCTGGAGTCTTGCGACAAACAGTTGCTGGGACTCATCTGTGCTAAAATTCGTTCTTTCCGTATGCCTGAGCCTTACAAGGGTAAGGGTATCCTGTTCAAGGGTGAGGTTATTCGCAGAAAGTCTGGTAAGACAGCTGCAGCTAAGTAACTTTAATTCATTTTAAGACTATGACAACAAAGAAAGAACAAAGACGAATCAAGATAAAGTTCCGTATTCGTAAGACTGTGAAGGGTACCGCCGAGCGTCCCCGCTTGAGCGTTTTCCGTTCCAACAAGCAGATTTACGCACAGGTTATCAATGACATTAACGGCACAACGCTCGCAAGCGCAAGTTCATTGGGCATGGAGAAAATGCCGGGTGTGGAGCAGGCCAAGAAGGTTGGTGCCCTTGTCGCAGAGAAGGCAAAGGCTGCTGGCATCGAGGCAGTAGTTTTCGACCGTAACGGCTATCTGTATCATGGCCGCGTTCAGGCTCTCGCTGACGCAGCCCGCGAAGGAGGCCTTAAATTTTAAACGATTATGGCAATGAATAAAGTAAAAGTAAATGGTGACTCAGAACTGAAGGATCGCCTCGTTAAGATTAATCGCGTAACGAAAGTGACTAAAGGTGGTCGTACCTTTACGTTCGCTGCCGTGGTCGTTGTAGGTGATGGCAATGGCGTCATCGGCTATGGTCTCGGTAAGGCAGGTGAAGTTACAGCTGCTATTTCTAAGGGTGCAGAAGCCGCCAAGAAGAATCTCGTAAAGGTTCCCGTTTTGAAGGGCACTATTCCCCATGAGGTGGAAGTGAAGTTCGGTGGTGCTCGCGTACTTCTCAAGCCGGCTGCAGCCGGTACTGGTCTGAAGGCCGGTGGTGCTATGCGTGCCGTTTTGGAGAGCGCAGGCATTAAGGACGTGATTGCAAAGTCGAAAGGCTCTTCTAACGCTCACAACCTCGTGAAGGCAACTATCGCTGCTCTGTCTCAGATGCGCGATGCCTATACCGTGGCTAAGGACCGTGGTATCGAATTGGAGAAAGTGTTTAACGGATAAAATAGGGAATATACGATATGGCAACAATTAAAATCAAGCAGGTAAAGAGCCGCATCGGCGCTCCTGTCGATCAGAAGAAGACCCTCCTCTCTCTGGGTCTGCACAAGATTTCTCAGGTTGTTGAGGTAGAGGATACTCCCAGCATCCGCGGTATGATTCGCAAAGTGAGTCATCTGATAGAAGTAGTTAAATAATTAATCTTTTAAATTCAGAGCGAATTATGAAATTATATAATTTGAAACCGGCAGAAGGCTCTACACATTCTCGTCGCCGCATTGGTCGCGGTCCCGGCTCAGGCTTGGGCGGCACCGCCACACGCGGTCACAAGGGTGCCAAGGCCCGCTCAGGTTATAAGAGAAAGATTGGTTTTGAAGGTGGTCAGATGCCGTTGCAGCGCCGCGTGCCGAAGGCTGGCTTCAAGAATATCAACCACAGAGAGTATCAAGCCGTCAACATTGAGAGCCTTCAGGCTTTGGCTGAGGCAAACAACCTTACCAAGGTTACTGTTGAGGATCTCTTGAAGGCTGGCTTGGCAAACGGTAAGAAGGCTGTGAAGGTTCTCGGCAACGGCAAGCTCACCGCAAAGCTCGATGTTGAAGCTAACGCTTTCTCTAAATCTGCCGAAGAAGCAATCAAGGCAGTCGGTGGTACTGCTACAATCGTAAAGTAAATGAAAAAGTTAATTGAGACACTAAAGAACTGTTGGAGGATTGAGGATCTGCGTCAGCGGCTCCTCATCACTCTGCTGTTTACGGCAATCTACCGTTTTGGCTCGTTTGTGGTGCTTCCTGGCATCAATCCGGGCATGTTGGAAAAACTTCAGCAGCAAACCTCAGGCGGCTTGATGTCGCTCTTGGACATGTTCTCTGGTGGTGCATTCTCCAATGCGTCTATCTTCGCACTTGGAATCATGCCTTACATCTCGGCATCCATCGTGATGCAGCTGCTTGCCGTCGCTGTGCCTTTCTTCCAGAAGATGCAGCGTGAGGGTGAGAGCGGACGTAAGAAAATCAGCCAGTATACCCGTTGGTTGACAGTGGGTATCTTGTTCTTCCAGGCCCCGAGCTACCTCATCAACTTGAAGATGCAGGCAGGTTCGGCTCTGGCAAGTGGTATCAGCTGGCCTTGGTTCATGTTCGCATCTTCCATCATCCTCGCAGCAGGTAGTATGTTTATCCTTTGGCTCGGCGAGCGTATCACAGACAAGGGAGTCGGCAACGGTATCTCACTCATCATTATGATTGGTATCATTGCCCGTCTGCCTCAGGCTTTTGTACAGGAGCTTACTTCACGCTTCACAGCCATCAGCGCTGGTGGATTGGTGATGTTCATCGTTGAAATCATCATTCTCTATGCTGTGGTTTGTGCCTCTATCCTCTTGGTTCAGGCAACGCGTAAGGTTCCCGTGCAGTACGCAAAGCGCCTTGTGGGTAACAAGCAGTATGGTGGTGCGCGCCAGTACATTCCTCTGAAACTCTTTGCAGCCAACGTGATGCCTATCATCTTTGCTCAGGCATTGATGTTCATCCCTCTTGCTATCGTTCAGTACAATAGCGAGAATGCATCTTGGCTCGTGCAGAATCTGCTCAACAATCGTAGCGTGCTTTACAACGTGATTTATGTATTCCTGATTATCGCGTTTACATATTTCTACACAGCAATCACGCTCAACCCCACGCAGATGGCAGAGGATTTGAAGCGCAACAACGGTTTCATTCCCGGTGTCAAGCCCGGAAAGGAAACAGCCGAGTACATTGAAACCATCATGTCTCGAATAACTTTCCCAGGTTCGTTGTTCATCGCGTTTATCGCCATTATGCCTGCCCTGGCCGGACTGCTCAATGTGCAGGAAGCCTTCTCACAGTTCTTCGGAGGTACATCACTTCTGATTCTTGTGGGTGTGGTCATTGATACCTTGCAGCAGATTGAAGGTCACATGCTCATGCGCCACTACGACGGCTTGCTCAATTCCGGTCACACTCGTACTGGAGCCGTCTCTGCCTATTAATTCCTCTTTCAACTGAATGAAGATTTTTCTCAAGACTGAGGATGAGATAGAACTCATGAGGCGGGCGAATAGGCTTGTCGCCGATACGCTCGCCGAAGTGGCTCGACATATCAAACCCGGTGTATCGACTCTCCAATTGGATACTATCGCCGAGGCTTTCATTCGCGACAATGGCGGTGTGCCATCGTTCAAGAATTGTCCCAATCCATTTGGAGGGCCTTTCCCAGGGTCTATCTGCACTTCTATCAATCGAGTTGTGGTACATGGCATTCCTTCCGACAAGGTTTTCTTGAAAGAAGGTGACATTATCTCAGTCGATTGTGGAGCCATCCTTGACGGTTACAACGGAGATTCTTGCTATACATTCTGTGTTGGCGAAGTCGACAAGGAAGTCAAGCAGTTGTTGAAAACTACTAAACAGGCTCTGTATGAAGGCATCAAGCAGGCGGTTCCGGGAAAGCATTTGGGAGACATAGGCTGGGCTGTACAAAACACGGTATTGCCTTTCGGCTACGGTGTTGTGCGTGAGTTAACAGGACATGGGATAGGACGCGAGATGCATGAAGCTCCCCAAGTTCCCAACTATGGGAACCGAGGAAATGGCGTCATGCTTAAGGCGGGTATGTGCATTGCCATTGAGCCTATGATTACTATGGGCGACCGCAAGATTTGGCTCATGCCCGATAAGTGGACTATCATTACACGTGATGGCAAACCGGCTGCTCATTTCGAGCACACCATCGCCATCCGGAAGAATGGACCTGAGATTCTCTCCTCGTTCAGTGAAATAGAAAAAATTGAAGGACAACTTTATTAATTATGGCAAAACAAGAAGCAATAGAGCAAGACGGTGTTGTCGTAGAGTCATTATCCAATGACAAATACCGCGTCGAGTTGGAAAATGGAGTTCCCATTACGGCTCATATCTCTGGAAAGATGCGTATGCACTTCATTCGCATTCTTCCCGGCGACAAGGTGAAGGTCGAGATGAGTCCTTATGACCTTACTATGGGCAGAATTGTGTTTCGATACAAATAAAACAACTTATATATCCTTTTAGAGATATGAAAACAAGAACATCATTGAAAAAACGTTCAGCCGACTGCAAGATAGTTCGTCGCAAAGGCCGTCTGTTCGTTATCTGCAAGAAGAACCCTAAATTTAAAATGCGTCAGGGTTAATGTTAAAGATTGATAAAGTGTGCTTGGTCTCAAACATTTTGTGTAACTTTGCACGTCTTTAGCAAGAATCGACATTAGACAAATTTTTTATTCAATTATTTTCAAATGGCAATAAGAATTGTTGGAGTAGATTTGCCCCAGAATAAGCGTGGCGAAATCGCATTGACCTATATCTATGGTATTGGTCGAAGTAGTTCAGCAAAGATATTGGATAAAGCAGGTGTCAACCGCGACCTCAAGGTGAGCGAGTGGACTGATGACCAAGCTGCCGCAATCCGTCAGATTATCAGCGCTGAGTACAAAGTAGAAGGTGACCTCCGTTCAGAGGTTCAGATGAATATCAAGCGCCTGATGGATATTGGCTGCTATCGTGGCATCCGTCATCGTCTTGGTCTTCCCGTTCGTGGTCAGAGCACCAAGAATAATGCTCGTACTCGCAAGGGAAAGAAGAAGACTGTTGCTAACAAGAAGAAGGCTACGAAGTAATTCATTATTGTTTTCTGGCCTTGTGGTCTGAATTGTTTCAGACCGCATGCCCTTAACTTTCAAAGCATTTAAAAGAAAATGGCAAAGACAAAAGCAACAAGCAAGAAGAAGAACGTTCGCGTTGACGCTATGGGTCAGCTCCACGTTCACAGTTCGTTCAATAATATTATCGTTTCCCTTGCCAACAATGAAGGTCAGATTATCTCTTGGTCTTCAGCCGGCAAGATGGGTTTCCGCGGTTCAAAGAAGAACACTCCGTATGCTGCACAGATGGCAGCAGAGGACTGCGCCAAGGTTGCCTATGATTTAGGTCTCCGCAAGGTAAAGGCTTATGTCAAGGGTCCTGGCAACGGACGTGAGTCCGCTATCCGTGCCGTCCACGGAGCAGGAATTGAGGTGACTGAGATTATCGACGTAACACCGCTGCCCCACAACGGTTGCCGTCCTCCCAAGCGCCGTCGCGTATAATACCTGAATCGAGAAAGCCTTACCGCTTTCCGCTGTCAGGTTCTTCTCATCAATTCGTACACTTTTTTATATTATGGCAAGATACATAGGTCCGAAATCTAAAATTGCACGCCGTTTTGGTGAACCCATCTTCGGCGCCGACAAAGTTTTGTCCCGGAGAAACTTCCCTCCTGGACAGCATGGCAACAGCCGTCGCAGAAAACAATCTGAGTACGCAGTCATGTTGGCAGAGAAGCAGAAAGCCAAGTACACTTATGGTGTTCTTGAGCGCCAGTTCCGTAATATGTTCGACAAGGCTGCCAAGTCAGGCGGCATCACTGGTGAGGTACTTCTTCAGTCTTTGGAGTCACGCCTCGACAACGTGGTGTTCCGTCTCGGCATTGCTCCCACCCGCGCAGCAGCTCGTCAGCTCGTTAGCCACAAGCACATCGTGGTCGACGGCAAGGTCGTGAACATCCCCTCCTATTCCGTTAAGCCCGGACAGGTCGTAGGCGTTCGCGAGAAGGCAAAGTCTCTCGAAGTCATTGAGAACGCTCTGGCTGGTTTCAACCATAGCAAGTATCCTTGGCTGGAGTGGGATGAGAACACCAAGTCTGGTAAGTATCTCCACCTTCCCGAGCGTGCAGACATCCCCGAGAACATTAAGGAACAGTTAATCGTTGAGTTGTACTCTAAAGCATAAATTATTAAATTAATGGCGATATTAGCATTTCAAAAACCTGATAAAGTTGTGATGTTGGAGCACAACGACCATTTCGGCAAGTTCGAATTCCGTCCGTTGGAGCCCGGTTTTGGCGTAACTATTGGTAACGCTCTCCGCCGCATCCTCCTCTCGTCACTCGAAGGCTATGCTATCAACACTGTCAAGATTGCTGGTGTAGAGCATGAGTTTGCCTCCGTTCCTGGCGTTAAGGAAGATGTGACCAACATCATCTTGAATTTGAAGCAAGTCAGATTCAAGCAAGTAGTAGAAGAATTCGAGAACGAAAAAGTCAGTATCACCGTCGAGAACGTCACAGAGTTCAAAGCTGGCGATATTGGCAAATATCTGACTGGATTTGAAGTGTTAAATCCTGATTTGGTAATTTGTCATTTAGACTCAAAAGCTTCCATGCAGATTGACATTACCATCAATAAGGGACGTGGCTACGTTCCAGCTGATGAGAACCGTGAATTCTGCACCGATGTCAACGTAATTCCAATCGATTCCATCTACACCCCTATCCGCAACGTCAAATACACTGTTGAGCCGTATCGTGTTGAGCAAAAGACCGACTACGACAAACTCGTAATTGAAGTTACTACGGACGGTTCCATCCAACCAAAGGACGCTCTTAAAGAGGCAGCTAAGATTCTTATCTATCACTTCATGCTCTTCTCTGACGAGAAGATTACGCTCGAAAATCCTGACCAAGACACAAATCAGGAGTTCGACGAGGAAGTGCTCCACATGCGCCAGCTTCTCAAGACGAAGCTCGTCGACATGGGTCTTAGCGTACGTGCCCTCAACTGTCTCAAAGCTGCTGACGTTCAGACACTCGGCGATTTGGTACAGTACAATAAGACCGACCTCCTCAAGTTCCGCAACTTTGGTAAGAAATCGCTCTCTGAGCTTGATGATTTGCTCGAGAGTCTGAATCTGTCGTTTGGAACCGACATTTCAAAGTACAAACTTGATAAGGATTAACCCCATTCCCACAGGGGAGTGGCATCCTTGTCCAAACAGTAAAAAACAAAAATGAGACATAATAAGAAATTCAACCACTTAGGTCGTACTGCATCTCATCGCGACGCGCTTTTGGCCAACCTCTCCGTGTCGTTGATTATGCACAAAAGAATCACTACGACCCTCGCCAAGGCCAAGGCACTGAAAAAGTATGTAGAACCCCTCATCACCCGCTGCAAGAAGGATGATACCAATAGCCGCCGTGTAGTGTTCCGCTATCTGCAGAACAAGGAGGCTGTGAAGGAGCTCTTTGGTGCTGTTTCTGAAAAGGTGGCTGATCGTCCCGGAGGTTACACACGTGTCATCAAACTCGGTTCCCGTTTGGGTGACGCTGCAGACATGGCTTTCATCGAACTCGTCGACTTCGATGAGAACATGAAGAAGCAGAAGAAGGCTGAGAAGAAGACCCGTCGTAGCCGTCGCTCTTCTAAGAAGGCAGCTCCTGCCGCTGAGGCAGCCGCAACAGAGGCTTCCGCAGCAGAGAACGCAGAGGCTCCTAAGGCAGAGGAAGCTGTTAAGTCTGAAGCTCCTGCAGCAGAGACTGCTGAAGCTCCTAAGGCAGAGGAAGCCGCTAAGTCTGAGGCTCCTGCCGAGGAAACTCCGAAGGCTGAATAATTCGACTTTCATACTTTATCATAAAGCTCCGCAATCCCAGCGATTGCGGAGCTTTTTCTTTCTTCGTGTCGTCCTTGAACTCTTCATCAAAACAGTATTGAAATAGTTCACGCAATTATGTTTTTGCCGCAGTTGAATACTCTACCTGCCTCCAATTTGTTTTTCAGTTCTAACCTTGTGGGATTTACTTACTACACAAACGGCTTTATATCTTCAATTATTACTGTCCCGGTAAACATTTTGTGGAAAAATGGTGCATCCGAAATAGAGAGTCATTTTGTCCTGACCCATCATAGAAAGGGATGGCTTCCAAAAGTTTTCCCATGACGGGTGCTTCCTCTGATTTTTTTAGTTAAAAAAACATCTCAGCAATCTCGGCAAAGCATCTAACACGTTGAAATAAAAGCTCTTACGTACATAAAAAGATGGTAAAACATCCCAGCAATATCTCAGCAACATCTCAGCAGACTGAGATGGAAAATCTTTCCATACGGAATGGGCAAAGAGATGACAAATAGAGCTTTATGACGAATTAAGAGCCTATTGACCCAACCTTCCATGTGATGCGGAAGAGGCATCGTGAGATATGCTTATTGGACAAGTAAAAAGCCCCAATCCGTCTGTAGATGAGGATGGGGCACATGAGAGGTTAAGTTTGCCGGACAGCAATAATCTTCAATTAACGATGTTATGCCTATGACTCGCTTCACTATGCTGTAACATGTTCCTAAAAAATATCTAGCATTCCAGCATTTTTATCAGAAAATAATTGTATCTTTGTAGACGTCAAGGCCTCATACTGATCTCATAAGCCTAACTTTAGGGGTGAAACTTGTTAATTATTAAGCTCCAAAGATGATAAAAAATTGTGCTTCGAGCACGTAAAATAGGATTGATCGTATGACGGCCTTGATTTCACTACTTTACAATTGCCAGTTCCCGCATTACAACCGAGGGAAAAAGGAAATCTGGTAGTTTTTTTATCTCTACTGGCTTATAATTCGGGAATTTTATCTATATTTGCTATTGCACTCTGCCATCTGCGATAGTTCGTTACGAGTCTGTCGCTTTAGGCTCCATTTTGCATCATCGCTTGCCTTCATGATTGCTGGTATTTTGAAATTGATTGCTTATGCGTATAGCCAAATACATATTCATTATTCTGTGTCTCTTACTGATTCTTCCCGTAGAGTCCTTTGCTGCATCCAATCAGTATTCGGCACTCCTTCGTAGGGTCAGTCACTGGCCTTCTGCTAAGATTGTGGGTTTGGCCGACAGCTATGTCAAACAAGGCAAGGAGGGAGAGGCTATCGTTCTCTACTCTTTGGTCACCAGCAGGTTCAGCGATGATATGACCGAATCCGAGAAAGAACTTTGCGTCAAAGCCCAACTCCATGCTTTCGATGTATTCTATCAACGAGGCAATTATTCCAATGCTATGGAAAAGGCGGTTGAGGGAGTCAAAATCTCCGAGAAATGTTCCATCCCCACATCCCTGCCGATATTCTATAAAGACATCGGCAACATATATTGCGTCTATCAAGATTATGAGAAAGGAGTGAGTTACTACCTCAAAGCACTCGACCTCTGCAAGCGTCATCCCAATCGGGAGGTAGAGCATGACCTTTGGGTCAATCTTGCGGGCATGTATGTCTACCTTGGCAAACTGGCAAAGGCAAAGGAGGCTTATAAGCAATCGGAGAAGCTCAAGAATCCTTCCGACGTGGTAGATAAGTTTATGGGCGGCTATTTGGGTGGGCTGATTAATAGTCTGGAAGGTAACTATTCTGCGGCAGTCTCCCAATTCAGAAGCCTCGTGAGTTATGCCAAGGAGCATCAGCTCCCGTCTTATCTTTGTTTCGCCTATCAGGAGTTGTATCATTCCTATAATGTGATGGAGGTTAACGACTCCACACTGAAGTATATGCTGCTCTGCAACAGTACTGCCCACCGCTACAAGTTGGACCACATTTTTGTGGAGACTTTAAAGGATTTGGCTTTTTTCTATGAGAAAAGTGGTGATCTGGAAAAGGCGAACCGCTGCAAGTCGCGGTATATCTACTTGAATGATTCCATCTATAATCTTCGTGATTTCAACAGCGTCACCAACACTCTCTTCACCTATGAAGTCAACAAGGCGACTCAGGAGATTCATGAGTTGAAGCAACGGGAAGAGGATAAAACCCGCACGATACACCGCCAGCATGTCACGATGGCTCTCGTTGGCGGTGGAGCATTGGTGCTGTCTGTGCTCCTGCTCATCGTATTCCGTCAGAAACGCAATCTTGACCGCAGCTACTCCAATCTCTACAAGTTGAACCAGACCTTGATGGAATCGCAAAAAGACGCAGCTAAAAGTCTTCGTTGGCAGAACAATCCGTCATCCGCATCTCTTTCTGAAATTGCTGAATTGAAGGTAGATAATTCACATTCAACTAAATACAAGTCGGGCAATCTGAGTGATGCGCAGCATCAATTCTTGGCAAAAGCAATTGAGGAGGTGATGGAGCGTGAGGAGGAATATTGCAGTCCTGACTTCACGCTTGACAAACTGTCCTCTTTGGTTGGTTCCAACAGCACCTACGTCTCACAGGTTATCAACGACACCTTCCACAAGAGTTTTAATAATTTCATCAATACCTACCGAATTCGTCTTGCTTGTGAGCGCATCGCCGACCGTGCCCACTACGGCAACTATACGCTCAAGGCAATCGGCGAGGGTGTAGGCTTTAAGTCCTACACATCCTTCGTCAACATATTTAAGGATGTCACCGGCATGCTTCCTTCAGTCTATCAAAAGATGTCAAGGAAAGAAAAACCAAATTAATGCATAATTTATAATGCATAATTTATAATGCATAATGCACAATGCATAATTAGCTTCGCCCCCTTTATAATTCATAATTCACAATTCATAATTTGCTTCGCCCTCATGTTCGGCGACACAACTCCTATCTCCTAACTTCTATCTCCTAACTCACGACAACTCCTATCTCCTTCTATCTCCTAACTCAGGATAACCCCTAACACTTTTGCCTCCTCTATATATATGCGAAAATTGAACATATTGTTTATGTTTTAGCTACAAATTTATCAATTTGTATTTTTCTCATTTGCTTTCAATGCCTAATTGCGCTATTTTTGTAGTAGCAAATCAATTAAAATAATGCTTATGGTTAAAAAATTATCTTTCTTTATTGCCTGTATTTTGGTCTCCATCACAGGTATGGCACAGAGCGGAGCCGAATTCTCACAGGGAGAAGAAGGCACTGTATACAGGCGAGTGTCACCCAACGGTCGGTATTTTGTGGGTGAAAATACCTCTGAATCCCATTCTTGGGGGTTAGATCCATTGTATGGTTATGTTAGTTTCGTCAAGGATTTACAAAGCGGGACTTTAACATGGCTGACTTCTTTTGATAGTGAAGACTATAATGCTATGGGCAGTTTTATGGATGTAAGCGATGATGGTCTGATTTGTGGTGTTTCCAAAGACACCGAATATCTTCTTACTGTTTCTGAGTGGGGAGAAACCGACACATTACCTCTCAATGTTGCTGCAGTTTGGAATCTAGAAGGTTCACGCACCAGTCTCGGTCTTGGCACTTATAGCGTTTCAGATTTTACCCATTTCACTGATGGTACTTTTGCCACATCAATATCGCGTGACGGTAAGGTTGTTGCTGGCTATGTCGCTATTGGGAATTATGCGTGGTGCTATCCTTGCCGTTGGGTCTTAAACGAGACTACGGGGCAGTATGAGTTTGCAAAATATGTAGTTCCTGAAAATTGCAATGATGCTATGGTCACCGACATTTCTGGTGATGGCTCTATTGCTGTAGGCTATTGCAAGAAAAGTTGGAATTTCTATGCTTGTTATTGGCCAACTGTAGATTCATGTGTTGTGTTCGACAATGATAGTATTGCCAGTGGACATCAGGGTAGTAAAAGTTATGTTATCAGTGATAACGGGAGATACATTGCGTTGACCCCTGACGGTTTAACACCGATGATTTATGACCTTCAAAATCTGAGTCTCAAAAAAATTGGTTATTACGATCAAGCATCTTCCGTAGAAATTGGCAGCATCACAGATGACGGCAATGTTGTGGGTACTTTTTCTTATGGTAGAACCAACAGGATACGTCCGTTCTGGTATAATAACGAATTTGGTATTATGACTGACTTCAGCTATTTTGTCTATCGTACTGCTCAAGGTCTGGACTTGCCCTATACTTTCGATAGCTGGTCAGGAGAACAATTGTCGTTCTGTAGCACATCTGCTGATGGTTCAGTCATCCTGGGTAATGAGTCCTATGGCAAGCCATGGATGCTTAAAGTTGCAACAATGGATATCAATGACATTCTGCCTACTGTCACTTCTGAACTCAATCTTTCAATGGTTGATATTGGTAAGGTTAAGGTCTCTTTTGAACGTGCTTCGGAGCATTACATGAATTTCGATGCACAAGACTATGTTGTATATCGTGATGGTCAAGAGGTGGGGAGAATCTCCATTGATAGCCTTGGAGCTGATGACAAAGTTGTCGCACTTCTCGACACAAATGTAACTGATGGTACTCATTACTATACAGTAGCCATTAACTACAAAAATGTGAATGACGGTTCGACACTACTCTCTCCAATGAGCTTAGATGAGAGTTTTTATATGGAATCCGACATCGAATTCCCACTTTACGATGATTTCTCAAGTCTTAGTAGTAACGGATGGAGTGTGGAGCGCGACTATGGTGAAACTCTCTATCAGAACTGGGGATGTCCTCCATACATGGGTTTGAATGGTAGTAATTGCTTATACTCTGCTGTGGATCAACTCATTCCTTACTCATTCTCATGTGTTTCACGTCATATCGATGCCCGAGATAAGGAACAAGTCTACATATCATTTGCTCGTGTTTGGGGATATGTCAACAGCTATGATTGGCCACTCGACAAAGACACTTTGAGTCTGGAAGTGAAGGCAGGTGATAGTGGATGGCAAGTAGTCAAGGATTTCCGCTTAGATGATGTCCATCCTGGCTATTGGAGTTTCGAATATATCGACCTGACTTCTTATGCAGCAGGGAAATTGTTCCAGGTGCGCTTCCATCTCCACGGTCAGGCAGAAGCACAGTATGTTTGGGAAATAGATAATCTTACTATTGATGAGAAACCTCAGCACGAACCAGTGCAAGATATCGTCACGTTGGCAACTGATGACAATAAATTCCACATTGCATGGAAGAATTCCATCAACGCTTATCCTCTCAGCTACCTTGTCAATCCCTACTTTAATGTGACTACATTAGCAGTTGGCAATGAGAGCAATCCTTTCATCGCTGTCAACCAATTTGATGCAGCCGATTTGAAACCGTTCGCAGGCAAGTATCTCACATCCATCACTACAGAACTTAATAAATATGACAACAATGATGGAGTACCAGAACGTGCTGCAATTGTTGTTTACCTTGACAATGAATTAGTGTGCGAGCAAGAGATTGTTGATACGGTCTATAACGCTGACATCACAGTCAAATTGGACAACCCTGTACTTATCGACGGAACCAAGGAACTCAAGTTCGGTCTCAAACTCTTGGAGTATGGTGCAGAACAATGTCCCTTCATCTATCAAAATACCAAAAAGTTTGTCGACAAGAAGAGTAATCTCTACTCTGAGGATAATGGTGTCACATGGAAGAGTTTAGCCGACTACTATGCAACAGTCACTGACCATGAAACTGATGGCGATGCATGTTGGTATATTATTGGTAATGTCACAGACGAAAAGGACATCACCAACACAGAAATCAATTCCAACCAGTATGGCTATGAAGTTTATAAGAATGGTGAGAAGTATACTAATCTCTTCGTCTATTTCATAGAGCCAGGATTTACCGACACGGCAAGCGTTGTAGGTGACACTTACCAAATCCGTACATTCTACTATGACGGAACGGTGTCTGAATTGTCTGAGCCCGTCACCAACAACGGTGTAGATGCTATAAAGTCTGTCCTTGACGATAACGCGATTACCTATCGTGAGAATGGAGAATCCGAGATAGCCATCGACGGTCAGTTCGATTCAGCTTATCTGGTCAATACAAGTGGCATGATTGTTTCAAGGAACAATGGTGAAGCCCTCTCACTCAGAGGTCTCAGCGAAGGTGTTTACATCCTCGTTGTTGAGAAAGAAGGAAAGAAGCTCGTAAGGAAGATTGTAATTGAATAACGAGTAATTATTGAAAGTGACTGCGCTAAAGGCTCCCGCTTTTGGCGCAGTCTTTTTTTGCCCGTCTCGCTTGTGAGTGCATCGCAGACCGTGCCCGCTATGGCAACTATACGCTGAAGGCAATAGGAGATGGGATAGGCTTTAAGTCCTACCCTTCCTTTGTCAACATATTATAGATGTCACTGGTATGCTCCCCTCGGTCTATCAACAGATGTCAAGGAAAGAAAAACCAAATTAATGCATAATGCATAATTAGCTTTGCCCCCATTGAAATATCCCGCTTCGTAGTTCTCACGCTCCGCGCGGGAACAACATCCGACATATAATCGCAACTCACGGAGGTCCCGTCGCTCCGCGCGGGACGACACCCGCAACAGCCCTAAGAAAATCTGCTCAATTTGCGAGACAAAAACAATACGCCGCTCGTCCCGCGCGGAGCGACGGGACCTCCGTGAGTTGCGGCTCCGCGACGACACTACCCCTATTAATTCATAATTCACGATTGATAATTCAAATTTGAAAGTTAAATTTATGATTTTAGCTACAAATTTATCAATTTGTATGCTTTTTATTTGTTTTTTATAACAAATTGTGTTATATTTGTAGCATCTTCTCATTTATGTCTTATTAAAATTACTTAGCCTATGAAACGTTTCTTTATTACTTTTCTTTGTCTCATTCTGCTCAACGCGGTTGGGTGGGCTGATAATACTTTCAAATTGTACCCAGACACGACCAATGTGGTGGATGTGTCACCGTCGGGCAATTACGCTGTAGGTATCAAGACCAACTATTCTGTGGATAATACCTACGCTATCAGCTTCTTATATGATAAGAGTAGCGATGAGGTCATTTGGTATGGTGAATTTGACATGGCTGACTATTCAAAATGCGTTCAGTTCAATGCGGTGAACGACGATGGAATCATTGTGGGCCAGTCGAAGGACACTACGACGATGTTATCCTCTTATGATGGGTCTTCGCGTCCCTTAAACTGTGCTGCCGTTTGGGAAAATGATGAAATCACGTTGCTTCCTTATGGCGACTTCGACATGTCATCTTTCAACCAGCTTAGTGACGGTTCTGAGGCTGTTGGCATTTCTCAAGACGGCAACACGATTATCGGACAGTTCTCTGCCTCTAATGGTGCTTATTTTTACTCCTGCAAATGGACAAGGCAGAGCGACAACTCTTGGACTCTGTCGTGGCTCGATGTGCCTGAAGGTGGTGACGATGCTATGGTAAGATTCATTTCTGCCGATGGTAATACCATCGCCGGTACTTTCAGGTCGGCTGACCATTACACGTATGTAATCGTCTGGTCTGGTGATAGCACGACTTACTTCACTCCTGGTGATTTTTCTGACGAGTACGTGGCATATCCCAGTTTCAAGTTGCTGGATATGAGCGACAACGGCAGGTATCTGCTGATGATGGAGAATACCCTTGGTACTATCATCTACGACTTACAAACGAAGACTGTGCGCATGATGCCCTCTTTGGACGCTACCAAACTTATCACTTCTGGAGCCATTGATAATAATGGCAACGTATTCTCTCATCTCTCCTATGGTTCTCCCTACTTTGGAGGTGAGGTCTATACACGTCCTTTCTGGTACAGCTACGAGAATGACCGAATCATTGACCTTTCTTACTATATCAGCCTTTATGCACCAGGCCTTGAGCCTAGCATACCTTTCTCTTACAAGGATAAGTCGCAGGCTGTCGTAGCAGATTGCACGGGTGATGGTAAGACCATTATCGGCAACTGCGATTTGTACATGTTCCTCGGTCAGATTCCAAAAGGATGGCAGTTGTATATTGAGCCTAATGATTCTCCTATCCCAGAGACACCGACAGGTCTGACGGCTGAGTCAAGGGCATTGAAGTATGTCACACTCAGTTGGGACAAGGATACAACGGACTATTCTACCTTAACCTTGGCCTCCTACAACGTCTATCGTAACGATACGCTTATCAAGAATGTATCTTTCTCCGATGGCGATGTTGTCTATGCAACGGATAATGGCATTTCCGGTCACCCGGTTTATCAGGTTGAGGCAGTCTTCAACAGTGGTTCGGGCGGAGAGGTCTTGTCACCACGGTCGGCTGATGTAACTGCTTCCCTGCCGGATTCTTACGACATGCCTCTCTTTGAGGAGTTCTCTGGCTCTTTGGATGATAATTATTGGGAACAGCAACCTCTATACGGCAGCGAGACAGGAATTTACTGGTATATTGACACTTGGTATGGTCTGAAAGCAGGATGTCTTAATTTCATGAATTCCGCTTCTGACACCACAGCTTATTCCACAACCCTTGTGACACGTCCTCTCGATGCTACCAACAACGATGACATTCAGGTTTCATTTGCCCCGATTTATGGATTCGTCAATTATGATAACCAGCCGCTTGACCAAGACACGATTAGTGTTGATGTGACTACTGACTGGGGTGATAATTGGCAGGAGGTGAAATCTTGGACTATCGAAGAGATTTGTCCGCTGCATAGATGGAACATGGTGAAGGTCAACATCTCAGATGCTGTAGCTGGTAAGATATTCAAGGTGCGTCTCCGCTGTCACGGTTTGGGTGCAACTCAGTGGTACATGCTTGTCGATAACTTCAAGGTCGGTCCCGCTGAGGCTCCAGCTCCCGAAGGACTGATAGGAAAGAAAGACAGCAATCCGAATTATATCAATCTGGGTTGGAAGAATCTCTCAGGAGCCTACCAGCTCAACTATATCAATAACAAGATATCCGGTCAGTTAGCACTTGGAAATGCGGGCAGTGAACTCATTGGCGCCAATCTGTTTGAACCTTCAGACTTGAGCCTCTACAATGGTAAGTATCTCACTGGCGTTGTAAGTACCATCAACTACTACGAATATTACGGTGGAGATATCAATGCTTCCGTAGTAGTATTCCAAGACGATGAACTGATTCGTGAGCAAGAGATTGAGAATTTGCCTTACAACAAGGAGTTTGTGGCTGTTCTTGATGAACCCGTCCAGATTGACTCTACCAAGTCGTTGAAGGTTGGCATCAAGATTCACGACTATGATTCCAATCAGATTCCACTGCTCTATTCCAATACGACGAACTTCGTGGCTGGCAAGAGTGACCTCTATTCTGAGGACAATGGACAGACATGGAAGTTGCTATCTGAATACTATGCTGATTTGGCTGAGCAAGGCACAGGTTCGGCAGAGGATGGATATTGCGCATGGAATATCACAGGATTGGTAACGGATGAGCCTACCTTGGCAGTTGATACAACAGAGGTTGTCGGCTATATCGTCTTGCGTGATGGCGACACCTACAGCCAGTTATTGCTTGACGGACATCAGTCTCATTTCACCGATTCTGCCGCTACAGCCGATGCTAAATATCAAGTTGTGGCGTTCTTGGGTGATGGCAGCGTGTCTACTCCTTCAGACGAGTTGTCGGTTGATGAAATCACCGCCATCAGTCGAGTCCTTGGCGATAACGCGATTACCTATCGTGAGAATGGAGAATCTGAAATAACCATCGACGGTCAGTTCGATTCCGCTTATCTTGTCAATACAAATGGCATGATTGTTTCACGGAACAACGGTGAAACCCTCTCACTCAGAGGTCTCAGCGAAGGAGTTTACATTCTCGTTGTTGAGAAGGAAGGAAAGAAGCTCGTAAGGAAGATTGTAATTGAATAACGAGTAATAATTGAGTGTGACTGCGCTAAAGGCTCCCGCTTTTGGCGCAGTCTTTTTTTGTCGCTTGCTCTTTTGATTTTCTGCTTGGGTGTGAGTGGGTGAAAGTGAATCCAGTTTTCAACCCCATGATTTTTTTTGATGATATCTTGCTGAAAACATAGCATTGAGCGCCATTTCCCGATGTGAAAAACGCTTAATCTGGATTGAGCGACAATTGTCGACATGCATGTCGGCAATTGTCAACGAGTTTGTCGGCAATTGTTAACGAGTTTGTCGACAATTGTCGCACAATCGAGAGTTGATAGACATCTTGGAATTAGCCGGCATTTTCCGCTCCGTAGTTCTCGCGCTCCGCGCGGGAACAATATTCGTCTTGGAGTCGCAACTCATGGAGGTCCCGTCGCTCCGCGCGGGACGAGCGTCGAATCGCACCCGACCTGTATCCAAAGAATCTGCTGAATCTGCCAAATCTGTGTGACCTTTTTATAGAGCCTTAGATTTACGTGGCATTTCTTAGAGAGTGTAATTCGCTTTCGTACACAATGCGGTAGTCGTCCCGCGCGGAGCGCGAGACCTCCATGCATCGCGGGATATTGCCAATATAGGCACTGTATTTTCTGCGCCAGCAAAATTATGCATTATGCATTGTTTTGAATCCATGTTCGAGGTCCAAATAATAGAAGTTGTGCTGGACGCGCTTTTCTACAGGCGGTATTTTCATGTAGTCGCCGTACATACATTTTAGATATGCGTCATAGTTGCGGATGCCCTGCACGGTATGTCCCTCAAACTCATAAGGACCATAGTCATCGGTGATGGTTTTCGGCAGTATCTTGCTCCATCCGTCAGTATAGCTGCAAGCTAATTTCGCAGTCTTATAATCGTAGCGAGTGAGAACCCGACGTATTCTTCGCTGGATGTTGGCCATAGTATAGAATTTCCGCACCAGCAACGGCATCCACGAAGAAGGACCGTGACCGTGTCTGTAGGGGTCGCGGTGTACCAAATAGAGACAGTCCTTCAAATAGACGTATTGGATACGCTGCCATCGGCGTTTCAGCCAGTTGTTAGGATAGGCATCGAAAGGAAATACATCAATATAGCACCCTCCCAAATAGTAAAGGTGCTTGCGCTCCACGAGTGTGGTGGACGTGTCCTGCACCTTACCGAATGGCAGGGGATAGAGCGGGTCGTTTTCCGTGCAGACAAATTGATAAGGTTCGGGCATCCATTCCTGGCAGTGGGCGATGAGCTGTTCGTAATCGGGTCTTGGCATGGAGACATCCAAATCATCGTCCCAAGGTATGAAGCCCTTGTGGCGTACGGCTCCCAACAGAGTGCCGCCGCAAATGCAATAACGTAATCCGTTGTCGTGACACATCTTATCAAAAGCCAGTAGGATTCTCAGCAGACGCTGCTGCAAAGTCTTAATATCATATTGTGCCATAGAAGATTTTAACGAGTGGTAAATGGAGATTGCAAAATTACATAATAATTCGCGAAATGGAAGTAATATAAAAAGAAAAAAGCGTTGATATAGGCGTGACGCTCTGTTCTAAAAAGATGAATAAATGTTCTGTTTGTAATATCCGACCGTGTAGTTCCCGCATCAGCCGTAGTTCTCTCCGCGAAGCATGGAGGTCCCGTCGCTCCGCGCGGGACTACTACTGCATTTGTACGAAAACAACCCCCGTCGTATAATCGCAACACATGGAGGTCTCTCCGCGAAGCATGGAGGTCCCGTCGCTCCGCGCGGGACGAGCGGCGAAAATTGCCCGAATAAAGTCCACGGATTATCACGAATCTTCACTGATTTTCAAACCGTAGTTCCCGCGCAGTTGTAGTTCTCGCGCTCCGCGCGGGAACAGCATCCGCCTTAGTGTCGCAACACATGGAGGTTCCGTCGCTCCGCGCGGGACGACTGTCGTCGGATAAACGCGAATGCTGTTTCGCCCGTAGTTCTCGCGCTCTGCATCTACGAAAATGAATATGTTTGATGAGGGAAAAACGATGCAACGCCATGGATATAATTTGTATTGTAGGTAGTCGTCCCGCGCGGAGCGACGGGACCTCCATGCATCGCGCGAACTACAAGGCTTGACAATGATAAAATTCGGTAATTCGGTTGGCATTACATTCACTTCAATGCGGTAGTCGTCCCGCGCGGAGCGCGAGACCTACGACTCAGCAAACAACATCTAACTCTTGGTTTATCACTTGTTTCAGCGAATAGTCTCTGGCGCTATGTGAACAATTCATTCATCGTGATAATTCGTTGAACTTTGCCCGAATATTCATTTTGTTTCAGACCATAGGTCGTGACAAGGGTCAGATGAAGGCTTTTCCGTGTTTTTGTCTCTTCGGAAAACAGCGTGAGTTTATGGCGCAGTTCACGGTCGTAATTGCGGGTTATCACATAATCGTCGGTGGCGAACTTCATTTCGCAAACATTGATGACACGGTCGTCACGGTCGATAAGCATATCAATCTGGGCACCATCTTCTTGGTTTTTACTTCTCCAAGGCATGGTTTCTGTGTGGACACCGGCAATGCCCAACGCCGTTTTTAGTTGCTCCACATGAGCAAAACATAAATTCTCGAAAGCCAGTCCCCGCCACGCATTCAATGAGCCAGTTAGCAGGTTGCTGCTCCAATAATGCTCATCTGTAGTTTTCTCGTCCATGAAGTTCAAGTAAAACAGGCAGAAGAAATCCGTCAGCTTATAGAAAATTTCACGTTTGCTTGCGCCATAGTTTCTGTATGTAGTAATGAAATTGCCTGCTTCAAGTCCTTTCAGAATATTCGTCAGTCCACCGCCGCTTATTTTATTGGACTCGCTAATGATTTCATTTCTCTTCATACCCGCTTTTCGCTTAAAGAGCAGCCTGACGAGTGATTTGTTGGCTTCGGGATTGACAAACAGCGAGTTGAAGAGCCTGTCAAACTCGTAGCGCAACTGTCCTCTCTTTGAGAAGCAAAGTTCATCGATGTTTTGAGCCAAGCTAAGCCCCTTTCGCATCAACGACATATAATAAGGTACACCACCGAAAATCATGTATGACTGCAACATGTCGTAGCGGTCCATCATGATGCCGCGGTCAATATAGAAGTCCTCACATTCCTTCAGCGTGAAAGGTTGCAAGGCAATCTCAGCAGTGATGCGGTTGTAGAGTCCTCCATGGTTGTTGATGATGTTGTCATTTATCCACGAAGTGGAAGAACCGCAAACCACAAGCATAAGATTGCTTCTTCCAGCCCCCCATCCATTCCAGAAATGTTCAAAAGCCGTCATGAATCCGGACTTAGCCGTGTCTATCCAAGGTAGCTCATCAAGGAATACAACCTGTCTTTCACCTCCCTTTTGCTCCAATAAATGGATAAGACAGTTAAGAGCCTCAATCCAGTTGGATGGCATTGCTCCATGATAGCCATAGCGCGAGAGTGAAGCGTAGAATGTTTCTAATTGCCGTTGAAGGATTGTCTTTGTCCCATCCCCATTCTCGACAGGTGAGAGTCCTGTATGATAGAATGTAAGACGGTCTGAAAACAATTCTCGGATAAGAAAGGTTTTCCCAACCCTTCTACGACCATGAACAACCACAAACTCTGGATTTCCCGAATTGTAGATTTCTTCGAGCAATTCCTTCTCCCTTTTTCTACCGATGATTTTCTGTGCCATATCCAAGATATTTTGCCACAAATATACAAAAACAATCAGTTTTGGCAAAATATCTTGGACATATTTTGCCAGAACTTGAAAAATATTCGAGTTTTGGCGAGATTTATTTGAAGAGAATAGTGTAGTTTGCAGGCGATAGAAGAACTACGGTTGCGTAGTTATAGTATCCAAACAGAAATACCAATTCATAGGAGAATTCGTTGCTTGTTCTTTTCCCGTATTTTCCGCCGCGGCGCATGGAGGTCCCGTCGCTCCGTGCGGGACGACTACCGCATTTGTACGAAAACAATATCCGTCGTGTAATCGCCACACATGGAGGTCCCGTCGCTCCGCGCGGGACGAGCAACGTATCTCGCCCGACCTGCATCCAAAGAATCTGCTAAATCTGCGTGACCTTTCTTAGAGTCCTTGTTCTGCGTGATATAGATTCGTGTAGAGCGATATTCGTTGGCAGCACTTTCACTTCAATGCGATAGTCGTCCCGCGCGGAGCGCGAGACCTCCGTGCATCGCGGAACGACTTTCTTAGATGACAATATCTGTGTAGATTAGTGTAAATCCGTGGATGATTTCCATGCGCCCGATGTGGGTAATATAATTCGTGTCATTGGAGTAATTCGCTGGCAGCTCTTTGGGCACAATGCGGTTATCGTCCCGCGCGGAGCGCGAGACCTCCATGAGAAGCGGATTCGTGGTTGTATTTTTTGTTATTGTCGGTTATTGTTCCCGCGCGGAGCGCGAGAACTACGAATGTGTGTAAGTTCGGATGGAGCTGCACGGTATCCATTCATAATTTGCCACAAATAGAAAAATTATCCTAAGCAATGGAATTCCTCGCAAAAAAATCGTGGATTTTCTTTGTGATTTCTTCCGTTTGCGTTACCTTTGCTCCTATACTACTTCTGAAATATGGAACAAGAACTGCCACGTCAGTGGGCGAATTTTTATCTGAAGGATGTGACGTTTGTCGATTTGATGATGCGCCGCATCTATAGTGTTCTCATTGTGGCTAATCCCTACGATGCTTTTATGCTCGAGGATGACGGTCGCGTTGAGGAGAAAATCTATAATGAATATGTGGAACTTGGACTGCGCTATCCTCCCACGTTCACTCAGGTTGCAACGAAGGAGGAGGCGGAGAAAGTGCTCAAGACCACCAACATCGACTTGGTGATTTGTATGCCCGGCAACGCCGACAATGATGCCTTCACCGTGGCACGAGCCATTAAACAGCGGTTCCCCAAGATTCCCTGCGTGGTGCTCACGCCCTTCTCTCATGGCATCACCCGTCGCATGAAGGACGAGGATATGAGCAGCTTCGACTATGTGTTCTGCTGGCTCGGCAACACCAACCTCATCCTCTCCATCATCAAGCTCATTGAGGATAAGATGAACCTCGACCACGACATCAAGGAAGGTGTGCAGATGATTCTTCTCGTGGAGGACTCCATACGTTTCTATAGTAGTATATTACCTATATTATATAGCTACATCCTCAAACAGAGTCAGAATTTTGCCACCGAGGCGCTCAACCGCCACGAGGCTACCCTGCGTATGCGCGGACGGCCAAAGGTGGTGCTGGCACGTAACTACGAGGAGGCAATGAAGGTGTATGAGAAATATAAGGAGAATGTGCTCGGCGTAATCTCAGACGCGCGCTTCCCCATGACAGCCTCTTCGCCCCAGCCCGCCATGCAGGGTGGGGGAGTGACCACAGACAAGGCTCCCGATGCAGGGTTCCGACTGTTGCGCGCCATCCGCAAGGAGGACGAGTACGTGCCGCTTATCATGGAGAGCTCCGAGTCGGAAAACCGACAGAAGGCGCTCAACGAGCATTTTATCTTCATCGACAAACAGTCGAAGGCGTTGAGCATTGAATTGAGGAAAGTGCTGGAAGAGCACATGGGGTTCGGCGACTTCATCTTCCGCGACCCCAAGACGGGCAAGGAAATCATGCGCGTCCACTCGCTGAAGGAGTTGCAGGATAACATATTTACGATTCCCAACGACTCCATGCTCTATCACATCTCACGCAACAACGTGAGCCGCTGGCTTTCGGCACGCGCCATCTTCCCTGTGTCGGCATTCCTGAAACACATCACGTGGAAGAAATACAAGAGCGTGGAGGGCCACCGCAAGATTATCTATGATGCCATTGTGAAATACCGCCACATGAAGAACATCGGTGTGGTGGCAGTGTTCGACAGACTGAAATACGACCAATACAGCCACTTCGCCCGCATCGGAGAAGGTTCTTTGGGCGGCAAGGGACGTGGCTTGGCATTCCTCGACAATATCATCAAGCGCCATCCGGAATTAGACCAGTTTGACAAAGTCTCAGTGAGGATTCCAAAGACGCTGGTGCTTTGCACGGATATCTTCGATGAGTTCATGGACAACAACAACCTCTATGACATAGCTCTGAGCGATGCACCTGACGAGGAAATCCTGCATCATTTCCTCCGTGCACAGTTGCCCGATGCTTTCATTGATGACTTCTTCACGTTCTTCCAAGCAGTGAAGCGCCCCATCGCTGTGCGCTCCAGTTCCCTGTTAGAGGACAGCCATTATCAGCCCTTCGCCGGTATCTATTCTACTTATATGATACCCTACGTGGAGGACAAATATGCCATGTTGCAGATGCTCGCCGCAGCCATCAAGAGTGTGTATGCCTCTGTATATTACCGTGATTCTAAGGCTTACATGACCGCCACGCAGAACGTCATTGACCAAGAGAAGATGGCTGTGATTCTGCAGGAGGTGGTGGGCAACAGCCACGGCGACCACTACTATCCCAACGTGTCCGGTGTGCTGCGCTCGCTCAACTATTATCCCATAGGATTAGAGAAAGCAGAGGAAGGTATTGCCTCACTGGCTTTGGGATTGGGCAAGTATATCGTGGATGGCGGTCAGACACTCCGCGTCTCGCCCTACCATCCCACGCAGGTGCTTCAGACATCCGAGGTGCGCTCCGCCCTCCGCGACACTCAGACCGAGTTTTATGCGCTTGACCTCAAGCAGGTATCCAATGATTTCAAGGTAGACGACGGCTTCAACATCCTGCGGTTAGGCGTGAAGGAGGCTGAGCAGGACCAGACTCTCAACTATATCGCCTCCACCTATGATGCCAACGACGATGTTATCCGCGATGGCATCTATCCCGGTGGGCGCAAACTCATCACCTTCAAGGGAGTGCTGCAGCAGGGCGTGTTCCCATTGCCGCAACTTATGCAGATGGCGATGAAGTTGGGAGCCGATGCCATGCGGCGCCCTGTGGAAATTGAGTTTGCCTGCAACATCAACGCAGACCGCTCGGGCGAGTTCTGTCTGTTGCAGATTCGACCCATAGTGGATGCCAAGCAAATGCTTGACGAGGACATCACTACCATCAGCGACGACAAGTGCCTGTTGCGGTCGCACAACTCGCTGGGTCACGGAATTTCGGAGGAAGTTGCCGACGTGGTCTATGTGAAGATGACTGATGACTATAATGCCGGCGACAACCCACAAATCGTGGATGAGCTTGATGCCATCAACCGAGAGTTCTTGGAGCATCAGCAGAACTATATCCTTGTGGGTCCCGGTCGTTGGGGCTCGAGCGACCCTTGGCTCGGCATTCCCGTGAAGTGGCCCGACATCTCAGCCGCCAGCATCATCGTGGAAGTGGCACTGCCCCATTACCACGTCGACCCCAGTCAAGGTACCCACTTCTTCCAGAACCTCACCAGCTTTGGTGTGGGCTACTTCACC
Organism: Prevotella sp.; assembly: GCA_050946455.1. Taxonomy (GTDB): domain Bacteria; phylum Bacteroidota; class Bacteroidia; order Bacteroidales; family Bacteroidaceae; genus Prevotella. The sequence continues at coordinate 59,291 of JBMNUV010000015.1, forward strand.
GTCGACCTCAATACGGGCAGCGGTGTGTTTAGGAAGGATGTTCTCGACAAGATGCCAGCCGTCGAGGAGACTGCTCACCTGCGTCACGTAAGGTTCCCAAAACCGCTTAAATCCTTGATGGATGGGAAGAAACAAGAGGGTATAGTCCTTCTTCCAGAAGCTAATTCCAAACAAAATGATATTTTTTAAGCATTTTTTAACACGAATCCCTTGGCAGTGTAGAAATAAAGAACTACATTTGCGATGTCTTAATGACAGAATGCCATTAAAAGAATGACTTAAAACCGCTCAAACCAGAACGTTTACTTTAAATTTAAATATTTACTACTATGGAAGTTGAAAAAATTCTTCAAGAGCTTGAACGCAAGCATCCAGGCGAGGCAGAATTCCTGCAGGCCGTGAAAGAAGTGCTTTACTCAATCAAAGACGTTTACAACCAGCATCCCGAGTTCGAGAAGGCTCACATCATTGAGCGTCTCGTAGAGCCCGAGCGTGTGCACATTTTCCGTGTGCCATGGGTGGATGACCAGGGCAACGTACAGGTGAACATCGGTTACCGTGTACAGTTCAACAGCGCTATCGGCCCGTACAAAGGTGGTTTGCGCTTCCATCCGTCAGTAACATTGAGTATCATGAAGTTCCTCGGCTTCGAGCAGACCTTCAAGAATGCCCTCACAACTCTGCCTATGGGCGGTGCCAAGGGTGGTTCTGATTTCGCTCCCCGTGGCAAGAGTGACGGTGAGATTATGCGTTTCTGCCAGTCCTTCATGGATGAGCTCTATCGCTATATCGGACCGGACGAGGATGTTCCCGCTGGTGATATCGGCGTAGGTGGCCGTGAGATTGGTTACCTCTTCGGCGAGTACAAGAAGCTCACTCACCAGTTCCAGGGCGTGCTCACAGGCAAGGGCATGGAATGGGGTGGCTCTATCCTCCGTCCCGAGGCTACCGGTTTCGGTGCTCTCTACTTCGTACAGCAGATGCTCGCTACCCACAACGAGACTCTCGAGGGCAAGACAGTTGCTATCTCTGGCTTCGGTAACGTGGCTTGGGGTGCTGCTACAAAGGCTACTCAGCTCGGTGGCAAGGTCATCACCATCAGTGGTCCTGACGGCTACATCTATGATCCCGCTGGTCTCAACGAGGAGAAGATTGCTTACATGCTCGAGCTTCGTGCAAGCGGCAACGACGTTTGCGAGCCTTATGCTAAGAAGTTCGCCGGCTCTAAGTTCTTCAAGGGCGAGAAGCCTTGGAACCAGAAGGCAGACGTTTATCTCACCTGCGCAACTCAGAACGAGCTCAATGGTGCTGATGCCGACAAGATTATCGCCAACAAGCCTGTCTGCGTAGTAGAGGTCAGCAACATGGGTTGCACAGCTGAGGCTGTTGACAAGTTCCTCGCTGCTAAGATGCTCTTCGCTCCTGGTAAGGCTGTCAACGCAGGTGGCGTAGCTACCAGCGGTCTGGAGATGACCCAGAACTCTATCCGTCTGCACTGGACGAAGGAAGAGGTTGACGAGAAGCTGCATCACATTATGCATTCTATCCACGAGCAGTGCGTAACCTACGGTAAGGAAGATGGTTACATCAACTACGTGAAGGGTGCTAACGTGGCTGGCTTCATGAAGGTTGCCAACGCTATGCTCGCTCAGGGCATCGTTTGATAACTTAGATTATCCACTATATTCGAAGGGCGCGACGTGAGGTTTCGCGTGGCGCCCTTCATTTTCATTTAGAGAGAAATACCGCTCCCCTTGGTAGAGGATGTTGAAAATCTTAAATCAACCATTATCACACATGAAAACAATAGCAACAAATAAAGCTCCAAAAGCCATTGGCCCATACAGCCAAGCTATTTGTGCCGGTGGTTTCGTTTTTGCCTCCGGTCAGTTACCTATCGATCCCGCGACGGGAGAGTTTCCACAAGGCGGAGTAAAAGAACAAACCAGACAAAGCATTCTTAACGCTCAAGCCATCCTGAATGAAGCTGGTCTCGACCTCTGCAATGTGGTGAAGACAACGGTTTATTTAGCTGACATGAACGATTTCGCTGCGATGAACGAGGTTTACGCTCAGTTCTTCAAGGAGCCATATCCTGCCCGTTCAGCTATCGCTGTGAAAACGCTTCCCAAGCATGCACTTGTAGAAGTGGAATGCATTGCAGAAGGCAAATAATTAATTAGAACAAAACAATTGGAATCATTAGAGATAGAGTTCTTCAACCCCGCAGTACCCCTGCGGGGTTTTTTCGTGTTATTGTCGTGAGTTGAATAGTAACGGAATATTGTATAGAGTTGATATAACTACAGTTCGGAAACGATATCCATCGTAGCGCCGCAACTCATGGAGGTCCCGTTGCTCCGCGTGGGACGACTACCGCATTTACCGTCGTTGACCCGCAACGTAGTTCTCGCGCTCCGCGCGGGAACAGCTAACGATATTCAACGATGCGAAGCAGTATTGATTATTCGTGAAGCATGTAGACGCAACTCATGGAGGTCCCGTCGCTCCGCGCGGGACGACTACCGCATTTACCGTCGTTGACCCGCAACGTAGTTCTCGCGCTCCGCGCGGGAACAGCTAACGATATTCAACGATGCGAAGTGGCATTTATTATTCGCGAAGCATGTAGACGCAACTCATGGAGGTCCCGTCGCTCCGCGCGGGACGAGAGTTGTCGGGCTATTGAGGATGATGTTCCCGCGCGGAGCGCGAGAACTACGAAGACGACTACCACATTGTGTCCATTGTGCTGCCAACGAATTAAACTAATTCCACTAATTTTTTTACCGCCATTTTATGGCGGATAATTCGTTTAATTCGCGGAATTGGTTGGCAGAAAAACTATTAGTTGGCGATTGGTCGGCGAGATACGTAGCTCGTCCCGCGCGGAGCGACGGGACCTCCATGCTTCGCGGCGAGAACAACAGTTTGGATAATCAGTGGAGATTCGTGAAAATTCGTGGACTTTAGTCGTGCAATTGTTGGTTATTGTTCCCGCGCGGAGCGCGGGAACTACGACTGCAAAAAAAATCGTTTAATTCGCGGAATTGGTTGGCGAAAAAACTATTAGTTGGCGATTGGTCGGCGAGATACGTAGCTCGTCCCGCGCGGAGCGACGGGACCTCCATGCTTCGCGGCGAGAACAACAGTTTGGATAATCAGTGGAGATTCGTGAAAATTCGTGGACTTTAGTCGAGCAATTGCTGGTTATTGTTCCCGCGCGGAGCGCGAGAACTACGACTGTGTGAAAAATTCGTTTATTCGCGGAATTGATTGGCAGAAAAAACTATTCGTTGGCGATTGGTCGGCGAGATACGTAGCTCGTCCCGCGCGGAGCGACGGGACCTCCATGCTTCGCGACTGGACCTCCGTGTGTTGCGGCTCCAGACGGATATTGTTCCCGCGCAGAGCGCGAGAACTACGGCTGCGCAAAAAATTCGTTTAATTCGCGGAATTGGTTGGCAGAAAAAATCTATTAGTTGGCGATTGTTCGGTGAGATACGTAGCTCGTCCCGCGCGGAGCGACGGGACCTCCATGCTTCGCGGCGAGAACAACAGTTTGGATAATCAGTGGAGATTCGTGAAAATTCGTGGATTTTAGTCGTGCAATTGCTGGTTATTGTTCCCGCGCGGAGCGCGAGAACTACGAGGCGGGAACTACGAAATAGGGAAAACCCTATATAAAATTAGGGAAACTGTACTGAGTGTTTGCGTTTTTTGTTTTATCTTTGCATACGTGATAAAGTCGATTTTAAAGTAGAAGGTTATGAATAAGAGTTTGATTTTTGCTTTGAGCGGACTATTGGTACTCAGTGGTTGCGATACTTACGCCGGGGCAGGTGCTTACACAGGCTCCGCCATCGGTAGCATCCTGGGTTCTGCCATCGGTGGAATCAGCGATGGCCCACGTGGCTCCGACATTGGTACTATCGTCGGCATGGCGGGCGGCGCCGCTGTGGGTGCTGCTATAGGCAACAGTGTGGACCAGCGTCATCATGACGAAATGGTTGAACACCGTGAGGCAGTGAAGCATCGCCGTATGCAACAGGGAAATCAGTATGATGGCTACTACGACAACCCCTCTGATAATTACGACAACAACAACCCCGACACTTACAATTACAATGATAGTAAGGATTCTGATGATTATACGAGCGGCTTCGATGCTACCAATAGTGGTGACGACCGCATCTATGACTTCAGCAGTTCCGACTATACGGGTAACTACAGTGCACAGCAACCCACGGAGACCATGCCACTGAGCTCTTCTGTGGAGGATTTGGCACAAGGCTATACCTACACGCCCAACATTGAGATTCGCAATGCAAGGTTCATCGACGACAACCAAGATGGAAAGATGCAGCGCGGTGAGCTTTGCAAGGTCATCTTCGAGATTATCAACCGCAGCAATGAAACCCTCACCGATGTGGTGCCAACGGTGGTGGAGGCGAATGGCAATCGCCATATCTTCATCTCGCCCAGTATGCATGTGGAGAGCATAGCACCGGGCAAGGGAATCCGCTACACCGCTCTCATCAAGTCGGACAACCGTTTGAAGAACGGCACGGCACGCATCTGCGTGAGTGTTATTCAGGGCGGCAAGGCAATCTCTAAGGTTTCTGAATTCCATATTCCTACGGTTAAATAGTCAAAGTCCCCCTATGCCCATCTCAAGAGATAGCGTAGGGGGCTCTTTTTATATGCGCGTCAGCTTCTTTCTTCTCTCATTTCTTTTTCCGCTCACGCTGATGGCGCAGCGCCACTGCGTGGTAGTCGACGAGGTGAGTCACGCTCCCATCGCCCACGCCAGTCTCTACGCCAAGGTCAACGGCAAGTTTCATGCAGCCATCACAGACAGCGCAGGGCGTGCCACTGTTGGCTTTCCCTTTCGTCGTCTTACCGTCTCACACCTCAACTATGAGAAGCGTCGTCTCTCCAGTCTTCCCGACACCGTGTGGATGAAGCCCAAGAGCTATGTCGCGGCTGAGATTGTCGTCACTTCGAAGGAGCCGGCATGGATTCGTCCCATGCTGAAGCGGTTTGTCAAGAATAAGAAGAAGCTCTTTTTCAATCATCCCGACACGGTGGAATACCGATATACTTCGCAGAGTATTGATACTAACCGCGTCTATCGTTATGATGCCGAAGGATTGCTGCGGCTTATCGGACCGAAGGGCAACCGTTATCAATTTGCCCAGCGCGAAGGTCTTGTCTCCTCACAGGACACGAGCAAACTCACCGACACGGGCAATTTGCGCCGCATCCTCTATGAGGACTTTGTCTATCTCTTTGATAACGAGTTCATCCACGACCACCGCTTCTTCGTCAATGGCGACTACGTGGGCAAGCCCAATGAGGTGCAACTCATCTTCCGCCACAAGAAGAACAATGCCGACAGAGGCAGTTTTGTCATTGACACGGCACGCTGCATCGTGTTGCGAGCTTCGCGCTTTTCTGGTCTGTCTTATAATATGACGGAGCGCGTCAGCAAGTTTGATTATAAGCTCAGCCACCTGCTCACGGGCTACACCATTGATGCATGGACGGTTGATTACAACGTAGAGTATCAATGTCATCGCGACAGCTGGTATATCTCTACCGCCCATTACAAATTGGACATCCATGCTTTTTCCTCACGTCCCGACCACAGTGAGGATGAATATTACCGCAAAACCGGCAATGGGTGGGGCCACATGGAGTCAACGCTCACGTTGTCGCCTCAACTTGCCACCAGCTCTCCCCAAGACCAATGGCTCAACATGCCTCCGTCGTGGTATATTGGAATGCCTATTGATTCCAATCAGCAAACCGAAATCAATCTCAGTAATCTTCCTACCAAGTGGCAGGAATGGAACGAAGAATAAACGGGAACAGTCTCTACGACTGCTCCCGCTTCACTTTTTTGCTTAGAAGAAAATCTACTTCTAAAGTTGCTTCTTGATAATTAACTTATTAAGGTTTACTTTACTAATATTTTCTTCGTTGTTCCGTCAGTATACTTGATGATGTTGAGACCCTTGCGTACGCTGTTCAGTCTCATTCCGTTTACGGTGTAGATACCTTCCACAGCAGCATTGGTCTTCACGTTGTCAATGCCGTTCACACCATTGATGCCATTGGTTCCGTCGAGACGGACGAACTGAAGGTCTGTTGGGGCTGAATAGTAAATCTCATCGTTTGCCTCTAAATAGGCACGAACTCTGTAAGCGTATTCATCATAGCCACTGAGGTCGTAGTAGTCAAACTTGACAGCTGAAGTCGTATCCGTGGTGAGATAAGTGATGATGGGGTCTCCGGCTTTCACATCCTGAGAAACCTTGATGTTATCAAACATCACTGCTTGTGCATTCAAGCTGTAAAGCAAAATAGGAGTCTCGGCTTGCTCGTTAATTGTAATTGTCTGATTGACAATGCCAGTAGCCAAATCATTGTCTTCGTTCTCTTCAAACTCGACTGTGTATCTTCCATCTTTTGTCGCAATAACAAGCAAATCACCTGCAGTACCGTAAGCCTTGACTTTTAGAGAGAATGTGGTATTGTTCATCAGATAGAGGGTGGGAGTCTGAACATAGCCATAGCCTTCGGCAACACCTAACATATCTTGGCAAATAGTGTTATTGCTGCCTTTCCAGCCATTATCTTGAGTACAGTCGCTGACATAGTAATCTGTGTACTCAAGCATTTCAGCCTCCTCTGGCTTTGTAGCGCTGGTCATATTAGCATCAACCTTTGAGAAGTCCTCATCAAGAAGCGCGTAGTTTCTTGTGTCGCTTTCAATGCGCTTCACACCGTAGTTCGTCACCTCATAGCCAGTAGCTTTAGGACTGGCTTCCCAGTTGGCTGTATAGCTGCCGCGCTCATCCATGTTGGTGGCGGGTTTCAGTTCCGGTGTGGCAACACCGATAGCAGCATACATCTTCGACCATGTCTCTTGATAGAGATAGTGACCGGCTATCTGGTAATAGTATTCACCTTCGGGGTCAAGGTTGGCATAGAATGGTTCTTGCTTGTTATCTTCACTATCGTCGTCTATCTCGTAGGTGTTCATGGTTGTCTTGAACGTGTTCACGTAGCCGCACTGTTTGCCGTATGCAGAGTTAGGTGTAACATCTACAAACTCGTAGGGACGTCCCAATTCAATATTGAAATTATCCATCACGAGATAGGCATCGTCATAATCAGACTGGATAATAAATCGTAAGGCTTTATACTTGTCCTTAAAGCCTGTATAGTAGAAGAATTCCTCACAATCAAGGTCTCCCGGTTGGTAAGCAAAAGCATTCATATTTATCCATCCAGCACTCGTCCATCCGTTGTCGTCTAATACATCCACAGAAATATAGCCTTGGTCGCTGTCTTTCTCATCATCAGAAGAGTAGATGGCGCTTGCCCAGAACTTCATCTTTTGATATTTGGAATTGCCAATTGGGGTTATCAAAGTGTCACCTGAATAGAGCTTCAGACCCTTTGTTCCGTCAGCACCTTCATTTGTAGTCATGCAGTCATTGCTGTGTTGAATGAGAGTCCAGCCTTCAGAAATTCCAGAGCCATCGCTGTTCAGATTTTCAAAGTCTTCCTCAATCACCTCATTAGATTCTGATGTGTAGTGTTTCTGGAATAGCTTGATACGATAGTCATAGGCTTTGCGGACAGGTTCCCATGAGAGGTCGAAAGAGCCGTCTTTCTTGAAGTTGGAAGCACCGAGAATCTTGGGAGCAGCGATGAAATTTTCATTGCTTATCTCCACTTTGATATTATCAATGAGTAATCCTCCAGTAACATTGAACTGGATGAACCCATCATTATCAGCACTGTAGTTGCGGCAAGAGAAGGTCACGGTCGTCCACTTCTGAGTTGGGTCAGAATAGAAGTTGACCGTATAACCGTAATCACCGTCTTTGCAGTCGGCGAATGTGCCATCACTGATACCGCCTTTCATCATGATAATGTTGAGATAAGAACGGTCGCCTTTTACTTTGCTGATAGGCTTCACGCGCATAGTGATATAAACATCACCCGAGTAGTCGCCTAAAGGTGTGTTAAGAAAGCCTTGTGTGTAGTAGTTATGACTCTTTATTGCCACGCAGCCTCCAGCTGAATAAATCTCAGAGCCCGTCCAGCCTGCGTCTACCGTCATAGAGGAAGGAATTTCTATTCCATTTTTGCCCCTGCCGTACTGGCAGAATAATTCGGTAGTGTCAATGGCATCAGGTGTTCCAGAAGTGAATCCAGAAAAGTCCTCGTTAATCAGTTCTTCCTTGAAGTCACCGACTCGCCGTGGAGCTTTATTGGTTTGCTGCGATGATGCTTTTACGGATTGTTTAGCTTTCACGAAAAGCGGTCTAAGTTGTCTCTGCTGTGCGTTGGCATTTGGACAAGCCACCAAGAACGCAAGCCCGCACAAGAGACTTCCAATCGTAATCTTTTTCATAGACGTTTGGTTTGAAATTATAGGTGGAACTCCTTACTCTATTATCATCAACGCAGCGAGATGAGTCCCTTCTCTCCATGCGCTGAAGTTCTTTCTTCTCGTTGGCAAATGTAGACAAAAAGAAACAAAATCGACCGTTTTTCTTTCCTCTTGGTGTGTTATCGGGTAGGAAAACACAAAAAAGTTAGGAGCAAATAGAGTTAGGAGTTAGGAGATAGGAGTTGCTGCGCCTTCTTATAATTCATAATTCACAATTCATAATTAGCTGGCGCTTTTATAATTCATAATTCATAATTCACAATTCATAATTGGCTGGCGCTTTTATAATTCATAATTCATAATTCACAATTCATAATTGGCTGGCGCTTTTATAATTCATAATTCATAATTCACAATTCATAATTAGCTGGTGCTCTTATAATTCATAATTGGCTGCGTAACTTACTATTGGAAAGGGTACTGTAGGTGGAGTGGGAAGTAAGTATAGTAGGTGTGTTGAGTGCGAATCAACTCCTATCTCCTATCTCCTAACTCCTAACTGAATATTCCTCCTAACTGAATTACGCTGTTTTCAATTTTTCTTGTCGGGCAATCTTCTGGTATTCGGAAGGAGAGAGGCCGGTGAGTTTCTTAAACAGAGAAACGAAACTGCTGCGCGACTTGTAACCTACGCTTTGAGCAATAGCCTCGATGGTATAGTTATCGTAGCTGCCGTCATTGAGTCGGCGGCAGGCTTCCTTCACACGGTATTCGGCAAGTAGCGAACTGAAGGACTTGTGCAGCACTTCATTGATGACTTGCGATACATTGTTGCGACGTGAGTCGGTCTCTTCAGCCAACTGCTGAAGAGAGAAGTCCTCTGCGCAAATCATATCCACATTCTCCATCACACCCAATATATCGTGAGCCAGCTTTTCTTTCTCTTCCTCTGAGAGACTGTTCTTCTGGTATTTGGCACTTTCTTTTTCTGCATTGGACTTGTGTTCGGCATTCTCAGCCTCCCTCTCCATCACCAATTTGCGGTTCGTGTCCTCCTTGAGCAATTCTTGATAGCTCAAGAAGAGCTGTTTATTTTTCTGTCCTAACTTCTTGTAGTTGCGATAGAGCAGAATACCAGTGACGGCAACGATGAGCAATATGATGATGAGTAGATAGATGATGACCGACTGCGCTTTCTTCTTTGTCGTGATAGTTTGCAATTGAACATTCATATCCTGCATGTCGTTGGAGAACTTCACACGCTCGGCATCAAGAATGCCGCTGGACGTCAGGAACGAGTCTTTCGCCGAGAGATATTTGACATAGTAATCCTTCGACATGGGAGCATTACCGCTCTTGCGGTAGTATTCGCTCATCTCATAATAGGTGTAGATGATGTCGCTCTGCATATTCTCCTCTCTCTCTATTTGCAGCATCTTCTGTGTGTTGCGGATGGCGTTTTCGTAGTCGCCCATGAGGGCATAAGTACGCGCCAAGTTGCTATAAGCCACTACATCAGTGCCTCTCACTGCAGAATTCTTCTCATTGGCAGCCTCTATGGCTTGCTCAAAGAATTTCAGCGCCTTCTGGTAGTCTTTCTGGTAAACTGCCATCATGCCGGCGTTCTGTAATCGTGTGAAGTCTCGGAGGTAGGCAGAACTCGGAACATTTAATTTATTATATTCCTTGATGATGGGCATGGCAATATCCAAGCGGTTATAGAGGAGGGCATTATTCGTGACATTGTTGACGGCTATATGCACGAATGTCCAGTCATTTTGTTTCACTGCCTCGTTGAATCCTTCTTTATAAAGCTCAAATGTCTTCATGTTGGGCTTGTGCTGATTATGGATGTTGTCGTTGCCGAGCATGATGCCCGCATAGGTGAGATAGAGCACTGGCAGGTATTTCGGTACATGATAGCGCTTTGCCAATTTTCTTCCAGCCTCGCAGCATTCCATTGCTTTTGGGTAGTTGAAGAGGTTATAAGAATAGATAAGACTGAGATTATTATAGGCTTTCACACATTCCGCTCTGTCGGCATCGGAGAGTTTGTCCATGTCCTTCATGGTAACGAGTGTCAGGCAGAGTACCGCCTTGTCGTAGTTGCCACGTTGATATTCGTTCATGCTCTCATCTATGAGTTTCTCCACCGACCAATTTTTCATTTGAGCATAGGCATCCAAGACCACTTTCTCTTTGGAATGCGGACTATTATCTTGGGCTGTTGCATCCATTCCACCTTGAAACAGAAGCGAGAACCATATTAATAAAATAATCACAGCTGTTCTTTGCATGATTGCAGTTCCCGAAGATTGTTACTGTTGCTTCTATTTGCAAAAGTAAACAATCTTTCGGAATCTGCCAATTATTTCTTATTTGAATCTGCGAGAATAACTTCTTTCAGCGTACCATCACCTTCAAGCATCTCCCGTCGGATTTGCGCAGGATGTTCAAACCGGGTTGTGGTTGACTGAGGCGCTTTCCATCAAGACTGAACCATTGGCTGCATTGCCCATCATGGCTGTTGACCGAATGAATGCCTGTCGGGGAATTAAGTCTTACGCTCTCACTGTTTATCACATGGTTGTCATTGGCATCAATCAGCAGGGCTACAATCTCTACGTTGTTGTAATTGAGAATGTTGTTGGGAAGTTCAAACTGATAATCATAGAAATAGTCTTCGCCACCCTCAACCTCTGTGGGAACACTGCCTTCAATACCATTGAAGTCGCCCTCTACGCTGCGGGAAACCAGTGGATAATACATCTTATCACTTGGCACTTCTCCAGGCAAATCCTCGTAACCGCCCATCTCGCCACTGCCGCCACCGGAATAGGCATTGGATTGGTCGTAATCGCTGTCACCGGCTTTGTGCACACTGTCCTCTACCACGAGGAAAGACAAACGGTAGTTCAAAGCTTCATGGCTTGTTTCAAAGTTGAGGGTTGTCCTTAGGCTCACCTCTTTATTGTCAACTGTTGCAGATAGGTTGATACCCACAACTGGCTCATCCTCGTCCAGCCGGGTCTTTAAGACTCTCTCCACATACATTGGGTCGTAAGAATATTTGCGGTCGGTCGCTATGGCTGGAATGCTTGAGATACCAAGGAGACTACTGAGTCCACTCACGTGTGCTTCGTTATACATCGGGTCGCTTTCCCACCAATGGATGGAAACGCCACACGTCTGTCCCCGATATTTTGCCAGCATACTGTCGAGAAATACGAATCCTCGTACGCACCATGGACATCCTGTGGCTGTGCATTCCTCAAGGAATATTTTTCTTACGTATGAGATAAGGTTGAAATTGCCCTCATAGCTTGCTGTTCCGTCATTCACGCTCAACTGGTAGGCATGGTTCTCATGCCCTTTCATGCTGATAGCGTTGTCGAAACTGAAATAGCGAGGTTCACCGCTTACGAGTGTGGAATCGAAATGGGCAGTGGATGTGTTGCCGTCAATCGTCAATGTCACATCGTAACTGTTTACGGGAGTCGCAGCAAAGCTCACCACAGTGCCCTTTAGGTCCTGCTGCCCACCTATCCTCGTCACGGAAGCGCCAGCTGAGGTGACAAACGTCTTTTGCGGACCCGCCACCATGATGTCGTCAATAAACAGACGGCTCTTGTTGTTGCTGTTGTTGACGAATGCCAAACGGATGGTCTTGCCTTTCATGCCCGTTAGTGCAAGGTGGTGGAACTGCCATTCACTGCTGTCGGCAGCCACGCTGAATAGGGGAGAGTCGGTGTTGAAGTCGCTCTTTTCGGCACCATTTTCGGAGAGATACACGACATAGCCGTCGGCGTATTTCTTATCAACGGCTTTGGAGCGCCAAACAATGTTCACCTCGTCGGTAGTGATGGTCATCTGGGAAGTGATGAGCCAGTCGTCAGACTGTCCCTTTGGCGAATACCAAGAAGTGCTGCAAGCGGCTTTGTTGCCGTCTGCATCGGGAGCCATAGCCAGCCACGGCTTGCCTACGGCAAAGCCGAGCTTCTGCATAGAGTTGGACGGAGTGTTGCCATCACCGTCTATGAGAACGAAATCCGACGGAATACCACCGCCGAAGTCACAGTTGAGATAAGTTTGAGCGTTTGCATGGAAGAAAGAAAAGAACATGACGCACGCAAATGCTAAACGTTTCATCGTCTTATAAATATGTTCGTTTGCAAAGATAGCGTCTTTTTTTTATAATTCCAAGACTTTTTGCTAAAATATTCTCCGCCTGCCGTTCCCCCCTTCATTCTCTTTCCGGATTGCCCCGCCGTGCATTTATGAGTTAGGAGATGGGAGTTGCTACGCAACTTAATAATGCATAATGCATAATTGGCATTCGCACTTTATAATGAATTATTAAATGCTCCTTATTGGTTGCAGTAATACAGCAACATGCCAAACTCTTATGCCCACCTTGCTCCCTATCGGAAAGCGCCAGCTAATTATGCATTATGCATTATGCATTATGAATTGTACATTGTGCGTGTCTTGTGCTGACAGGTGCCACCCAATCGGGTGCCAAGTGCCAACACAACGGGTGCCAAGTGCCACCACATCGGGTGGCACCTGTCAGCACACGCGGATAAGAAGTTATTGAGTTATATTGGCTTGTTCCAAGCCATAATTCTCCTAATATTCATCATCCATATTGGCTTTTTCCCCAATATGTTTTGCCGTTCGCTGAGTTTTCATTACCTTTGCATTTGAACTTAAGTCAACGACGATGTAAAATATAGAATTGACTCCACTTTTGATTGTAGTTTTTTGACACCGTGGTAGGTGCCAATGGTTAATTCTATTATTATAATATATTTAAATATTAATATAATAATATAAGAAGATGAGTATTTCTGTGAGTGGTGTGTCCCACCATTTTGCCAATCAGCAACCTTTATTTGCGCCTGTCTCCTTCTCTGTGGCAACTCATGCTAAAGCCGCTATCGTCGGCGACAATGGAACAGGCAAGTCCACTTTGTTGCGAATCATAGCCGGTCGACTTCAACCTACCGAAGGAGCGGTGCAGGTTTCATCGCAGCCATTTTTCGTGCCGCAACTCAACGCTGTCTCGTATTCAACCGTAGCCGAAGCTTTGGGCATTGCCGATAAGCTCCAAGCCATGCAGTCCATCCTTGCGGGCAGTTCCGACGCGATGTTGTTCGATATTCTTGGTGATGATTGGGGAATAGAACAGGAAGCTTTGTCAGCACTTGAAAGTTGGGGAATGGGGCGCTTGCAGTTGACGGATGATTTCAACTCGCTTAGTGGCGGAGAGAAAACGCGGGTGATGTTGGCGGGTGTCAGTCTGCATCCACATGACATCTTGCTCCTTGATGAGCCGACTAACCATCTTGACCTCTCGGCACGACATCGCCTCTACGACTTGATACGCCAGTCGCAAGACACGATTCTATTGGTGAGTCATGATGTGACGCTCTTGAATCTTATGGACATGACGTTTGAGCTTTCGCCTAAGGGCATACGAACGTATGGCGGCAATTATGATTTTTACCACAGTCAGCGAGAGGTGGAGCAGCATGCGCTGCAACAGCAGATTAAATCGGAACGCTCCCAACTGAAAACCCTGCAGCGCAACGCACAGAAGATGGCAGAGCGCATGCAGAAACGTGAGGCGCGGGGAGCACATGACAAGCAGAAAGGTGGTGCGGCACGCATCCTGTTGAATGCCAAAGCCGCTCAAGCGCAAAATTCATCGGCACGAGTTTTGGGACGACAGGGTGAGATTTTGGAGAAGCAGCGGGAATCGCTGTCCACACTGAAAGACCAGCAGAACCGCAAGGCGAGTCTCGCTATTGATTTGGCTGACAACCAACTCCATGCGGGCAAGATGCTTATCAGAGCTGAGAATGTAAATTTTGCTTATCCCGATGGTCATCCATTATGGTCTGAGCCTATCAACTTGGAATTCCGCAGTGGCGAGCGCATACAACTCTTGGGAGATAACGGCTGTGGCAAGTCCACGCTCCTTCAGTTGTTGGTGGGTAAGCTGAAACCCACGCAGGGCAAGGTGGTCACTGCTGATTTCTTCTACCATTATCTTGACCAAGAATATGAAGCCATGCACAGTCCACTCACGGTGCTGCAGATGGCTGACCGTTACAACGTGCGGCATCTTCCAGAACATGAGGTACGTCTTCGGCTCAATCGTGCCCTCTTTCCCGAATCAATGTGGGAGCGTCCTTGCCAGCGTCTTAGCGGTGGTGAGCAGATGAGGCTCTATCTTTGCTGTCTGTTGATAGCCAATCCATCGCCCGACCTCTTTGTCCTTGACGAACCTACCAACAATCTTGACTTGTCGAGTCTTGACATCCTCACGTCCACGATGGAACAGTTTCACGGTGCGCTTCTTGTGGTCTCCCATGATGAGGCATTCGTAGGTCATCTATCTGTCAGCAGACAGGTGACGCTTCCCGCAGCAAAATCTATCTGATTTCGGTAGGATTTCTGCATTAAAATGTTGTTTTTTCAACGTTTCACAAGTTTTTTTAGTGTCCCAAACTGCCCTTATTATGGGGAAGTTTAGCCAATAGAGCTTTGCTCAAAAAGCGGAAGGAGTAACGTAAAGACAATAAAATCAAGAATTTAGCGTTTTATTGTATGATTAAGAACTAAAACCCATATATTTTGAAAGTACGCTCGCTCTTGATTTTATTTTTTGCATGGTTGTGTTGCTGTCCAATTTGGGGACAGAAGCAACGCGGCAAGGCTACGTATTATTCTCGAAGGGCAACGGGAGCGCGTTCTGCGAGCGGAGAGCGCATTCACCACGATTCGCTCACTTGCGCGCATCGCAAATATCCCTTTGGCACCATACTCCGAGTTACTAATCTGTCAAACGGTCGTCAAGTGGACGTTCGTGTTACCGACCGTGGTCCCTATGGAAGAGGCAAGATTATTGATTTGAGTTATGCAGCCGCAAAGGAGTTAGGTATGCTCGCACAGGGTATCTGCATGGTAGAGGTGGAAGTTGTCTCTTCACCATCGCCCCAATTCCCACTGAAGCAAAAGGAGCAAATCGACTTCCCCGACATCGAATTGGAAAGCATGCCCATCGACTACTCCCTGATTGATAATTGGGCTCCCGCTAAACCGGCTCCGAAACTGAAGAAGAAAAAAACAACTCGAGTTAGGAGATAGGAGATAGAAGTTGCTCGGCAACTTCTATAATGCATAATGCACAATGCATAATGCATAATTAGCTGGCGCTTTCCGATAGGGAGCAAGGTGGGCATAAGAGTTCGGTATGTTGATGTATTACAACAACCAATAATTTGCATTTAATAATGCGTTATATAGTGCGAATGCCAATTATGCATTATGCATTATGCATTGTGCATTAAAATTATGCATTGTGCATTATGCATTAAAAAAGCGGAACCCCACATGGGATTCCGCTTTATAATTCCTATATTATTAAGGAAGATTAGTCGCAGTTAGCGAGTTTGTGGTCTGAACCCAGCACATCGGTAATCTTGTGCTTGTAGAGAGCTGTCATGTAATCGCGAGCTACGCCGCAATACTTGCGGGGATCGAAATACTCGGGATGAGCATTGAGGGTTTCGCGAACACCAGCGGTGAAAGCAAGGCGAGAGTCTGAGTCAATATTAATCTTGCAGACAGCGCTCTTAGCAGCCTCACGAAGCTGATCCTCTGGAATACCAACAGCATCGGGCAGATGACCACCGTTCTTGTTGATAATGTCAACATACTCCTGAGGAACAGAAGAAGAACCATGGAGCACGATGGGGAAGCCGGGGAGCTTCTTCTCAATCTCATGCAGCACATCGAATGCCAATGGAGGAGGAATCAGACGGCCTGTCTTCGGGTCGCGTTTGCACTGCTCGGGCTTGAACTTGTAGGCACCGTGGCTGGTACCGATGGAGATAGCCAACGAGTCAACGCCGGAACGCTTGCTGAAGTCGATTACTTCCTCAGGCTTTGTGTAGTGAGACTCTTCTGCTTTCACATCATCCTCAACACCAGCGAGGACACCTAACTCACCCTCAACAGTCACGTCGAACTGGTGAGCGTAGTCGGCTACCTTCTTGGTCAGAGCAATGTTCTCCTCATAGGGCAGGGCAGAACCATCAATCATTACTGATGAGAAACCAAGGTCTACACAGTCCTTGCAAAGCTCGAAGCTGTCTCCATGGTCGAGGTGGAGAACAATCTCAGGATGCTTGCATCCCAAAGACTTTGCAAACTCCACAGCACCCTGTGCCATGTAGCGGAGCAGGATGGGGTTGGCATACTTGCGGGCACCCTTGGAAATCTGAAGGATGACCGGTGAGCGCAACTCTGCTGCGGCTGTGATGATAGCCTGAAGCTGCTCGAGGTTACTGAAGTTGAATGCAGGGATAGCATAGCCGCCCTTGACGGCTCTTGCAAACATCTCGCGCGTATTGACGAGACCTAATTCTTTATAACTTACTGCCATTGTATAATAAAATTATAAACTAACAATCTTATACTTCACTGCAAAGATACGATTTTCTTTGTGTAAAACAAAGGACATTTCCTACTTTTCCACCACAAATAGGTTAAAAAAGCTAATTATTTGTCAATTTGTAATCTTATCGTAGCAAAATAGATGAAAAAAAGATACCCTCTCCCTTTGAGTTGTGGGGAGAGGGTACTGGCAGAGGGGGAAATGCCGCCATAAATGTGTTAGTCACGGCTTTGTTCCTGTGTCTTTCGTTTATTCAGATAGACATCAGTTTCATTATCATCTGATTGAACTGTTCGTTTGCTCGTCCTAACGCATCAAGCATGAGCGATTGCTTGAGTAGCGCCGTCTCGTCGACTGCGATATGATTGTGGTAGTCTGTGTTAGGGACTAAATCTCCAAGGGATCCTTCATAGCAGTCACGGCAATGCATTTCTTCTTCGTGTTGGGTTCTTCTACATATATGTATCCAGAGTTGTCAAGCAGACTTTCTTGCAGTTCCTTACCCACTTCTACGGCTTCATTAACGAAGTGCCTGCTAATGCTGTTAGCGATTGCCAAGATGATACTCACTCCGATGGCGTCGATGATGATGGCAACGGCGCATTCCACCCAAGTCCGCCAGTTTACACTCGTGCTGAAGTATTCGTAGACCATATAGCATCCCACTATTGAGAGCAGTATCCCCACAACCATCGAAATGGTGCTACAACGCTTTGAGGACTTCTGCCTAGTCACTTCTTGACGGTATTGGTCGAAGACAGGGTTGGTGGAGGCTAACTCCTTAATCGTAGTGGGCATAAGGGGTAGCCGTATTCTCGAAGCGATAAAGCCGACAGAGTCCAACTGCTCTTGAGTGAGTCCTTGTTCCAAGAGCATAGTCGACGTGAGTTGCTGGTCGTGCAACATCAGAATTTCGGAACCGCTCAGTTTGCTCTTATCCTTCTGCAGCAACTTCTCAAGCGCGAAGACATCCTTGTCCTCTTCGTAGGGTAGCTTCTGCAGCAGAATTACATTCACTTGATAGTAGTCGGGGCGTTCCATCTCGCCCTTTTGATTACCTTTGAGCCAAGCACTATAGGAAGCATTGAGATATTGAGCCACCATTGAATAGTAGAGGTTAGTGCGATACAGGAAAGTGACCTTGTCGATATTTTCAACGATGTTCTTTTCGCGGTTGCCCTCCACGTCGTTGATGACATATTCCTTGTTGATACACTTCATGAAGGCATGCTCCAAGCGCTTCTCGTTTTGGTTAATACGTGGCAGCAGTTTTTTGATGGCACCCTGCTTGGCGCGCGCAATACGCTTTTTCTGTTCCAATAGCTTGTCCACATTTTCATTGTGCAATTTAGTACTCTTGGCGTCTTCCCATGCGTTGACTACACATTGCGCCATGGCTCCAGCAACGGAGATGTATTCTTGCATTTTCTGGGTGAAGTGACCTTTCGAGATTTCCAGCACCAGTTCGGTCGTATTGGAGACCATGTTAGCCATCATGCCGTAGCTCTTGTCTACGTGCTCTGAAAGTTCCTGCAGTTGACTTTTTAGTTCTTGCTCAATCTCCTCCCAGTCATTGATGTCCAAGTCCAGCAAATTCGTAGAACTTGCTGTAGGATTTTTTTGCTCAACGGGTGGGCTAGGGTCGATTTCAATTGTTTGCGTCGTGCTTTGTTGATCCATAATGAGTGCTTTTTAGTTATCGATTGCAAAGTTATTCGGTAGTTTTGCCAAAAGGTGGCAATGTTTGAAAAAATAGTGATGAGGCTTATTGCTTATGGTGGAAGTTCCTGTTTTTCTTCGAATATTAGCTTTTATTCTTTATCTTTGAAAAACATCAAGAGAAATGTGAGGGGTGGGATCTATTCTTTTAAATTTCGAGTAATTGTGTTATATGTTTTGTTATAAAGGAATATAAGAGAAAAGGAGAGAAGTCTTCCTATCTCCTCACCCAACTTGCTCCTTTGTTCGTGGAGTAATATAGACCCTTGGTAGTGTTGGCGAGGAGGTAGTTGCCGTCGGCTTGGAGATTGAGGAAGTCGCCATAACTGGAGGTGTTGACACAGCGGGGCGAGAAGGAGCGGGCAGCATTGGTGGAGGCGTAAAGACCACGCGAGGTGCATGCAAGAACCTCACTGCCGAAAGACAGTAAGTCGATGAATTTCCCATAGGTAGAGTTGTTGCAACGGATGCCCCATGAGCGACTGCCGTTGGTGGAATAGTCGATGTTGCCAGTTTGTGGGTTGATGCGCAGTGTTTCGCTGCCGTGGTTGATGATTTGTGGCATAGCTGTTAAGTTTTAATTTAGTTGCCGGTGCTCTCAACAAACGGAGAGGCTGGCGGAATCTTGTTGGTCTGAATTCGTTTTTCCTTGTTAGTCACGGCTTAAAGCCATGTGTGGTGCAGTTGAGGCACGGGCTTATATGCAAAGAGGCGTGAACCTACTTCCTCCAATTTGTCCACGTAGGTTCTCGCATTACCCGAATCTCCAAATCAGCAAAAGCAGTCCACGCCATATCGGCATGAACATCAGCGCTCGCGACAGGAGGGACTCGTGGAAATTTGCGAGATTTACGTGAATCCTTGTCTTGGCGTGATGAAATATCACTATAGTCCACATGTTGAGGATGAGATTTTACACTCAATCCTGACTGCAAACTTACGAAAATTGTCGCTATGGAGCAAACTTTTCGTAGGATATTTCTGCTTCTGCTGAAAAATTTTCATCTTTTGGTCTGCATAGAATCAGCTCAGGCAAAGGCTTGCGCTCTTCTGAGTAGCTCAGCTTTGACAGTTTCCAAAAGTGGATGTGCCTTAGGGTGGGAAAGAGATATTGTTTTGTTGTTCATCCATGATAGATTGCTTTATATTATAATATGTGTGCAAAGATAGCGAAGCGTTTTGCCAAAAATTGACATAGAAAGAAAAATTTTGAGTAGAAAATAAAAAAAGCGGGACTAATCCCGCTTAATTAAAGTATAGTATGAAGAAAACTCCTCCGTTATAACTACGCTTCTCTATGCCATAAGTAAGATTCTTTTGTTAGTTTATATTGCTTATACCATGAGGACGGGGGTCTTGCCCTTGCGGGTCAGTTCTGAGGCGTAGAGCAATACTATGAAGAAGCAGATAAAGGGAATGATGAATGGCATAATGAGGTTCGTGGCATCGTGGATGATTCCCATGAGCAGGAAACCGCAACCGCCGATTGGGGTCATCATCAGTAGCGACGAGGCGCTCTTTGTCAGGTTGCCCAATCCTCGCAGCGCCAACGAGAAGATAGTGGGGAACATGATTGCCTCAAAGAGATAGTTGCAAATCAGAGCCACCATCGAAACGCGTCCCAAATCGAGCAGCACCAATCCGATACAAGTTACTGTGCCGGCTGCGCAGATGAGGAGCATGGTCTCTGCTTTGACTCGGCGCATAATCCAAGAGCCTAAGAAACGGCCTATCATGAAGAAACCCAAAGCGCAGGTGAGCACGAGGCTCGCGGTGTCGTCTTCCATCCATTTCTTGCCCGTAGTGAAGTTGATGAAGTAGCTGTTGATACTGATTTCTGCCACTTCGTAGGCAAGCAGCGAGAACAGTCCGAAGACGAACATCGGGTGGTGGCGGAAGAGCTTCATAATGCGGGTGTCCTTGATGCGGTCCTCGTCGGTTTCCTCATGTTTGATTTCCGGAAGGTTGACGCGCGAGAAAACCACAGCAATGAGCAGAACGAGAACGCCTAAGATGATGTAGGGCTTCACGATGTCGTCGCTGTCAGCCTCGCCACTGAAAAGAAATTGTCCGATTGCCAATGTAGCCGTCATGCTGCCCAACCCGTTGAACGACTGTGAGAAGTTGAGCCGTGCCGTGGAGGTTTGCGGACTTCCAAGTTCCGTCACATAGGGGTTTGCCGACGTTTCAAGGAATACCAGTCCACAGCCAATGACGAAGAGCGCGAAGAGATAGCCATAGAAGCTGCCTGCCAGTGCACCGGGAATGAACATGAACGCGCCGATGCCGAACAGCAACAGTCCGAACACAACTCCACGACGGTAGCCTTGTCTGTTGATGAACCAGCCTGCTGGAATAGCCATGATGAAATAGCCCAGATAGGTACTCACCTGAATGAGTGACGACTGCGTGATAGAAATGTCCAGCACGTTTTGGAAGTGTTTGTTCAGCACATCCAAGATGGCACGTGCGAAGCCCCATAGAAAGAAGAGAGATGTAACGAGGATGAAGGGCAGTAGATACTGCTTGCTGGTAAGCGTAGTTTTTGTGCTCATTGTGTTTTGTATGATAACATAGTGAAGTTTCGCAAGTTTGCAACTTGCTCACTTCAAAGGAGTTAATAGAAGTCAAAGGAGTTAGAGGAGTTAAAGACAACAGTGCTGAAGGGTATCAGAATCCTTCAATAGTAATGTCTTAACTCCTT
>JBMNUV010000016.1:0-75603 GCA_050946455.1 Prevotella sp.
GTCAAAGGAGTTAGAGGAGTTAAAGACAACAGTGCTGAAGGGTATCAGAATCCTTCAATAGTAATGTCTTAACTCCTTTGACTCCTTTTAACTCCTTTGACTCCTCCATAAATGCGAAAGTTGAGTATTTTTAAAATCTCTTGAGTTGAGTAAGAAATTTACAAAGAAGAAATACATTCGAATGTATTTCCATTTATTATTATTACTTTTGCCAATCAAAGAGTTCCTGTACTCATTGCTTTGTTGCAATAGAAAAGATGAACTATAAAAAAATAATGCTATTAACTTTGGCAACATCTGTTTCTGCGGCGTGTTCACAGGGAAATAATATAAGTCGTTGACTAAGATTATTTCATCTTCAAGAATATATAAATCCAAAAGTATTCTGGCTCTTTATAGAGCTGTTGTTATGGAGTATCATTAGTGTATCAACCTTTGAGACATTTGGCTTAATAATTTATTCCTGAATACACAGAGGGGTAGGGGTAAGTAGCCACTATATTTCTCATTTCAATAATAAAGTCAAATAGACGCTTTTTGTTTTGAAATTAATACAGCATCTTTTGGAGAATAGCGGTATCCTTTGTTATATTATAAAAATACCGTTCAACTTCTCATTATCTTTCGTCGAACTCACATTAACATATTATTATTCAGTAAGGAATTATGCTTCTTTCTTTTTTTCCCTATAATGCAGGGCATAAAACGATAGACGAACCATGCGATAGCTGAGGTGAGGAGATAGACGATAATAAAGACGACGATGATGCGTATGTAGTGACCAGAATAGGCAAGTCCAACGCTGTTTACCATTCTACTAATTAGCAAAGGTACGCCTCCACAAAAGAAATAATAAACTATAGAGCGTTGTCCTGTCCATTCTATAATAGAGCAGTGGGGTAAAAGTCGACTCAGACCAACAAGAAACCAGACCGCGAGGAAGGCATTGAGTAGATAGGCAGGATAATTGCTGATAGCTATGGGATAAACCATCAAACTATCGCCATGGATATACACGATGGCTTTGAGCAATACCAATAGAGTTAGAGCAAGCACGACATACTTTACCGAAAGCCAATGACTAAGAAATTGCTCATAACGATGGAAATAATAGCCCCCGCAAAGAAAGAGTACTGCCTGTAGTGCATTGTCTATGTTCCATGGGTAGGGTTGACCAGACCGAGGCAACCATACTGAAGCTATGAAGCATAGACATGATAGCAAGACTATGGGGAAAACTTTGTCCTTGAAGACTTGCAATATGAGGGCAAAGAGCAACTCTGCCACAATCAAGGCGGCGACGAACCATGAAGCGTTTCCCAGCAGGATGTTCTCCGCAATTGACTCAATTTCGAAATTCTCATTATGGACCAATGCCTTGGGTAGTGCAATGACTGTTGTAAAGAAAAAATAGGGGATGACCAAACCACGCAAGATGGAATGGAGCTTGTGCCAAAGATTGAACTCTTGTGCCTTGAAGAAAAGGTAACCTGAAAGAAAAAAGAAGACTATCAGCGCATCGACCACATAAGCATTATAGTCAATGATGTTGGTACCTGTATAGTAAATTTCTGTATGATCATAAAGAATAGCCAACATACAGATACCCCTTAACAAGTCAACCCAATGCAGACGTAACGATGGACTTGTGATTGGTTCACTACAATTCTTATGCATGTTATTTTGTCTATTTTTTCATCGATTATTTCTCATAGAGGCGACAGCCTATTACTTGACTTACATTTTCCTTTACAATCAGAGTCCTTTCCAAATGCCGCTTGGTAAGTCTTCCATTATAGGGGTAAGTCCTATGATTGAATGAAAGTTCTTTTATAATTGCAAAATTACAAATAAAATAGGAAATCATGGCTTCAAACTGTAAATTCTTTGGCACAACTGATGTTCACTACGATATATAATACAACTTTTCGCATTTGTGGAGCCGTCAAAGGAGGAGAATACATCCTTATCCGTGTGTTTTGCTCTTTAAACAGCAAAAAAATAGTAAAAAGCCTATGCCATACAATAAATTTCTGTATTTTTGCCTTTAGAGAATATGCGGTATTCTGTTATTATAAAAATATCGCTCAATTTCTCATTATTTTCGTCGGACTCACATTTTAAAATATACAGAATGAAAAGGATTACTTATTTACGGCAAGCCCTCGTTTGTGGCTTATTCGCCATGAGTTTTTCTGCATGCGCCCAGACGGATTTTCCGCACAATGCAGTTATTGACAACATTCTCACCCGCCACAGTGTACGCAGCTATCAGGACCGCGCCGTGAGCAACGACACCATCATGGCGCTCCTTCACGCCGGCATGGCTGCTCCTTCGGGAGTTGACCGTCGTCCGTGGCATTTCATCGTCGTGACCGATGCCCAACAACGGGCGAGACTTGCCGAGGCGAACCCCAATGGAGGCTACGTGAAAGATGCCCCATTGGCTATCGTTGTCTGCGGCGATATGGATAAGGCGTTGGAAGGTGGCGGTCGTCAGCTCTGGATTCAAGACTGCTCGGCAGCTTCTGAGAACATCCTGCTCGCTGCCCATAGTCTTGGACTCGGCGCCGTATGGACCAGCACTTACCCCAACCCCGAACGCCAGAAATCGGTAAAAGCCGTGTTGGGATTGCCCGACAATATCCTGCCGCTCAACGTCATCGTCATTGGCTATCCCAAAGATGCCGGACAGCCTCGTAACAAATGGTCGGAGGATGACTACAGCGTCAACCGTTACGAAGAGAAATAGTTTTTCATCTGTGATTCGAAGCTGTGTTTATTCTGTCACATTGCTTGGGCACCCCCGATTTTTTCATTATCTTTGCACTGAATTCTTTTAATTAACAATATTGTTATTATGAAACAGACAATCCTGGTTACTGGAGGAACTGGTTTTATTGGCTCCCACACTACAGTAGAACTCATTGAGGCAGGCTATAAGGTAGTCATCGTTGACAACCTGTCTAATTCTAAGATTGAAGTGCTCGACGGCATTGAGAAAATCACAGGCACACGTCCTGCTTTCGAAAATATCGACTTGCGCGACAAAGAAGCAACAGAGGGCGTTTTCAAGAAATACCCCGATATTGAGGGCATCATCCACTTCGCAGCTTCCAAGGCTGTGGGCGAGAGCGTGCAGAAGCCTTTGCTCTACTATCGCAACAACATCGTATCGCTCCTCAACTTGCTTGAACTCATGCCGAAATACCATGTGAAGGGCTTCATTTTCTCTTCTTCCTGCACCGTTTACGGTCAGCCCAAACCAGAAAATCTCCCTGTCACTGAGGATGCACCTCACCAGAAGGCTACTTCGCCTTACGGCAACACGAAAGAAATCAACGAACAAATCATCTACGATTATATCCACAGCGGTGCCGACATCAAGAGCATCGTGCTGCGCTATTTCAACCCCATCGGCGCTCACCCTTCTGCTCTCATCGGCGAACTGCCCAACGGTGTGCCTGCCAACCTCATTCCTTATGTGACGCAAACCGCCATGGGAATCCGAAAGCAGCTCACCGTGTTCGGCAACGACTACGACACGCCCGACGGCACATGCATCCGCGACTATATCTATGTGGTTGACCTTGCCAAGGCACACGTGGCAGCCATGCGCCGAGTGCTTGACGAGGAGACGGAACCCATTGAATATTTCAACATCGGTACAGGTCACGGCAACTCCACGCTCGAAATCGTTGAGACATTCCAGAAAGCCACTGGCGTGAAACTCAACTGGAAATACGGTCCGCGCCGCGAGGGCGACATCGAGAAGATTTGGGGCGATTGTACCAAGGCTAACAAAGTGTTGGGCTGGAAGGCTGAGACCCCGCTTGAGGATGTCCTCCGCAGTGCGTGGAAATGGCAACTGAAGCTCCGCGAAGATGGAGTTATGTGATACTCATGAATGATTGGATGGCGCTGTAGTAAACGCCATCGCAACATCCATAAAAGGCAGTGAGATACATGCGAACGTATCTCATTGCCTTCCTACAAGAAAAGACAGCATAAATTGCAAAGAGCCTATACTTCTTTATTGTAATAAACTACTTATCCTAACAAAACAAACTATAATCAGCAATCATTATGAAACTCTTCCTCATTGCATTCTTTTCTCTTGGCTTTGCCATGACTGGCTATAGACACGCTGCGTTCCAACTATCGCACCTTCTCTACCAACGCCGATTTCATTCCCCGTGACAGGTCGCTCTCATCTTTTTTCAGTTATGGATATAAGCGGCCCATCTACCATTTCTTTACCAATTTCAGTCTGCACGCAGCACGTACATGGCGCAATGTAGTGAACGACATTCAGGTGATAGACGGAAACTATTATTACTCTTACAAGAAACGCAGTACAAAGAGCGACATGGTCAATGCCTCTGCCACTCTTTCTAAGGGTTTCTTCAAAGCCCATTTGAAAACCAGCCTTGATGTTAATGCCAATTGGAGCCAAGGCGAGCAATATTCAGCCGACAATGTTCTTGACTACAATTTCAGCAGTATTTCCTTGAGACCGTCACTTGTCTATTCACCCTCGTTTATGGAAATTGACTATAGCGGCAGTTTTGGGTGGAGCCGTTCTAAGGTAGGCGGTGACGATTCTGAAACCCTCTTCGACTGGAAACAGAGTCTGAGTCTTACCTCAACGATTGGCATCTTTGACTTGTCGCTTTCTGGCGCACTTCACCACAACGAGTTGCAGAACTCTCATTCGGTCAACCTGTTTCTTGCCAATGAGAGCGCTGTATTGCGTTTGAAGCGCGTGAGGCTGCATGCTGAGTTGCGCAACATCTTCAACAAAAAGACTTATTCCGTAACCAACTATAGTGGTGTGGGCGTCTTCACCAACAACTATGAGTTGCGTCCTCGTGAGTTCCTCATCTCCGCTCAGTTCAATTTAGGATTATAGCGAAATCTGCCCATCTAACATGCCCCTATTCCTTGTGAATAGGAGTCATTTTCCAATAACAATTATCCATGCTTCTTGCCTTGCCTGTGAGCTTCCCAACAAAAGTTTTTATGTTAAAAACATATAAAATTTATGTAGGGAAGATTGTATAATAAATGTTTTTTTTACTTTTGCGAACCGAAATCAAAAAGGAAATTGAAAATCCTATATATTAACAATATATCCAAAGTCTTTTTATAATAAGCTAACTAATCAACGGTGTGTACTTTTGGATTAAGATATTAATTAATTGAGCTTTATTAAGGTGAAGACTATTAACACGAAAAATTATTACAAAAGGCGGAGCTATTGTAAGCCAAAGTCACGTAGTGTTAAATTTTATGAACCAATCATGGATGATGTTCCAGGCTCACTTAATAAGGGCATGGTGAATCAAGTCTATGAAGGCACTGGTTGGGGAGAAGATTCATGGGATGATGAAAGCTCAGCCAAAGGATTTGCATGGGAAGACGTGGAAACGGGATGAAATAAGGCAGTTATTTCTTTGGTCTGCTTTCATCTCGCCCTCATCTTACATTGGCGAACATCGTTTGTTTTCATTATAGTAAATTATTTTTAAACTTATCATATATCAACTATGAAGAATATTGTGTATCAAGCTTGCTTTTGGAGCATCGTCCTGCTGGTGCTTTCATTATCCTCTTGTTCTGAGGATGTAACTACGGAAGATGGTGGCAAGGTAAACTACGACACAGAAACCCCAACCGTGAGCTGTATGCTGGGGGGCAACCCTCAATGCACAACAGGGAACCCGTTCCGGCATGAATGTCAACGAAAAAGGATTCTTAATGTATAATCTTGATTCGCTGGTGGAGGACGAGAATGCAAGGCTTTATCTCGTCATCAGTTCAAAAGTGAACGGCACTACTCGTTATTCAAGTGTGTCGCCTCAAGCGGTGAAACTTCAAAAATCGGATGATGACACCTATTATATCCATCAATTGGTTAATATTCCTGTGTTCTCAGACTATAGCGACCCTTCTGATGGTAACCTTACCGTGACAGCCATGTTGGCAACGCAAGAGATAGCCCAAAAATGTTATAATAACTTGGCTACAGGGAGTAATTCTACCGTGAATACGAAGGAATTTCCGTTTGACAGCAATAAGCAGATATTCATCCCGCTCTACAGCAACACAAAGAACACAAAAGTGACGAAGAATGACGATGGCTATCACATGACGGCAAGTTTCTACATGCTTGGTTCAGTTGTCACTACCACTTTCACAGGCAATCCCCTTGCTTTCCCTGTCCATATTGACGGCATCAAGTTGACGCAGAGCAACTCCGCAACTGGGAACTTTACATGGACCATGGGTACGGAGGACAGCGACGGTAACCCGGTATTTACCATGGCGGATGAGAGTACTTGTGAGTTGGGATGGACCGACAACTCGACCGACGTGATTCCGTCCGATTTCTATTACACTTCGAATAATCTTGAGAAAAAAACCGTTCAGCGCTCAGCATGGGTGCTGCCTAAGAGCGGTGACAATACCGACGTGGCGCAAGACATCCGTATCAAATACAATCTCGTTTTGGGTGATACCATCTTCCCCACTGAAACGGTGGCGAGGACAGGAAAAGGAACCATCAGTGGCGGTTTCAAGAACGGCTATGCCTATTACATCAAGGTGGGGATGCCCAAGTCCGACCTCAT
Source organism: Prevotella sp. (assembly GCA_050946455.1). GTDB lineage: Bacteria > Bacteroidota > Bacteroidia > Bacteroidales > Bacteroidaceae > Prevotella. Next base: position 6,633 of record JBMNUV010000016.1, read on the forward strand.
GTTTACTGAAATGGAACATGATAATGCAGGTGGATACAACTATACTATGGTGGAGCTGTTCAATCCTACGGCATCTCCCATTGACTTGAGATATTATAAGATTGTGAAATATACAGGCTTCCAAGATGCCAATGAAACAGTTTTAGGCTATGAGGGAATTGACGATAACGGAACTGCAAAATGGATTACCGACCTTGCTCATGCCCGTACGCAAGACCTCTATATAGATGCCGGAACCACGGATATGACTGATGAGTGGGCCGGTCCGACCAATTGCTCACTGCTGAATGGCACAGCGGCGGGCGATTACTACACTAATTCTTATGTGATTTTCGATGCCCAGAACAGCACAGAAACGTCGTTCCGCACTTTCCCTCAAAAGCAAACATACACCTATACGGTGGGTGGGTACCAATTCAAGGACGTGGAATTGGAACCCTGGCAATTAGGACCTGGGCAGACTATCATCGTTGCAGCTTCTAAAGTTTATTTGGATGTATATTACAATGATCGTGATGACTCTAAGTGGCACACAAATTCGGGGTACTTCAACAATCACTATCTTGACAATGCTGCCAAAGCAGGGGTTTTGAAATATGCCATGGCTGCGGACAATGGGTATTATAGCTGGTCGGGATCGGAAAAAAAAGACGACTGGGCTAGTAATCATCCTTATGGAGGAGTGATGCAACATGCTATGCGTTCTGGTTTTGAACTATATCGTGTCACCTCAATTAAATTAGGTGAAACAAGAGACTTTGAATTCGTAGATGATGTAATGCATCCAAGTGCCAGTGAGGGCGCATGGGCAGTGTGGAAGGATAGGATTTTTTCAACTGGTGAAATTGGTACCTATGGCGATGACTGTTATGCCTTTTCACGTTATCCATCAGTGATGTATCCTTCGTCGAAGAATTCGGTGTATTATAAGGAGAACAGTACGCAATATGATAACCCCCGCGAAACCACGACGTTTTTGCCTGAGAATACCAGTTTCTGCATGTACGACTGGCGCTATTGGTTTGGCGGCGAAAACTTCAATATGAAATTGCGTAAGGAGTTCGGTATGGATGTAAATACCGACTTTTATTCGCCCGGTACAAGGTTTTATGTGGAGGAATACGATGAACCCAATTCATAATTTACAAGGACTGCAACAGACGATTAGAAAGTAATAGCACACTATAATTAGGCACACAGCCTTGTCCGTTTATCGTTCACAACGGGCTTGGCTGTGTTTTTTTTCTGCATATTTTCACGATGTGCCGAACCAACCTATTGAAAAAAGAGACGGTGAAGTTTTGTTCTCAAAAAGAATGTTGTTAAATTTGCAGCAAAAACAATTATGGACAAGAATAGACTGGAGGCATTCAGCGATGGCGTTATCGCTATCATCGTGACAATCATGGTTTTAGAGCTGCATGTGCCGGAGAAAGCTACCTTTTCGAGCCTTCTGAAGGAATTGCCGCTCTTCATCAGTTACCTTCTCAGCTTTGCTTACGTCAGCATCTATTGGGTGAATCATCATTTGGCGTTCACGGATGTGCGGCGCGTCACCCCCTTGGTGTTGTGGGCAAATCTGCATTTCCTGTTCTGGTTGTCGTTCATTCCTTTCACTACGAACTGGATGAGCGACCAGTTCTTGGAGCCGTTCCCCACGGCAGTTTATAGTTTTTCACTGTTCATGGCTTCGGTCGCCTTTCGCCTCCTTGAATGGAGTGTCAACGCGAAGGCAGAACACAGTGGAGGTAAGCGCCATCTGCGCTCAAACGGAATGCGTGAACAACTTTCCACGATTGTCTATCTCCTTTGCTGCGTAGCAGCCTATTTCTCCGTGTGGATTTCCCTCGTTGCCCTTGCGGTAATAGCCGTTTGGTGGATAGTTCCCACATGCGGGAAACAAGGAAGTAAGGCAGAACTTGGAGAGGATGAAGGATAGACTTTATGAGTTTGATTTGAAATCGTAATAACGAGTGCTCTTCTACGACTTTGTAGAGGCACTCGCTATTGCGTAGAGTAAATTGGTATGTTGCTTATTTCGCCATGATTCATTTGTTTTTATTACTGTCCGGTAAACTTAACCTCTTATGTGCCCCATCCTCATCTACAGACGGGTTGGGGCTTTTTACTTGTCCGAAAAGCACATCTCACGATGCCTCTTCCGCATCACATGGCAGGTTGGCTCAATAGGCTCTTAATTCGTCATAAAGCTCTATTTGTCACCTCTTTGCCCATTCCGTATGGAAAGATATTCCGTCTCAGTCTGCTGAGATGTTGCTGAGATATTGCTGGGATGTTTTACCATCTATTCATGTATGTAAGAGTTTTCCTTTCAATATGTTAGATGCTTTGCTGAGATTGCTGAGATGTTTTTTCAACTAAAAAAACTCAGAGGAAGCACCCGTCATGGGAAAACTTTTGGAAGCCATCCCTTTCTATGAAGGGTCAGGACAAAATGACTCTCTATTTAGGATGCACTATTTTTCCTCAAAATGTTTACCGGACAGTAGTAATTTGTTTTGGAAGGCTTACATGTTCATTAACGGAAGAATATTGTGCTGTTATTGCAGTAATATAAACTTATAGTGTCGTTTGCACAATAATAACGATACAAGTGAGTTATATAGATAAATAATCAAAAATTAAAATGAGACCTGTAAAACATCTATCTGTTGCTGCCTCCTTATTCTTGGTCGCAGCCTACATGCCCGTTCATGCTATCAACCATGAGACGGTTTGCAGCCCTGATGGGCAGCTTAAAGTAACCTTAACCGACAGCCTCGGTGTACCTTATTACAATGTTGTGTATAAAGGCAATGTGTTCATGAAGAACTCACCCTTGGGTATGAATACAAACGTGGGGGATTTCAGCCGCGGCATGACCCTCAGCTCAGCCTCCGACAACCAGTTGATTGACGAGACTTATCAGATTGCGAACATCAAGAAGAGTAACGTCCACTACGTAGCCAACCGTCGTGTGTTCACTTATTCATCGCCGAAGGGCAAAGCCTTCAATGTGGAGTTTCAGGTGGGCAACAATGACATTGCTTTCCGCTATGAAGTGCTGCAGCAGGGTGACAGCCTTTGCTGTGTAGTGAATCAGGAGGCAACGTCCTTTGCCATGCCCGCAGGAACCACTACTTTCATGTGCCCACAGGCTAAACCGATGAGTGGTTTCGCACGTACTTCTCCCAGCTATGAAACGGGATATACGCCCGATGATGCCATTGGCAAGAATGGCTGGGGAGAAGGATATACCTTCCCCTGTCTGTTCCGTTTGGGCGACAAGGGTTGGATGCTTATTTCCGAGACTGGCGTGAACAGTAACTATTGCGGCAGTCGACTGATAGGTCATGCCGACGGAACCTATACCATTGGATTCCCCAACCCAGATGAAGCCAATGGCAACGGCACTTCTGCTCCCGGTCTTCCTCTTCCCGGCTTTACTCCTTGGCGTACCATCACGGTGGGGGAGACGCTTGCACCCATCGTAGAGACGACCGTCAGCTTTGACGTGGTGAAGCCTCTCTATCAACCCAGCAAGAAATACACTTACGGAGCCGGTTCGTGGAGTTGGATTATCGGAATGGACGAGAGCGTGAACTACGACGAAACCAAACGCTATATTGACTTTTCTGCGGCAATGGGTTGGCAGTCGGTATTGGTTGACAACTGGTGGGACAAGCAGATTGGTCGTGAAAAGATTGAGGAGCTTGCCCAATATGCCAAGCAAAAGGGCGTGTCGCTCTTCCTTTGGTACAACTCTAATGGTTATTGGAACGATGCTTCGCAGACACCGCGCAACATCATGAACAACCTCATCCGCCGTCGTCAGGAGATGACTTGGTTGAAGAAGATTGGCGTGAAAGGTGTCAAGGTGGATTTCTTCGGGAGCGATAAGCAGCAAACTATGCAACTCATGGAGGAGATTCTTGCCGATGCCAACGATTTCGGCTTGGAGGTGATATTCCACGGTTGTACGCTTCCCCGCGGCTGGGAGCGCATGTATCCCAACTTTGTGGCTTGCGAGGCAGTGTTGGCAAGTGAGAACCTTCACTTCACTCAACAGTCGTGCGACAATGAGGCTTTCAATGCTACGCTACATCCCTTCATCCGCAACACGGTGGCAAGCATGGACTTCGGCGGCAGTGCACTCAACCATTATTATAATAAGTTGAACAATGCTCAGATGTGGGGCGGTCATCGCGTCACGTCGGATGTCTTTGCCTTGGCAACAGCCGTCTTGTTCCAGTCGTCCATGCAGCATTTCGCCCTTGCGCCCAACAACCTGACTGATGCTCCCGCATGGGCAATTGACTTTATGAAGAAAGTGCCGACAACGTGGGATGACATTAAATTTATTGACGGCTATCCCGGAAAGTATGTCGTCTTGGCGCGTCGCCACGGACAGAATTGGTACGTGGCTGGAATCAATGCCGAGATGAAACCCATCACGCTGAAGTTGTCCCTCGATATGATTCCTGCAGGAAGCACCGTTAATCTCTATTTTGATAACAAGAAGTTGGAAGGTCGTGTCAAGACGGTTCGCATTTCCAAGCAGCAGACGCTGACCGTTACGATGCCCTGCAACGGAGGTTTTGTAATTACGCAAGAATAATGATGCCTTGATAGGGAAAAAGATAACGCTCGCTGTGTTTTCGTGATTCATCGTCGTTATGGATTTACAGACACAACGCAGCAAATTCTAACGAAATATGAAACGAAAATTATTTTCTCTTGCTCTATTAGCGCTATTCTTTTCGAATGGCGTTAAGGCGCAGAGCATACTCTATCCCCAGACGTTTGATTATGCAGAGGTGACGCTTGGCGATGGCGTGTTCAAGACCGCGCAGGAATTGAACTACAAGACGTTGATGGCTTACGATGTGGACCGGTTGATGACTCCGTTTTTCAATCAAGCAGGGCTGACCGACTGGGCTAAGCGGCACCCCAACTTCACCAACTGGTGTGAGGGAACGTTCAGACTGGACGGACATGTCGGCGGTCACTATCTTACGGCTCTCGCCTTGGCATACGCCAGTTGTAGAGAACCCAATATGAAAATGCAGTTGAAAGACCGATTGGACTATATGGTCAACTGCATGGATTCCTGTCAGCGTCAATTTGACCACAACCAGGAAGGTCTCTACGGCTATATAGGAGGTCTGCCCTATAACAATGTATGGACGGATTTGTACAAAGGAAACACGGCTACCTTTACTAAATACGGGGGCGACGTGCCCTTCTACGTCATGCACAAGATTCTCGCCGGCATGCGTGATGCATACGTCTATGGCGGGAACGAGAAAGCAAAAAGATGCTTCTTGAAACTCTGCGACTGGGCAGTCAACGTGGTGAGTCATCTAAGCGATGAGCAACTGCAGGGAATTCTGAATTGGGAGCATGGCGGCATGAATGAGACTCTTGCCGATGCTTACGCGCTAACAGGCGACCGTCGCTATTTAGAGGGTGCCCGTCGCTATTCCCATCAGATGATGATAGACGGAATGCAGACCGCCGATGAAACTTTCCTCGACGGCAAACATGCCAATACGCAAGTGCCCAAATACATCGGTTTTGAGCGCATGGCACAGACCGACAAGGCGAACACCGATGCCGATTTGATTGCCCGTTGGCACCGTGCAGCAAAGAATTTCTGGTTGGATGTGGCTCTGCATCGTACGGTAGCGCTTGGAGGCAACAGCATTGATGAGCATTTCCTGCCAGCCAACCGCAGTAAGGAATATATCAACAATCCCAACGGTCCTGAGAGTTGCAACACCAACAATATGCTCAAGCTCACCGAGGACCTCTTTGCCGATAACCACGATGCCCGTTTGGCAGATTTCTACGAGTATGCCATGCTCAACCATTTACTCTCTACGCAGAATCCGACAACGGGCGGCTATGTTTATTTCACCAGTCTGCGCCCCGACCATTATCGTGTCTATTCACAGGTGAACCAAGCCATGTGGTGCTGCGTGGGAACGGGCATGGAGAACCACAGCAAATATGGCGAGTTTATCTATACCCATGCGGGCAACGATACGCTCTTTGTCAACCTCTATGTGGCAAGTAAACTGAACAACAAGATGTTTGCCGTGGAGCAGCAGACGCACTTCCCCTACAGTCAGCAATCGGTCATCACCATCAGCCGCAAGGGTCGCTACGTCATGGCGCTCCGTCATCCCGGTTGGTGCCGACAGGGATTCTCTGTGAAAGTCAATGGCAAGGAAGTTGACGGTGGAGAGGCAGGCAGCTATCTTTATCTTTCCCGCTCTTGGAAGGCAGGGGATAGGGTAGAGGTATCGTTCCCCATGCAGTTGGAGATGACCGAATGTCCCCATCTGTCCGACTATGTGGCTTTTCGCTATGGTCCCGTATTGTTGGGAGCCAAGACCAATCAGCGCAATCTGGACGGACTCTTTGCCGATGAGAGCCGCATGGGACACAGTGCGTCAGGTCCTCGCACACCGCTCAACCGCGTGCCCATCCTCATCGGAGACCGCCATTCAGTGTTGGATTCCGTCTATTGTATCAATCCCGATTCTTTGAAATTCATGATAAGGGGCGGACTCTACAATCAACCACAATATGCAGGGTTGGTGCTACAGCCGTTCTTCACTATCCATGAATCGCGTTATATGCTCTATTGGCAACAAGTGACTCCGCAACGTTGGGACGAAATTTGTGCGCAAGTTGCAAAGGAAGAGAAAGCGAAGGAAGAACTTGAGAGTAGGACACTTGACTTCGTTGCAACTGGTGAGCAGCAGAGCGACGCGGGTCATGCCCGTCAAGGCGAGTTCAACACTGGTTATTGGAATGGGGAATATTTCATTTCGTGTGAGGCGGGTCAACGTTTCAGCTATCAACTCAGTACGAAAGGCGTGAGTGAGGGCGTGACGTTGTTCTGCCGTTACACCCACAACGATAACAACCGCATCCATAATATTTATGTTGATGGAAAACTCTTAGCGCATCTTCTGCCCATCAACGAGGCTCCATCTACAGATTTCTACGATGTGGAGTATGCCATCCCCCAAGAGTTGCTCAAAGGCAAGAGCCAGATTACAGTAACCTTTGCCGCCGAGGACGGAATACCGCTCCGTAGTGTTTTCTATCTGAGATTATTAAAGCATAAGTAAGGGCACAGCTACATCCCTTATCGGTTAATGGATTGGAAACCAAAAAATTGCTGTCACACAGACATGATAAGTTTGTGTGGCAGCAATTCATTTATAGATGAGGCTGACTTTATTATCATTAATAACGAATTTTTTCCGCGAAGCATGGAGGTCCCGTCGCTCCGCGCGGGACGAGAGGTGCGTCTGCCCAAAGGATATTCACTTTATTGCCCGACGGTTATCGTCCCGCGCGGAGCGCGAGACCTCCGTGAGTTGCGGGACAATAATCGACAATACAAATAATAAACACCGAGAATTAACTTCTCATGAATCAAGCAACGTATTGCGCCTTGAGATATATCCACGGATGTTCACTCAAATAGCTCATGGGAGAGTAGGGGAGAAGTAATGAATGGATTACGATAGTATTAATGCGTTTCTTCACCGTTTTGGGAAAGACGGCTCATCCATTGTAATCCATTCGTCGGGAGTGAACGAGAGAGTGCGTTTCACTAAAATGGGAATGCCCTGAAGCGGTACGCTGTAGCCATGACAGATGAAAAGCGCCTTGTCGGTATCTGTTGGATGAGGATAGACCGCGCAATGACCAACAGCCTCGTATTGTTGCTTGTCCCCTTCAAGAAGAACCGTACCTCCACCTATTAGCATGTCTTTCCCCGTTCTGTCTAAATAGGGACCTTCCATGTGACGGCTGCGACCATAGACTACGCGGTAGGTACTTTTCATCCCCTGACAGCAATAATCCCAACTCACGAAGAGGTAGTAGTAGTTGCCGTGATGGAAGATGAAAGGCGCCTCGATGGCATTAGTGCCGGCATCGAGCGAGTCGCGCGTGGTGTGTGTGCTCTTGTTGCTTACGTCCCATCGCCGTGCGATGGTTGTGGGTTGAAGTCCAGCGGGCACATGCAGACTGTCGTTCAACGGTATAAGTTGAATGCCGTCCCAGAAAGAACCGAAAACAAGCCATGGATGGTCTTGTTGGTCGATGATGATATTCGGGTCAATGGCGTTCCAGTTGTCGCGCCCGCCCTGAGAACTGATAATGCAACCGTGGTCGGTCCACGACGCATTGGAGAGAACGGGAGAGGATGCCAATCCGATAGCCGACGTGTTTCGTCCGAAAGAAGAGCAGGCATAGGAGAGCCACCAACGTCCATGCCAGCGCAGGATGTCGGGTGCCCATACCTCTTGCTTGAAGTCGGGAACAGAATCGTGTGCCCATTGCGGAATGGGTTTCAGCACGGTTGACGTGTCCATCACCCACGTCTGCAAGTCGGGAGATGTGAAATGAGTGATTCCCCGTCCAGTACAATAGAGATGCCAAAGGTTTCCCTCATGAGCCATCACCGGGTCATGCACAATGGGAGTGTCAACTGGCTGAAAAAGAAGCGATAATAAAAGGAGAGAGAAGGACATAATGGTAGTATATAAAAAGAGAAAGGGAAGACCTACCTAAGTGGGTCTTCTCTTTCTTCTATTATTATTTATTGAGTATTTTCTTTCCGTTGACAACGATGACACCCTTATACTGACTTCCGACTTGTTGTCCCATCAAGTTGTAGAACTTAGCGTGAGTATTGTTTGGAGTTGACTCCACATTCTGTATGCCAGAAGTAGTGCCTTCCTTGAAAAGCCATACGGGAACGCCATCGAAGCTGACTGCCGAGATACAAGTGGCTGGAACGTCCTTATAGTAGTCTATATTCTGTTGAAAGGCAACGCCATCATAGTCCCAGCCAGCAAGAGTGAGCGTAATATAGGAAGTGCCATCCTGTGTATATTGCCAACTGCCCGATAAATCTCCGCTGATGGAGCCGTCGGCAGAGAGCGTCACGTTGACGGGCTTCTGTTCGTTTTCCTTGCTGTAGTCGGCATCCACATTGTCGTTATAGGCGCAATTCTGTTGATAAGGATGCATGAGTAGTTTATAGTCACCTGCGAGTTGGTCGGCGGTGAAAAGCTGCTGTGTCTCTACCTGCTCGTTCGTGGTCTGTAAGCCCGTGAAGCGGAAAGGAGAAGCCACTAAAAGACCATTGGCATTGGAGAATAACTGATGGACGCGTATCTCGTGACCATAAGTGCCATCGTCAAACTTCGTATGATAAACCACAAAGGCATTGCCGTCGGCGTCAACAAAGGCAGAGTTGTGACCCTGTGCACGTTCGCCCTTTGTCATTCCGCCCCAGCTGCCATATGCGCCCATGAGCTTCTGACCGCGGTTTGTAGTGGAGTTGTTGCCATAGTTGAGTTGATAACTGCTGTAGATGGCGCTTATGCCCTCTCCATCTACAAACGGTCCTTCGGGATCCTCGCTGCGGAATACACGCATCACGTAACCCGCGTTGGGATTCAGACCGCCATAACTCAAGAACAGATAATAATAGTTGCCAATGTGCTGGATATAAGAGCCCTCACCGGAAACATAGTAGCCGCCGGCAATCTTTTTTCCGAAATACGGGTCACTGGTGGTGTTCTGGCTAGCGTTTTCTGAAACAGGCGTTGTGCCATTCACTTGAAATTCGTAGGTGTGGGTATAGTCGCGCAGACCGGTAGCCTCATCCAGTTGGATTTCCCAGATGCCACCCGACCAAGAGCCGTAGGTCATCAGCAACCTGCCATCCTCAGCGTAGAAAACACAGGGGTCGATGCAGTTGGGCCAATAGCTTCCCCAGTTACTACCCACGTTGTAGCGGACTGGAAGAGAAGTCGCGCCCGTGGCAATGGCGAGGTCGGTGTGTTTCCAGTCGTCGGTGGCAGTAAAGCCGTTGTGCTCGTAACTGCCCATGAAACCAGAGAACACTACGGGACCCTGATAGATGTAGGGTCCCTCAATGTTGTCTGCGGCAAAGCAGACGATGCTGGAGCACCAGTTGTCACCGTTAAGCGACATATACATGAGCCATTTGCCCATCTTCTTGTTGTAGATAACGTCGGGAGCCCATTGCATTCCCTGCACATTGTTGCCCTTTTCCTGCCAACTGTGGGCGTTGAAATTTCCAAAGTCAACTTCTTGCCCTTGAAAGTTCTTTACCTTAGTCACCGCATGGGTGTTGTAGGCATTTCCATAAGCCACTTGGGTGCCCTGCGTATTGGCGAAGAGCGTACAGGCATCGGTCTCGCCCCCACCAAAATAGGTCCAGTTGAGCAGGTCGGAAGACTTCGCCGTAGCCAAGTGAGAACCGAATACATAGAAGGTGTTTCCATCCACGACAATCGACGGGTCGTGGACGGAAACCTCCTGATAGGTTACTCTAGTCTTGTCATCGGCGTGAGCCATCGTCAGACTGAAGACTGTGAGGCTTAAAGGGAGAAAAAACTTAATATAATTCATAATCCTTTATAATGCATAATTCATAATGCATAATGCATAATTAGCGGCGGAAATAAAATAGGAAGGAGTTTAGTAAGGAGTTAGGAAGATGTAGTAGGTATAGTAGGTGCAGTAGGTGTAGTAGGGATGTTTGCTGCGCAAACTCCTATCTCCTATCTCCTAACTCCTAACTGAGCTAAACTCCTATCTTCTATTCTTATTTCCTAAGTCTTCTAGCATAGTGCCTCTTTGCAGCGCCAGTGCCAGCTACGAGGTGGCAGTGGTCGGCTGTGAAGGCTGTGTAGAGGTCATCGGGGTCAACTGTGTTGATGCCCAAGTAATAGAGCGTGTAGGTATTGCCGTCAGTACCCTGCATGACAGCCTGCACGTCGCAAGTTGCATTGTTGCAGTTGGTGACATAAACCGTTACCTGAGCACCGTTCATGGCAGCCAGCCATGCTGCCCAGTCGGATGCGCCTGATGCATCGTGGACGCAGGCGGCGTAACCATTGCCCCAACCGTAGTTGTCGGCACGAACCACAGCATACTCAGCCAAAGCCTGATTGCGGAGAATCACAACGAAGTTATCCCAGTTGTTCTGAAGGTCAGTGTAATTGGTGAAACTGAACGAGCGGGTTTCTCCTGCTGGAATCTGCACGTCGTCGCTGAAAGCTGTCCACCAAGCGGTTGTGTTGTCCTCGAGACCCACCACAGACGGAGTGAAGGCAGCAGCTTCGCAAGAAGACTCAGCCACCGTTACGGCAATCTTGGCGGTCTTTCCGTTGTTTGTGGTTATCGTCACTGCATGTCTGCCAACCGTAGCAGCCACGGAGGAGAAGGTGAGCTTAGAGTTGTCTATGACACCCGTAGTACCGTTGGCGTAGGTGGCTGTCACTACCATGCCAGTGGGGTCAAAAGCCATCGTACGGTCACCGAGAGCGGAAGTGGCGGCACTCGTATAGAAGTAATATTGCGTGCGCGTAGGTTGCTGGGTAACCTCAATGGAAGTGATAGGCTCCACCACATTGAAGGTGGCGTTGGCGACGATGGGCGTTGAGCAGTTCTCACCCTTGAAAGTCTTATTGTAGATGACGATGAGAGTTTTTTCTCCTACCACATCCATATCGTTGATGGCAGAGAACAAGAGTTCGGAAGCAGGTACCGTCTTAGTGACGCCTTCCTCAAAGGTCACCACCGCAGAGACATTTGCCATTGCCTCATTGAGGTCCGAGCCGACTTCCACCTCTTCGGGAACATTCTGCAGCACCATAGAGACGGGGTCTTTATCGTCGGCCGACGTGCGACCGCCAATCGGGTCTATGTTGGTCTGTATGAAGTCGATGTAGGAACCTTCCACGGTCAGGAAGCAGCGGATGTTGGTATTTGTAGCATCCGTATTGAGGTTTGCCTCCTTGAAGGGTTGTGTGTAAGTCTTGGTCACGACTCCGTTAGTCATCTTCACCACGAAAGAATCGGTTCTGGAGCGGTCAACGGTGAGCGTCACCTTTCCGCCGAGTTGCTGCACGTTGGGGTCCTCATTGTTCTCGTCCGGAGACAGCAGTTTGTTGCATTCGGTATATTTGAACCAGAGGTTGGTGCCCCACTGAGAATTGTACGCTGCCGTATCGCCAGTGGCATCGAAGCGGATGGCGCCATACTCCTTGTAGTCGGTAGCGCCACGGTCCTCATCATTGGTGATAATCAAGGCGAAGTTCTTATAATATGTATTGTCACTGGGATTGAGGTTGAGGTTGAACACAGCGTTCCACTTTTGTCCGTCAGGAACTACATAATATTTTGAGAATGCGCTCCAGAAGCCAGAGCTATAATCGGTATTGCCAATAGTATAAACATCCTCGTTCATTCCGACGAGCACTTCCTCTGTCGTCTGATTGGCATTTTCAATGGAATCTATTTTCTGGGAAACCCAGTCGGGAACGTCCATTTCGTATAAATCACCTCCCTCGCAACCTGTCAGTGTCAGCATGCCGAGAGCTGCTGCACAAAACAAGGAAGCTATTTTATTTAGATGTCTCATATCCTTTTTATAATTCATAATTCATAATTCACAAATTCAATGCATAATGCATAATTCATAATGCATAATTGGCATTCGCATTCTAATGCATGATTATTGGCGAAACTAATATTAGAAGGAGTTTGGTAGGTGCAGTAGGTTCGGTAGGTGTAGTAGGGATGTTGGCTACGCAGCAACTCCTAACTCCTATCTCCTAACTCCTAACTGAGCGAAGCTCTTTCCTCCTAACTGAGCAAAGCTCCTTTCTCCTAACTTTATTCGCTTAAATCAACGACAGGATGAACCGTCCAGCCCTTCTCTCTGAAGTATTCAGAGTTGTCGGTGCTGTTGTTGGCAGAGTTTCCGGTAAGGTTGGGGTTCTCGTTGGTCAGAATCTGACAGAATGGAATGAACTCATGTCCCTGAACGTAGGTATCGAAAGAGCATTTGAGTTCGGGGTCTACTCCTACTTGTGAGTAGCTTACAGGCTCTGTGACTCGGTGGATTGAACGGCGGAAAGTCTCATGCTCCTTGAGTTGTTGCTGACGGTCGGCAGAATAGAAGAAACCCCAACGGATGAGGTCGAAGCCACGGCCATATTCGCAGCCGAACTCCTTAGGACGCTCCACATTGGCAATCTGCTCGAAGAGTTTGTCAGCAGTCGGGAAGTCGGCAAGCTGCAAGTCTGCCAAGCCTGCACGTTCGCGCACCTCATTAATCCAGTCGATAGCCTGCTGTGTAGGTCCGTTGACCTCGTTCTCGCATTCTGCAGCGCGGAGCAGCACGTCAGAGTAGCGCATCAGTCGGAGGTTGATGCCGCAGCGCAGACCAGTAGTGACACTGCTGTAGAGACCAGTACGCATGTTGGTCCATTTTGCGATAGGCAGACCGCCATAGTTGTTGTTGGTGACAATCGTATCGGTTGAGGCAACCGTCTTCGTATAAGCCACGTTGCCCAGCGTCTGACTGTTGTTGTCCCAATCAGCCTCATAGGTACCAATCGTCCAGTAGAGTCGCGGGTCAAGGTGACCGTCGGTAGTGCGCTCTTCCTTGAAGAGTTGATAGAGCCAGGGTGCAGCACTCAAGTCAGCCCAACCGCCGAAGTCGCCGGGAGCATAGTTACTTTCAACCGACTGACCCTGTGTAGCATTCTTGGTAGTGTTTACAGGAGTCCACTCGTCAACAGTACCCTGCGAACCGTAATCGAGGAACTGGATTTCGAAGAGGCTCTCGTCGTTATTCTCATATTCTTGACCTTCACGGAAGTTGTCGCCATAGTTTGCCATCAACTTATAGGTGCCGTACTTCTGGTTGATGATGTCCTTCAGCACAGTGAGAGCCTCGCTGTACTTATGACGCTGCATCAGAGCACGTGCGTAGAAACCGGCGGCAGCACCGCATGTGGCACGTCCCTTTGCCCATTCACCGCCTTCATCGCGAGAGGGCAGCAGTGTTATGGCCTCGTTGAAGTCTTTCTCAATCTGGTCCCAAATCTCGTCGTAAGTGCTGTTGGAAGCATAGAGACCATCGAGTGTTGAGTAGGAGCTGTAGTCCGTAATCAATGGCGGGTTCTGATAGTAGCCCACGAGGTTGTAGTAGGCAAGTCCACGGAGGAAGAGCAGTTGACCCTTTATGCGCTTCATTGAAGTAGAGAGGGAAGTATCGTCGTCACCGCAGCGGGAGAGTCCAAAGTTGCAGACGTTGACTGTATAGTACCAGTCCATATAGGGACCTTTGCCGATATCGTCGGTGATAGGGTCGTCATAGTCATCGAAGGGAAGATACCACTGTTGCGACGAGTTCCAAACCTCGTCACCGCGGGTTACATCAAAGGTGTAGCTCACACGTCCATAGGAGCCACCCATTCTGGTATGGTTGTAAGCTGCCACAACACACTCCTCCAAGTCATTGGCATTAAAGCCGAAAGTGGCTGATGTCTGGTCGTTGGGGTTCTCCACATCCAACTTATCATCGCAGGAAGTCAGCACACCGAGACCGAGAAGCAGGGCAAAAGATAACTTATATAGTTTCATAATGTATGCTTTTTATAAATAATGTTGTTCTTTAATATTGTCAGCTCAATATTAGAAGCTGAAGTGGAGACCGCACATGAAAGTGCGAGGTGTTGGGAAAGAGCAGAAGTTATAGCCTGGAGTGAATGTGCCGCCGGCATAGTCCACATTGTAGCCGTGATAGCCCGTGAAGGTGTACAGGTTCTGAGCGGAAACATACACGCGGACATTATTCACATAGCCGCCAAACCATTTGTCAGGGAAGTTGTAGCCAAGTTCAACGTTGGCAATCTTCCAATAAGCGGCATTCTGAATCTTGCGCGAGCTGAACAAGTCGTTCCATGCCATTGTTGCGTTGTTCACTGCGTAGGTGCGAGGTGTACCAGAGATATAGGTCGTACCGTCACTTGACCAGCGGTTAGCATCGAGCATGTCTACGTCTTTATTGTAGTAGCCGTAGCAAGAATGCAGGCTGTTGTAGATATCGTCAGCCACATGATAGTTGAGTGCACCGAAAGTAGAGATGCTCAGGTCGAAGTTTTTAAACTCCATGTGGGCACTCAGACCGAAGTTGATTTTGGGCAGACCACTTCCAAGTACTGTCTGGTCGTTCTCGTCGATGGTACCGTCGCCGTTGACATCCTCATAGTAGCAGTCACCGACATTGGCTCCCGACTGATATGCCGTCTTGCCATTCTCGGCAGCTATGGCGTTGAGTTCGTCAAGCTGTTCTTGCGTGCGGATAATGCCGGCATACTTCCAGCCGTAGAACTTACCAATCTCTTGGCCTACCTCTGTGATATAAGAACCAGAGATGTAAGAATTAGTGCTGAATCCGAGCGACTTCACTCTGTTGCGTAGCGTACTCAAGTTGGCACTCACCTCATATTTGAACGGATGGTCATGATTGCGATAAGTAGCAGAGAACTCAAAACCGCTGTTGTCCATTGTAGCGGCGTTCATGGTAACCGTAGAGTTTGAAACACCAGCCGACTCAGGAACGGGCACGTTGTAGAGCAGGTCCTCAGAGCGGTTTCTGTACCACTCGGCAGTAAACTCTAAGCGGTTATTGAACATGGCGAGGTCAAGACCGATGTTGGTTGACTTCTTTTTCTCCCATTTGATATTCTCATTGACGAAGGTGGAGATGGCAGAACCATAAACCACTTGGTTACCGAAGCTGTAGGTCATGTTGTTGCGTGCCATGGTTGCCATGTACTGGTATTCACCGATATTCTCGTTACCAAGCTCATCATAGCTGGCGCGAATTTTGAACATGTTGACGATGTTGCGGTTGATGGGGAAGAAGCTCTCCTTATCAAAACGCCAGCCCAAAGATACAGAAGGATAGGTTCTCCAGCGGATATCCTTTGTCAGACGGGAACTGCCATCACGACGAACGATTGCTGAAATGAGATATTTCTCATCGTAGTTGTAGTTCACACGGGCAAGATAAGACTCCATTGTGTGCTTGTACTCATAGCTGCTGGCATCACGCGTTGCGCCGTTCTGCAGTTGCAGATAGTAAGGTTCAGAGAGGTCGTTTGCCCAGCCTGTAAGCAAGTCGGTGTGTTCTTCCTCGTAGGTGTGACCCACCACTATGTTAATATTATGCAGTCCGATGTGGCCGTCGTAGGTAAGCGTGTTTTCAACCAAGGCATCCGAATAGTCGCGCGAGCCTTTGGTGAGTCGCTCATTGCTCTTGGCAAGATACACGCGGTTGCTCTGAATCCATGCGGGAATCCAAGTCTTGTCTTTTGCGTGGGTCTTGCTGTAAGAAAGGTTGAGACGATAGGTGAGGCTGTGGTTCTTCGGCTCAAACTTGAAAATCTTGAAGAGGTCAACGTCTGCTGAGCCTGTTCCGACGAATCGGTCTACAATGGTGTTGCGCGTCAGTTTGTTGTTGACCAGTAGGGGGTTGGAGGCAGAGATATCACCATGAACGGTATCATAGTAAACGCCGTATCCATAGGCATCATAGTTATAGTCAAGGGCAGAGCCCACGATGTCGTCCAGCACCCAAGTTGTTTGGTCGTATGCCTTGATGGTAGGCTGCATCAGTAGTGTTCCACGGAGCACGTTTGTCACGTCACCATACAAGCCTTGCACATACTCCGAAGCGTTGGAAAGCGCCATGTTGTCTTGATTGGAGTGAGAATAGAGCAGACTAGTGCGGAACTTGACAAACTTGGTGTCCATAGTGTTGTTTACGCGTACCGTGTAGCGCTCGTAGTTGGGGCCTGCGCCCTCAATGGTTCCCTTTTGATTGAAATAATCCAGACTGATATTATAAGTATTGTGTGCTCCGCCACCGCTCAGGTTGACGTTATGGTTTTGGCGGATTCCAGTCTTGAAAACTTCATCAAACCAGTCTGTGTCGGTGTCGTCGCGGAATACGTAGCGTTGAGTGGCTTCGTCAAAATGATAGCCACCGGGAAGCGGAGTGCCGGAGTTGGCGCATGCTTGCCCCAGATAGTTGCTGTATTCAGAGGCGTTCATCACGTCGTAGACACCTTTGCTGATGTTGTCTATACCAAAATATCCGGAATAGTCCACCTTCAGCGGTTGTTCTTTCTTTCCGTTCTTCGTCGTGATAATCACCACACCGTTGCCGGCACGTGAACCGTAGATGGCACCTGCTGCAGCATCCTTCAGAATTTGGATGGAGGCGATGTCGTTAGGAGAGAAGTCGCGGATGGTTGTACCCACAGGCACACCATCAATCACATAGAGAGGCGAGGTGCTGCCGAAGGTTCCGATACCACGGATGCGCACGCTTGGGTCGGCACCGGGTTGACCGTCGGTGGTGATTTGCACACCGGGAACCTTACCTTCCAGCATGGTAGAGATGTTGGAGTTGGAAATCTTCTTCATCTCGTCAGCATTCACAATTGATACAGAACCGGTCAAGTCGGCTTTCTTCTGTGTACCGTAGCCCACTACCACCACTTGCTCCAGCATCTGGTTGTCAGAACTCATTTGGATTTTGTCGATGACAGCGCGGTTGTTCACAGCCACTTCGCGGTCCTGATAGCCCACGTAGCTGACCACCAGCACAGCGTTGCCCGGCGCTTCCAACTCGAAGTTTCCGTCCAAGTCGGTCATGACGCCCGTATTGGCTCCTTTCACCTTTACAGTTGCTCCGATGAGGGGTTCGCCCTGCTCGTCAACAACTGTACCTTTGATTTTGATGGTAGGAGCTTGAGCCGTTACAGCCATTGCGGGTGTAGGCACCGACGCAATGCCTCCAAAAGCACAAAGACCTAACATCACAGAGAATAATTGTTTCCTCATGTTTGTTTGTAAATTAGGTTGTTAATTTGAATTTGTTAATTGATTCAGTTTTTTCTTTGCAGACTGATTTCAGTCTTTTTCCAGCGTGGTTTTCAACGGACTCAGTAGAACACTTATTCTAATTTTAAGGCTCAACTAAGTAGGCCGAAATTTAGATTCATTTCATATCGGTGACAAAGTTAAGAAAACCTAAGAATTATATGGTGGACAAAACGTTTTATTAGGTGGACAAACTCGTAATACATTGATAACAAACAATTTAGTAAGTGTAATTTTTCTACTTAAAAATCGGCTTTAGCCTACAAGCCAACACTAATTTTTCTTAATAGACATTGGTCATCGTCCATTTAAAACTTTTTCCAAAAAATAACAGTATTACGGAGCAGGGTATTGAACGTTGCTTCTCGCTCGGATTTCATGTTGAAAATCCCTCAGAAGAAGAAAAATAACTTTGGAGAAAGCTATGAATGATAAAGCAATTCATCATTCGTAAACGGCTGTTGAAGATTAGGGAGCGTTATTTGATACAGTGAAAAACGCTTCATCTGGATTGAGCGACAAGTGTCAACATGCATGTCGGCAATTGTCAACGAGTTTGTCGGCAATTGTTAACGAGTTTGTCGACAATTGTCGCTCAATCCAAAGTAGATGGATTTCGTGTCAAACTGTGCCTATTTTTCATCCTTCTCTCTTTATTTTTATATATAGGTAACCATATTTATATATAGGTCTTCATCAGCTCGAATTGCAATTATGACTTTAGGAAAAAGAAGAAAAGACTTTTAAGAAAATCGAGGTTAAAATAAAAAGAATAACTTTGCAGAAGAATATAAAACTTCATGGCTATGTACAGCTTTCTATATTGTATGCCGACAAAGACCTTGTTTGGCTTTGGCTAGTTGAAGAGTTTTCACTTGGAACAGATGCCTGGTAGAACACAATCATCTTAACGGGCAACGGACAGAGTTCCAAGTGCTACGGCTATCTTGCTGCCTTGGAGAACGAGCTTAACCAACAGCCACATCCACGAGTGTAGCGTGATGAAGTACTAAGCTAAAATATTGCTCCGATGGAGGCAAAAAACTAATATTTCTTCCCAAGTTGAAGTAAATAACTGTAAGAGAATGTCAAGAATCAGTAATATGTATTCAATTTGAATGAGTAGAAATGATTATCTTTGCACAAATATTAAACGAGCCGAAGGGGACAACGAATCTATCATTCGGATGCCAGATATAACGAAGATACAATAGCATCGAGTTCCAGCTTTCCATTTCGTCAGGGCATGGAGGACTGAAGCTGTTGGCTTGGAAAAGATTCAGCAGAAGCTGCTATTAGGAACTGTCCTTGCAGTCACGTTGACGCGTGGACAACGGCATAGGAATTTGCATCGTAGAAGTAAAATGAACCAAAGATAGGAAATATGAAAATCAGAATGTTAATGTTGGTGATGACCGTGATTTTCGGTCTTACCAAGGCTGCAGGGCAGTCTATTGTTTATCAGACAAGGAATATTACTCCGGAGTCGCTTGTGAAAATCTATAAGGCTTTGGGCGTGAAAGCAAGTGGTCGTGTGGCGGTGAAAATTTCCACCGGCGAAGGCACCAATCCCAACTACTTGAAGCCGACGCTCATCCGCAATCTCGTGGACACCGTACATGGCACCATCGTGGAGAACCGCACAGCCTATGCCGGTGACCGTATGGAGACCGCTGACCACTGGAGAGTTATCCACCAGCACGGCTTCGACTCACTCTTTGCCGTAGACTTGATGGATGAGTATGACGAGATTCGCATTCCCGTTAAGGACCACAGCCATTTGGATTATGACATCGTGGGCGGACATCTTGCCAACTACGACTTCCTCGTATGCCTCAGCCACTTCAAGGGACATCCTATGGGAGGCTACGGAGGTGCCCTGAAGAACATGAGTATTGGTTGCGCTAGCCGCAACGGTAAGGCTTATATCCACTCTGCAGGTAAGACTCAGAAACCAGACAGCCTCTGGCAAGCCAAATATATCGGCGACCAAGACGGTTTCTTGGAGAGCATGGCTGCCGCAGCACAGGCTGTTGCCGATTATTTCAAGGCTGAGCGGGGCGTTATCTATATCAATGTGATGAACAACATGTCGATTGACTGCGACTGCGTGGCTCACCCCGCCCCCGTGAAGTTGGAGGACTATGGCATCCTTGCTTCCACTGACCCTGTAGCTCTCGACCAAGCATGTGTTGATATTATCAATCAGCAGAAGGTGACGGCAAAGAATGACCCCACCGATTTGCTGAAGCGCATTGACAAGCAGCATGGCACACACACTATTGACTGGGCAGAGCATATTGGACTGGGTTCCAAGAACTATAAGATTGTTGATATTGACAAATAATGCGCATGACGAAGAAATCTTCCTTTATTTCAATATTCTTCCTTGCGTTCGGTATCCTTCTGTGCCAAAACGCGACAGCAGAGGGGATTTTGACCGACTCGTTGCGCCTTGACGAGGTAGTGGTGACCGGCACTCGTGCGCAGACCGATACGCGGTTCCTGCCCACGGTGGTTACTTATGTGGGGCGCAACAGCCTCACCCAGAACCATCAGACCTCGGTGTTGCCCACCCTCATGCAGCAAGTGCCCGGACTGATGGTTACCTCGCGCTCCATGTTGGGCTACGGTGTCTCTACGGGTGCCGCAGGTAACATCATGGTGAGGGGATTGTCGGGAGGTTCCGGACAACTGCTTGTGCTCGTCGACGGTCATCCGCAGTATAGCGGCATCTACGGTCATCCTCTTGCCGACAGCTATCAGACGTTGCTTGCTGACCACGTGGAGGTAGTGGAGGGACCCTCGTCGCTGCTCTATGGCTCCAATGCCATGGGCGGCGTGGTGAACATCATCACCCGAAAGATGCGGCGCAACGGAAATGATTTTCAATTGGAGGCTGGAGCCGGAAACTATGGCACGGCACAGGTGGAAGCTGCCGACTTGTTCCGTTCGGGACGGTTCTCCATGACCGTGGCAGGGCAGTATGCCCGAACCGATAACCACCGTCCGCACATGGGATTCCAACAATATGGGGGACTGGTGAAGGCTCAATACGACATCAGTCAGCATTGGGATGCCTACGCCGACCTGAACCTCACCCACTTTATCTCGCGCTATCCCGGTAGGGTAGACAGTCCCGTCTATGGCGCGGCACAGTGGATTACGCGTGGGGCTGCCACCCTTGCGCTGGAGAACCATTACCAGTGGGGGCAGGGCGAGCTGAGCGTGTTCTCGGATTTCGGGCGCCACAAAATTGATGACGGCTCCTCCGATGCCACGCAGCCCTCACAGCGCTATTTCCGCTCGCGCGACAATATCTTGGGCGTGAGTTTGTGGCAGTCTTTCCGCTGGGTGAAGGGCGGACAACTGACCGTGGGCATGGACTATCAGCATATCTACGGCAGAGCCTACTACACCTCCAAGGCTACCGGTGAGGTGCTCGACACGCCCAACAAGCAGAGCGGTCACTCCCATCGCAATGAGGTGGCTGGCTACGTGGACGTGAGGCAGAACCTCTGGCAATGGCTCACGCTGGATGCCGGCGTGCGTGTGGACCATCATAGTGTGACGGGAACGGAATGGATTCCGCAGTTCGGTCTGGTGGTGCGTCCGTCGGCTGCGGGAGAGCTTCGTGCTACCGTAAGCAAGGGCTTCCGCAATCCTACCATGCGCGAGCTTTATCTCTATCCCACTTCCACCGAGGACCTGAAGCCCGAACGCCTGTGGAGCTATGAACTCTCTTGGCAGGGACGTGCTGCGCAGAACAGATTCAGCTATGGCGCCACCTTGTTCTATATCAACGGCGACAACATCATTCAGGTGGTGGACCGCAAGAATGTCAATACTGGAAAGATTGAGAACTGCGGCGCTGAATTACAGGCATCTTGGCAGATAGACAACCACTGGCGAGTCTACACGAATCATGCCGTGCTCCATCTGGTGCATCATGTGGTGGGCGCTCCCGAGTACAAAGGGTTTGCGGGTGCCGACTTCCAAAGTGGGCGCTGGACTTGCAATGCAGGTCTGATGCTGGTGAGCGGACTGTTCAAGTCGGTAGGCAGCGATGAGAGCAAGGAAAACTTCGTGTTGCTTAATGCTACGGTGAACTATCAACTCACGCAGTGGCTGAAACTCTGGGCAAGTGGTGAGAACCTGCTGGCACAGCGCTATGAAATCAATGCAGGCTATCCCATGCCACGTGCCACGTTCATGGGAGGCGTAAGCATCCGGCTATAATCCATCTTGAAACAAATTTCAAAGGAGTTAAAAGGAGTCAAAGGAGTTAGAGGAGTTAAAGACAAATCCGAGGCAAGCGAGTGTAGAGCCGAACTTGTTCGAGCTATACCGAGCGTAACAAGGATTCAGCGAAGCTAACAGTGCTGAAGGGTATCAGAATAATGCATAATTCATAATGCATAATGCATAATTAACTTCACACTCGTGTTCGGCTGCACAACTCCTATTTCCTAACTCATTCTATCTCCTTTGACTCCACCATACATTCGAAAATTGAAAAAAAATATTGAGTCATGAGCAGATTGTTGACTACTCTTTGTTTGGTATTGTCTGTTTGGCTATCAGCAGGCGCACAGGAAAATTATCAACGAACCATATACTGTATGGGAGAGACTGTCCTTGATATTCTCTTCCGCGGCTCTCAACCCATAGGCGCCAATGCGGGTGGTTCCGCTCTCAATTCGGCGGTGTCGCTGGGAAGAGCCGGTGCAAAGGTGGAGTTTGTAGGTGAGGCTGGTGCTGATTCTACAGGTGTTCATATTGCACAGGCATTGGAACTTAACCATGTGGGGACAGGCTACTTCAGACTGCTAAAGGGTATGCGCACCACTACATCGCTTGCCTATTTGGACGAGGAGAACGATGCGCACTATGTGTTTTACATGGATGTGCCAAAGAACGACATCCCGCGCAGAATCCCCGACTTCCACCCCAACGACATTTTGTTGTTCGGTTCGTTCTATGCTGTGAATCCTCAGAATCAGCAATGGGTGGATTCCTTGGTAGAGCAGGCTCGCCGGCAGGGAGTCATCATCTACTATGATATCAACTTGCGGTCGCCTCATGCTAATATGTTGCCGAGGCTCATGCCCAATATCAGGAAGAATCTGGGACGTGCCGACGTGGTTCGCGCCAGCAACGGAGACCTGAAAACTGTCTTTGGCAGTGGCAATGCCGACAGTATCTATCATGCCGTGATAGCGCCCCTGTGCCGGAACTTCATTGTTACTCATGGGGCTCATCCAGTGAGAGTATATGGAAATGGCGGGCGGCAGTACACCTTCGACGTGAAGCCCATTACCACCGTGAGCACTATCGGTGCCGGTGACAACTATAATGCCGGTTTCGTGTATGGACTGGTTCGTCAGAAGATAACGAGGGAGATTTTGGGAAAACCGTTGTCTGAGTCTCAGTGGGCACAGCTCAACGACTACGCCCAGCAGTTCTCACAAGACTGTTGCATGCATTTGGATAATTACATTTCTAACGAAAAGGCTGCCCAACTGAGAGACCATCAATAGGGGAGACCGCTTCCCATAATTTTTCGGGACAATAGGAATGGCGCCAAGATACTTCAGATACGATATCTGATAGTCTTGGCGCTTTATTGATTATAAATTCAACATTCGCTTTAGCGATGGAGCCAAAGGAGGAAAGAGCTTCGCTCAGTTAGGAGTTAGGAGCAAAGAGCTTCGCTCTGTTAGGAGTTAGGAAATAGGAGTTAGGAGTTGTGCAGCCGAACACGAGTGCGAAGCTAATTATGCATTGTGCATTATGCATTATCAAGTTTCGCCGCTAATTATGAATTTCATTTTGTCATTTGTTCCTTGAGAGAGATGGGGGTGATGGAATAGCGTTTTGTGAAACAGCGCGTGAAATATTTTGGGTCGTTGAATCCCACTCTATAAGCCACGTCGGCAATGTTCAACTTGTCTGACTGCTCTATGATGAGTCGCCGTGCCATTCCAAGACGGTAGTCACGCATAAACTGTGAGAGCGTCTGCCCCGTTTCTTCCTTGAGCTTCTTGATGATGACCGGTCGGCTCATGCCCATGGCGAAGCACAACTCAGGAATGCCAAAGTTGGGGTCGCTGTAGTTCTTCTCCATGCACTTGATGATTCTGTCCATGAAAGGAAGGTTGTTTGCCTTTAGTTGCTCGTCGTTCTCCTTTGCGTTCTTGTCAATACTGGCAAAGTAGATTTTCTGATTGTCAATAATGGTCTGAATGCGGTTTTGGAGCATTTCCGGGTCCTTGCTTTCGCGCAGCGCCTTCTCAATGGGTCTGAAAAGATGCTCCACCTCTTCCTCTTTGAGCTTCTTGATTCGGTAGCGGTACAATTTGACTGCCCCATAGACGATGAGTAGGATGAGGAGGCAGATAAACCACCAACTCTTCCAGAAGTAGGGACTAACGTGAACTTGGATGCTGATTTGCTGGGGCTTCTCGCCCAAGAGTCCTGATGTATAGCGCACCTCAAACTCATAGTCGCCTGCAGGGAGGGTGGAGTAGCGCACGCTGTGCTGTCCCGGTGGCAAGGTTATCCAATCACTCTCATAGCCTTTCATGCGATAGCTGTAGGTACCTGATTTCTCATGACCATAATTGAGGGCAGAGAAACTGATGGCAAAGGAAAGGTCCGATTCGTGCAGGTATATCTTCTTTGCCAGTGTGATGTCTTCCTTCAGATAGCGCTGGGCTGCTGTTGCAGGTTGGTTGTTGACGGTCAGTCCCGTGAAGCATAAGTGGGCAGGCTCCCATCCTCTCAGATTCATACCGGTAATCTCGGTTAATCCTTTCTCTGAACCCAAGAAAACATGGTTCTGAGTCGAGACGACCGCACTATTGAAGTAGTATTGGGCACAAAGGAGTCCATCTTCCTCGCCAAAGTTAGTGAATAGCTCCGACTTTGGATTGAAAATGGACAGACCGTTGTCGGTTGTTATCCACAGTCTTCCTGCGCTGTCCTCGGCAATGCCTTTCACGCCGTTGTTGGGTAGTCCATCTTCTATAGTATAGTTGCGGAACACGAATTCTCCCTTTTTTCCCCTCTCCATCTTGTATAGTCCATAACCAGCGCTTCCCAACCAGAGCGTCCCGTCCTTTGCCTTGCAGAAACTTACTATTTTCTCTTGTATTCCGCTTTTCGGGTCGTCCAACTTATAGCGCCATCGTTTCATCTTGAACTGTCGCTGTTTTCCGTGGCGTGAATTGAGGTCAATCTGCACCATTCCGTTAAGACAGCCCATCCAAAGACTGCCGTCATTTGTAATGGCTGCTCCTATGCATCCCCTCACATTCCTACATTCCTTGAAAGGCTCTTCGAGTTGACGGGTAGCTAAATTGTAGAAATAAAGTCCATCGTTGGCTCCTATCCAAACCCCATTATTAATCTTGTCGTAGGCAAGAGCTCCCACGAAGTAGATAAGACGCTCATGAGCCGCGTCAACGTTAAGCCGTTTTATCTCTCCCGGATGGTCAAGACTCATCGTGTTGACTCCACGTCCCCATGTGCCAATCCACAGTTGTCGCCGCGGGTCAGTCATCAGAGTCGAAACGGAGTTGTGCGATAGGCGTGAGTTGGACGTGGTGTAGTGGGTGAAGCCAGAAGCCCCAAGAGCCTTGCGGTTGAGACCTCCCTCAACTGTTCCCACCCAAAGAGTGCCATTGGGTTCCACATAGATGGCATTGACGGCATTCGGAGAGAGTGATTCGGGTGAGTCATTATGAGCGTAGTTGACCAATTGGAGTGTCTGTGGAGTGGCTTTGACGATGCCATTCGATTCCGTCCCTATCCAGAGGATTCCGTTGTGGGTATAGATGCAGTTGATGAAGTTGCTGCTGAGGGGAATATTCGGGGATGTCATGTCCCACTGCCTCACCTCGTAGGAATTCAAGTCAAGCAGGGTAATGCCGCCCAGTGTTCCTATCATCAGGGTATTTGGTTCGGCGAGTGCCAGCGACGTAACAAAGTCATGGGTTAGTTGGTTGCTGTTTGTTTTGGAGTGCCATTGACGACCATCATTGCAAAAAAGTCCCTCAGAAGTAGCTCCCCAGAGATGCCCTCTTGTTTTCAGTACATCCGTGACAAAGTGGTTGCTGATGGCAGGAAAACGCTTTGACAAGTCATCAGCGCGAAGTTTTCCACTCTTCGGTCCATTGGCTTTCACATGCCATAAAGTGTGGGAAAAAGATACATAAACGCTGCCGTTGCCATCCAAGTCTTTCATACAGCCGCCCATTGGATTTGTAACAATTGGCATGGAGGCAAAATGGTTGACTCTGCCTTCCTCATCAAAAGTCAAATGAAACAGATGCTTTCGAGTCAGAACCCAAACGGCACCCTGAGAGTCGCAATAGACTCGGTCGCAATTCTCTGACATCAACTGGCTGAGACGTTTTGTGAGGTCTTTATCCGTGCATTCTACAGTCACTGGCTGCATGGTGTTCAAGTCGAGCACCTGCGCTCCTTCCTCGAAAGCTATCCAAAGGCGATGGAATTTATCCTCGTAGACATTTCGGCAGAAATTGCTTCGGAGTAGAAAACTCGAACTCCCTACGCCGAAATACTGATATATGTAACCGTCGTATCGAGCGAGTCCGCCACCTTGAGAGCAGACCCAGATAAAGCCATTGCTGTCTTGGAAAATATCGTCAACGTAAGAGTTGCGCAAACCGTTGGTGATGTTGAGATACGATACTAAGTATTTCTTGTTGGTCGTGCCAAAAGTGTTTAGGCAAAACAACAAGATTAGTAGCGTGATTCCAATCATTTTCTTACTCATCATCACAACGTGCTGCTTTATCCAGTCTTACTATATTTCAGTTTCTTTCCATATCACTGCCCAACCTGTTTCTTCGTGCTGGTATAAGCCCATTAGATGGCATTAGGTGAAGGGTGCACTGCACCATGCATGGCAGTGGGTTCTTTCAACCCATGCAAAGTTATGAATAAATTGTTAAGATACAAAGTAAATTTCAGAAAATAAGACATCATCTCAAAAAGAAACAGACCCTCTTTCCATTTCTGGAGGGAGGGTCTGTCGGATGAATGTTGTCGGATTATAGCTTGATTCTGACGATATTCAAGGAGGTTGCCGGAACTGTCACCTCTACCTCGTTGTCGTTGGGACTCAGCGTCTGTTCTGTGGGATAGACGTTTGTAGGAGTCTCGAGGGAGTTCTCGTCGTCACCCGAAACACTGGAGAGACGAATCACACGTGCCTTTGTTGCTTTCTTGTTTCCAAGGTTGATGCTCGCCGTGGTTTTCTCGTTCGAGGTATTGACCAATTTTACAATTACTTCGCCAGCCGCATTGTCCAATGTAGCCGATTGGAACAAGCCGGGCTTTACATTGGTCTGAAGGGCAGTGGCAAGGATTTGCTTGCCATCAAGGGAAGCATAGATGGAATCACCCTTCACATGCACAGCCACGTCGTACCAACGACCCGTCTCCACGTGTCCTGAACAAGTGGCAATTGCTCCCTTAGCACCATTCGACACCTGTTCGATGGCATGCTGGGTGTTGCCCCAACCGCCCACGTTCAGCCAGCAATAGTTGTTGGCATCCACATAGTTGAACACAATGATGAAACCTTCTGAACCGCCATCTTTGCGCGCGCGAACCTTATAGGTATATTCATCGGCATCAAACTTTTGAGAAGTAATGTCAATGCAGCCTTCATAGTTAGAAGTCTGGCTCAGCGTATTGCCCTTCACCTGCCAGTTTCCTGTCAAAGGCTCCGATTCACTCAGTTTTCCTTGTGTGGCGTTGTTGGCTGCCTCAAGAGCCTCATTCTGGAAGGAAGCCTGTGTGGACCAGCTTCCCACGCCCACCTGACAAATCTGGGGACGTACCTTCTTCTTTTGTACCTCTATCTTGTAGGGATTCACAAGCTCTGTCTTCAATACCTTATCGCCCACGTTGTGAGCCATCAGTTTTTGAACATAGTAGGAGGGAGTGCCGAAAGCGCCGTTGGCATTAAACTGAATCATGTCGGGACGCCATTTCAAATCGTTCACGTTGGCGAAAATGGGAGCGTAGCTTGCCATGACAACCACATCGCTGTTATTCTCCATTCCCATCATATAAACGGCTTCGCCCAAAGCGGCATTGAGAGAACCGTGATTGCCGAAACCCTGCGTCACGGCATATTCGCCCACATATACTTTCGGACCTTTGCGGTCGTAGGAGTCATACTTGTGGAAATTGTTGGCAAACCAAGCAGGATTGCGATAGTAGTGCTCATCCACAAGTTCTACATCCTCCGTTGACTCCCACTTCGGGTCGTCGTTGCCCCAAGCCTGAACATTGCCAATGAGATGCATGTTAGGATATTTTGCCAGTACAGCCTTCTTGAACGCCTTGAAGCGGTCGTAGTAGTGGTCACTCTGTAGGGCTGGGTCGGGTTGGTTGTTCTCGTTTCCAATCTCTAAATACTCTATATTATAAGGAGCAGGATGACCGTTTTTGGCGCGCATAGCACCATATTTACTGGTTACTGGACCATTGGCATATTCCAAAGCAGCCATACACTCGTCAATCCAAGGTTGGATAGAGTCTATTGGGGTATAGCCTCCATGCCATAACCCCACGTTGACTACGTAGAGAGGTTTTGCGCCTATGTCCTCGGCAAGTTGCAGGTATTCGTCAAAGCCCAAGCCATCGCTCGTGCGGTAGCCCCAGTTGACGTTATTGTGACCGGGTCGGTTTTCGATGGGACCAATCGTGCGTTGCCATCTGAAAGCATTTTCCGGAGTTCCTTGTCCTTCTACAAAACAGCCACCTGGGAAACGAACAAACTTGGGATGGAGTGCTTCAAGCATTCCGGCAAGGTCGGGTCGCAAGCCGTTGGCATGGCCGCGGAAGGTGGGAGGCATCAGGCTCACCACGTCAAAGCAGACAGTTCCCTTGCCTTCTGTAGTTATCTGTAAACGAGCCTTGGGGTCATTGGCGTTGGCTGTGAATTCTGCTTCAAATTTCTGCCAGTTACTTTTCAGTTGACCAGATACTGTTGTTGTGGCGTAGACTTGTTGTCCATTCGCATCTGTAAGTGACACACGAAGCGGCGTACGCAGTTTTCCCTTAGCCCAAAAACTGAGCCTATAAGTCCGTCCCCTCTGTGAATTGATACCCCAATATCCTTCGTTCGCAAAACCAGAAGGTTGTCCTGCCTTACCATTGAATGTCACTTCAAGGGCTTGGTGTTGTGAAGAATTGAGCAATTTTTTGTTGACAAGGCGAAGACTTGCCTTGGCTGCACCTTGCCCAATCGCACTCCAATGGACGGGAGCCGCTGAGTTGTCTTCAAACGAGCGGTTGCTCACCAGTTCGGCATAGAGACCTCCATCGGCAGCATGATTAATGTCTTCGTAGAATATGCCGTAAAGCATGGGAGACACGTCGTGAAGTGGATGCTGAACATCTACATTCACTTTTACCTGAGCCTGTAAACCTAACGGAAACAGGAGGCTTAAGAGCATTAATGTCTTGGTTTTCATTGTTGTTTTTGGTTCTTATATTGATTATTGGCAAAATTACACTAATAACTTTGTAATACCAAGAAAATCAATTATATTTAACTACCTTTAACCAGAAGACTGGCTGATGAATCTCAACCAAATAAACTCTTTTTGATGATGCTTCAGCAAAGAACTAAAAATAATTGTCTAAAAAACAATAAATCGCTTTGTATTCTGAAAATAAACACCTACTTTTGCAGAAGAGATGAGACTTCACAAACTAATAACCTGATTATATAAAAATGAGAAATTTAAAGTTATTCGTCGCATTGGCTCTAACAGGTCTGATGTCAACATCGGCATGGGCACAGCGGCAATTCGATGTGGACACCCATTTGGGTGGTCCGATTCAACCAACCATGTATGGTATCTTCTTTGAGGATATCAATTTTGGAGCTGATGGCGGTCTCTATGCGGAGATGGTGGAGAACCGTTCGTTTGAGTTTCCCCAGCGCCTGATGGGCTGGAACACTTTTGGCAATGTGAGCGTGACCGACGTGAAGCCAGCCTTCGAGCGCAATCCCCATTATGCTGTCATCGAGACGGCAGGTCATTCTGATAAGGTAGCCGGTTTGGAGAATCGTGGATTCTTCGGCATGGGATTGAAGAACGGTATGACATATAACTTCAGTCTCTATTCGCGTCTTCACCTGTTGAACGGCAATCAGGCAAAATTACGGGTAGAACTCGTAGATGACCAAGATGAGGTAATCGACCGTCAGACAATCACGGTGGAGGGCACACAATGGAAAAAATATGCTTGCCAACTGAAGTCTGACCGTACCGTGGAAAAAGGACTCCTGCGCATCTTCCTCGAAGGCGAGGAGGGGGTTGATGTGGACCACGTGAGTATGATGCCCTCTGACAATTGGAACGGACTGCGTGCCGACTTGGTGAAAGATTTGGAAGACCTGCATCCCGGCATTTTCCGCTTTCCCGGTGGATGCATTGTGGAAGGAACGGATTTGGCTACCCGTTATCAATGGAAGAACAGTGTGGATCCCGTGGAGAACCGTCCCCTCAACGAGAACCGTTGGAACTACACCTTCCCGCACCGTCTGTTTCCCAACTATTATCAAACCTATGGCTTGGGCTTCTATGAGTTCTTCCTGCTTTCTGAAAAAATTGGCGCGGAGCCTCTGCCCGTTCTCTCGTGCGGCTTGGCTTGCCAATTCCAGAATAAGGATGACAACAAGAATGCCCACGTTGCGTTGGACGACCTGCAACCCTACATTGACGACGCACTCGATTTGATTGAATTCGCCAATGGTCCTACATCATCCAAGTGGGGAAAGTTGCGTGCTGAGATGGGTCATCCCCAACCCTTCAATCTGAAACAAATCGGCATCGGCAACGAGCAATGGGGACCGCTCTATCCAGAACGTTTGGAGAAGTTCGTCAAGCAGATTCGTGCCAAATATCCCAACATCAAGATTTGCGGAACTTCTGGTCCTTCAGCCAGCGGCGAACAATTTGACTATGGTTGGGAACAAATGCGGAAGTTGGGCGTTGACCTTGTTGACGAACACTACTATATGGACCCGGATTGGTTCCTCAACAACGCGAACCGCTACGACAAGTATCCACGCAAGGGACCGAAAGTGTTTGCCGGTGAATATGCCTGCCACGTAAAGGACATTACCAAAGAGCCTACTATGGCAAAGAATAATTTTGAGGCCGCGCTCTGCGAGGCAGCCTTCATGACGGGTTTGGAACGCAATGCCGACGTGGTGTATCAAGCCACTTATGCTCCTCTCTTTGCCCACGTGGATGGATGGCAGTGGCGACCTGACCTTATCTGGTTCAACAATCTGAAGAGCGTGCGCTCGGTCAACTGGTACGTACAGATGCTCTACGGCACTAACCGTGGAACCAATATGCTCAAACTTTCAGAGAATGGAAATCCTGTGGAGGGCGCTAATGGACTTTATGCCAGTGCTGTTTATGATAAGTCAGACAAGTCATTTATCGTGAAGATTGCCAACACGAGTAATCAGCCGCAGGAAATCACCATCAACTTTAAAGGTGTCAAGCAACTGAAGCCTTTCATCCTCACTACGTTGCATAGCGACGACCCACATGCTATCAATACGCTCGAAGCACCCAACAACGTTGTGCCGCAGCAACAGACGGTCAATGCCTCAGGAGATGAGTTGAAGCTCACGCTTCCCGCCAAGACCTTCGTAGTCTGTCGGTCTTCCAACAACTGATAGCATTATCGGATGTTGTTCCCGCCGCTCGTAGTTCTCGCGCTCCGCGCGGGAACAATATCCGTAAATGCAATGAATAATATCCACGGATTTTCGAATCTTGTAATCGTAGTTGTCGCCGCAACTCATGGAAGTCCCGTCGCTCCGCGCGGGACGATAAACGTTGTTTAAACAAGAATGATG
Source organism: Prevotella sp. (assembly GCA_050946455.1). GTDB lineage: Bacteria > Bacteroidota > Bacteroidia > Bacteroidales > Bacteroidaceae > Prevotella. The sequence goes on from JBMNUV010000016.1 coordinate 38,383, forward strand.
TTCCCGCGCGGAGCGCAAGAACTACTGAAGCGAACAACTATCGGGTAAATGCGGCAGTCGTCCCGCGCGGAGCGCGAGACCTCCATGCTTTGCGAGAAATATGCTGCGAACAAACGTCGGGTAAATGCGGCAGTCGTCCCGCGCGGAGCGACGGGACCTCCATGCTTCTCGCCCTCCATGCGCAGACAACATTATAAGTATTCAGAAACAAAAAACCGCTGTCAACTCATCCATTTGGGAGACAGCGGTTTTTATTTTATGCGTATTGGAAGTAACTTCCAAAATCGCGGACTCAGATTATTCTGCTAAGAACTTCTTCACCTCTTCGTAGATGTTCTCACCCGTGAAGCCGAGCTTCTCGTCAAGGACTTTATAAGGTGCAGAGAAACCGAAGCTTTCCATGCCATAGATGCGGCCATTGGCACCCACAAGTCCCATCAAGTTGACAGGCAGACCGGCTGTGAGACCGAATATCTTGGCATTCTTGGGGAGAACGCTCTCTTGATATTCCTTTGACTGGCGGCGGAAAAGTCCCTCAGAGGGAGCACTCACCACACGCACTTTTACTCCATCTGCACGGAGCATGGGTGTTGCTGCCTCAAGCGTAGCCACTTCGGAACCGGAAGCCACAAGGATGACATCGGGATTCTCGTCGGAGCCAGCAACAATGTAGGCTCCCTTGCGTGCCATCTCGTAGTTGTTGCCTTCGGGAAGTGACGTGATGCCCTGACGGGAGAAGATGAGAGCAGTGGGCGTATCCATGTTCTCCATTGCCATAGCCCAGCAAACGGTGGTCTCTTCGGCATCGGCAGGACGGAACACGCGAACGCTGTCTTGGCCCTTATGGTTGCGCAGTTTCTCCATCAAGCGAATCTGTGCCTCCTGCTCAACAGGCTCATGAGTAGGACCGTCTTCGCCCACGCGGAAGGCATCGTGAGTCCAGATGAACTTCACGGGAACACCCATGAGTGCGGCAAGACGCACGGCAGGCTTCATGTAGTCGGAGAACACGAAGAAGGTGCCGCAAGCAGCAATAACGCCATGCAGCGACATACCGATACACATATCTGCCATCGTGAGTTCGGCAACACCTGCTTGGAAGAAGGAACCTGTGAAGTCGCCCTTCTTCAGCGCATGAGTCTGCTTCAAGAAACCATCGGTCTTATCGGAATTAGAAAGGTCGGCTGAAGCACAGATCATGTTGGGCACCTGCTTTGCCAGTTCTGCCAAACAAGCTGATGAGGCGGCACGAGTAGCGGAATCGCGCTTCTGCTGCACCTTGCTCCAGTCAATCTTCGGAGCCTTTCCAGCAAACCAGTCGTCCATCTGGGCAGCCAGTTCGGGATTAGCTTTGCGCCATTCGTTCTCAGCCTTGCGGCGTTCGGCAACAATCTTGCGGAGTTCCTCACGACGGTCATCATAGAGTTTCTTCACGTCATCGAAGATAACGAATGGGTCGTCGGGATTTCCTCCAAGATGCTTGATGGTATTGCGGTAAGCCTCACCACCCAATGGTGAGCCGTGGGTCTTGACATTGTGCTCATAGCTTGAGCCGTCGTCTTTCAGAGCACCCTTGCCCATGATAGTGTGACCGATGATGAGCGTAGGACGTTCCTTCTCCTCGTTGGCTTGTTTCAGTGCACCGCGAATCTCATCCACGTCGTTGCCGTTGATTTCAATCACGTTCCAGTTCCAAGCCTTGTATTTCATTGCCGTGTTCTCAGCCATCACAGCCTCGGTCTCGGTAGAGAGCTGTATCTCGTTTGAATCGTAGAACATGATGAGGTTGTCGAGTCCGAGTGTACCGGCGATTCGTCCAACGCCCTGAGAGATTTCCTCCTCCACGGCTCCATCGGAGATGTAGCAGTAAATCTTGTGTTGCATCATGGTCTTGCCCAAACGAGCTTCGAGGAACTTTTCTGCCACTGCAGCACCGGCAGCGATGGCATGACCTTGTCCTAAAGGACCGGAAGAGTTCTCAATGCCATGCTCCACGTCAAGCTCAGGATGTCCCGGACAGGGTGAACCCCACTGGCGGAACTGTTTGATATCGTCGAGCGTGAACATGCCACGGAGCGTGAGAGCAGCATAGAGCATCGGACTCATGTGACCTGGGTCAAGGAAGAAACGGTCGCGGCCTGTCCACTTTGGGTCGTCGGGGTCATAAATCAGAAATTCAGAGAAGAGCACGTTGATGAAATCGGCTCCGCCCATAGCGCCACCGGGATGTCCCGATTTTGCTTTCTCCACCATCGACGCAGCCAGGATGCGGATGTTGTCGGCTGCGCGGTTCATTAATTTCCTTTCGTTCATTTTGCTATAATTGTATGTTGTAGAAGTTAGTCCTTATTGTCTACAGCCGCCTGTTCTATCGCCAGTCCACGTTTGTAGTTTTCAATATAGGTATCGAAACCTGCGACTTCTTTTGCCGACGGAGTAATCTCAAAGCCCGTGTTGCCGGCAAAGACCTTCTCGTCAAGCCATTGTGGGAGTGGCTTCTGAGCATCAGTGAGACGATAGGCAGCCAAGAGCGCCATGCCCCAAGGACCTCCCTCACCTGCAGTCTCCATCACTGAGATAGGCGAGTTGAGGGCTGCTGCCAAGATGCGCTGTCCCACTTGTGGAGTGGTGAAGAATCCACCGTGACCTGTAATCTTGTCAACGCGAATCTTCTCCTCCTTCAACAGTACGTCATTGCCAATCTTCAACACGCCGACAGCAGAATAGAGTTGGGCGCGCATGAAGTTTGCCAGCGTGAACTTGTCGTTGGCAGAGCGCACGAACAGCGGGCGTCCCTCAACGAGCCCCGTCACAGGCTCACCTGAGAAGTAGTTATATGAAATGAGTCCGCCGCAATCACTATCGCCCTCAACGGCAACATTGAACAAGCGAGAGAAGAGTTGGTTCATATTCACTTCAACACCGAGCAGTTGCTGGAACTCCTTGAAGATGTTCACCCAAGCGTTGATGTCTGAAGTACAGTTGTTGCAGTGAACCATTGCCACGGGACTGCCGTCGGGAGTCGTCACAATGTCGATTACCTCGTAGGGCTTTGACAGCGGGTGCTCCAACACAATCATGGAGAACGACGATGTACCAGCCGAGACGTTTCCCGTGCGTGGCTTAACGCTGTTGGTGGCTGCCATTCCTGTTCCTGCGTCGCCTTCAGGCGGGCAGAGGGGACAGCCTGGTTCCAGATTTCCAGAAGGGTCGAGAAGTTTGGCTCCTTCGGCAGTGAGTGAACCGGCTTCCTTTCCTGCCACTGCTACCTTCGGCAGGATATCGCGAAGTTTCCAGTTGAAGTTTCTTGAAGCTATAAGGTCATCAAACTTGTCAACCATGCTCTGGTCGTAGTCCTTCGTCATGGAGTCGATAGGAATCATACCCGAGGCATCACCAATGCCTAGCACTTTCTGACCAGTGAGTTGCCAGTGGATGTAGCCAGCCAAAGTAGTGAGATAGCTAATCTTGCCCACGTGTTCCTCCCCATTGAGGATAGCCTGATAGAGATGGGCGATGCTCCAACGGAGAGGAATGTTGAAATTGAAGAGCTTGGAGAGTTGTGCGGCAGCCTTTCCCGTATTGGTATTGCGCCATGTACGGAAAGGAACGAGAATCTTGCCGTCGGCACCGAAAGGCATGTAGCCGTGCATCATGGCACTGACGCCGATAGCGCCGAGACGGTGAATTTCAACACCGTATTTCTCTTTCACATCCTTGCGCAACTGTGCGTAGCAGTCTTGCAAGCCTTCCCAGATACTTTCGATGCTGTAGGTCCAAAGACGGTCCACCAATTGGTTTTCCCAGTTGTGGCTACCGCCTGCAATGGGACGGAAGTTTGTGTCAATGAGTTCAGCCTTGATTCGAGTGGAACCGAACTCAATTCCCAACACAGCCTGTCCGTTTTCTATAATTTTCTTTGCTTCTGTATCCATAACACCTATGATTAGTTAGGAATTAGGAGATAGGAGTTAGGAGTTAGAGTTAGTGCTGGAGGATGTTCTTTGAGTCATTGGAGAAGTTTGGAGTTTTTTCCTGTATATAGCAAAGAATACTTGCTTTATCTCAGGGGAGGTAGCTGCTATGGTGCGCAGCAACTCCTAACTCCTATCTTCTCTCTCCTAACTTAATAAACTCCTAACTCAGAAAACTCCGAACTCAATTTTATCTCAGCGCCTTGTTGAGCATGTAGTACATCTCGTTCCAGCGGAGTTCCTTGCGGAATTGCTGATAGTCGGTGTCCTTGTTGATGATGCATGCCTCAATGTCTGCAATCTCAGCGAAGTCGCGCCAGTATTCATCGGTCAGACCAAAGCTGAAGCAGCTGTGGTGAGTACCACCGGCTTCCATCCAGCATCCTACGCCAACTTCAAAGGTAGGCTCGGGAATCCACAGAGCACTGGCAACAGGCAGCTTAGGCAGTGGCTTTGACTTGATGAGGTTCACGTCGTTGCAGATAAGACGGAAGCGGTTACCCATATCGACAACAGTGGCAGTGATGCCGTGTCCCTGCTTGGTGGTGAACACGAGACGGGCTGTCTGGGTCTTGCGGATACCGATGCCGAGGAAGTGAACTTCAAGACGAGGCTTCTCTTCCTCCGAGATGTCGGGATTCACCTCCAGCATGTGACTCTCCAAGATACTGGTGTTGTCACCGTCGAAATTCAGCGTATAGTCCTCAAGGAAGGAGGTTCCGCCATCAAGTCCTTGGCTCATGAACCAAGTAGTGCGATAGAGGCAGGCGCTCTTCCAGTCACCCTCAGCACCGAACCCGTAGCCATCGTGCATCAGACGCTGTGAAGCTAAACCGGGAATCTGGTCGAAGCCGCGGCCTGTTTCCTCTACATTGACATCGCCAAGGTCGTCAAAGTTGGTCGTGAAGCCTTTAGCACCGAAATCCTTCAGCACGGCACGCAGGGTGAGCTCTGCCTTGGCTGCATTCCAAATCTTCTTATAGCCTTCGCTGCTCTCGTCCTTCAGTTCATCGGCAACCGTGTACTCCTTGAAATATACATCGTGAACCAATGCGGTAACGTCCTCGTCCTTGATTTTGTCGAAATAGGTCATCACGGTTGAGAATGGGCAGTAGTCAACGTGATAGCCGAGAGTCTGCTCGAAAGATACCTTGTCGCCATCGGTCACGGCAACATTGTTCATCTGGTCGCCAAAACGGAGAATCAGACAGTCCTGAGCATCAGCTACTCCTGCGCAAACGCGCTCCCAAACAGCGATGTGGTCCTGAGTCTTGGCATCCTTCCAATAACCGATAACGGTCTTGCGGGGCTTGCGCAGACGTGAGAGGATGTGGGCATACTCGCGGTCACCATGAGCACTCTGGTTGAGGTTCATGAAGTCCATGTCCATCGTCTCGTAAGGAATATGCTGATTGTATTGTGTATGCAAGTGGAGAAGAGGCTTCTGAAGTTTCTTCAGACCGTGAATCCACATCTTTGCAGGTGAGAAGGTATGCATCCAAGTGATAACACCGATGCACTTCTTGTCGGCATTGGCAGCCATCATCACATCTTCCACTTCGTGGGTGTTGTTGGCTGTGCCCTTATAAACCACCTTGATAGGCAGACGGCCCGACTCGTTGAGTCCAGCTACCATCTCCTTAGAGTGTCCATCAACTTGTTTTACTGCGTCACCTCCGTAAAGGAGCTGTGCTCCGGTGACAAACCAAACCTCGAAATCTTTAAATGCGTCAATCATTGTTTTTATGTTTTAGTTGTTTGTGATATTTTTTCGGGTGCGGGGGTGTACTGTATGTGCAGTAGGTATATTAAGTACAGTAGGGGCGCAACCCGATTATGCTTTATTCATGATGTTTCTTCTGTCCGTAGTAGGCATTGGGACCGTGCTTGCGGCTGAAATGCTTTTCAATCAGCAGGGGATTCATGGTCGTCTGTGGATTCACGCAGAACGAAACGAATGCCATCTTTGCCACTTGCTCCATCACCACTGCGTTATACACTGCATTGTCGGGATTTGTACCCCAAGCGAAGGGTCCGTGGTTCTTGACCAGCACGCCCGGAGTATGTACCCAGTTGATATGGTCTTTCTTGAAGCGGTCTACAATCACGGTGCCGGTGTTCTTCTCGTATTCGTCCATCTGCTCTTTGGTCATGTCCGCAGTGCAGGGAATGGCATCGTGGAAGTAGTCGGCGTGAGTCGTGCCGATATTGGGAATGTCCTTGCCTGCCTGTGCCCAAGCAGTAGCAAATGTAGAGTGCGTATGCACGATGCCGCCAATTTCAGGAAACTCGCGATAGAGAACCAAGTGGGTGGGCGTGTCGGAAGAGGGATTTAAGTCGCCCTCAACTACTTTACCCGTTTTCAGGTCAACGACGACCATATCTGATGGCTTCATCACATCGTAGCTAACGCCGGAGGGCTTGATAACTACCAACCCTTTTTCGCGGTCAATACCTGAGACGTTGCCCCAAGTGAAAATGACCAATTCGTGTTTCACAAGGTCAAGATTTGCCTTATATACTTTTTCTTTCAGTTCTTCTAACATGGTTGTTTAATTTATAGTTTAAAAGTAGGGTCTTCCTGATAAATGTTTTGATTGAACTTGTAAAGAGCAGCACCTCTTTTTGAAGTCTTCTTATCTATGGCGTCGGTTCTCTCAATGAAGTCGATGGTCTTGATACGCTTTCTAAAGTTGCGCTTGTCAAGTTCATGTCCCAAGATTGCCTCATAGACTTTCTGCAGTTGTGTCAGAGTGAAGAGTTCCGGCAGCAGATTGAAGCTCAAGGGTTCTGTGGAGATATGGAGACGCAACTGTGAGATGGCACTCTTCACCATTTCGTTGTGGTCGGAATAGAGATGGGGCAACTTGTTGATGTCCACCCATTCTGCTCCATATTTTTCCAGTAGGGCACAGTCATAGTCGAGAACGTTGATGAGTGCGCAGTAGGCAACTGAGACTACCCGCTCTCCGGGGTCACGGTTCACGGCGCCAAAAGCTCCGATTTGTTTCATATAGAGGTGCTTCAGCCCCGTCAGTTCGTACAAAACCCGTTTCGCAGCATCATTCAAGTTCTCGTCCAGTCTGACGAATCCGCCATAGAGTGACCATTCACCACGTCCGGGGTCCATCTTGCGTTTGCCGATGAGCAACTTCAGTTTGTTCTCCTCGAAGCCAAACACGATGCAGTCAACCGATACGAATAATTTGGTGTGCCCTTTATAGAAATCTGTCATAATTTTGTTGTTTTGAGTGGGGGAGTTGGGTGGGGAGTGAGAAGGGACATACCTTAGAAGTTCATCCAACTTTAGGGTTATTGTCTCTCAACACTCCCTTTACTCCTCTATTTCTCCATGATTACTCCTCCCATATTCCTATATATTAGAAGAAGTACACATAGAATGCTGCACAGAGAGCTACGACTCCCAGTGAGGCAATGACATCTCCAGCCGACCAGCTCGCACGGATTTGAGCTTTGTAGTCGCTGGTGAAGGTGATAGCTGCGATTTGTTCCTTGGAAGGTGCCTTGGTGAACATGGAGATGACAAACATCATCACAATGAGGAATACCAAGAGCCAAACCTCAAACACAAGCCAGTTGGTCTGCCAGAACCATGTGGTGTTCTCCCAGAACCAGCCTGTCATGGTGGCATCGCCGTTGTGGGTGATGACGTTGGTCAACAATCTTACCATACCGATGATGAAACCGCCAATCAATCCCCACTGACCTGCCATAGGAGTAATTTTCTTTGAGAAGATACCGAGCGAGAACACAGCCACCATTGCAGGTGCAAGCAGCGACTGGATATTTTGCAGATAGCTGTAGAGGGTATCCATGCTCATCATCACAGGCATCCAAATCAAACCAAGAATCACCACGGCAACGGTAGCCAAACGGCCTACGAGTACGTAGTGAGCCTCGCTCTTGCCTTTGCGCAGCGGTTTGTAGAAGTCCTCGGTGAAGAGAGTGGCGCAAGAGTTGAAGAAGGCTGCAAGAGAGGTGACGAGAGCACTGATGAAACCAATAGTGACGATACCTTTCACACCGGCTGGCAATACGTCTTTCACCATCAGGGCAAAGGCAGCGTCGGTGTTGTCCATTACCAATCCGTATTTGGCTGGGTTAGCGGCTAATGCAGCGGCTACCATGCCGGGAATCAAGAACATGAACACGGGGAGTAACTTGAAGTAGCCTGCGCAGATAGTACCGCGACGTGCACGCTTCATCACCACGGTGTTGTCCTCGCCTTTGGTCTGACCCAACACACGTTGTACGATGTGCTGGTCGGTACACCAATACCAGAAACCAATGATGGAGGCACCGATGAACACCACAAAGCCGGGATAGTCATGATACATGGGGTCACCCTCTGACCAGTGGAACATGTGGGTCGTTCCGTAGCCATTATGAAGCTGGCTGCAATAGTTCATCATGTTGGTCCAACCCTGTGTAATGCTTCCGTCGCCCAAAGTAGCCAATCCGAGGAACAACACAAGGAACGAACCGATGATAAGGATGGGCGTCTGAATTGCCGACATGGTCATCACGCCCTTCATTCCGCCAAAGATAGTGAAAACTGCCGTGATGAAAATCAATCCCAAGGCGCCATACCAGAATGGTATGCCAAGTAGATACTCAAAGAAGATACCGCCTGTGAATGCCGTCACACTGACCTTTGTCAATACATAGGCAACCAGCGTGATGATGCTCAGCCAAGAACCTGTAGCCTTGGTGTAGCGGAATTTCAAGAACTCGGGCATCGTAATAATTCTGCCCAACTTGTTGTTCAACAACTGATAGAAAGGCACGAACAACCAACCTAAGATGAGTATCATCCAACCTTGCATCTCCCAGTGTGCCATTCCTACACCGTCTTTGGCACCTGTTCCTGCCAAACCTACAAGGTGTTCCGAACCGATATTGGCAGCAAAGATAGCTGCGCCAATCACCCACCAAGGCTCACCCTTACCAAAGAGGTAGTCTTGACTATCGGCTCCTTTCATTCTTTTCTTGTCCTTCATGATGCTCCGGTACACGGCAATAGCCACCAACAAAATACCAACGGCTAATACCACCCAGTCGAGCCAGATGAATTCTTTTGCACTCCAATTCATTGTTTATATTTGTTTTAAGTTTTTGATTCGTTCATGTTGCAACCGCTTGGAGCGTGGTTGCTTCGACAGCTATTATTTTTTTACAGAGAACTTATATGCCACGTGACTATAATATTTCTCGCCCGGCTTCAGATAGGGGTTGGAATATTCCCATCCCTTGGTCTTTTCGACTATCTTCGTAGGACTGTCGGGATACTTCTGGCTTTCCAAGCAAACGCTCACGTGCTTGGGATATTTGATGCCATGCTTGCAACTGATGCCCGTGCCTTGGAAGTTACCCGTATAAACCTGCACGCCCGGCTCATTGGTGTACATCTCCAGTAAGATGCCGGTCTTGGGTGAGTAAAGGCTGGCGCAAACCTGGGTGTCATCGCCCTTTCCTTCCTTGAATGTGTTGAGACACCAGTTATGGTCATATCCTGTAGCGTTTCTGATTTGGTCGAATGTCGTGTCAACAATGGTCTCGCTGATGGCGTGTGCCTTGCGGAAGTCCATCGGAGTACCGGTAACATCCTTGATTTCGCCTGTGGGGATATACTTGGCATCTGAAGGAGTCCACTTGTCTGCGTTGATGTAGAGCACCATGTCGGTACCTACATTTGCGGGGTCACCATTCAGGTTGAAATAAGAGTGGTTGGTCATGTTTACGACAGTCTCTTTGTCGGTCGTAGCTTCAAACACGATGTCAAGCGTATTGTCGTTTTTCACGGTATAAGTAGCCTTTGCCTTGACCGTACCGGGGAATCCATTCTCTCCGTCGGGAGCAGTGATAGCAAACACAATGGATGAGTCAGTGCGCGACTCTACGTCATAGACCTTGTTCAACCAGCCTGTGGCGCCACCGCCGTGCAAGCAGTTCTCGTTGTCGTTGGCGCGCAACTTGTATTCCTTGCCGGCTACTGTAATCTTGGCATCCTTAATGCGGTTGGCGTAGCGTCCTACAGAAGAACCGAAATCCGAAGGACTGTTGAGAGTGTCGGCATACTGCTTGATGTTGTCGTAGCCAAGTACCACATCGGTGGGCTTGCCGTTTTTGTCAGGAACACAGAGCGACACGACGCGTCCGCCATAGTTGGTCAGACATACTTCCATGCCGTTGTTGTTCTTCAATGTGTACAACTCAACCTTCTTGCCGTTGAGGGTAGTGTCAAATGCCGTGGGGTCCAATCCAGACACTGTCAAGTTGTTGTTTTGACTGCAAGAGCAAAAGATAAGAAGCGTTGCTCCCAATCCAGCTAACTGATGTTTAAAGCTTGCCATAATTAATTGTCTTTATTGTAGGTTTTCGTTTCTTTGGGTGTAAAATTACAATAATTATCTTTACGGCGTATCATTTCTACCCAATTATTTTCGTCTAAAGGTGTATTTTTACACTTATGTTACTCTTGTTATCATATTTTAACAGTTTTTGGAGCTTAAAATACGTATTGAAAGTCCTCAAAGCTGTCGCTTAATATCCTGATATCAATCACTTAACATGTGTTCGATGAAAATAATGGGAGCTGCTCAATTAAAAATCCGTAAGATTCACAAGGAGAAACTGTTAGCGTATTTTTTCGCATCTCATGGAAGTCCAGCCGCATCGTAGTTCTCGCGCTCCCGCGGGAACAGTATCCATCGTGAGTCGCAACTCATGGAGGTCCCGTCGCTCCGCGCGGGACGACTGCTGAATCGAAATGAAATATTATCCCAATTGTGAAGTTGTTTGCCTCAGTAGTAGTTCTCGCGCTCCGCGCGGGAACAGCATCCTAATCTAAAAAATAGTGTAACTTAGAGTGTAATTCGCTGGCAGAATTTAGGTTACAAAGCGGCGGTCGTCCCGCGCGGAGCGCGAGACCTCCATGAGAAGCGTCTCTACGTAGGTAATTGTTCCCGCGCGAAGTGAGAAAAATACAAATGCGCGGGAACAACTTATGAGTCATGGTAGATGTATGGGATTGGTTACAGTTAAGGTTCCTCTTCAAAATAGGAGCCTGTTGTCATTTCTTTGTCTTCTCGCAAGCACTCGTTGTATCTGCGGCGGGCGCGACGCTCACATTGAAACATAGCCTTGGTGTCCTCGGGATTTTCCTTGAAGGAGAGGTGGTTGTCAATGGCAAAGCTGTGAGCCATGCCTTTCACATCAAGGTTTTCAGTGCCAATAAGCGTGAACGTCCAGTGATGCTCTTTAAGTTTGCTGATAAGATTGTGAATCATTGGGAGTGTGAACTCCTCACTGCAGTTCTCATAACCGTCCGTGATGATGGTTACCAACACGTTGTCTTTCTCCCCACACTGGCTGTTGACTTTGGAAATTCCCATTCCGATGGCATCGTAGAGTGGAGTGGCGGCACCCGGTTCATACTGCTCCCAACGAAGCATCTTGCAAGTTTTGGCAAATTGATTGTCATACAGGAAGGTCTTGTGGTTGCTGTCAAAAGTGAGAAGGGTGATGCGCTGTTCAATGTCGGGCTGTTCCTTCTGCATCTTCTTGATGGTGCTGATGGTTTCATTGAGACCCTCGAAAGCCTGTTTGCGGATGCTGCCCATGCTGCCGCTTTCGTCCACGATAATCAAATTGAAAATCTTCTTTTCCATAATTCTAGTATTTAATGTTTTACTATTTCTTATTGCGAGTTCGCTGGATTGATAGTAAGCAATTTACGATGAAAATATAGGTAAGGATGATGGGAAAACTTATTCTCCATGATTGCTGACACATGCTTGCCGAAAGTAGATGGATTTACGGTCATTCATGCGTATTTCCAACCTCATCATCGCCCACTGCTTTTTCCGACTTACATTATCTTTAAAGAAAGAAGTGACGGAAAAATTAAGCAGAGCAGAAAATTTTTTGTATTTTTGTGGCAAGAACCTTAATTTCAGTCCTGCCTACATCTTTTAATATAGAAGAGAAAACTTAATAAGATGAAACTATCAGACGAAGAAATACTCAACGGATGGCGTAAGTGTGATTCCCGTATCACGCGCGACTATTTCTATCCTTATTGTCAAGTGGCTTGGTACCTGAATGACAAGCATTACGGGCTTGCGTCCAAGCAGGACATGGATTTTTACAGTCTTTCCCATGAATACTACATCAAGTTGGCAAAGCAGGAATGGAAGCCTTTGGAAAAAAGAAACAAGGATGTCAGCCTGCGCACCTATATGATAAATGGTTTCCACTTCCTCGTGCTCGATGAGCTGAAGGTCTATCAGCGTCAGCAGCATTTGGAGAGTTTTGAGGAACGTGTGGCAGATGCTCGGCTCCACTTCGACTTGGCGGAAGATTCTACAGACAAGGACTTCCGTGAGGCTATCGAGGATATCTGTGAACACCTTCACGACCGTAAGGATGTGGTGGTACTGCACATGCGACTCTTGGACGGCTACAAGGGCAAAGAGATTTCTCCGCAATTAGGAATGACCCCTTCAGCCGTATCCCAGCGTTACAACAGACTTTGGAAAGAAGTGGTGCTGCCTTACTTCCGTGGCGAACTTCCGAATAAGCAGAGTCTGATGTGTCTGTCGTGTGACATAGAGCCTCTGAGGGCTGCACCGAAGTTGAGAGAAATGATGATAAATGAAACCACTCAAAATTCAATGAATATGAAGAACTTGCGAACTACTCCAGACCGGATTACGAGTCTGGAACCCAATGAAGTGTTTGTTTTTGGCAGCAACTTGGCAGGAATGCACGGTGGCGGAGCAGCCCGTCAAGCCCTGCTCAAGTTTGGTGCCGTGATGGGACAAGGCGTGGGCATGCAGGGACAGAGCTATGCCATTCCCACCATGCAAGGCGGTGTCGAAACGATTCGCCCCTATGTGGATGACTTCATTGCCTATGCCCGTCAACATCCCGAAAAGAAATTCTTGGTCACGCAGATAGGTTGCGGCATTGCCGGTTTCGTTCCGGAAGACATTGCTCCATTGTTCCGTGAGGCTATGGAAGTAGAGAATATCTATCTGCCAAGTAGCTTTTGGAACGTATTGGAATAAACCAAGATTTGTCTGGGATAAATCACTTATTTCATATAAATATGTTAGCTCAAAAATGTAAATTAGAGATTAAAAGTGTTTCAAGCCTCTTGGATGGAAGGGTATTTTATATACCGTCTTATCAGAGGGGATACCGATGGAATTCAGACGAGGTTGAAGCATTATTGGATGACCTTCTTGTCTTTGCCATAAGAAACAGAAGAACTGACCATTTCTATTGTTTGCAGCCTATCGTTGTTAAACAAATAGTTGACGAAGATACTATAAGTAAATTAAGGAGCGATTTGCATAGAACTGCCCTTACGACAGAATTAGAGCCAGAAGAGGAAAAGCAGCAGGTTCTGAATACAGAATTTCAAATTAATAACAGGGCTTGGGAGGTTATTGACGGTCAGCAAAGACTTACCACTTTGCACATCCTGTTTAACTATCTGATGGATGAGGAAGGATTTTGTCCTGAACGTCTGTTGAAAAGGAATCAAATGGTTTCTTATACAATAGAGTATCAAACACGACCGCATTCAGCCGAGTTCTTGAACAGTTTGTCGGGGGACACAAAAGCCAGTGATATTGATTCCTACTTCATGCTGGACGCATATAATACTATTCAGAAATGGTGCTATGAGAAAGCTCCGATAAAATACCCTTTGAAGGTAGCGGATGTAGAGGATTATCTATGGGGCCTCTTCAACGATTCAAAACCCGATGAACCGACTATTAAAGTTATCTGGTATGAAATCGACTCGCAGAGAACAGATACCATTGATGAATTCTTGAATCTTAATACCGGCAAAATAGGTTTGACAAATGCCGAACTTGTGAAGGCACTTTTCCTGCAAGACAGAGGAGACCGCTATTCTTCCCAAATCAACCAAATCGCAATCGAGTGGGAGAATATAGAGAATACGCTCAGCAAAGATAGTTTTTGGACTTTCTTATCCAATGAGATAACAGAGAAGAGCAGCAGAATCGAGTTTCTGCTCCATCTTTATATGAGTGTGGATGCCGAAAAGAAAAAGATTGTTATTGATACATCGAAAAAGAACTATCTCTTTAACTATTATAATGATTTATTTGAATCATTTCGTTATGGCGGAGATACTATTGTAAATATCCAAAAACTATGGAATTCCATCATTGAAGTATTCCGAAATTTAGAGAGTTGGTTCGAAGACCCTATACTCTACAATTTCATAGGTTATCTTTCGCAATGCAAAGTTACGGTGAAAGATATTTATAATGCTTTCACCGATGTGAATGTCTCAACAAAGCAAGATTTCATCAAGAAACTGAGGGGGTTAATAAACAGGACTTTATCTTATTGCAGAATAGATTCTAACACTCATTTGATTAGCAATAAGTATGGAGAACAAGTGATTCGCAGATGCCTATTGCTGTTGAATATCGACTATCTTAATTCTCAACTTTTCAGCCTTCAAGAAGAGGGCAGTGGGAACCATGATTACATGAGTCCTGCATTTAAATTTCCCTTTGACCTTTACTTGTCACAGCATTGGAATGTGGAGCATATAGATTCCGCAACGACGAATGCGATGAAAGACAAAGAGACAAAGAAAACTTGGATTGAAACAGCGTTAGCAGACCTTGGGCTAAAAGAAGAGGAAAATTACCAAAGCATGCTTGAGAATGAAGATTATGACAATCTTATAAATGAACTCAAACAAAAGGCTGGTGAGGAAGAGGATGATGACAAGATGGAGATTGGCAATCTGACTCTTCTTGATGAAAAAACGAATAAAAGCTATGGAAACAGTCTGTTTGTAACCAAACGCAAGATTATATTTGATAATATCTTGAAAGGGAGTTTCGTGCCCGCTTGTACACAATTGATTTTTTCAAAAACTTTCGAGACGACGGGAAGTTCATTAACCAAATGGACAAAAAGCGACAAACAAAACTATGCTAATTTTATAACGGAGCGATTGAAAAAATATATCGAAAATGAATAATAACATATTATATTCACTAAAGGATGTCTTAAGCAATGGCATCCAATACAAGGAAGGCAACGTTATTCCCATCAAAAGGATAGTAGTGCCTAAGATACAACGCTCTTATGCCCAAGGGCGAGAGAATGAGTCTTATATTAGGAACCGATTTCTTCATTCCATCTTCAAATGTTTGACATCCTCCAAGAAAGAGGTGTTGGAATTGAGTTTTGTGTATGGCTCACTGATAGACGGAGACCTAATTCTTTTGGATGGGCAACAAAGATTGACAACTCTTTTCCTCCTTCACTGGTATATTTTTAAGCGGGAGAATGTTGAACTCCCAACATATATGTCTCATTTTGTATATGAGACTCGCCACACTTCAACTGATTTCCTTCATAAGATTACCTCGCAGGAGATTGCCATAAACGATACAACTACACCTCGTAAGGCAATATGTAAAAACAAATGGTTTACAATTGCATTTGAGGAAGACCCGACGGTAGAATCAATGCTAATCATGCTTGACAGTATTGACTCTTATTACAACAAATCTATGGACGAGTTGAAGAAGACAGGTGTCTCCATGAATCTTCATGATGAATTGGATAGATTGATGTTTTATGTCCTGCCCTTAGAGAATTTCGGTTTGACAGATGAATTGTATATAAAAATGAATGCCCGTGGTCTGTTCCTTGTTCCGTTTGAGAATTTCAAGGCGGACCTCGTGAAATATCTGAGACGGAATACTGAGACTCCCAAAAAGGAATATCAGATTTCAGGGAATCAAATTCCGTTTAATCAGTACTTTCCGATAAAATTGGATAATTCCTATATAGACCTCTTTTGGGATAAGAACTCCCCCAATGAGAAGAAATATTATCATCTGAAATATTTTAGATTCTTCTATCGGTATATGTCCGCGATGCTGAGCTGGAATAGCAGTCTCGCTGCAACAATGTTCACTAAATCCGATGACTTCTTGTTTTTTGATAAGGATTCAGAAGAGAATCAAAATGAGAGATACTTGGGTTTTGAATATTATCAGAAGAACCTGTCTTTGGGCGTTCTGGAAGATATGAATCATATTCTGTCACAATTATGCGTATCTTGCACGGAGATAAAGAATAAGATGAAAAATCCTTGGGATGGGGAATGGGACCTTTTCGAGGATAATGCTAAATTTCAAAGGACACACAGGGTTGCTTTCGCAGCCATCGTGGACTATTTAAGAATTGGTCAAAAATTTGACGAAGAAAATTTCCGCAGATGGATGAGGGTCGTATGGAATGTCATTGAAAACTCTAATATTGATGGTCCTGTTCCTCAGGTTAATACCATCAGAACACTGCATAGTCTGATTAATTTGGGTGCTTCTTCAGATGTCTATGGTACTCTTTCCAATAATTATCAGTTGACCAATGCTACTCCACGTGCGCTAAGAGAGGAAGTGTTGAAGGCCAAACAGATTATCGAACAACCCAATGTGGATTGGGAAGAGAAATTCACGATGGCAGAAGCACATCCTTTCTTCAAAGGTATGATAGGCTTCTTCTTCGACTATGGAATGGATTTGCCTCAATTCATGCATCGTTATGAGATAGTCAGTCAAATGTTTAATGAGAAAGGAATCGTACCTTCTCTTCGAAAAGAACATCTGTTGATAAGAGCAATGATGAGTTGCTTAAACTCATGGGATGACCTCAATGAACTTAGTTTCACAGAAAGGAATGAGCAGGGAAACTTCCTCAAGTTGATGCTGGCAAGTAAACAAAAACTATGGAATTTCTTCAAAAAAATACTTGATAAGGCAAGTAGTATGGATGAAATACCAATGATTTTAGCATCTCGTATCCATGATACCTTGTTTGACAGCAATAATTCAATGGAACCTAATCTAAGGAAGGCGTATGATAGATTAGTTCACGATGTCTACTTGTATAATTGGATTTCCGATACAGAAGAAGAGCACAATTGGTACTTTAGAATTTATGCAACCTATGGGCACTATTTCGCCGCAGTGCCACGTAAGTGGTACGCCCGTATGGTTATAGATACCGATAGAAATTACATTATTCCTATGCTCATGCATGAGTTCAAATTTACCCTTGAGGATTCAGATGAGAAGAGAATGTATAAAATGTATAAGAAATATCGTGATTTCTACGGTAACGACATAAATATAATAAGGACGTTCCAGAACGGGAATAACATCATCTACCTGTTAAAAGTTTCTTTTTCGCTCAACCACATCGTAAGATATACAATCTCCAGTTTAAATGGAATAAACATCAACGCTCTGTTTGATATCGTTAATAAGAAAAAATCAACGGCTTATATTGATGGCGAAGAGATTAATGTCGGTAACGACACATATTCTACCATCTCAGACTTTACTAAGATAGAGAAGGGCATCAATGATGTTATTCATCTTGTATCGACACTTCCTTGAAAGCAATAATTAGGGCTGGGCAAAATACACTATTGCCCGGCCCTTTTCTAAGTTTATAGGGATTTCCATCAATGGGTACAGCATCTATTTATTGATTGCTATTGGAAATCCTTAATTCTATGATTTCTACCCACAGCGGTCCAAAAAAAACTAAAGTACCTCATTCACCTAATTTTAACCTGAGCTCGACGAATTCTTTCACTCCATTGTGCAACCCTCTGCTACTATATAATATATTATATAGTAGTAAGCCTTTGTTGAGTAAGCCTCTGTTGGCGTTTCAGCCACCCCGTCAAGTGCTTGTGAGCGTAGCAGCGTTTATTGGCGTGTGCTGGCAAGTGGCACCCGAATGGTTGGCACTTGGCACCCGACGTAGTGGCAAGTGGCACCCAATCGGCTGGCACCTGTCAGCAATCGCCAGTATGATCAGAGGCAACTCTCATTCTATTGAATGATTCTTTGAACGGCTAAGGAAACACACATAAATTTAAGGGAAATCCTTGATTGTAGATACTTTTGAGACTATAGTACACCATAGTGTACGCTTAAAAATCTATTTTTGCATCGGACTAAAAACATATATAAATGAATATAGTAAGAAAATTTATTGGGAATCCTATTTTGAGGCCAATTGACTTGCAACCTCAAATCAAAGGCATGGAAATTAGCTGTCTGCTGAATCCCGGAGTGTTTAAATTCAACAACAAGGTGTGGATGCTCTTGAGGGTTGCAGAGCGTCCTGTGCAAAAAGACGGAGAGATTAGTTTCCCTATATATAATAAAGAAGGGAAAATTGAGGTTCTTCACTTTTCAAAGGACGACCCCAATCTGGATGCCAGTGACCCCCGTGTAATCAATTACAAAGGCAAGGATTATCTAACCACCCTCTCTTACCTTCGACTTGTTTGCAGTGATGATGGTATTCATTTTCATGAGGACTCTAATTATCCGCCCATATTCGGAGAAGGAGATTTGGAGAGCTTCGGAATTGAAGATTGCAGGGTGGCGCAGATAGACGGAGAATATTATCTAACTTTCACAGAGGTGTCCCCTGTGGCAGTGGGGGTAGGTTTGATGCATACCAAAGATTGGCAGAACTTTCAACGGGAAGGCATGATTTTCCCACCGCATAATAAGGATTGCGCTTTGTTCCAAGAAAAAGTGAATGGAATGTATTATGCTTTCCATCGTCCAAGCAGTCCTGAATTGGGCGGCAATTATATTTGGTTGGCAGAATCGCCGGACTTGGTTCATTGGGGCAGACACAAGTGCATAGCAGTGACCCGTCGTGGCTATTGGGACAGCGCACGTGTAGGAGCAGGCGCTTCTCCAATAAAGACGGAGAAAGGATGGCTCGAAATTTATCATGGAGCGAATGAGGAGAACTGCTATTGTTTGGGTGCATTATTGTTAGACTTGAATGACCCATCAAAAGTCTTGGCTCGAACAGAATCCCCCATTATGGAGCCTACAGAGGAATATGAGAAAAAAGGATTCTTCGGCAATGTGGTTTTCTCTAATGGACAAATTGTTGACGGCGACCATATCCAGCTCTATTATGGTGCAAGCGACGAGGTGATTTGTACGGCAGAATTATCAATCTCAGATATACTTAAGCAATTCTGATTATGGGTTTAGTAAAAGAATACAGAGTATTCCGCAGTCAGCCACATAACATGCAGGTGATTTTGGTGACCAATCTCCTGTATGCCATGGTATTGCCCATCGTTGAGATATTCGCTGGAGCCTATGTAATGCGCAACACGAATAATCCCTCAATGGTGGCTTATTACCAGTTGGCAATGTATGTGGGGGTAGCCTTCACTTCATTTCTGAATGGCTGGCTGATGAAATTCTTTAGTTCCAAGACATTATATATGGCAGGCATTCTGGTCAGTGGTGTCTCATTGTTTGCCATGATGCTGATTAAATCGCTTGGAGTTGTCGAATTAGGCATAGCAGGATTCTTATTAGGGGCTGCATCGGGTTTCTTTTGGACCAACCGTTATCTGCTGACCCTCTACAATACCAATGATGATAACCGAAACTACTTCTTTGGTTTAGAGTCATTCTTCTTTTCCATCATGTCCATCTTAATACCCTTGATAGTAGGAGGCTTTATCAGCCAGTTGGACGGAAGAGTTATTGCCGGTCATAAGTTCTTGTTGGCAGATTGCTATCAAATCGTTACGGGTTGTGTGGTAGTTGTCACGATAATCGCCTGCCTCGTTCTCTCGCGTGGTAATTTTGAGCGCAAGAAGCCAAGACCGTTTTTGTTCATCCATTTCCATATCTTATGGTGGAAGATGCTGCTTCTTGCTGCATTAAAAGGCCTTGTACAGGGCTTCTTGGTAACAGCACCTGCCATTTTGATTTTGAAGTTTATTGGCAATGAAGGCAGCTTGGGCTTAATACAAGGAATAAGCGGAGCTTTGACAGCCATCTTGGTTTATGTTTTGGGCAGGGTTTCCAAACCCAAACATAGGCTTCCGATATTTCTGGTGGGCTTGGTAGTGTTTTTCATCGGCACTTTGTGTAACGGTATATTGTTCTCTGCTGCAGGTGTGCTATGCTTCGTGTTGTGTAAGGTGTTCTTTCAGCCATTATTTGATTTGGCTTATTACCCCATTATGATGCGCGCTATAGACACAGTGTCCCAGATAGAGCATAGGAATGAATATGCCTACATCCAGAGTCACGAGATAGGACTCTTCGTGGGCAGGGCTGTAGGCTTGTCCCTATTCATTTTCCTTGCCTATATTATCTCTCAAGATTTTGCTTTAAAGTATGCTTTGGTAATCGTAGCAGGTCTACAGTTGCTTGCATACCCATTGGCAAAAAATATTGTTAAGCAATCAAATAATATCCAAAACTAAATCTCTTATGAATAGATTTCTAACAACAATGTTGCTTTTGTTCTGTGTCATCGGAATGAAAGCTCAATCGAATGACAACCTCGTCTATGGAACTATCACGGATAGCAAGACAGGCGAGTCTTTAATTGGAGTCGTAATAAAAGTTGAAGGCTCCCAAAATGCAGCAATAACTGATATGGAAGGTGGATATTCCTTGAAGGCAGAACAAGGAAGCACTCTTCAAATCAGTTACGTAGGATATAAGTCTAAGACAGTCAAAGTTCCTTCTGCCGGCAGATTTAATATTGAACTGGAATCCGACAACACCGAATTGAATGAAGTCGTGGTCGTTGGTTATGGTAAGATGAGAAAGAGTGACCTTACAGGTTCTTTGTCATCGATTAGCAGTGATGAACTGAAGAACATTCCAGAAGCCAACCTTTCCAACATGCTGGCAGGTCGTGCTTCCGGTGTTTATGTCGCTGCCTCATCAGGACAGCCCGGTTCCGATGCTGTGATTAGAGTGAGAGGCTTCGGCACTGTAAATGACAATAATCCCTTGTATGTTGTGGATGGTCAGTTTATGGATAATATCAGCAGTATTAATCCCAGCGATATTGACCATATTGAAATTCTGAAGGATGCTTCAAGCTGCGCTG
The DNA here is from genome assembly GCA_050946455.1 of Prevotella sp. Lineage (GTDB taxonomy): Bacteria > Bacteroidota > Bacteroidia > Bacteroidales > Bacteroidaceae > Prevotella. The sequence goes on from JBMNUV010000016.1 coordinate 59,367, forward strand.
TATACGGTTCACGTGGTTCGAATGGTGTTATTTTGATTACCACAAAGAACGGAGTGAAGGGCAAAACCAACATTTCTTTCGATGCTTCTATTGGTGCTCGTATGAATGGCAAGTCTTTGGATATGATGAATAGCGAGGAGTTTTATAACTTTATCACGACCGCCTACAAAGACGACGAGAGCTTCCAAACGAATTCTCTTGAGAAATTCACGAATCAGTATAATAAAGGCTATGATACGGATTGGTGGGACGAAGTTACACATACAGGGTTCAATCAGAATTATAATTTGAGTATCAGTAAGGGTACTGACAATTCCAAGTCCTACTTAAGTTTAGGCTATGTGGATGAGCAAGGTACCATCATCACGACCTACTACAACCGTATCAACCTCAATTTGAAACAAGAGTATGACTTGAACCGTTTTGTGACTGTCGGAGCAAACTTCACGTTGTCTGATGCAAGGAAACGCGACACAAGTCATCTTGCCAGTTTTGATTTCATTCTGAAGGCAGACCCATTCACTCCTGTGATTAGTCCGCTCGTTGACCCGAATTCGGAAAACTACGAATACAACAAGTATGCTCCTACAGAGTGGTCTTTTGACCCGAACCCTGTATCATTGCTTAAATTGCCCTATAACCGTACTGATATATCACATATCTTTGGCAATGCCTATGCGGTGGTTCATATTGTGAAGGGTCTCTCATACCGCTTCCAGATAAGCTATAGTCACTTAAAGAGTAGATATAAGAGCTTTACCCCTATTTACACGGCAACGTTCTCGGAAGACAATCTTGCCAATAGGGAAAGCAAATATAATACTGAGACGAAAATGACCAACAATGACGACGTCACAAAGAACTATATCATTGAGAACCGACTCAACTATAATACCCAGATTGGTAAGCATAATATAGATGCTATGTTTGGCATCACGTATGAGAAGAACGATGAGGCTCCCATCAATGCATATAAGAGCGGCGCACTCGGCAATGACGAGGCATATCGCGTGCTTGATGCTCAGACAACCGGCGACCTCGTTTCAGGTAGTCGCTATAAGACTTCTATGCTCTCTTATATCGGACGTTTGAATTACTCCTTCGATGACCGTTATCTGTTGACGGCTTCCTTCCGTGCTGATGGTTCTTCTAGGTTCAGCAAGGACAACCGTTGGGGATTCTTCCCCTCAGTAGCAGGCGCTTGGCGCATAAGCAATGAGAAGTTCTTCATAAATTCTTCTTTGTCAAAGGTTATTTCTAATGCGAAGTTAAGAGTCGGTTGGGGTATCAATGGTAACCAACGAATTGACCGCCGCGCTGCATTGACTCTTATTGGAACGGATAATGAGAAACAATGGTGGTTTGGAAATGATTTTTCTCAAGGCTACGTTCCCACATATACAGGAAACAGTGATGTAAAATGGGAGAAGGACCAACAGACCAATATCGGTCTTGACTTGGGCTTCTTTAATAATGAGTTGAATGTCACGATGGACTTCTATATTAAGAAGACAAAGGATATGTTGCTGTCGGTGCCTATTCCAGATTTCGGCTCTTATTCCAACGACCCGTACTTTAATGCAGGTGATTTGAAGAATACAGGTTTTGATATGAGCATTGACTATCATCATAACTTCTCTAAAGACTTCGCCATCAATGCTGGCTTGAATTTCTCTACATATAAGACCAAGGTTACATCACTCACCTCAGAGTATCTCTCAGGAAATGTCAGCCGCACCTATGTGGGTGGTCCTATAGGCAGATTCTATGGATGGGAGGTAATTGGAATCTTCCAGACCCAAGAGGAAATCGACAACTATAAGGCAGAGGATGGTTCTGTGATTCAACCCAACGCCCAACCCGGTGATTTCAAATTTAAGAAAATTACATCATCTGGAGCTTTGAATGATGACGACCGTACCTTCATTGGTGACCCTAATCCGGACTTAATCTACGGTTTCAATGTAGGATTCGAATTCAAGGGCTTTGACTTCTCGATGTTCTTCCAAGGAACTCTCGGAAATGACCTCTACAACGTGAGCAAAGGCACTCTTGCAAGCGTGGGTTACCAGAATGCTTTGGCCGATGCTTATAACAAGGCATGGAAACAGAGTGGTGACAATGCAGAGTATCCCAGAATTACCAATTCTGATACGAATAATAACTACAGAACTTCTTCCTTCTATGTGGAGGATGGCAGTTATCTCCGTCTTCAGAACTTGCAGTTAGGATATTCACTTCCTGCTTCGCTTTGCAAAAAGATTAAGCTCATCTCTTCTTGCAGATTTTATTTCTCTGCTCAGAATCTGTTTACTATCACAGGATATTCAGGTCTTGACCCAGAAGTAGGCGTGGACAATCCTCTGAACATGGGCTATGATACCTTACATTATCCTTCGAGCAGAACTATCACATTTGGTGTAAATCTTCAGTTTTAATTAAGCGAAATTATGAAAAAGAAATATTTATTTCCCGTCTTACTGGGATTCGTAATTACATTTTGCGGTTGCTCCCTCGATGAAACGGAATATGGAGAGACAACAACTGATAATTTTTATAAGAAACAATCAGATATTGAAGAGGCACTGACAGGCGCCTATCTCCAATTGAGACAGACTTGGAATGAGTATGCCCTTGACCATTATTTCATCGGCGACTGTACCACTGATGATGCACTTAAAGGTGGCGGTAATGATAATGACAAATATGAAATTCAGGAGCTTTCCATCTTTAATGTCTCCACAACAAACAGTGAAGTGAGTAGAAGATGGAGCATCCTCTACGACCTCATTAATAGATGCAATGATGTCATAGCCTATGCCCCTGATGCTACCGGCGACGAGACAACCCTGACCCGTTATATGAACGAGGCCAAGGCATTGCGCGGCTTTGGCTATTATTGCCTTGTAACAACTTTCGGCGGTGTGCCATTGCTTACTACTCCTAAGGTTCCTGCCGATGTGTTAACGATTCCAAGAGCATCAGCCGAAGAAATATATCAACAAATCATTTCAGACTTGACAGATGCTGAAGCTCTGCCCGGTAAGAATGAATACGGAGAAGCAGATGCCTACCGTGTAACAAGAGGATTTGCAAAAACCATGTTGGCAAAGACCTACATGTTCCGTAGTGAATTTGATAAGGCTGAAGAGGTGCTCCGCGAGATTGTAGAGGTGGATAATGATTATAGCCTACTGCCCGATTATGGTATGAACTGGCGTCAGGAATATGAGAACAGTACTGAGTCAGTCTTTGAGATTGCAAATAAAATGTATAACAAGGAAGTGGCAACGGGTACGAACGTTCCGCATTATTTTACGAGCCGTAATGTCAGTGGCTATCAGGGTTATGGCTTCCATTGCCCCACTCAAGATTTATTAGATGCCTTTGACCCCGACGACCCACGTATCACTTATGTTTTTACCCGTACAGGTGACCGCTATGTGGGTGATAGTTTGACTCAAGACAATTCTGTCTCTCCCTCTGGTTATCATGATTACAAGGAGACGGTACCCACTATTGAGAAAGAAGGTTGGGATGTTTGGATGATTCCCTATAACATCCGTATCATCAGATATTCTGATGTGCTGCTGATGTATGCTGAGGCTCTTAATGAGAATGGTAAGAGCCAGGAGGCCCTCCAATATCTCAATCAAGTAAGACAGCGTGCCCGCAACACCAATCCGTTGGATCCGAGAAGAGATATTCAAGTTTATGTGCCCAATGTCACTTCTTCTACTCTTCCTGACATCACAGTGACTGACCAGGATGAATTACGCCAAATTATCTGGCATGAGCGCAGGTGCGAATTGGCAATGGAAGGCTGGAGAAGAGACGACTTGATGAGACAAAAGAGGTTCGGTACCGTCATGAGAGCTTACGCCCAAAAGTATAATACAACTAAAGGCGCCAACTTCGATGATTCTCGAGACTATCTTTTGCCTATTCCCCAGGGTGAGATTGATAAAACACATGGCGTAGTTACGCAGAATCCGGGATATTGATTATGAGAATAAGAGATTTTATAGTATTATCAGTTGTTAACTTAGGTTTCTCCCTTTATCCTCTGTCCGGCACGTGCCGGACAGAGGTTGGGCCTGTCAAGCAGGTTTCAGTCTCGAGAATTGATTTGATGCCCAATATTCCATCTACGTACAAGATGTTGGATTGGAAACAGAAGGCTCTTCAGTTCGACCGTTATGTGTATGATTGGAACCGCAAAGGCGGAGTGGGACCTTTAATTTGGATAGACGATAGTTGCAGAAATTTTCATCAACGGACTTTCGGACTTTATACGGCTATCGGCGACATTCGACAGGGACCTAAGCACAACTTGGAGTTTCATGAGAGCGTCAACACGATGGCTACAGTGCTGGGAGCCGGACTTGTGGGTATAGACAAGACTCATCAAGACGGGTTCAACTACGTGAAGATGCTCCAAAACTATTTCAACGCTGACAACGGTTGGAATATCATGATGAACAACACGAGTGCTGGTGTTGGAGGCTTAGGCGGAGGTTATGGCAGAGACTGGTGGTATAATATTCTGCCTAATGCCCTTTACTACGCCATCTGCGATGTGTTCCCTAATGTAGAGCGTGCAGATTCCATTCAACGAATCATTGCCGAACAATTTGTCAAGGCTGATTCGGTTTTGAATGGTAACTATGATTATTCATCTTTTGACTATAGCAAAATGCAGGGCATAGTAAACCAGATACCCTTTCAGCAGGATGCGGCTGGCGGTCATGCTTATGTCTTGCTTTGCGCCTACAAAAAGTTTGGTGACCCGAGGTACTTGGAGCATTGCAAAAGTGCTTTAGATGCCTTAAACAATCAAAAGGAAAGCCGTTTCTATGAGATTCTCTTGCCCCTTGGCATCTATACGGCTGCATACTTGAATGCAACAGAGGGCACTCATTATGACATTCAGAAAATGCTGGACTGGGTGTTTGAAGGATGCAAGAGTGAGAATGGCAGAAATGGCTGGGGAGTCATTGTGGGCAAATGGGGACAATATGATGTGAATGGGCTACAGGGCAGTCTGATTGACGGTGGGGGATACGCATTCCTCATGAACAGCATCAAACTTCTTTGGCCTTTGGTACCTATGGTGAAATATCAGCCCCAATATACGAAAGCCATAGCTAAATGGGTCCTCAATAATGCCAGCTCCTGCAGGCTTTTCTATCCTGGGGAAATTGATGAAGCGCATCAATGGAATCCGGAGATGAGGAACATTACTGATAATAACATTGCTTATGAGGGCTTGCGTAAGACTGATTGCTATGACAAGCCTTCTCTGAAAGGTGTCACTCCGGTTGCGCTTGGCGATGGTCCTAATTGGATTAAAGGTAACCCGCCTCAAAGCATGTTCAGTGTCTATAGTACGGCTCCTGTGGGAATACTTGGTGCCATCGTCAGCAAAACAGATGTTGAGGGTATCATCCGTATCAACTGCAATTCCACAGACTTCTATATGGATAGGGAATACCCCACTTACATATACTATAATCCATATAAGGAGACAAAGTCCTTCACCTACAAAACTGACGGGAAAGGAACAAAAGACCTCTATGACATCATTGAGGGGAAATATCTCAAGAAACATGTCAGTTCTTCTACAAAAATAGAAATCCCCAATGACCGGGCAATGCTGATAGTCGAGATGCCTTCGGGCACATCGAAATTCAAGAGCTGGATGAAACATTGAGTCTGTTTCAGAAAATGTTGACTGCAATAACTGCTGACGCGTCATGTCTGTTGAAGAGTGCGCGTCAGCAGTTTTTGAGACTATATATTAAAATGAGAGTTCGATGAAAATATTGGCAAAGAATGATTGGAAATCCCCACAAAGTTCCTTCAAAATCTTTCTACATTCGTTGGTTGGCAATACAACCAATTTGTTTAATTTATATAGGTCGAACTCAAGTTATAATTTATCTTTTAAGGCGTTTGTTGGTTTTTTATGATAATTTATAATCAATCCAAAAATTGTACAGTAGAAAAAATGTGTTATCTTTGTACCCAATAATGTTCATTTTTTATGTTGAAATCAATAGTTCTACATATATCTGCTTATCGTAAGATTGTCTTCATAACTGTATTGTTGGTTGTGAATTGTCTGTTTGGATATGGCATGGGACAATATAAAAGCATTTCTATTTCTACAATCAACGGACTTTCCAATAACTCCGTGACTTGTATTTACGAGGATGCTTTCCATACGCTTTGGGTTGGTACATGGGGAGGATTAAATGCATATAACGGACGCGACATCAAAAATTATCGTTACAATAGTAAGAATGCAAACACTATTAGTAACAACACAATCCGGCAAATTCTTGAATACAACGGTTATGTTTGGATTGCCACTGATAATGGAGTCAATAGGTTGGACAGGAAAAACGACAAAGTGGAAAGATTCATGTTTGGCTCCAAAATACATATACCAAAAGAAGAACACATGTTCTACCTTGGTAAAACAAAGAATAATCGATTGTTTTGTTTTGTCAAGGGGGTTGGGCTTTATTACTATTATAATGGCAAGTTTTATCAAATACATGCGGATTTCATTGGTAAAATAATTTCTTTCCACGTCTTTGAGAATACCTTGCTGTTCAAGTTGCAGAATCACTCAATTGGATTTATACAAGTAACAAAAGTAGGCTCTCGGATAAAATATTCTTCCCTTCATAAGTTATGTGATAATGCAATGGATGTTTTTGTTGGTAAGAACACTCTTGCAGTCACTTCTAAAGGAAAGTCAACGATATACGACAATAGGCTACGTCGAACTTTGCAGCTCAGCTTGCCCACAAGGGATAAAATTGTCAGTGTCATCCCCAATGGCAAAGAGATTTTTGTATCCTTTGAGAAGAGCGGATGTATGGTCTATAATATTCAGAGGAAAAATTTCTCTAAGTTAGAGGCAGTTCCAAAGTCGACCATACTAATCTCTGCCTATTTAGGCTCCCAAAACATTCTATGGCTGGGGACAGATGGTAAGGGACTTTGTGAATGCTTCATGGATAATCCTCTGTTTCACACTGTCTATTCTGATTTTCCTATTCGAAGTTTCTGCATGTTAGGCTTAAACGAGATGCTAGTCGGCACGAAAGGCGGAGGAATTTATCTGTATAATTTCAATACGGAGACTCTAAAACCGTTGCTCAATGAGTCTAATGGATTAAATTCAAATTCCGTATATGCCCTGTGCAAAAATCAATATGGCGATGTCTTTATTGGCACAGATGGTAATGGCGTCGATATTTTGTCAGCTAACGGTAAGATGAGTCATCTCAAAATTTCTGAAAGGTCTGATGCATTCAAGTCTATATATAATATTTGCTTTACCGACAAGGGTCAAGTGATGTGGTTAGCCACTGCAGGGCATGGCGTGTTACGGGCACAAATCGAATATAGAAATGGAGAATATTACGTTCGTAGTTGCAAAATATTCTCATCGTTGGGAATGGAGAATTCTTTAAGGAATGATGTTGTTTATTCTCTTTTCTTCGATAAACTGAATCAGAAGATGTGGTTTGGTTCTCGTGGTGGTGGGTTAAATGCCATAGATATGAATTCACTGACCTTGAGTCGATATGGACTATTGTCTAAGATGCCCGCCCTGTCCAGCGAAGATGTTATTTCTTTGAATGGAGACAATAAATATTTATGGGTTGGTACAAGCTCAGGACTGAATATTATTGATTTGGCATCTAACAACAAATTTAAGTTGTTGACCAACTCATCGCAGTCATTCAATGACCTTACCATTCATGGCATCGTCAAGGATTTGTCTGGATGTGTTTGGTTTAGCTCTAACCAAGGTTTATACAGAGTGCAAAGAAATGGACAGGTTGAGCACTTTACTGTAAGTGATGGACTTCAGAACAATGATTTTTCTGATGGAGCTTTTTATATTGACTCCAACGGCTATGTGATGTTTGGCGGAGTGAGTGGATTCAATTATTTTAATCCCCAGCATGTCACCCGGCGGCATTATGTCCCTTATCTGGAATTGTGTGGGTTACGGGTGAATAATAGAGACACGCTGATTGCCAGTGTTTTGAACAATCATGTCCTATCACTAAAATTTGACGAGAGAAATATCATCGTCAGGTATATCGCTAAGGATTTTATCAATAATACGAGTTGCGAATATGCCTATCGGTTAGATAATGCGAAAAGCTGGATATATCTCGGTACAAATCCCGATATCGTCTTGCAGCTTGCTCCGGGAAAGCACACTTTGGAAGTAAAATGTACTAACGGGGATAAAGTTTGGAGCAATAAGCCTCTTGTCACTGTCATTAAGGTCTCTCAGCCGTGGTGGTTTTCGATATGGGCGTGGATTTGTTACATTGCAATTCTATGCGTGATAGTCACAGCTATCATCATGGTAGTGAAAACCAAAATAGAAATAGGTCGCAATCGTTTCCTTGACAATGTGAGAAAGCAGCAGGACCAGAAGATTTTTGAAACCAGATTGGCTTTCTTCTCCAACGTTGCACAAAGAATTTTTACGCCTCTTACGCTCATCTATTCTCCCATTCACTATCTGTCCTCTTTATCGGGTTTGAGCAAAGAAGCAAAGAAATACATTGATATTATCAAAGAAAACGCTGAGAAGATGCAGTATCTGACCCAAGCGTTTGTGGAAAATCCAACAGGAAAGGACAAAAAGGAAGCATTATTCCTGGAATCGTTTGATAATAATGTGTTCATCGATTCTGTTATTGACTCAATGACGGTTGGATTGAACGACATTAATATTGAAAGGAAACTCCATGACCTCCATATGTTTACGAGTGATAAAGAGATTCTGAGTGGTATTATTTATAAACTTCTTTCCAATGCGTTGGAACATACCTATACTCGCGGTTCAATTGCTGTTGAGGCCCATCAATTGGGAGGTGATTATTCTTATCTTGTGTTTGTGGTGGTTAATACACAGCATGGCTCAACACATCTCCAGATACAAAATCTCTTTAGAAGTTTTGACGGCTTGGACTCTGATGATACAAAAAGAGATGAGAAGTTGCAGTCTGACCCTAATCTGAGTAAAATTAGGGAGGACGTTGAGTTGCTTCATGGCAAAATAGAGTTAGATACCAACAATAAGAATTATTTTAAAGTTTGTATCACAATACCTTCCTTGAGTAAGGAAAACGAGGCTGATGTCATCTTACCTAAATCACAGACTGCATCAGGAGAACTCATAACCAAACATGAGTCCTATTCGCCCTCAGAAACCAGAATCCTTCTTGTGGAAGACAATCTTGAATTGCAGGAGGTGATTCAGCAGATTCTAAAACGGTTCCATGTCACATTATGCTCAGATTTGAAATCAGCGGCAAAACAATTGGCTGATAATACATTTGAAATCGTGATAGTAGACTTAAATACGGGGAATCTTGGGACAGAGGCAATTTCAAAGTTGAAAGTTAATGCCAGCTATGTTCCTTTTATTGCTATAGCGAAGAGTTCTTCTATGGATGAGCAGATTGAGGTTTATAAAAATGGCGCTGATTTCTATATTTCTAAGCCGTTCCGCCCCGAGCAGCTCACTACAGGGGTGGAGAATATTCTTGACCGCTCTTCTGCTCTAAAAGAGTATTATAATTCCAATATGTCGTCTATCACGATTAAGGATGGGAAAGTCCTCTACCAAGAAGATGTGCAGATGCTGTATCAATTGAATGACTATATCATGTCGAACATCTCGAATGAGGAACTTTCAGCAGAGTCTCTTTGCAGGGCATTCAATTTTAGTAGAGCTACTCTGTACCGAAAATTTAAGGAATTAACGGGGAAGACTCCTTCTGAGTATATCAAAATTAAAAGGTTGGATTATGCTGCCAAACTTCTGCTGACCAGTAGGGAAACGGTTTCTGAAATCATATTCAATACAGGATTCTCTAACAAATCTTATTTTTATAGAGAATTCAAGTCATACTACGGTTGCTCGCCTAGTGAGTATCGTATTAAGTATTCAGTGTGATGTGAAGAATTTGCCCTTCTTGGGTTGGTTCATTTTCCCCTTCCTTAACCTTAGATATCAGCAATTATCGGTGATGCATAAAGACCTTGAATGCCTTGTCCACTCCCACGGGAAAGTAGACAAGGCATTCTTTGAAACAAAGTCCATATTGGATGAATGCTCATCGACTATAGGGTTATCTGTTTGCTATGTTATGCCTCTTCTTGAGGTTGTCCCAAATATAGGTATTAAGGAATGTATCGTCCATATAACTGACGATGCGCTCCATCTGCTTGGCAGCAACCGATAAGGTCAACATATCGGGTTTGATGCAGTTTCGCATGGCGGTGTCCATGCCGCCTAAGACTGCACGTGGATTCTCTGATTTTGCCTCGTTGAAAGCGAAAGACAGAAGTTGCTCGCAACCAGAACCAAACGGAATGATGATATTGTCAATGCGGTCTTGCTCGAATCCCAACAAGGTGTGCATGGCACTGATGACGTCATTGGTGGCGAAGATGCAAAAGATTTCTGGGTCGTCAGCTTCTGTTAAGAGGTTGGAAGGCTTCATGATGAGGTAGTTGCCTGAAGGCTCAGCCTTTGGATTTATTTTGTCCATCTGCATGACAGCTTCCCTGTTGCATTTGAATTTCTCTATCTCGACGAGCAACTTCACCTCAGCTTCCTTGTCTTCGTTGCCCCCATAGATAGTCTTCATGGCTCCAAAGCAACCTATGTTGTTACGGTCAAAAGCCACAGCCTCCCCTCGATGCAAGAAGGAAAGCTGACTGAACATGCAGGTATAGCCACGCTTGTTCTCTGGCGGACGATTCACATACCTTGCTCCATGCAAGTCATTTGCATAGAATACGCCCACGGGCATCTCAGCCATCGGGAAGTAGTGTTTCCATTTCTGATTGAGTTGGTCGATGAATTCTTGTTTCATAAGATAGTGTGTTTAGTTTCTTATATTGTCATAACGGAGAACCGCTTAGAAAATTATTTCTCTCCGCAAAGAATTGGATGAACTTGAAACTAAGCGCGTTTTATTGCCAACGAATTACTCTCTAAGTTTGCGCAGCTGTAGTTTTCGCGCTCCGCGAGGGAACATCATCCGTTGGGAGTCGCAACACATGGAGGTCCCGTCGCAACGCATGGAGGTCCCGTCGCTCCGCGCGGGACGACAACCGTCTTTCAAATACGCCAGTCATCCCGCATTTAGTATCCGCAACACATGGAGGTCCCGTCGCTCCGCGCGGGACGAGCAACATATCTCGCCCGACCTGCATCCAAATAATCTGCTGAATCTGCTATATCTGCGTGACATTTCTTAGCCCCTTAGATTTGCGCGACATTGATATATTCTCGCAGATTGAGCAGATTAAGCAGATTTCTTATGGCTGTTGATTTTGCCTTTTTGTGCATCCAAAGTATCTGCTAAATCTGCGTGACCCTCTCTGAGAGCTTAATTCGTTGGCTAGCAAACTAGGCGCGATGCGGCAGTCGTCCCGCGCGGAGCGACGGGACCTCCATGCTGCGCGGCATAATTCGTGTCATTAGTGTAATTCGTTGGCAGTACTCTCCATGCTTCGCGACGGGACCTCCATGAGAATTTGATTCATGGTATCATAATAGTTAAGGCTGTGTCAAAATCTTGACACAGCCTCACTTTTGCGGAAGAAGAGGGATTCAAACCCCCGATACCCGAAAGGGGTATACCGGATTTCGAGTCCAGCGCATTCGGTCACTCTGCCATTCTTCCTTTGGTTGTGCAAAATTAATACTAATTTTTTAAACTACCGCAACAATCATTCGTTTTAATCTATTTTAACCTACACGGAAAGAGCCACAACAATTCAGCGATTCCAAGGGTAAAGCAGGGCAGGGGAGAGGCTGCATTTTATGCACTCATTGTGACTAATCTGAAGCAATGTGACTGCTTTCCTCTACTCAACGAATATCATGGGTAAAACTGAATCGCTGCCTTCATAATATTTATCTGCATAATTATAAGAAGAAGGAGTCGTTCGTTTAAAGTAATCGGCGTTTTGCTGAATAAATTTTCCCTATTCTCGTTTATTCCCTATCTTTGCCAAAACGAGTTAGGAAAATCTCTGTTGCGACCTCCGACAACAGAGAAGTATGAATACAAATAAAGTTACCATTATGAAAAGAGTAAAGAATGTAAGCTATCTGTGGCTACTTGCCATAGCTACAGCGTTCGTCGTATCGGGTTGTTCCAGTGATGACGATTCTGATAATGACGAAGAAGAGATAATCAACAATGGCGACGACACGAACAGTGGAGTGACAACAGACGGCGATGTCACAACCTTTGATGTCGCCCTCGACACAACATCCTTGGACGAGACCGTTCAGGTGGATGCTTCTGACGAGGATTATATAGAGAACAGCACCTTCGCTGATACTATCTATGTGAACTTCGCCTCCTCAGGAGCTACAGTCACTGGCAACGATGACGGATATGTAACGGCAAGCGTGACCGACAACGACGTGGTGATAACCAATAATAGCTCGAACAATATTTGTTATGTGCTTTCTGGTAGTACGAGTGATGGCTTCTTCAAACTCTACAGCAGTAAGAAGCAAGCTATCATGCTCAATGGCGTCAGCATCACCAACCCCGATGGCGCTGCCATCAACAATCAGAGCAGCAAGCGGACCTTCATAGTTTTGGCTTCTGACAAGTCCAATTATCTGACTGACGGCACCAGTTATAGCGATGCCACTGATGATGAGGATATGAAGGCAACGCTCTTCTCCGAAGGTCAACTGATATTCAGCGGTGACGGCTATCTGCAGGTCGATGCCAACTGCAAGGCGGGTATTCGCAGCGATGATTATGTGCGTATCATGCCACTTACTAACATCTATGTAGATGCATCGGCAGGAAATGGTATTCGTGGTAACGACGCGGTGACTGTCACGGGTGGTGTTGTTAATGTGAATATCACCGGAACAGCCTGCAAGGGACTGAGCAGTGACGGTGAGATACTTATTGAAGGTGGTCGCACCACCGTACTCACTTCCGGTGGATATGAATGGGACGATGATGACGAGGACTACTCCGCTTGCGCTGGCTTGAAGGCAGACAGCGTTGTGAATGTCACGGCTGGTGAACTCTATCTGAAGAGCAGTGGCATTGGCGGCAAGGGCATCAGCAGTGATGGAGACATCAATATTTCCGACGGAACAGTGAAAATCATCACGACAGGTACTGGATATGAGAGTGGCGATTACAGTACATCGCCTAAGGGAATCAAGGCTGATGGCAATGTGAACATCAGTGGCGGTCAGATTCAAGTAAGATGTAGCAATAGCGAGGGCATAGAGAGTAAGGCTCTCATGAATATATCTTCGGGTTTGGTGGAAGTATATTCTTACGATGACGGCTTGAACTCAACGTCCGACTTGACCATCAGTGGAGGCTATGTCTATATCCACACGACCAACAACGATGCAGTTGATGCCAACGGCAACCTCTATATTAATGGTGGAACCGTCATAGCCGAAGGCGCTTCCGGTGCAGAATGTGGACTTGATGCTGCAGAAGGATACAGCATCTATATCAATGGCGGCACAGTTGTTTCCTTGGGTGGCTCTCTTGGTGAGGTGTCATCATCCAGCCAGCAAGCCAGTGTTACGGCATCGGTGAGCAGTGGTCAGACCATAGCACTGCTGAGTGGCACTACCTGTCTGTTGGGTTACACGGTTCCTTCGGGCAACTCTACTGCATTGATGATTAGCTGCCCCTCACTTTCAAGTGGCAGTACCTACACCCTGTTGAAAGGATGCACGCTCAGCGGCGGTACTGCATTCTATAGCCTGACTACAGGCTGCACGGCCTCAGGCGGTAGTAGCACCTCGCTCACGGCATCAACGTCAGTTGGCAATAGTATGGGTGGCGGTATGTTTCGATAATTCCTGGGTGAATGGATAGCGATGCTTCAATGACATAGGTTTCAAAGTCTCTCCGATAAGCATCAGCTTTCCCTCCTCAATTATAGCTTTGTCTCTGAAATAGTTAGAAGCCCTCTGGTTCTTTCATCTGTTGAAAACAACCAGAGGGCTTATTATTTCAAATTCAACTATTAACTTCTTATATCTTCTTTGACTTCTTTTGACTCCTAATAACTCCAACAACCCCAATAACTTTTGACTTCAAATACCCCCAATAACTCCAATAACTTTTGACTTCTATAACTCCTAACTCATAATAACTCCTATCTCCTAACTCCTAACTCTTATGCCTTCTAACTCATCCCAAAAGTTACAATGAATGAACAGATGGCTTTGTAGCTATCTGTATTGTGAATGTTTGCCCGAGTTTTACTTATGGTAAGTCAGGCTTCTAACTGGGGATAGCGAGTGAGGAGGGCATCAAGCAATCGGTCAAGATTGTCGTCGAAATCCATGTTGTAGTTCACCACTACTGAAACGTTGCCTTTGGGAACCTCCACTGTGAGAGTGCCCAACATAGAATGATAAACAACGGGATAATGAGTGTCTCCGAAAGCAAATGTCATGGCGCCACCCTTATTCTGATAATCAGCCAATTCTTTTTGAAACGATATCTTGCTCATAATTGTTGTTACTATGGAGAAGCCTGTTGGGCAACTCGTATTACCGAAGTGCAAAGATAACAGAAATTATTCAAATGGCAACATTGTGCTTCTTCTTTTTTCGTCACAAATCATACAAAAGAAATAAAATTCATTTCGCTAAGAGAGAAGAAACAGCCCACCAATTTAATTCATAATTCATAATTCATAATTCATAATTAGCTTCGCCCCCTTAAATAATGCATAATTCATAATGCACAATTTTAATTCATAATGCACAATGCACAATTTTAATTCATAATGCACAATGCATAATTAGCTTTGCCATCGTGTTCGGCGAGTTAACTCCTATCTCCTATCTCTTAACTCCTAACTCGATATGTCTTCTAACTCAAAAAATTGCTATCCCTTTATATTCCAACGTTCCTCATCGTCTGATAAAGTGGGTAATCATATCCAACTGTATTCCCTTGATTCCCGTGATGGGCGCACGGTTGAATGCGGCAGCGGCACTGTGCACATGCACCTGCTGCACATACCGGCGCAAAATCGTCATCATCTGCTCTTGCTCGGGCAGCCGTCCCCACAGGTGCATCTCATCTCTCCGGGCGTCCATACCCAACTGGTTCCACACGTAGAGCAGGAAATAGACCGAGTCGTGAAGTTGCGCACCCTCAAAACAGTTGCAGTAGCGGAACCGGTTCTTGTCGAACGAGAATATCTCCAATTTCCCATCGTGGAAATAGCCGAAGAGCCTGCGGTGCTGCATGCTGAATCCCATGCGGTGCATCCGGCTCCACACGCTGTACATCAGCGGTCGCAGCCTCACGTCGGAGAAGTGGTCGTCGAGCACCAATTTCAAGTCCTTGTTGATGCAATAGACCGCCACGGCGTTCTCGTCGGGCAGCACGGTGCTCACCACAAGGTCCTGCGAGTGGCCCGATACGGAATAGTTGTAGAGCGTCTCCTTGTCCTCCTCTTGGAATTCCTCCACGGGAAAGAGGATGAGGGGCGTGTCAAGCAGCACGGTGGCATGCCCGTAGCCACGGCAGAGCAGGGACGACTCCCTGAACGCCTCCCTCAGGTTGGCAGCCATGGAGATGCCGCTCTTGAGGATGTAAGGCTCGAAGTCGATTTGGGTCTCGCTGTCGTGGTTGATAGCAGCCATCGACAGGGAGTTGTGGGCGATGCGCAGTGTGACGCGCTGTGTGGAATAAAGGCTCTGCATGTTCATATCTGCCACAAAGGTACGGTTTTTTCCTTAATCACGCAACTATTGCAGGGCGTTGAGGCTCTTCTGCAAATCCTGAAGCTGGTTCCTCACGTCCATGAGCCGCGTGATGACCTCCGACGACTTCTCGGCACCCTCGCGGTTCTCGCGGAGCATCTTGCGGGCGGCGGCAATCTTGAATCCCCTCACCTTCACGAGGTTGTAGATGAGCCTCACCTGCTCGATGTCCTGCTCGGTGTATTGTCTGATTTTCGTGACAGCCTGCGTGCGCGGCTTGAGTTGTGGAAACTCCGTCTCCCAGTAGCGCAGTGTGCTCTCGTTGATGTTGAACATCTTCGCCACTTCCTTAATAGAATAGTATAGTCTTACTTTCTTGTCCGTTGCCAATGCCATCGTCTTTAAGTTTTTGTTCTTGGCAAAGATAAGAAAAGTTTTTCA
>JBMNUV010000017.1:0-72325 GCA_050946455.1 Prevotella sp.
GGGGTAAGGGGATGGTGGCTACATATTGATGTTGTGCTGTTGCTTTTTACTGAAAGCTGCTACTAACGACTCATAAATCTACCCTTAATCGTGTATTGGATGATAGTTGCGGATTTTAGGATATAAATGATTCGTAATGAGATTGACAGTACAAAGATAATCAATTTACTGCCACTGAGAAAATTTCATCGCCAAAGAATCACTTTTTATCAAAAAGAGGCGATTTCATCGAGAAAAGCCAGTATAGGCTCATGGCTTACTATTACTAAAGGAACGGCTTTACCTTTCCGCAGTCCTATGGCACACTCCAAATTCCTTTAGCAGAAATAGAAAGAGGGCGGACATTCCAGCGTGCCAACTCCGAATGTCCGCCCTCAAACAGGGAAAATCAATTTAAATGGTGATACTATCAATCCGCAGTTTCAGCATACCCGCCGGAACACGAACATCGACGACGTCGCCCTGCTTCTTGTTGAGCAGTGCCTGTGCAATGGGCGATTTCACCGAGATTTTTCCTTCCTGCAGGTTTGCCTCATGGGGACTGACGATGGTGAAGGTCATCTTGCGGTTCTTCACCAAGTCAGTCAACTCCACCTTACTCAGCAACTGCACGATGTCTTTGTT
Organism: Prevotella sp.; assembly: GCA_050946455.1. Taxonomy (GTDB): domain Bacteria; phylum Bacteroidota; class Bacteroidia; order Bacteroidales; family Bacteroidaceae; genus Prevotella. Next base: position 625 of record JBMNUV010000017.1, read on the forward strand.
CAGATTGTCTGAATTGATGACGCGCACGTTGGCGAGGATGTTCTGCTTAAACCGAATCCTGCCAAGCAGGCGCGACTGTTCGCGCTTTGCTGCATGGTATTCAAAGTTCTCGCTCAAGTCACCCTTGTCGCGTGCCTCCGAAACGGCTTCTATCACCTTTGGCAATTCCACCTTAATCATGTGGTTGAGTTCAGCCACTAACTTGTCATACCCCTCTTGGGACATCAATTCCATATCGTTGTTGTTTTATTATTTTTCATCGTTATCCTTCTCAACTGCTGAGAAGGCGAGGCAAGCCCTTAGGTGTGGGCTGTCCAAACAGATACGTTCGGCAAAGATAAGGAGAAATTTGCAAACTAACAAGCGAAAGGTTTTCTTTTTGCCCATCTATTTTCCAAAGTAGTCAATATATTGTTTATCAGATACTTGTATGGAAAACAAGGGCAACTCGCAAATTGTTAAAACATACCCCATTAATAGAGGAAAAAATCTAATAAGCGACCGTTTTGCTACTAATTTTTAATTTTGTCTACCATTTGTCCCCCAATTATCCAGCCAATTTTGCAAGAAGTTCCCTAAATTTGCAGAAACATGAGAGTTGAATCTAACACTTTCCATTTATGTATATCAATAATTAATTGCTTATGAAAAAGACTTTCACATCTTGTTTATTGGCAGGATTACTGATGGTGACGACTGCTACGGCACAGTCGCTACAGCCAACATATCGTTCTGCCAAAGACACGAAGGCAATTGCTACACAAGCTCAGACGAAGAAGGGAGAGATAGGATTGCGACCGTCCCGTCAACTCCCTAATCCCGCTAAGGTAGCATTGGCAGAGAGTAAGAAATGCGCTCATGAGCTTTCATCGACTCAAACAAGTCTACGGGCAGCCCAAAGTCCACGTCGAATTGACGCAAGAGCTAACGTGGCAGACAGCGTGCTTCTTTACGGATTGAACTTCACCGACGGCACGTGGCAAACCTTGTCGAAGCTCCCCATGCACGTCTATTCCTTCCATGAGTGCCCTAATCCCGATTATCAGGACGAGAGCAAGGCGAACATACCCCAACCGATGGCTGCCTTCTACGCAAAAGGTAAGTTCTATTGTCTCTATTCAGAACAAGACGAAGACTACAATGTGCAATCACACATGGATGTCTATGATGCCAAGACTTGGGAGAAGATAGAAGGTCCCATCACGATTGGCGACGGAGTGTCATGGGATTATTACTTCCGCCAGATTGGCGTTTACGACCCCACTACAGATAAAGCCTATACCATGTCGTGGGGTGACGAAAAACCGTTGCTTTCCATTAACCTAACCACATACGAGACCGAAATTATTGGCAATGTCAATGAGTTTATCCAAACGATGTTCATCGGCAAGGATGGCACGCTCTACGGCATATCCTTCAACACCGGACATCTTTATAAGATAGACAAGTCGACAGCTGCCACGGTAGACTTAGGTGCTATCAATCCCTTTAATTTGTCAGCCGACCCCATGAGTGCCGTTACTGACCCTGTTACGGGCAAGACTTACTGGGTGGCTGTGAACGGAGACACGGAGGAGTCTGCCCTTTATAGTTTCACGGCTCCGGACACGACCTTGACAAAGATAGCTGACATGCCGGGCAACGAGCATTTCCTTGGACTCTATATTCCCTATGTGGAATCCGCAGCCCCTGCTGCCCCGACGAATCTCAGTTTCGACTATAGCTCCGTTGGCAGTAATGAAGGAACTCTGAAGTTCACAGTGCCTCAGACTACCTATCTGTCAGATGAGACCCTTAGCGGCACCCTCACTGCAGTTATCTCTATTGACGGAACGGAAGAGACCTTCAGCGTTACGCCCGGACAAGAAGTCACTCTTGACAAGACATTGGCTGAGGGCGCTCATATCATCGAGATTTTTATTCGTAACAGTGCAGGAGACGGTGCCATGCGACGCATCAACACCTACACAGGTAGCGACGTTCCAAGCGCAGTGTCAAATCTGATGGCTGAAAACATTGACAACACGGTCAAACTGACTTGGACTATGCCGACCACATCCCTTGAGGGAGGACCGGTAGATGACAACACCATTTCCGTGCGGATTGTCCGCTATCCTGACGAGGTAGTCGTGGCAGACCAATTGAAGAATACAACTTTCGACGATGTGCTCCCTGCAGCCCGTCTCCACTATTATTATGAGGTCATCTCTCTGTCTGGAACCCGTGAGGGCGGTGTTGCTTATACAGACACTATTCCCGGTGGTACTACTTACGTTCCGCCATTCACGGAGAGCTTTACTACACAAGAAGACTTCGACCTCTTCAAGGTGATTGATAACAATAACGATGGGCAGACTTGGTCGTTCATGATTCTGCCGCAGTGCGCTTACCTTACTGGTAATGGCGTAACAAGCACCGAACTTGGAACTGTGGCAACGTATGATGACGACTATTTGATTACTCCGCCTATCGCCTTGGAAGCCAACACAGACTACTGCATCACTTACCACTGCAGTGATGTGTGGAATCAAGAGCACATGCGCCTGCTTCTCGGTACGGAGCAGAATCTCACGGGCTCTGAGACCGTACTCGACTCAGACATTGTCGTTCCTTACGGTGACGGCTTTGAATACAAACGTGTCTTCAGTGTTCCTGCTGGCGGCAACTATTATCTCTTCTTCCATGAGAATACCGTTGGCAATAGTGTGAACAATAGGATTAATGACTTCACTGTGAGTATTGAGGGTCAGTATGAAGCTCCCGACAGTGTAACCTCACTGACCGCTACAGCCGGTGCTATGGGTGCGCTGACCAACTCCCTCAGTTTCGTTACACCAACCAAGACCTACAACGGTGAACCGCTCGATGAAATCAAGAAGATTGAGATTTATAAGAACAATAGCTTCAAGCCGGTGACGACCTTCGAGGCTCCCGCTATGGGTATTCAGTTGACTTGGGACGACCCGAATGTCAGCCAAGGTCTCAACAACTACGAGATTGTAGCTTACAACAGCAAGGGCCGTGGACGTGCCGGTAAGATTACCAACTGGACGGGTATTGACGTTCCAATGGCTCCTCAGAATGTTCACGCTTATATGGTCGTTGACGACGAAGTGCCTTCATTCACTTGGACAGCCCCAGGCGATAAGGGTGTTCACGGAGGCTACGTAGATGTCAGCGATATCAAATACATTGTCGGTCAATACGACCTGTGGAACTACGATGACCACTGGCCTGCTGTTTCAGACAGTCTGACAGACACAGAGTTCACCTACGATGATTATTGGGGCTTCGGTCAAGCATACGTAGACTATCAAATCTTTGCTTGCAACTCAGCAGGAAAGAGCGGTACCATCGTCGGAATCACCATTGGCACACCCTATGAGAGACCTTATATTGAGTCGTTTGCTAACGGCATCATCAGTCAAGACCCATGGACCCGTCATGCAACAAGCTATGACTATGCTTGGAATATAGTCACAGGTCAGGGAATGGTTGTCAAACCTTACGATGCTGATGGAGGTATGCTTTCCTTCACATGGAAAGACGAAGGTTCCAACAGTGAGGTGCTGGAAGGTCCGCGCGTCTCTCTGCAAGACGCTGAGAAGCCGGAGTTGTCCTTCTACATGTACCATGGCTTCGACGCTGACGAAGGTGACTTGAAACTTTATGTCTACACAAACGTGGACGACGCAGGCTTTGAACTGGTTGATTCCGTAGAGTATAACGACGGTACTGATGGATGGAGCCGTCACGCTATCTCTCTACCTACAGGCGCTAACAACATGGAGATTGCTCTTGGTGCTTATGCTTTGGATGCTTCCGCTTCTATCTTCGTGGATAAAATCAAGGTTGATGAGGGTGTCGATTTGGATGCATCGGTGGAGAACATCACAGTTAGCAAGTATGTCGAAGCAGACCAACCCGCTACGACTACCGTACGTGTTGCCAACAACGGTATGGAGGATGCCACAGATGTGAAGGTTCAGCTCTACGTGGACAGTGTCCTGACGGATGAGCAGACCATTGATAATTTAGCTTCCAACGCTAATACAACGCTCAGCTTCCAAATTAAAGCTGATGTCAGCCAGCGTGGTACATCCCACTATATTAAGGCGGTTAGCGTGCTTGAAGGCGATGCCATAGCAACGAACGATACGAGTGCAGTGAAGAAGTACACAGTGCTCGGTTCTATTCTTCCCGTTGCCACGAACCTCACTGGAAACAACGAGGGACAAGACGTAAGACTCCTTTGGAACAAGCCTGCTACGGATGAGCAGACAGACCCAGTTACAGATGATTTCGAGGACTATGACGACTTCATCATCGACAGCATAGGTGATTGGACTGTCTATGACGGTGACGGCACAGTACCCGTCTACTTTGGTGGACCCTCTATTGCCCATGAGTACGAGCCTCAGGCATGGCAAATCTGGAATCCAGAGACGGCAGGATTCAGCCTCTCTAACTTCGCTGTTCTGACACCTCATTCCGGCAGCAAGGTTCTCGCTTGCTGGGCTGCCAGTGACGGTACCTCAACTACACTGACCAACGACGATTGGCTCATATCTTCAGAGATTATGGGCGGTTCCAACGTTGACTTCTATCTTCGCGTTCCGAACTCTGGTTCCGGTGCTCAGGTAATCGAGATGCTCTATTCTACAAAGGACAGCATCAGCATCGACAACCTCTCTACTGATTTCGTGGCATTTGACCGCGACTCCGTGGAAGGCACTACAGACTGGGTTCATGAGACTTATCAGTTGCCGAAGGATGCTCGCTTCTTCGCTGTGCGCTGCTGCACCTATGAAACGCATACGGTACTCTTCATGGATGACATCACATACACGCCGCTCTTCGGTTCTACTTCAAAACTGACGCTCAACGGTTACAATGTTTATCGTGATGGAGAACGCATCGGAACAACCACCGACACTACCTACGTGGATGCTGGCGCTGGCTCAAGTGAACACGTCTACTACGTTACTGTCAACTGGCAGGAAGGCGAGTCGGAAGTGTCCAATCCTTACAACTACAGCGTACCGGAGGGCGTGAATGAGTTGACAACCGCTACAAGCTGCCGGGTATTGACGGGTCATAACACCATCCTCATTGCAGGTGCCGCTAATGACCGCGTCGTCATCTGCACACCAAACGGTCAGACCATCTACAGTGGTCGCGTCAACGGCAACAAAACGATAAGCGTTCCTCAAGGTATGTACATCGTCCGTGCCGGTCAAAAGGCTGTTAAGGTCGTTGTAAGATAATATCCAACTCCCGCTGTCGGTTCAAGGGTCAAAACACCTTTCTCCTCAGCGGTGTAGCCCTAAGATAAAGGCAGGCAATTTATTACGATTGCCTGCCTTTTTCAGTCATTAGTGGTAGAGGAAAAGCTACTAATCTTTTTGCAATAAGACGTTTTATTTGTAACTTTGTCGGAGAATAAGGAACTAAATTGACTCTGACGGAGTTACGAATACCAATGATGTTGGGAAAAGCGCTACCTATAATAAGGAAAATAATAAGGTGTATCTGTTTGATGCTGCTTCTATGCTGCCCGCAAAGCGGATATGCAGACAATCCTGCGCTCATCAATCAACTCCTCGACCGCGGTATCAAAGCCGCACAGCAGAATAATTGTGCAGAGGCTATCAAACTCGACATGCAGGCTCGTGAACTGGCACGAAAGGAAAATGACTACGTCAGTGAGTTCTGGGCACTCTATCAGATGGGCGCCGCTTACTATCTCATCTTGGCAAACGGGGAGGCTCAAACATGCTATTATGAGGCTCTCAAACTCTGTGAGAAACACAATTTGGGCAACAAGGAAAGGGCATATGTGCTGAATGGCATCTCGGGCATCTACTATGAGGAGAACAATTTAGACAAAGCCCTCACCTACAGCAAGCAGGCGATGAAATACTATCTGCTGGCGAAAGACTCTGCCACCTGTATCACGATTGCCACTGATATCGCACTCATTTCCAATAAGAGGGGAAACTTCAAAGAATCAGCACAATATACGAGTCTCGCACGCAAGTTCACTGCACCCAACGACAGCGAATCATTCGTGCGCATCAGGGTTATCGAAGCGGATGCGCTCTACAAGCAACATCGTTATGACGATGTCATTCGTATCGGAAATCAAATCATCGGCTCCAAATATTTGGCGGCTGGTGATGAGTCTGCAATGCTCGTCTATCTCATCAACATCTACATGAAGCGGGGTGACCTGAAGAAAGCCCAAGCATTGACAAATCGTGCCATAGCCATCGCTCCACTCCGCAACAAACCAGAGGTATTCGACGTGGCGTCAACGCTCTACCAGAAACTTGGCGACTATCGTCAGGCGCTATTTTACAAGGATTCTATGCAGACGAATCTCGATTCTATTACCCATATCCATGACAAACAGCTTGTCGAGAACGCCAATGTCAAAATCGAAATCATGAAACTCCGCGATGATATGAACCGCAAGGCTGCCCAACTCCGATATCACCGGCTCATTGCATGGACTATCGTAGGCGTACTCTTGCTCATCATCATCATTGTCACACTCTACGCGCGAAGCAGAATCGTCCGCAACCAGCTTGCCCGTCAAATCATGAATATGAAACTGGAGAAGGAGAAAGAAGCCAAGCAACACTTGCAGACATCCCTGACAAAGAAAGAGCACGAGCTGTCTGCGACAACGGCTTTTGTCTCAGCGCGCAATCAACTCATCAGCGACTTGCTGGAGGCTTTCGGTGAGATGCCACAAGCGGGACAAGACCCAAAGATTCGCAAACTTGCCCTACAACTTCATCAGGCTCTTCACCAACAGAATGAGAGCGAGAAACTATATGTCAAGTTGGAAGCGGAACACCCCGACTTCTTCAAGAATTTGAAAGCCCACCATCCAAAGCTCTCTTCCTCCGACCTGCGCTTTCTTGGTTTTATCCGCATGAATCTTGACGTGAAGGAGATTTCACATCTCATGAACATTACGCCAGACTCATGCAAGAAGCGCAAAACCCGCATCAGCCAAAAGTTAGGTCTCTCCAATGCTGCGGAGCTTTACGAGTATGTATGCAAATTCTAAGGTAACACGCGACACTAATGGAAATGCAGGTATTTATTATGAAGCAATTAACGTGACATCAAGTACCTTTATCTCCATTTAGAAGTGAGAGATTTTCTCTCTTCGGAATACTGATAATACATCCATTGCAACCTCTTCTTGTTACTATACTGACAAGGAAAAAACTAACATCTATTATGATATTGCTCCGCGGGACAACTACTTTCAAAATGAGGATGCTGTTCTGCCACGTAGTTCTCGCGCTCCGCGCGGGAACAATACCCGTCGAATAGTTGCGACTTCATGCTTCGCGAATATTATATACTGCTTCCCATCGTTGATTATCGTCAGCTGTTCCCGCGCGGAGCGCGAGAACTACGATTTCGTCTCCAAGCAACACGGGAACAATTTCGTGCATCCAAAGAATCTGCTGAATCTGCGTGACCTTTCTTTGAGCGTATTTTGTCGGCAGTACTTTGTACACGATGCGGAAGTCGTCCCGCGCGGAGCGCGAGACCTCCATGCTTCGCGGACCCCATGCTGCACAAAACATTCGTTGAATCCATTGTAATAATAAAATGGCAATAAACAGCGAAAACCCACCCCCAATAGTCTTGGGGAGTGGGTTTTCTTGTTGTATCATTGATTTAGAGTGGATAATTACTCTTCTGCAGTCTCCACTGCCTCCTCGCTCTTCATGTGGTAGAACGAGCGATAGACGAAGTAGAGGGCGATGAGGATGAAGAGCACGCCAAAGAGGGGTGCAATATCGCGGAACTTCTCGCTGATGGCAATCTCCATAGCCAACACACCAAACAGCGTGGTGAACTTGATGATGGGGTTCAGAGCCACGGAACACGTGTCCTTGTAGGGGTCACCAACGGTGTCGCCCACCACACTTGCCTCGTGGAGCGGAGTGCCCTTAGCCTGAAGGTCAACCTCCACAATCTTCTTGGCGTTGTCCCATGCGCCACCAGCATCAGCCATGAACACGGCTTGGAACAGACCAAACACGGCAATGGAAATCAGATAGCTCACGAACATACTCACTGCCTCTTTGCCTCCCACGCCAGAGGGCGACGACAGACAGGCAAAGCCGAGAGCGAAACAGAAGATGGCGATGAAGATATTAATCATTCCGCGCTGGGCATACTGCGTACAAATCTTCACCACACGCTGAGAAGTGGCGGTGTCTGCCTTCTTCGGAGCATTGACATCCAACTTGATGTGCTGTTTGATGAAGCCCACGGCACGGTTGGCTCCCGTGGTGACAGCCTGCATACTGGCACCGGTGAACCAGAAGATGACGCAACCGCCGAGGATGAAGCCGAGAATCGTATAGGGATTGAGCAAGTTGAGCACACTCTCCGGTGCAATGCCGAGGGTCTTCTGAATGAGCAGGATGAGCGAGAATATCATCGTGGTGGAACCTGCCACGGCAGTACCGATGAGCACGGGCTTGGCAGTAGCCTTGAAGGTGTTGCCTGCACCGTCGTTTGCCTCCAGATAATACTTAGCCTTCTCAAAGTCAGGCTCGAAGTCGAAATCTTCTCTGACTTCCATGCGGCTCTGCTCGATGTCGTCCTCAATGAGGGAAAGCTCATAGACACTCTGAGCATTGTCGGTCACAGGTCCATAGCTATCTACGGCGATAGTCACAGGTCCCATGCCGAGCATACCGAATGCCACCAGACCAAAGGCGAAGATGCTATAGTAGGTGCCGAAGATGGCTGACATGCCGAAATAGAAACTGGCGATATAAGCGGCAAACATGAGGATGAAGAACACGAAGCCAGTCCAGAAGCTACCGAAGTTGCCCGATACAAGACCCGACAGGATATTGAGTGATGCACCGCCCTGACGGGAAGTGTTGACGACTTCCTTTACGTGGGTAGAGTTGGGCGAGGTGAACATCTTCGTAAACTCAGGAATGAGGGCTGCGCCAAGCGTACCACAGCTGATGATGGCAGAAAGTCCGAGCCAGTATCCTTCGCCGAGGTCTCTCAGAATGAGCCAACTGGCGAGGAACGTGCCGAGGATGGATAGAATGGACGTAATCCAAACGAGCGACGTCAGCGGCTGCTCAAAGTCCATATCGTCGGCGTGGCTGTATTTGGCGTTGGAAAGAGCCTTGTTGATGTAGTAGGCAAGTACAGAGGCGATAACGCCCAAGATACGCATACAGAAAATCCATACCAACAAGCGGGTCTGATATTCAACGGGCACAGCCAACAGGATGAACGAGACGAGTGCAACACCCGTCACACCGTATGTCTCGAAGCCATCGGCGGTAGGACCAACGCTATCTCCAGCATTGTCACCCGTGCAGTCGGCGATGACACCGGGGTTGCGGGGGTCGTCCTCACCAATGTGGAATACAACCTTCATCAGGTCGGAACCGATGTCGGCAATCTTGGTAAAGATACCGCCGGCGATACGCAGGGCAGAGGCTCCCAACGACTCACCGATGGCGAAGCCGATGAAGCAGCTACCAGCCAAGTTGGCGGGCATGAAGAGCAGGATGGTGAGCATGAGCAGTAACTCAATACATACCAACACGATGCCGATGCTCATACCAGCCGTAAGAGGAATATTGAGCAGGAAAAGGGGACGACGGCGCAAGGATGCGAAAGCCATGCGGGCATTGGCATAGGTGTTCATGCGGATGCCATACCATGCCACACTGTAGGAGCCTAGCACACCAATGATGGTCCAAGCGAGAATCAAACAAACGGCTCCCAAACCGGTGCTTTCCAACACACCAAAATAGAGGACGACGGCAGCACCAATGAACAAAAACAATACGCCGAGGAACTTTCCTTGTTGCTTCAGATAGGTGGAGCAGGTTTTGAAAATCACATCTCCGATGTCGCTCATCTTCTGATGGACGGGGAGTTTTTTCACAAATAGATACTGGCAGAAACCAAAAATCAAGCCCAAGAGCACCACTGCAAATCCCCAATAAAGAATCTGAGTCTCAGGTGCCGAAGCAAATCCTTCAGGCATTTTCAAGTCTGCCTCACTGGCGTTCATGGCTACAGGAGCCATCACGCTCAAAACAGTCAAGAGAACTTTTCTCATAATTGAAAGTTTAGATTGGATAATTATGGTCTTTAAAGTAGAATGTTCTATCGGACGGTAAAATTAGGTTCTTTTTGCCAAATAAACAAGTTTTTTGGTAAAAATTTGCTCACAAACCCCAAATTTTACTGGAAAAAAGCTATTTTGCCAAAGGAATTACAAAAAAACAGAGGGTTCTCTATCCCTCTTCTTTCACTCCATGAAGCACAACCTTTTTGCCATTGGACAAAGTGGTGGCAAAGAGGTAATCGCTTCCGCCGTCTTTTAAATGGAGACGCTTGCGGAGTGCTGCGACAGTCATGGGGAAGTTTCTCACGGTAATATTGGCGCTCGACAACGACGAGAGCGAACGCATATCCTGCTTGCCAAACGACAACACTTCCAACAACCGGAACTTGCGGCCGGGAAATTCGGGCAGCCACTCTTGACTAACAAACAAATGGGAGTTGGCGGCGACAGCCTCAACGGGGAACTCGCGGCACAGCGCGCCGAAGCAGCCGGCTTTCATGATGGACGCGTTAGGCTCATAGAAATAACGCACAGAGGCAACATCACTGGCAAGGCGGACAGCACCACCCGACGTGGCTTCGAACACCTTGCCGTCATCGGCACAGAAGAGTTGGCGCTTCCCCGCTCCATCCGACGGTTTCTTACTCCCTTCGCCCCGCATCACAAACAGGAGTTCCTTGCACTCACCGCCCACCGAGACGATGTGGACTTCGCTCACTACGTCTATGCCCAACTGCAGAACCGCCTCGTGCCAGTCGAGCATGGGCGACAGTTTTACGACCACCGCATCGGCTTTCTGCAGCAGTTCATCGCGCAGGGCGAGCACATCGGGCTGGCAGTCGGCAATCGCCACGGTTTTGCCGCCATGAGCATCACGACGGGCTGGGTCGAGAAAGACGACTGACGCATGACGGAGACGATGAAGATAGTCCACCCCATCGCCACAAACCACTTCTGCCTGAAGCCCTAAACAAGAAAAATTATGGGAAGCCACCTCGCAAAGCTGTTTTTGGCGCTCTACGTAGGTCAAACGCGCGGGGTGGCAAAGTTGTCCGACAAAATAAAAATCCACGCCCAGACCGCCCGTAAGGTCGATGAATGAGCCATCGGCGGGCAACAATCGGGAGACGACACCCGCCTTATAGCGTGCCGCCGACTCGGAGGAACACTGCTCCAAGGCAAGGTGGGGCGGATAGACGATGCCTTCGGTGGCTGCCCAAGTGGGCAACTTGGCACGGGCACGCTGCCAACCCTCAATTTGCTCCAAGGCATAGGGCATGTCCACGTCGCGCCAACGCGAGGCGTGGAGAGCGAGGTCGGCAACGGAGTCGTTGCTGTGGAGACGGATAAACTCTTCGGTGGTCATAGGGTCAGCACCACTTGACGGGCTGACCGGCGCCCAACTCAAAATGATATTTCACGATACCTAAATCTACGTGGGCGAAGAATCCCCAGCCTGTCTTTTCCTCCACGCTACCGTCGTCGTGAAGGATGAAGCGGAATTTCTGCTGGTTGGTTGCCGTGGGCGCAAGCAGCGCTGCATCGACACCGCGCAGGAACCAGTCGGGAGCATCCTGTGCCGTCATCACCTGCTCACGTTTCTTGGATTTATGAGCAACACCCTGCGTGGCTCCATAGCCAAAGCAGATGACTGCAACAAACTTCTCGCCTTTTTCAACCGTTACGCGGTCGGGATTCTTGCTGTAGGTGAGTCCCACCCAGCACGAGTTGAGCCCCAACTGCTGTAGCCGAAGCACGAGATGCTCGCCATAGTAGCCAAGCTGTTCGTCGAGATGGTCAGCTTTCGTACCCACGAGGGCAATATAATTATTCACGCCGGAGAACTTGCCATAGCGTGCCATAAAGCCGCTGAATGCCGTTGGGTCGTCGGTGACGACTTGGATATGCAGTCCTGCCTGCTCATTATATTGATTTGCCATTTGCTGCAACTCATTGGCGACTTCGGCAGGAACAGGCTTATCCGTATAGCGGCGCACGCTGTGGCGCTCACGAATGGCTTGCAATAAATCTATCATAGTCTATGGTTTTATGGAGACGGGCGGACCCTTCTCCGGATTCCTCACTAATAGAGATAGAACATACGGTCCATCATCTGCCATTTCTCATCGCTCGTTGCATTGGCGGCGCACTGCTGGAAAGCGGCAACAAACGTTTCCCATTCCTGCTGGCGGGGAAGGGTGGCAAGACGAGCCATAGCCGAATCCCAATCGAAATCCAACGGGGTCTCGACAATCATAAAGAGACGGTTGCCAAGGATATAGATTTCCATTTCGAGAATGCCCACACTCTTGATGCCCTCCTCTATTTCGGGCCAAAAATGCTCACGGCTGTGGGCTTGGCGGTATTTCTTGATAAGTTCACTGTCATCCTTCAACTGCATGGTCTGGCAATACCGCTTCACCGGACCGTGATATTCCTTCACTCTGAATCCTTCTGTCATGGTTGTTGTTGTTTTGGTTGTGGCAAATATACATAATTCTTTTGAATTACATGCCTAACCAAGGAAAAACATTGACGTGTCCCCCATTAAGTTTCTATTACGAGCGATAGATTTCACATGCGGAGAGGGCGTGGGGAAACGTGCAACCGTCTGCGCCGCTTCCCTAGCCCTTTTTCTACTGCTTTCCTATATACAACAAGGCAACTGTGATGAACAATCAACCTAACACTCTCATCGTCCAAACATCATTATCATGGTATCTCCACATCCCACTGAATGGGCACATTCTTGAACGTGACGACACCCTCTTTCTGATAGCCAGCCCAAACACCCATTTTCATCACATCAAAATGAGTAGCTGTTTTCTTCACGTCCTTAAATATCCATCCGTCATCGGGGATAATTTTGACAAACACTCCCTCCGTCACATCATACTCATGTGAGATATTATAGTACTCCGGCTTGTAGGTGTTGCCGTCTTGGTCGAATGCCACCGCACCTACTCCAATCTTGACAGTGGACTTGTTGAGAATCATCTTCACACGGAACACAGGGGTTACCGTGCCATAGTTGAGCGACGTGGATTTACCATAGAGTCCTACAAGCTCGATGTCGCAAACGGTTCCAGCCAACGGATTCTGGATGGTTCCTCCCGAGACGATTGCCTCAAATGGGACGCTTGTAGGCTCCTCAGCCTTAGCAGCAGACTGGGAAGTCTTTTCCTTAGCAGGAGCAATGAGTTTGCCTGCCTTTTTCAAGATTTTGTTCAACTGGGCGTTGCTTTCTGTGGGAGTTCCCCAAGAGAACAACAACGCCAATAATGCGGTAAGAATGAATTGTTTTTTCTTCATGTTTACTCAAATAATTAATAATACATGTAATTTTGTCGTTTGCGAAATTAAGGAAAAACCATTTGAAATGATGGTCATGATAAGGGTTGGGAACGTCAACGAAACAATAAACACCGTTCAACGGAACAAAACCAATGGAAATACAGCATAAATTGCTTAACTTTGCAGCCAAACCGCTAAGCGCATATTATGGAACTGTTCATCTACGCCAACGGCTTCGCAACAGCCTATTTCATTATTCAGAGTATCTATCTTTGGCGACGCGACGACAAGCGCCGCATTATTCGTATTTTGAGCATCAGCTACCTGTTGTGGGCTGTGATGTTAATAAAAGACTTGTGGCTCGCCTTTCCTCAGCACTACACGGAAGACTGGCTACGGGCGATAGCCTTTGCCGACGGACTGACGGTTGTTTCCTACGCCATGATTCTGTTAGAACTTACTTCTCCCTCTTGGGTGACTGCGCGACGGGTGGCATGGCTGGCTGCGCCGTTTCCTCTGTTCTATCTCTGGGCATGGATGGACGGCGGGGAATGGTCGTATTACGTCTATATGGTATTCATCATCCTTTATGCACTCACAGCCCTTGGAGTAGCCACGAAATGGGCTCAACGCTACATCCGCTACGTGAGACAAAACTATTCTTATCTCAAGGGTGTGGATATCTCGTGGGTGAGCTACACTTTCGCTTTCTATATTACGCTGCAGTTGGTGTGGCTGCTGATAACCGTAGTAGGGTCGCCAGTGGAAGATGCTATCTACTATTTGATGACGGTAGTATTCTGGGAACTGTTCCTTAGGAAGTGCCTCACACTGCAACCGCTGAGCTATAAGGAGATGGCAGAAATGGTAGAAGAACAAAACTTGAGGAAGCAGCCACTGCCCTCTTACTATTCTTTCGCCACAAACTTTGAAAGAGTGATGATAGAAGAACAAATCTATCTGCGCAGCGACCTCAAATTAGGCGATTTGGCAAAGAGATTCAATACCAACCGTACTTATCTGAGCACCTACTTCACCAACGTGGTGAAACAGACATTCTATGACTACATCAATGGCTTGCGGATAGAACAGAAGGGGATTCCATTGATGAAGGAGCATCCGGAATATTCGCTTGACTACGTGGCTGAACAGAGCGGATTCAACTCGCAGTCCACCTTTCGGAGAGCCTTCAAGAAGAAAACAGGGCAGACGCCGAGGGAGTTTCTTTCAGAATTGGGAAACGACAATGAACGGTGACCTATCTATCCAGATTGTAAGAAGCAACTGTCTCTTTCAATGAGGAAGAGAGCGATTATCTTGTAAAACAAAATCACAGAATCAGAGAGGAACAGACTGTCCCCACCCGTCGTCGGCAACGGATGGGGGCATGAGCCTGTGCCCTCGGAACAGCCAATGATTACCGGGCTGGCGCAATCCGTTTCTCCACTCTACGCTCGCCGTCGGTAAAAGTCGTCACCTTGAGGTAGAGACCCGACTGCGGACGTGCGATGGGTCTGCCCTGCAGGTCGTACCATGCCACGCTCATGGGCTTTTGGCTTCCATCGGAAAGGGGCTGTATGGCGTCGAGGTATTCCTGAGTAGGATACCACACAATCTCCGACTCATGGTTGCCCTCAAAGGCATAGTTGGCACTGATGCCGATAGAGTCGAGGTCAGTGAGACCGTGGAGCGTCAGATTCCACTCATCGCCAAACATCACGAAGTCGCGGTTGTCGGTGAAATGGAGGGGTATGTCGGTGATGGGTTCTTCGAGACCCAGATAATGCTCGGGGGTGAACGTCAGTGGAGTGGTCGAACCATTGACGTAGACGTGATAATACACGTAGTCTGGGATGAGGTAGTTGCCCTGCTCGTCCTCGCTATAAAGGTAATATCCCATGCCGTAGCCGTACTGCGGGTCGTAGGGACTCACATACTGTATCACAGGCTTGCGCGGGGCTGCCACCGTGGGAGTGAAGAGGGTGAACTGTGGACGCTCATAGGCATTGACATATTGCAGGCGCAGGGGGGAGGCATTGGTGAGGAACGCCACAGTGTCAGTGTTGACCATCGACCTGTCATCTCTGTTGAACCGTAGCCGCAGGCTCGGCGCAACGGTAAAGTCGTTATAGGTGCCCTGTGATTCCGTGCGCTCAGTGAAAGTGGCGCCAACAAAGAACAGATGCATACCCAGCTCCTCGTCGATGCCCCCATACTGCCATGAGGGGAACACCACAGAGTCGCCCTCCATCGTTCCTCGCCACCATCTGCCCGAGTTCAGCGACGAGGGGTCCTGCAGATAGACATCGCGGTCATCGATTGCCACCTTCGTCACCACTTTGGAAGAAGAGAAATCGTCTGACTTCCACTCCAGTTCATACAGCTCAGACTGCGCTGACGATGGTGGCACAGCGCACTGGTAAGAATTAGGATAGAGGCGCATCTCATATTCGCCGTAGCCAATCCAGTTGCCGTTGCCGTTCACAAGACCAAGTACCGTTAGGATGTCGGTGTCCTCCATGCGCAGGGTGTCGTTGACCAAGGTGAACGTGAGGTCAGCGTTAATGTTGCCATCGGCAGTAGTGTCGGGGCGGTAGGATTGGAGGTCGTCGCGATAGACGAGGCGCATGGCGTAGAACACGGCACCCGGCTCTTCCAGCACCTGCTGGGGCATGTGAGCCGTAAACGAGCCGTCGCCATTGTCGGTGAGCTTCAGAAAATGGGTCTCACCATAGCGGCTGAAAGGATTTTTCAGATATATAAAGCCGTCGTCGCCTACCACGTAGCACCCAACGAGAGCGTCCATCTTTCCACCCTCAACGCCGCCCCAGGGGGTGCGACCGTAGACTTGACCGTCGCGAAACAAGCCATCGAAGACCTGACCGGAAGGCTGCGTGGTAGTGATGGTATCGTTGAGGGGAGTGATGGTGCGGTAAGACTGGGACGAAGCCGCAACGGGAGCAGTTTGCAAAGGGAGACTTGTCAGCCCTCCCCACGCGGCAGGTTGAGCAGTAGGATGATGGGGCTGGGCAAAAACAGTGAGGGACCAGCCCAGAAGGGCAATAAAGGAGAATAGATTTCTTAACATAAGTGTATCGGTTAGTTATAGTTTGTAGTCTTAGCAGAAGGCAGGGCGGCACTCTGTGTAGTCCGTGTGTGAATTTATTTTGCAAATATACACGATATTAGTGATTAATGCAAACAGATTGGCTAATTTAACACAATAATTATTAACGGTTTTTCTTTCTAATTCAACATGAACCACCTAATTATCAGAAACCATCTCTTTCTTTATTTCATGGCACAAAGATACAAAAGGTTGCTATAAGGAGCAACATTTCAAAGCCATATCTCAATGGCAGCTCGCGATTCTATTCATACTCCAAGCCAAGAGACACTATGGCTGGATAGGATGCGTAACACCTTGGATAACGGTTGAACCTGTCTCAAACAAAAATATTACTGTCCGGTAAACTTAACCTCTCATGTGCCCCATCCTCATCTACAGACGGGTTGGGGCTTTTTACTTGTCCGATAAGCACATCTCACGATGCCTCTTCCTCATCACATGGCAGGTTGGCTCAATAGGCTCTTAATTCGTCCTAAAGCTCTATTTGTCACCTCTTTGCCCCATTCCAGATGGAAAGATGTTCTGTATCAGTCTGCTGAGATGTTGCTGAGATATTGCTGGGATGTTTTACCATCTATTCATGTACGTAAGAATTTTTCTTTCAACGTGTTAGATGCTTTGCTGAGATTGCTGAGATGTTTTTTCAACTAAAAAACTCAGAGGAATCACCCGTCATGGGAAAACTTTTGGAAGTCATCCCTTTCTATGAAGGGTCAAGACAAAAATGACTCTCTATTTCGGATGCACTATTTTTCCTCAAAATGTTTACCGGACAATAATAAAACAAAAACAAGCACCAGCGAGTCCAAATAGAACTCCACTGATGCTTGTTTTGCATATTGCGGCAGAAAATGAAGCAATCGATACCCGACAGCTTGTCAGTCCACCGCAATGAAGGAAAAATTAGTCGTTGAGTTTAGCCTTGATGAACTCGCGGTTCAAGCGGGCGATGTTGGCGATGCTCTCATTCTTCGGGCACTCAGCCTCGCAAGCACGTGTGTTGGTGCAGTTGCCGAAGCCAAGTTCCTCCATCTTAGCCACCATAGCCTTAGCACGCTTCGCAGCCTCCGGACGTCCCTGGGGCAGCAGAGCCAACTGGCTCACCTTACTGGAAACGAAGAGCATGGCTGAACCGTTCTTGCAGGCAGCCACGCAAGCGCCGCAACCAATGCAAGTAGCGCAGTCCATAGCCTCGTCAGCCTTCTCCTTCGGAATGAGGATAGCGTTGGCATCCTGAGCCTGTCCTGTGCGGACGCTCGTATAACCACCGGCAGCGATAATCTTATCGAATGCAGAGCGGTCTACCATGCAGTCCTTAATAACAGGGAAAGCAGCAGAGCGCCAAGGCTCAACGGTGATGACATCACCATCGTGGAAACGACGCATGTAGAGTTGGCAAGTGGTAGCGCCCTGAGCGGGTCCGTGAGGATGACCGTTGATATAGAGCGAGCACATACCGCAGATACCCTCGCGGCAGTCGTGGTCGAAGACAAAAGGTTCCTTACCGCTCTCGATGAGCTCCTCGTTGAGAATGTCGAGCATTTCGAGGAATGAAGTATCGCCGGGGATGTCGTGCATCTCGTGGGTGTCGAAGTGGCCCTTGTCGGTGGGGCCGTTCTGACGCCAGAACTTCAACGTGAATGATATATTTGTATCCATTTTGTTTTAAGTTTATGTGTTGATATAGTTGATAAGTCTTGAGCTTTTAATATGCACTCTTGTCCGACTTCTTAAGTGTTCGGGGAAAGCGTAAAGTATAGATTAATGACGAAAGCATCTTCTCAATCTCGTTAATCAACTGTGAAGTCTTTGTATAGTTGTCATCTCCTATGAACTTAAAGTCATGCGATAGTATCAACTGGGTATCCAACTCTTGAGCTGAGCCCAATGATATATACATGAAGTGCACTTTCTCATTGTCAGTATCTCTACCGTATCCTTCTGCTATGTTGGATGGTATTGACACCACGGCACGTCGCATCTGACTGGACAGGCAGAAAGTTTCTTCTCGTGGATATGTCGCGCACAGACGATAAACCGTCCTTGACAACTCCATGCTCTTCTGCCAAACTATCAAATCTTTATACGTGCTCATTTCACCTATATGTCAAATTAGAGGCTTAAAACTTAAATAACTCAAAAACTCACTAACTTAGAAACTATGATTTGTAATTACGCGTCTGTACCTTAATGTACTGGTAGTTGAGGTCTTCCTTGAGCAGCTCGGGAGCCACTTCGTCAGAGCCTTGATACTTCCAGCAAGCCACGTACATGTAGTGCTCGTCATCACGCTTAGCCTCGCCTTCCTCGGTCTGGCTCTCAATGCGGAAATGACCACCGCAGCTCTCGTTACGGTTCAAGGCGTCGTAAGCAATCAGCTCGCCCATCGTGATGAAGTCGCGAAGATGGATAGCCTTGTCAAGCTCCACGTTCAAGCCTTCCTTGCTTCCGGGAACGCGAACGTGCTCGTTGAATTCCTTGCGGAGTTCCTTCAATTCCTTGAGTGCACGCTCCAAGCTCTCCTTTGAACGTGCCATACCCACGTTGTTCCACATGATGTTGTAGAGCTTCTTGTGGATGTGGTCAACACTCTCGTCGCCCTTGATGTTGTAGATGCGGTCGATTTCAGCCTGAACAGCCTTCTCAGCCTCTTCAAACTCAGGAGCGTCGGTCTTGATGCGGGGAACGGTAATCTGGTCGCTGAGATAGTTCTGCATGGTGTAGGGAATCACGAAATAGCCATCGCTCAAGCCCTGCATCAGAGCAGATGCACCCAAACGGTTAGCACCGTGGTCGGAGAAGTTGCACTCACCCAAAGCGAAGAGACCCTTGATAGAGGTCTGCAGCTCGTAGTCTACCCACAGACCGCCCATCGTGTAGTGGATGGCGGGATAAATCATCATCGGGTTCTCGTGGGGGTCAACATCGGTAATCTCCTGATACATATCGAAGAGGTTGCCATAGCGCTGGTCAACAACGTCGCGGCCCAGACGCTGGAAAGCCTCAGAGAAGTCGAGGAACACAGCCAAACCGGTGTTGTTCACACCATAGCCCTTGTCGGTACGCTCCTTGGCAGCACGCGAAGCAACGTCACGCGGCACGAGGTTACCGAAGGCAGGATAGCGGCGCTCCAAATAGTAGTCGCGGTCCTCTTCGGGAATATCACGTCCCTTGATTTCGCCACGCTGCAACTTCTTGGCATCCTCCAACTTCTTGGGCACCCAGATACGGCCATCATTACGCAGTGACTCAGACATCAGCGTCAGCTTAGACTGCTTGTCACCGTGAACAGGAATACAGGTGGGGTGAATCTGAACGAAGCAGGGGTTAGCAAAGTAGGCACCCTTGCGGTAAGCCTGCATAGCTGCGGTGCAGTTGCAACCCATAGCATTAGTGGAGAGGAAGTAGGTGTTGCCATAGCCACCTGTGGCGAGGCAGACTGCATGTGCGCCATAGCGCTCCAGTTTACCTGTTACGAGGTTCTTGGCGATGATACCACGGGCACGACCGTCGATAATCACCACATCTTCCATCTCTGTACGGGTGTGAAGCTCCACAGTGCCGTGGTGTACCTCTTTCATCAAAGAAGAGTAAGCACCGAGCAGAAGCTGCTGACCGGTCTGTCCTTTAGCATAGAAAGTACGGCAAACCTGCACACCACCGAAGGAACGGTTGGCAAGCATACCGCCATACTCACGTGCGAAAGGCACTCCCTGTGCAACGCACTGGTCGATAATATTGGCACTCACCTCGGCAAGACGGTAAACGTTTGCCTCACGGGCACGGTAGTCACCGCCCTTGATGGTGTCGTAGAACAGACGATAGACGGAGTCGCCATCGTTCTGATAGTTCTTGGCTGCATTGATACCACCCTGTGCGGCAATAGAGTGAGCGCGACGGGGCGAGTCCTGAATGCAGAAGTTAATCACGTGGAAGCCCATCTCGCCAAGTGATGCAGCAGCACTGGCACCAGCCAGACCTGTGCCCACGACAATGATGTCAAGCTTACGCTTGTTGGCAGGGTTCACCAATTTCTGATGAGCTTTATAGTTAGTCCATTTCTCAGCCAAGGGGCCTTCTGGAATCTTAGAATCTATCTGTGACATAATTCTTTTATTTTATTGAATAAGAAAACATGAAACGAGAACGCTGTGTGCGCTCCCAAATGCACGTTAAGCTGCGCCGCACAACGACTTGAAGAAGGAGACGAGTACTACGGCGAGGAAGCAAAGCACGAGCAGTGTTGCATAGATGTTGCCAATGCACTTCCAACGGCTGAACCAGATTTTGCCATTCCAGCCCAGAGTCTGCATGGAGCTCCAGAATCCGTGTGTGAGATGGAACCACAATGCGCAGAGCCAGATGATGTAGAGCACTACATAAACGGGCTGCGAGAAGGTGTAGGCAATGAGACCTGCGCCATCTGATGCGCTCATCACGCCCTCGATGGAAGGCATAGAGTCTGTAAGCTCAGCCCACATCATGTTGGACCAGAAGTTGTACAAGTGAAGGCAGAGACCCAGAAGGATGATGATGCCCAGCACCAGCATGTTTTGCGAAGCCCACTCCACTTCGGGACGACGGCTCGTTACCTCGTAACGCACTTCACCACGTGCCCGACGGTTCTGAGCCGTCAGGATGAATGCATAGACGAAATGGCAGACTGCGAGGAAGGCAAGTGCTGCTGTTCCTATCAGTGCATACCAGTTATCACCAAGCAATTCGCAAATCGTGTTGTAAGCGTCGCTCGAAATCAGGACCACAACGTTCATACATGCGTGGAACGTCAAGAATAGAATAAGGCAGATGCCCGTGACAGACATCACAACCTTTCTACCAATTGGTGAATTGATTAACCACATAGATGATTGAATTTAGATATTTGAATTGATGATTTATTCCTTTTTGGTGTTCGTTATCAATCGTCATACTATCTCAGGTAACCCGTCTACTGCGTACGGGCTCCTACCTCGGGCTTTCCGTAGCACCTGCAAAATTACGACATTTTAATGATTAATCAAAGTAAAACGGGTAAAATTCGATTATTTTTCTTACTTTTGTCCCAAACTAGCGAACAAGAAAATGATTTTCCATTACGACGTTATTGTGATTGGGGGCGGACACGCCGGCTGTGAAGCCGCTACTGCCGCCGCGAGGATGGGCGCAAAAACGTGTCTCATCACAATGGATATGAACAAGATTGCGCAGATGTCGTGCAACCCTGCCGTTGGCGGAATTGCCAAGGGGCAGATTGTGCGCGAGATTGATGCGCTGGGCGGCGAGATGGCTCACGTCACCGACGCCACGGCTATCCAGTTCCGTATGCTCAACAAGGGCAAGGGACCTGCCGTGTGGTCGCCAAGAGCGCAGTGCGACCGCAGCAAATATATCGAGAAATGGCGCAGCGTGCTCGACAAAGTACCCAACCTCAATGTATGGCAGGACCAAGCCGACGAGCTTCTCGTGGAGAACGGTGAGGCGGTGGGCGTGAAGACCATCTGGGGCGTGGAGTTCCGCGCCAAGTGCGTAGTGGTGACAGCTGGCACGTTTCTCAACGGCTTGCTTCATATCGGGCGCCATCATTATCCCGGCGGAAGATGCGCCGAACCTGCCGTGCCGCATTTCACGGAGAGCATCACGCGCCACGGTGTTCGCTCGGCGCGGATGAAGACGGGAACGCCCGTGCGCCTCGACAAACGCAGCATCCACTTTGAAGATACCGAAATAGAGCCGGGAGACACTGACTTTCATCAGTTCTCCTACATGGGTCCGCACAGAGTGCTGAAACAACTGCCTTGCTGGACCTGCTATACCAACAAAGAAGTACACGAGACATTGCGTGCCGGACTCGCCGACTCTCCCCTATTCAACGGACAGATTCAATCAACGGGTCCGCGCTATTGTCCCAGCATCGAAACCAAACTGGTTACGTTCCCCGACAAGGACCAGCACCCGCTGTTCATAGAGCCGGAAGGCGAGGATACCAATGAAATGTATCTGAATGGTTTTTCCTCGTCAATGCCGATTGACGTACAAATCAACGCCATTCACAAGATTCCCGCCCTACGCGACGCCGTGGCTTACCGTCCGGGCTATGCTATAGAATATGACTATTTCGACCCGACGCAACTCAACCACAGTTTGGAGTCGAAAGTGATTCCGGGATTGTTCTTCGCCGGACAGGTAAACGGAACGACGGGCTACGAAGAGGCAGCAGGACAGGGTATCGTGGCGGGAATCAACGCCGCTCTCAAATGTGGTGGAAGTGAGCCGTTCGTGATGAAGCGCGACGAGAGTTATATCGGCGTACTCATCGATGACCTCTGCACGTGTGGCGTGGATGAGCCTTACCGCATGTTCACGTCGAGAGCAGAATACAGGATTTTGCTCCGGCAGGATGACGCGGATGCTCGACTCACGGAGAAGAGCTATGAATTGGGATTGGCAACGCGGGAACGCTACGACTGGTGGTTACAGAAGAAGAACGCCATCCAACGTATCGTGGACTACTGTCGGCAAACATCGGTCAAACCATCGGAAGTGAACGACGCTTTGGAAAGCTACGGCTCTGCCCCACTCCGCACTGGATGCAAACTTTCGGAGTTGGTCTGCCGCCCGCAACTTACTTTGGAGAAGTTGAAGCCTCTTTTCTCCGGACTCAACGAACTGATGGAAGCTCCGGCAAACCGTAAGGAAGAGATAGCGGAAGCTGCCGAAATCCGTATGAAGTATAAAGGATATATCGACCGCGAGCGTATCGTTGCGGAGAAAATGCACCGTTTGGAGGACATCAAAATCAAGGGACATTTCCACTACGAGGACCTTCACGAGCTTTCCACCGAATGCCGCCAGAAACTTATTCGCATCAATCCTGACACCCTCGGACAAGCGAGCCGCATTCCTGGAGTCAGCCCCAGCGACATCAACGTCTTGCTGGTACTCATGGGCAGATAAGGCAGACAGCGAGAAATCTTCCAAGAGCCGAACAAGCTCTGAAAAGTTGGAACAGCTCGAAGTTCTCGGAGAGCTCGAAGTTCTCGGAGCACTCCGAATTCTCCGAATTCTCTGAGCGTTCCGAAGCCCTCGAAGATTCCGCTGTTTCACGTGAAACAATCTTAGCTTTTTCTCGTTAAAATGAACATAAATTTTAGATATAAAGAATAAAAAGCAAATGAACAACAAAACACTATTGGCCAACCTACGTATCATTCACGACTGGCCCACAAAAGGAGTAAATTTCCGCGATGTCACCACACTGTTTAAAAATGGTGAGTGCATCAAAATTATCACCGATGAAATGTGCGACCTCTATCAAGACAAAGGTATCACAAAAGTGGTGGGAATCGAGAGTAGAGGATTCGTGATGTCATCGGCGGTAGCTCTACGTTTGGGAGCCGGAATCGTACTATGTAGAAAACCGGGAAAATTGCCATGCGATACTGTACAGCAAACCTATCAAAAGGAATATGGCGCAGACACGATTGAAATTCACAAAGACGCCATTAATGAGAACGATGTGATACTACTCCACGATGACTTGCTGGCAACTGGTGGAACGATGAAAGCAGCCTGCGACCTCGTAAAGAAGTTCCATCCCAAGAAAATCTACGTGAACTTCATCATCGAATTGGCTACGGAATTTCCACATGCCCGCGACATCTTCGACAAGGACGTTGAGATTACATCGCTTATCAGACTGTAATCATCGTACGATTAATTCCTCAAGAACAAAGAATACCTAATGTAGGCGAAAATCCGCGCCAGACAAAACACTGACGCGGATTTAGCTTTATATCAGGTTCTCATAAAAAGCTTCTGATGGATAAGCGCTCAGTATTCTATATTGAATATAATCAAAACAACATGGAAGCTACATAGCGCAATACCCCGGTCTCATCCCTACCGGACACCAGATGGGAGGATAACATAAACTACGATGATATAGGATTCGTTTCATCAAGCTGAACACGAACAATAATCCACAGACATTCCTAACAACCTTCTTTGAGATGTAAAGACACAGCCAAGCGGGTGAAGTTTCACGTGAAACTTTAAGGATGTGAGTGCTTGAATGATAACAACTTAGCAACAATGAACAAAGAGGAAAACGAGAAAAGACTTGCCAAATTAAAGAACATAGTATTGGCTATGCCTGAGCAACCCGGGTCTTATCAATTCTACGACCGCGACAAAGTGATTATCTATGTCGGGAAGGCGAAGAATCTGAAACGGCGCGTCAGCTCCTATTTCCACAAAGAAGTAGACAGATACAAGACGAAAGTGCTCGTTTCTAAGATTTGGGACATATCCTATACGGTGGTCAACACGGAGGAGGATGCCTTACTCTTGGAGAACTCGCTCATCAAGCAGTACAACCCACGATACAATGTCTTGCTGAAGGACGGTAAGACCTATCCAAGTATTGTGGTTACCAACGAAACTTTTCCCCGCATCTTCAAGACGCGGCGCATCAACAAGCGCTACGGCACCTATTTCGGGCCTTTTCCTCATATATCTTCCATGTACAACATTCTGGAGTTGATCAAGAAAATATGTAAGCCACGTTCATGCCGTCAGCCCATCACAAAAGAAGGAATAGAACTGAAGCGCTACAAACCTTGTTTGGAATACCATATCCACAACTGCGAGGGATGCTGCATTGGCAAGCAGTCATGGGCGGATTATCAGGAGAATATTCGTCAAGCAAAGGAGATACTAAAAGGAAACACGCGTGAATTGAGCAATTGGGTCTATCACAAGATGCAGAAAGCAGCAGAGCAACTGAAGTTTGAAGAGGCTGAAGTGCTCAAACAACGTTATATCCAACTGCAAGATTTCGTGTCGAAGAGTGAGGTTGTCAGCCACACTATCACCGACGTAGATGTGTTCACAATTACGGATGATGAACACAACAAGAACGCGTATATCAACTACATTCACGTCAAGAACGGTACCGTCAACCAGAGTTTTACATACGAATACAAGCGCAAATTAGACGAGAGCGACGAGGACCTGCTCAACCAAGCCATTCCGGAGATTCGCGAGCGCTTTCATAGTGAGGCAAAAGAGATTATCGTACCATTTGAGATGAGTTGGAAAATCAAAGATGCAGAGTTCTTTATCCCTCAGAGAGGTGATAAAAAACACCTGCTCGAAATCTCTGAGATGAACGGAAAACAGTATAAATTCGACCGTCTGAAACAGGCTGAGAAACTTAATCCGGAACAGAAACAGACCCGTCTGATGAAGGAATTGCAGAAGCTTTTAGGGTTGGAGAAGATGCCCTATCAAATAGAATGCTTCGACAACAGTAATATTTCGGGCTCAGATGCCGTGGCGGGATGCATCGTCTATAAAGCCATGAAGCCCTCACGCAAGGACTACCGCAAATACAATATCAAAACGGTTGTGGGACCGGACGACTATGCTTCGATGCAAGAGGTCGTAAGACGACGCTACACTCGTATGATTGAGGAAAAACAACCCCTACCCGACCTCATCATCACCGATGGTGGAAAAGGACAAATGGATGTGGTTCATGAGGTCACGGATGGAGAATTGCACTTGAACATTCCCATTGCTGGACTGGCGAAAGATGACCGCCACCGCACCAACGAATTGTTGTTTGGATTCCCGCCAAAGACAGTGGCAGTGGACGTAAAGAGTGAACTATTCCGAGTACTCACACAGATACAAGACGAGGTGCATCGTTACGCCATCACCTTCCACAGAGACAAGCGTTCGAAGCACGCGCTCCACAGTGAGTTGGACGACATCAAGGGCATCGGACCCAAAACGCGCGACGCCTTATTGAAGGAATTCAAGAGCGTGAAACGTATCTCCGAAGCCAGTAAAGAAGATGTTGCCGCTGTCATAGGCGCGGCTAAAGCGGAAATCATCTACAACCACTTTAAAAAGAAGGAAGATAATCCTAAATAATTATCCTAACAAATTGATAATCAATAATTTACATATATAACAAAGGAAAGCGGTAGATGAAGCAGAAGTCATAGGATGAGACGCTATCAAGCTGTAGCTAATAATCAATCAAGAAGAATCGGATAATCGCGCTCATTCGGGAAAATTACTTCCGATAGAGAGCGAATCGTACTGCTTATTCATCAAGTTACAATTAGCAAACACTGCCAACAAATCTATTCAACATCCCTAATTAATTAAATATCAACCAAATAGGAGGCTTTATGCACCAAACGACCACATTCTCAGCGGCTGCTTTGGATTGAGCGACAAGTGTTAACACGTTTGTCGGCAATTGTCAACGAGTTTGTCAGCAATTGTTAACCAGTTTGTCGACAATTGTCGCACAATCCAAAGTAAATGGGAAGATTGTTGGAAATTGAAAGAGAAGCATCTTATTCTTACGAATAAGATACAATAAAAATCATCGAAATCCGATAAAAAAGAGGATTAGCTAAGAGAAATTTACTACCTTTGTAGCCATGAGAATCGTATTGCAACGCGTGAGTCACGCTTCAGTAACCATCAACGGGAGCGTGAAATCAGAAATCAACCAAGGCTATCTCATTCTATTAGGGATTGAGGAAGCCGACACCATAGAGGATGTGGACTGGCTCGTGAAGAAAATCATCGGGCTAAGAGTTTTTGACGACGAGAAGGGAGTGATGAACGTAGACATCAAGGCAGTCAACGGCGACATCATCGTCGTTTCGCAGTTCACGCTCATGGCAAGCTACAAGAAAGGCAACCGACCGAGTTGGATTCACGCAGCAGGTCACGAGACGGCAATTCCCCTCTACGAGGCATTCTGTAGGCGATTGAGCGCGGCACTCGGTAAGCCCGTTGGAACCGGTGAATTCGGCGCAAACATGCAGGTTTCACTCGTCAACGACGGCCCCGTGACAATTTGCATGGACACTAAGAGGAAAGAATAATAGGAGTTAGAAGCATATTGAGTTAGGAGCAGAAGAAGTTAGGAGTTAGGAGATAGGAGTTAGGAGTTGCTGCGCCATAGATGCACAACGTGTCGCAAAGTAGGTTGCGAAGCCAATTATGCATTATGAATTATGCATTAGAAATTGCCTACTACACCTACCAAACCTAAGTTAGCTGCGCAGCAATGATGAATTATGAATTAAATACAGCAATGACAATAAAAGAAGCACAACAACAAGTAGACCAATGGATTAAGACCTACGGGGTACGCTATTTCTCAGAGCTGACGAATATGGCGTGCCTGACAGAAGAAGTCGGCGAACTGGCACGCGTTATCGCCAGAAAATACGGTGACCAAAGCTTCAAGGAAGGTGAAAAACCAAACCTCGGAGAAGAAATGGCTGACGTGCTATGGGTACTCATCTGCCTTGCCAACCAAACCGGCGTTGACTTGACTGAAGAGTTCCAAAAGAGCATGGATAAGAAAACAAATCGCGACAAAACAAGACATTTAAATAATCCAAAACTAAAAGCATAAAACATGGGAAAAATTAAAGACATCATCATCAACGATGCTAACGAGAGAAAGAAAAAAGAACAACCTGTAAGCAAATATGAGCAGGCTCTGCGCCTCTACGATTGCAATGTGGACGAGGCGCAAGTGAAGGAAGCAGTGGAGAAAATCGTGGCTGAGAAACTGCCCGAAAACGACAACATCGAGACGCGTAAATTCCTCTTGGGAAGCGTGGAACTGACCTCGCTGCACACAACTGATACGGAGGAAGGAATACTCGCCATGACTGAAAAAGTGAACAAGTTCGATTCTGACTATCCCGAACTTCCTCACGTGGCAGCTATCTGCGTTTACCCAGCTTTCACCGAGTTAGTGGCTCAAAGTCTGGAGATTGACGGCGTGGAAATCACCAACGTATGCGGCAACTTCCCCAGCTCACAGAGTCGTATGGAAGTAAAAGTAGCTGAGACGCAATTAGCTGTTGCTGACGGAGCTACGAACGTAGATATTGTAATGCCGGTGGGCAAGTTCCTCAGTGGCGATTTCGAGGGCGTGAGCGACGACATCAATGAACTGAAGCAAGTATGTGGTGACGTGCCAATGAAAGTCATCCTTGAAGTTTGCGACTTAGGTTCACTGGGCAACGTAAAGAAAGCCGCATTGCTGAGCATGTATGCCGGTGCCGATTACATCAAAACATCCACAGGCAAGGAAAAGAGTGGTGCTACGCCCGAGAGCGTATATGTAATGTGCCAAGCCATCAAGGAATACTACGATAAAACGGGCATACAGATAGGTTTAAAGCCCGCTGGCGGCATCAACACGGTGAAGGATGCTCTCACCTACTACACCATATTAAAAGAGGTCTGTGGCGAGAAATGGCTCACCAACTACTGGTTCCGTTTGGGTACAAGCCGTCTCACCAACACACTCATTAGCGAGATAGTGGGAAAGGAAGTGAAATACTTCTAAGACTTTATAGCTCTCGCTCGTAGTTCTCGCGCTCCGCGCGGGAACAATCCCCGACGAACGTAAACCAAAGGCAATAAAACATCATGGTTCCGCTTTCGTAGTTCTCGCGCTCCGCGCGGGAACAATAAACGACGAGTAAGTTAAGTACCCTGTTCCCGCGCGGAGCGCGAGAACTACGAATGCGCGAGAACTACGAATGCGTGAACTACAAAATTAATAACTACAAATAATAAACGAACTTAATATAATAATACTATGGACGGAAAAGCATTCTTCAACCCAAGAGAGAAAATAGAAAAAGAAGAGAAACGTAAATTGCAGCATTGGGTTCAAGAGGGAAAGCTATATTTCGTTACATTCCGACTTGCTGATTCCATACCAAAAGAAGCTATCAAACAAATAGTAGAGACGCTAAATCTATTTGAAAGAGAAATAAATTATAATGAAAAAATTCTCCTACACAAGGAGATGGAAAAATACCTAAACAAAGGGTATGGTGAATGTCTATTGAAAGAGAAGAAATACCGTGAAATCGTTGAGCAATCCATAGAGTATTACAATAACAGGAAATACAGGATAGACAGTTTTGTCATTATGCCTAACCATATACACATCATCTTGCAAATGATAGAAGGGAACGAATTAATAGATATTATCAAGAATCTAAAACATTTCATCACACATCAAATTAATTCTGTAAGAGGAAAGAAAGATAAGATTTTCCAAAAGGGTTTCTACGACAGAATTATAAGAGACCCTTACGAATTAAACGCTCTCAGACTCTATATCAAGGAAAATCCAAAGAAATTGAGGGAAGATATGTATAGTTATTATGAGGATTGGATTAAATGAAGAAGACAGAGCTTAATAATAAGACCTTTCATAATAAATTGCTTCTGGTTTGCGAATAACGTAGTTCTCGCGCTCCGCGCGGGAACAATAACGTTTTGGCAAGTTAAATACCCTGTTCCCGAAATACGTAGTTCTCGCGCTCCGCGCGGGAACAATAACCTTCTGGCAAGGTAAGTACCCTGTTCCCGCGCGGAGCGCGAGAACTACAGAAGCGGAAACAAATGACAATGATTACTTGCTAAAGCGGCGGCTGTTCCCGCGCGGAGCGCGAGAACTACAAAAGCGGAAACAAATGACAATGATTACTTGCTAAAGCGGCAGCTGTTCCCGCGCGGAGCGCGAGAACTACGGAAGCGGAAACAAATGACAATGATTACTTGCTAAATCGGCGGCTGTTCCCGCGCGGAGCGCGAGAACTACAAAAGCGGGTACGATGCTAAGCGTAAACTAAGATAAAAGTGGATTAAGGAATTTCCTTGAGTAAAGATTACTTTTCTCTTTTAATCACGAAATCCAAATAGGCATTCAAAGACTTCCTCACTTCCTCGTCGTGGACTTCCGTTTCAAGGAAATGGGTGGCTCGGGCATGAATATCCCACATCGTCCTATCAGCATATTCAATACCGCCATTCTGTTTGGTAAAAGCGACCAAACGGGCGATTTCATCGGGTGTAACAGTACCGGCCTTCACCTTACGTGCTAATGCCAACATCTCTTCGTCATGAGTGTTATTGAGCGCATAAATGACGGGAAGGGTAAGTTTGCCTTCAGACATGTCGTTGCCGGTGGGTTTACCGATTTCACTATTATCGTAATAATCAAAGATGTCATCGCGAATCTGAAAAATCAAGCCCAAATTACGGCCAAAGAGTTTTGCCTGATGAATATCCTCCTCAGCGGCTCCTGCCGACAGCGCACCGATGGAAGCACATGCCTCGAAAAGGGCTGCCGTCTTCTGCTCTATCACCCGATAATAAGCTTCCTCGGTGATATCCTCGTTCTGGATGTTGGAAAGTTGTAGTATTTCACCATTGCTCAACGTGCGGCCGAGTTCCGACAGATAGCGTACGATAATCTCACTATGCGTGCGGCTCACATAGAGCAAAGCGGTTGATAGAATATAATCACCCACCAACACCGCCACCTTATTATCATATTCAGCGTTAACCGACCGCTGTCCGCGGCGCTCTTTACTCTCATCTACCACATCGTCATGGACCAGTGAAGCTGTGTGAAGGAGTTCCAATCCAACAGCAGCATGTTGGGTTACATCTGTAATCTTGCCGAAATTTTTCGCCATGAGTAATATCAACATAGGGCGCATTCGCTTACCAGCACGCTGTTTGATGTGGTCCAAAACCTGAGACAACAAACCGTCAGTATGTGATAACGCCTGATTGAAAAGTCCGATGAAATCGGACAATTCTGCATCTATTGGTTGTTTGATAATAGATAAATAATCCATGACGAATTCAAATTTGATACAAAATTAGTGAATTAATCGGATATATGTGGCATTTTTTTATTAATTTTACGCCAAAGTAAAAAAATAATTTATGGAAAAACTCTTTCTCATAGATGCCTATGCATTGATATTCCGCGCCTACTACGCCTTGCTACGCCATCCGAGCGTCAACTCCAAAGGCATGAACACATCTGCCATCATGGGTTTCTGCAACACCCTGCAAGAGATTATTCAGAAGGAAAAACCCGAATACATGGGAGTCGCCTTCGACCACGGTAAGACATTCCGCCACGAGGCGTTTCCACCCTACAAGGCACAGCGCGAGGAAACTCCCGAAGACATCAAGAAGAGCGTGCCTTGGATAAAAGACATCCTGCGCGCACTGAACATCCCCATCTATCAGGCTGACGGCTTTGAGGCAGACGACGTGATAGGCACGCTCGCCAAGAAAGCGGGACAAGCTGGAATCAAGACGTTCATGGTGACGCCCGACAAGGACTACGGACAACTCGTCGGCGACAACGTGATGATGTATAAGCCCCGACATGGAGGTGGCTATGACGTAATCGACAAAAAAGCACTGAACAGCCAATATGGAATCGACAGTCCCAGTCAGGTGATAGACCTGTTGGCACTGATGGGCGACTCTGCGGACAACTTTCCAGGATGCCCCGGTGTGGGAGAGAAGACTGCCGTGAAATTCATCAATGAGTTTGGAAGCGTCGATGCCCTACTCCAGCATACGGACCAACTGAAAGGAAAGATGCGGGAAAAAGTGGAGGGCGCCGTTGACGATATCAAGATGTCGAAGTTTCTCGCGACCATCCGCACCGATGTTCCCATCGAACTCAACTTGGAAGAAATGAAAGTGAAGGAACCCAACGAGGAAGAACTGACCAAAATCTTCAATGAGTTGGAGTTCAAACGGCTGTTGACGAAGTTTGTTAAGAAACCTATCGAACAGCAAACAAATGTTAATCGAGAGCCCGATATTTTTTCTTTATTTCAAGCCGAGGGGAAAGAAACCGAAAAAAACACGAGTTTTCAGACGCTTAAAGACATCGAACACGATTACCAACTCGTTGAAAAAGAAGAAGATGCACAAAAACTATGTGACTTTTTAATGACAAAACAAATTCTCAGCTTAGACACAGAGACCACTTCAACCAATCCGATTGACGCGGAACTCGTAGGTTTGAGCTTCAGCGTAGAGGAAAATAAGGCGTTTTATGTGGCTGTTCCAAGAGAACGTGAAAAAGCATTGAGAATTGTTAATATTTTCAAACCCCTCTATGAAAACGACTCCATCCTGAAAGTCGGACAGAATATCAAGTACGACTTTGAGGTACTGTGCAACTATGGAGTGAGGATTAAGGGAAAGATGTGGGACACCATGCTCGCCCACTACATCATTCAGCCTGAACTCAAACACAACATGGATGACATGGCAGAGCAATGGCTCCACTACAAGACCATCCACATTGAGGAACTCATCGGACCCAAAGGGAAGAACCAAAAGAATATGGGCGACCTCAATCCAAAAGATGTCTATGAATACGCTGCCGAGGATGCCGACGTGACGTTAAAGCTGAAGAACGCCCTCGAACCGAAACTCAAGGAAGTGGGCGGCATGCGGCTGTTTGAAGAGATAGAGATGCCGTTGGTGCCCGTATTGGCTGACATGGAAATGAGTGGCGTGTGCCTCGACACGGAAGCCTTGAAAGAGACTTCGAGCATCTTTACGCAACGTATGAACGAGTACGAGCAACGGGTGTATGAGGCTGCTGGAGAGAAATTCAACATCTCTTCACCCAAGCAGGTGGGCGAAATTCTGTTCTCGCCCGAGAAGATGCACATCCTTGAGAAGCCCAAGAAAACCCGTACAGGACAATACGTCACGTCGGAGGAAGTTTTGCAGAGTATCGCTTCGAAGGCTCCTATCGTGCAAGACATCCTCAACTACCGCGGCATGAAGAAACTCCTCAGCACGTATATCGACGCTCTGCCGAAGCTCATCAACAAGCGCACAGGACATATCCACACCTCATTCAACCAAGCGCTGACCGCCACGGGACGACTCTCGTCGAGCGACCCGAACCTGCAGAATATTCCCGTACGCACTGACGACGGAAAAGAAATCCGCAAGTGCTTCGTGCCGGAGCCTGGTTGTCTGTTCTTCTCTGCCGACTACAGTCAGATAGAGCTTCGCATTATGGCTCATCTATCGGGCGACGAACACCTGATTGAGGCTTTCTGCGCGGGACAAGATATTCACCGCGCTACGGCTGCAAAAATATGGAAAATCGACATTGAAAACGTGACCGATGCGCAGCGCAAAAAGGCAAAGCAAGCCAACTTCGGAATCATCTACGGCATTACAGCCTTTGGTCTGGCACAGCGCATGGGCATCAGCAACGGTGAGGCAAGACAACTGATTGACGACTATTTCAGAACCTTCCCCAAGGTTCACCAGTATATGCTCAATGCTATTGCTACCGCGCGACAGAAAGGCTATGCTGAGACGATGTTCGGTCGCCGCCGCTATCTACCCGATATCAACTCCAAGAACGGCACTGTGCGCGGTTTTGCGGAGCGAAATGCCATCAACGCGCCAATCCAAGGCACGGAAGCCGACATCATCAAGATAGCCATGATTCGCATTCATAAGCGCTTTGAGGAGGAAGGAATCCGCTCAAAGATGATTCTGCAGGTTCACGACGAACTCAACTTCTCCGTCTATCCAGAAGAGAAGGAGCGCGTGGAGAAAATCGTCATCGGCGAGATGCAGGGAGCCTGTAAACTCAGCGTTCCGCTTGTTGCCGATGCCGGTTGGGGAAAGAACTGGCTGGAAGCGCATTAATCCATTAATAACCAACTTTCGCATGTTTGGTGGAGTCAAAGGAGTTAGTAGGAGTTAAAGGAGTTAAGACATTACTATAGAAGGATACTGATACCCTTCAGCACTGTTGTCTTTAACTCCTTTGACTCCTCCTAACTCCTTTGAAGTGAGGAAGTTGCAAACTTGCAAAACTTCAATAATTATTATTACTGTCCGATAAACTTAACCTCTCATGTGCCCCATCCTCATCTACAGACGGGTTGGGGCTTTTTACTTGTCCCATAAGCGCATCTCACGATGCCTCTTCCCATCACATGGCAGGTTTGCTCAATAGTCTCTTAATTCGTCCTAAAGCTCTATTTGTCACCTCTTTGCCCATTCCAGATGGAAAGATGTTCCGTCTCAGTCCGCTGAGATGTTGCTGAGATATTGCTGGGATGTTTTACCATCTATTCATGTACGTAACAGTTTTCCTTTCAACGTGTTAGATGCTTTGCTGAGATTGCTGAGATGTTTTTTCAACTAAAAAAACTCAGAGGAAGCACCCGTCATGGGAAAACTTTTGGAAGCCATCCCTTTCTATGAAGGGTCAGGACAGAATGATTCATTATTTCGGATGCACCATTTTTCCTCAAAATGTTTACCGGACAGTAATAAAAAAAATCTGCCCCACTCAAAGGAATGGGACAGATAGAAACCATTTCGGAAGAAAAACCTATAACTTCCGACTACTTACGCTTTATTAACTTATGAGACTTATTATCTTTACGTACGATATAGATGCCAGCAGGAGCTGTCTCGAAATCAACGCGGCGTCCTTGTAGGTCATAAACCTCCCCAGGAGTTGAATCTTCTTCAACTGCAGCTTTGTCAATATTCATTGTCTTGACGGTCTTAACGGTGACAATATTCGACTCATCAGTCTTTTGTGTGCCGTTGAGAGCGCGAACGCCATAGGCATAAATCGTCTCAGCATCCAAACCAGTGAATGTATAGACAGTATCGCCAACAACCCTTACAGGGTCACCAATAGGCTGGAACTCGGTGCCTTGGTGAACAAGCGTCACATCGTCAATATAGAGCATCATATTGTTGGATTTTGCACCAATGTATATTCTCAAATGCTTGGTGAGGGGGAACTCAAACGAAGCGCCTGATTCATTCAGGTCTTTGTTACCAGTAGCCACTTCTGTCCAGTTCTCTCCGTCTTCAGAAGTCTCGATGGAATATTGGTCACCAAAGGCAGCATATTGCCAGAATTTAAGTCCCTTAGCCTCATCGCCATCTGCAAGGTCCATTTGGAGATAATGACCCAGACCCATCAAGCAGAGAGAAGGAGACGACTCGCCGTACATACTACGGCTGAAGTAAGAACTTGAAGTAGTCCATCCTTCGGGCATCACTTCATCATCGAAGCCACAAACGGTTTCAGACTTTCCTGCGCTTATTTGCTTGTAGAGCTGTACTTCATAAGCCTCAGCTTCTCTCACGCTCTTCCAGCGTGCCGTGAAGCGGTCCTCATCAATGTCGATTGGGTCAAGAGCCTTGACAACGCGGTCTGAGAACTGCACGTCAAGGGTAGTGAACTGAGTAGTAGAAGCCTCAGAAACACTATTCTTGTAGCGGCTCTGCACAGATACGGTATAAGTGGTGAGAGGCATGAGGTCGGTAAGCTCAAGCGTGGTTGCTGTCACCTTGTCGAAGTTGCGCTCATCTGTACCGTCTGAGAGTGTCACACGATAGCTGTCAGCACCATCTACAGCACTCCATGAAGCGGTGGCAGATTTGCCGGAAATATTAGTGACAGTAAGATTCTCGGGTGCTGTGAGGTCAACGTTTCCAGAGTTGCCGAGCTTGAAATAAATCACTTCGTCGGTTTCCTTCACGTCTGAGAAAGCAAAGAGGTCGACGTTATCCCACGACTGGAACTGATACTGCGTTTTGTTGCTTGTTCCGGGGAACGTAGCACCAGCATTGACAGGCAGGATGTTGTTTGCTTCAACAATGTCAACGCGCTGATGGTCCTCATCGTTGTTGGGGGTATTCAACCACCAAGCGTTCTGGTCATAGTCGATGTGCCAAACGAGCATGCCATGACCCGGCAGATAAGCGTCGAAATCTTTGAGCTGACGGTTCTCAAGCAGGAAGAACTCATTGTTATTGTCGGGAACGCTGACACAATAAGCGAAGTTGGAGTCGCCAAGGTTCTCGAGTTTATAGGTAGAGTCTTTCTTCATGACAATCTCAGTGGGAACGAGCCATCCGAGAGAAGCGCGCTCAAAGGCTGAGTAGAAAGGAGGTGTGTAACCCTTATTGCCATAGGAGCCAGTACACATTGTGTCGTAATAACCCGGCACAGCTGTACTATATCCATTATTAGTATTGTAGTGGTCAGCAAGTCCGAGAACGTGGCCGAACTCGTGAACGAAAGTACCGATACCGCAATACTGGTCGTTGATGCCGTTGATTTCCTGCGAGATGGCATAGTGGTTAACAGTTACACCGTCAATCTGTACGGTGTTGTTGGTAGCAGCAAGTTCCCAAGAGTGGGGCCAGATGGTCTCAGGCTGTCCACTATCAGCTTCGCCATAACCAGCGTAGAAGACATATACATTGTCTACTTTTCCGTCATTGTTGGTATCAAACTCCTTGAAATCAATCTCGTCAGCGACTGCCAGACAAGCTTCTTTAATCATTTGACCGATAGCTTGATTGTCGCCTCTTGAATTGTCACCAGTGCCATTGCCTCCATAATAAGACACCGTATGGTCCATCTTCACGGGACCAGCCACAACGAAGTCGGGCTGATAAGCACCGTTGGAGTTCTTGATATAGTAATCACGTGCACTTCCGGGAGTACCAAACTGGTCTGTGAAACCCTCTTTGTTGAGGATATCCTCATAATGCTTTTTAGGGTCAGCGAATTGGAAAGACTTATCGGAGAACTCGACAAGCACAACAAGACCCTTGAGCTTTCCTTTGGTGGGAACGTCGGAGATAACCATCTGCGTAATATCATCTGCCGTTACATAAGCGGGAGCAGACTTGGGCTTTGGGCGCATAGCACGCTGCATCTCAGCGCCAGCCTTAGCAGCTTCCTCGCGGTTGACAGACGACAGGAAGCGCATAGCCTTAGCATCGCGTTTGGTGGCGTCGGTAGCAACGATTCCACTTGCTACGAACTTGCCGTTGCTGACACTGGCATACTCATAATTGCGAGTAGAGAAATTGTACATCAAAGGATAGCCATCGGCGGTGTACACCTGATGAGAAAACTCATCACCACGCTGGTAGATGGAAAGCGTGGTTCCGTCCGACTGGGTAAATTTGATTATACCCGGATAAGCTGGAACAGCAAGTGAGAGTTGGGTCCCAAGTGCAAACATTCCAACAATGCATGAAAGTTTACGTAGTAACATATCTATAAATTTATATTAGTTTATATTAGGTGATGAAATTATCTGATAATCATCTTGCGGGTAGTGCCATTGGAATATTTCACGATATTGACACCCTTCTCTGGCTGAGCAAGGCGCTGTCCGCGGAGGTTGTAGTAGCCCTCTACAACAGGCTCACCGGCGACGGTGTTCGTATCAATGACTGTAGAGGATTTGAACTCTGACGACATGACACGTGCGGAATTGACGATTTTGCAGTCTATCTGGCTGGAAGAATTATATTCACCAATAAAGGCAACAACACTTAGATTCTCATACTTATACTCATCATCAATTGCCAGTTGGCAGTCGTAGCTGAAGTTATTGCCGTACCACTCGATAACATCACCGAAAGAACTATTCACCTTGCGGTTGACGCCATGATGCAGGAAAGTAGAGGTTGCGCCAGCTTGCGATTGATTATTAATATTGTTTTCCACGAGATAGACCGTGATGCGTGCGGGGTTGTTGGTAATTGCATCCTTGTATTTCTCGCCGTCCACGTGGATATTGAGAGTCTTCGTTTCAGCCGCGTAGGAAACCGTCATATCCAAAGAGGCATCAACAGGCTGATCCAACTGCTGGTCGAGAACTTCCTCTATCATTTCCTCTGACGATGGGAAGAATACTGGAGTGTTAGTAGTGGAGGGGTCGAAGCCCACTATGCGGTCCACCATCAGAGCCGGAGCATAGAGCTGACCATTATAGAACCACTCATAATCCTTGTCAAATGAAGAGGTAAGCCAGTCGGTATAGTAGCCCACGTGGTGACTCACCTGGAACACGCGGTTCTTGTATTTATCCTTGGCAAGAATCTCATGTACTGCATTAGCCACAGGAGGACAGTTGCTGCAACGCTCGGTAGTGAATTCTTCCAATACCACATTGCGAATGGTGTTTCTCTCTCCAACAAACATAGAGGCAGTGGCTGTATTGTTGCCCATATTCTCATCCTCACCCTCATTGAGGCTTGTGATGGTTACCGTCATCTCACGCTTGTTAGGTTCCGTCGTGGTGATACCAGGATTAATGGTCCATTCGAAGTTCTTGGTTTCACGCATAGCAAGTTGAGTGTCGAAGTGTTGGGTGAAAGAGCCATCCACGCCCTCAATGGTGCAAGTAGCATCAAAGCCTGTAATGGTCGTTTTGGCGTAGTTTTTCACGTTAAGATTCAGTTTCAGCTCATCGGCAGAGGGTGCATAGGTGCCTTCCTGTGCTACAGAAAGCAGTGCCAAGTCACGCACTAATACTTTTCCGCTGTTGGCAAAAGCCTCAAGAACGAGCGTTCCATTCTCGCTCTCATCGCTCCAAGCCGAGTTGTCGTCGCGTTTGAAGAAGAAGGCATTTTCCTTCCCCTGATTGAATTTGGAGATTCCCGTACAGAATCCTGCCTGATGGAAGCTATAGCCCACATACAGTGTCTCTTCTCCCGTGATGGAGCAAGGCACGTCAAGCTTCACGGTATTCCATCCCTTGACAAGACTGTCGGTACTCGTGAATTGGAAAGTACCCGATGCGATGTCCTCGCCGTCAAGGTCGGTGCGAACCCAGACCTTCAATTGGTCGATGTTCACTTTTGACGCCAAGCCCACATGGATAGAGTCAATTCTCATTCCCGCATACTGGGACAACATGGATTGTGGAAGACAGATGGCAGCAGATTTCCATACATTAGGATAATAATCGTAATACCCCATCGGATTACTACCATCAAATTTACCGTCGCAATAACCTAATCGCACGGTACTCTCTTGAGCTGCGCTGGACAAGAATCCCGCCAGCAGGACAAGAAAACATAATAACTTACGCATAATTTTTTCATGCATTGCGGCTGTTCATTAAAATACATCATTATAATACATTTCAGTAAGTGAAGTATATCTTATAGACTTCAGTGTCACGCTTTTGAACCAAGTACTTTACTCCCGCAATGCATTAAAAGCAAAGCCTCAATCCAAAAATCGCTGCAAATATAGACAATTAATTTGAAATAATGAAACTTTTATGGATATTTTTTTAAAATAAATAAATTTCTCCCCTTTTTAATGGATGTTACAAGAACAAAAGGACTACATCAACCGATAATCTTGAACACAAGTACTTCACAAAACACACGTCTCTCACAAATTTCTTGCGATTTTGATTTTTCCACAAAAAATCGTTAACTTTGCAAGTTAAAAGAAAGAGGAAGATAACAATGGCAAAATCAGACGCTTCACAAACACCGATGATGCGGCAGTTCTTCTCCATGAAGACGAAGCATCCCGATGCCCTATTGCTTTTCAGATGCGGTGACTTCTATGAGACCTACGGCGACGACGCTGTGGAGGCATCGCGCATTCTCGGCATTACCCTGACCAAACGCAACAATGGCGGAAGTTCGGGCGATGTGGCTATGGCAGGATTTCCCCACCATGCCCTTGACACCTATCTGCCCAAACTCGTCAGAGCCGGAAAGCGCGTAGCCATCTGCGACCAGTTGGAGGACCCGAAGAAGAAGCGGGCTGCCATCAAAGGCAAGAAAGGTCTGTCGGAGATGGACAAGATGGTGAAGCGCGGTATTACAGAACTCGTGACGCCGGGCGTGGCGATGGGCGACAATGTGCTCAACTACAAGGAGAACAACTTCCTCGCCGCCGTGCATTTCGGCAAGAACGCTTGTGGCGTCAGCTTCCTCGATATTTCCACAGGCGAGTTCCTCACCGACGAAGGCTCGGTAGATTACGTGGATAAACTGCTTGGCAACTTCGGTCCGAAAGAGGTGCTCTTCGACCGCACGCGAAAGAAAGACTTTGAAGAGCACTTCGGCACCAAATACTGTGTGTTTGAGCTTGACGACTGGGTGTTTACGGAGCAGACAGCGCGCCAGAAACTACTCCACCACTTCGGCACAAAGAATCTGAAAGGCTTTGGCGTAGAGCATCTGAAAAACGGCATCATTGCCGCGGGCGCCATCATGCAGTATCTGGAGATAACGCAACACACGCATATCAACCATATCACTTCTTTGGCTCGCATCGACGAGGAACGCTACGTGCGGCTCGACAAGTTCACCATCCGCTCACTGGAACTGCTGCAACCCATGCAGGAGGACGGCAAGAGTCTGCTCGATGTTGTCGACCAGACGGTCACGCCCATGGGAGGCAGAATGTTGCGCCGCTGGATGGTGTTCCCGTTGAAAGACCCGAAGAAAATCAACCAACGGCTCGACGTGGTGGAATACTTCTTCAAGCAGCCCGACTTCCGCGACCTCATCGACGAACAACTCCACCGCATGGGCGACCTTGAGCGAATCATCTCGAAGGTAGCCGTGGGACGTGTGTCGCCACGCGAAATCGTGCAACTCCGCAATGCGCTCGATGCCATCCGCCCCGTGAAGAACGCCTGTCTCTATGCCGACAACGAGTCGCTGAAGCAAATTGGTGAACAACTCAACCTCTGCGAGAGTCTGAAGGAGCGCATTGAGAAAGAAATCCAACCCGACCCGCCTCAGCTCGTGAGCAAGGGCGACGTCATTGCCGACGGCTACAGCGAGGAACTCGATGACCTGCGCGCCATCTCGCGCAACGGCAAGGACTATCTGCTTCAGATACAGCAGCGGGAGAGCGAGCGCACGGGAATTCCTTCCTTGAAAGTAGGTTTCAACAATGTGTTCGGCTATTATCTCGAGGTGCGCAATCCGTTCAAGGACAAAGTGCCTCAGGAGTGGATTCGCAAGCAGACGCTGGTGCAGGCTGAACGCTACATCACACCCGAACTGAAGGACTATGAGGAGAAGATTCTCGGTGCCGACGAGAAAATTCTGGAATTGGAAGCACAGTTGTTCCAAGAGCTTATCAACGCCATGCAGGAGTTTATCCCGCAAATACAAATCAATGCCAATGTACTTGCTCACATCGACTGTCTGTTGAGCTTTGCCAAGGTGAGCGAGCAGAATTGCTACGTCAGACCTGTGATTGCCACCGACGACGTGCTCGACATCAAGCAGGGACGTCACGCCGTGATTGAGACTCAACTGCCATTGGGCGAGCGCTATATTCCCAATGATGTCTATCTTGACACGGACACTCAGCAAATCATGATGATTACCGGACCCAACATGGCGGGAAAGTCGGCTCTGCTGCGCCAGACTGCTCTCATCGTGCTGTTGGCACAAATAGGTTGCTTCGTCCCGGCAGAGAGCGCGAAGATAGGCATCGTGGACAAAATCTTCACGCGTGTGGGAGCGTCCGACAATATCTCGTTAGGTGAATCCACGTTTATGGTGGAGATGACTGAGGCGGCTGATATATTGAACAATGTGACTCCCCACTCACTCGTTCTCTTTGATGAGTTGGGGCGTGGCACGAGCACCTACGACGGAATCTCCATCGCATGGGCTATCGTGGAATATCTTCATGAGAATCCACGTGCACAGGCACGAACGCTGTTCGCCACCCATTATCACGAACTCAACGAGATGGAGAAGAACTTCACTCGCATCAAGAACTACAACGTCAGCGTGAAGGAAGTAGACGGCAAGGTTATCTTCCTGCGCAAGTTGGAACGCGGTGGCTCGGAGCACAGTTTTGGTATCCACGTGGCAGAAATCGCCGGTATGCCGCGCAGCATCGTAAAGCGTGCCAACGTGATACTGAAGGAACTGGAGAAAGACAACGAGGGCGTGGGACAGGCAGGCAAGCCTTCTACAGCAGAGCGGTTAGCAAAGAAAGAGGGCGGAATGGAACTGAGTTTCTTCCAACTCGACGACCCGGTACTGCGCCAGATTCGTGACGAGATTCTCGGACTCGACATCAACAACCTTACTCCCGTGGAAGCTCTCAACAAACTCAACGAAATCAAGCGCATCGTCACGGGGAAAAGCTGAGCAATGCATAATGCACAATGCATAATGCATAATTGATAATGCACAATTAACAATGCATAATGCATAATTTGCTGCGCGATATATAATGCATAATGCACAATGCATAATGCATAAATTGGCTTCGCTTTCCCATAGAACTATCTATAGAACTTATATTTTAATGATTGGAGTTTCAACTTCTAAACCATCTAAACCAATTAAAATAATTATGCATTATGCATTATGCATTATGCATTATTTGCGCTTGCCTTCTCGCCAAGTGGAGGCGACGCTCAAACTATTGGGCGAAGGCTGTACTATTCCGTTCATCGCTCGCTACCGCAAGGAGCAGACGGGGGGATTGGACGAGGTGCAGATTGCAGCCATCAGTGAGTGGAACCAAAAACTCACGGAACTACAGAAACGCAAAGAGACGATTCTGAAAACCATCAGCGAGCAAGGTAAGCTCACTGACGCCCTCCGCCAGCGCATCAACGATAGTTGGGATGCCACGGAGATAGAAGACCTATACCTGCCTTTCAAGCCTCACCGCAGAACGCGTGCTCAAGTGGCGCGTGTGCATGGATTGGAGCCGTTGGCAACGCTCATTCTATTACAGCGCGAGAACGACCCAAAAGGGGCTTCAAGGCGATTCATCAACAAGGAAGTGCCTACTGTCGAGGATGCGCTGCAAGGTGCCAAGGACATCATCGCCGAACAAGTGAGCGAGGACGAGCAGGCGCGCCAAAAGGTCAGGGCGGTCTATCGTCGCGCTGCGGTGATTCAGAGTCGTGTCGTGAAAAAGAAAGAGAACGAGGAGGCGGCACAGAAATATTCCGACTACTTCGATTTCAGCGAGGAACTGCGGCGCTGTTCGTCCCACCGTCTGTTGGCGATGCGCCGAGGCGAGACTGAGGGATTCCTCAAAGTGAGCATCACAGCCAACGACGAGGAGTGCGAAAACCGTCTCCTGCGCCAGTATGTGCGGGGAGGCGGCGCTTGCCAAAAGCTCGTGGAGGAGGCGGTCTGCGACGGCTACAACCGACTCATCCGTCCTTCAATGGAGAATGAGTTTGCGGCGCTCAGCAAGGAGAAAGCCGACGACGAGGCAATCAATGTGTTCCGCGAGAACTTGCGCCAACTGCTGCTTGCCGCGCCATTGGGTCAGAAGCGCGTGATGGGAGTTGACCCGGGCATCCGCACGGGATGCAAGGTGGTCGTGCTCGACGCGCAGGGTTCCCTACTCTACCACACCGTGGTCTTCGCCGTGGGTGACAAGGCGCGTGAGCCATTGCGCCACTTTTCTGAAATTGCCAAGCGCTTCGCCATAGAGGCAATCGCCGTCGGCAACGGTACGGCTTCGCGCGAGACAACGGAGATTCTGCGACAAATCAAAGACATCCCCACATACGTAGTGAGTGAGGATGGAGCAAGCATCTACTCGGCATCGGAGACCGCACGGGAGGAGTTTCCCAACGAGGATGTGACGGTGCGCGGTGCCGTGAGCATCGGTCGCCGTTTGATGGACCCCTTGGCTGAATTGGTAAAGATAGACCCCAAGAGCATTGGAGTGGGACAGTATCAGCACGACGTTGACCAAACAAAACTGAAGCATAGTCTTGACCAGACGGTGGAGCTGTGCGTCAACTCGGTCGGCGTGAACGTCAATACCGCCAGCCGCCACCTGCTCACCTATGTGAGTGGACTCGGTCCGTCGCTGGCTAAGAATATCGTAGATTACCGTACTGCGAACGGACCTTTCACTTCCCGTTCACAACTCAAGAAAGTACCGAGACTGGGACCCACCGCCTTCACGCAGTGTGCGGGATTCCTGCGCATTCCGGGGGCTAAGAATCCTTTGGATGCGAGTGCGGTACATCCCGAGAGCTATAAAATCGTGGAACAGATGGCAAAGGACTGCCATTGCACGGTTGGCGAACTGATGAAGAACGCCGACAAACGCAAGCAGATTGACCTCAACCGCTATGTTTCGGGCGAGGTGGGACTGCCCACGTTGCGCGAT
Organism: Prevotella sp.; assembly: GCA_050946455.1. GTDB lineage: Bacteria > Bacteroidota > Bacteroidia > Bacteroidales > Bacteroidaceae > Prevotella. The sequence continues at coordinate 45,061 of JBMNUV010000017.1, forward strand.
ATCATGCAAGAGTTGGAGAAGCCGGGGCGTGACCCGCGCGAACAGATAGAGACTTTCGAGTTTGACCCACGGGTGAGCACGCCCAATGACCTGATAGAAGGAATGGAGCTACCGGGAATCGTCACCAATATCACCAACTTCGGTGCCTTTGTAGATATTGGCGTGCACCAAGACGGACTGGTTCATATCTCACAGCTTTCCGACCATTTCGTGCATAATCCCACCGAGGCTGTGAAGCTCCATCAGCATGTCCGTGTGCGCGTGGTGGAAGTGGACCATCGCCGTCACCGTATCTCGCTAAGCATGAAAGGGGTGAAGCAGCAATAGCTTCTCCCCTCTTTTATAGTCTTTCCTGCCGATAGGCTTTCAGCAGTCCTCTGCAGCCATCCTCTATCAAGTCCAACGCCCAGTCAAAATCTTTCGGACCGCCATAATAGGGGTCCGGAACGGTTTTCTCGCCCGCATATTCCGAAAGGTAATCTGCCATGCGTACCACTTTCGCCTTTTCCTTCGCGCTGTGGGCTTTTCCCGCCACGTTACGATAATTATCCTCATCCATCACAATAATGCGGTCAAAACGGCTAAAATCGGTGTTAGCATCGATTTGACGGGCGTGATGTGTCAGTCGGTAGCCGCGACGATAAGCATGGTCGCGCATCCGTTTATCGGGCAACTGCCCCACATGCCAAGCGCCAATGCCGGCTGAATCAATATAGAAATGTTCGGAGAGTCCGGCATCATCCACCATTTCCTGCATCACTGCTTGAGCAGCCGGTGAACGACAGATATTTCCCAAACAAATAAACAGCAAACTCAAGCGGTTGTCTTTTTCCATAAAATTGAATTTTTTAGCGTTTTTATACGTGGTTATGTGCAAATAAATTCGTATGTTTGCAGCCGTTATGAAGAGGATACACTTTACGCGCAAACTACATTTCAGCCATAAGGAGGAGATATGGAACGCCTCGTCGCATGGGGCGGGCATCCTGCTCGGCGTGGTATTTGGCATCGTGTTCCTCGTTTGGTGTTTCAAGTCGAGGGACGGATGGGCGACAGCGGGAGTCATCCTGTATCTCTTCGGCATGTTGTGTTCCTACATCGCCTCAACGCTCTACCACGCACTGCCGGCATGGTCGGTGTGGAAGGAGCGGCTGCGCAAGTGGGACCACGCCGCCATCTACTGGCACATTGCGGGCAGCTACAGCCCCATCACGCTCATCTGCCTACGCGAACAGGGTGCATGGGGTTGGGGACTGTTCATTTTCGTGTGGCTGTGTGCCATCGTGGGAACCATCAAGAGCTTCCACCACATCCAGTCGCACAGCAATCTGGAAACCCTCTGCTTCATCGGCATGGGACTGTCGGTACTCGTGGCTTTGAAACCCTTGATTGACTGTCTGCCGCCAAGCGCCTTCTACTGGATAATAGGAGAGGGCGCGGCTTACATTACCGGCGCCCTCTTCTACACCCTTCACCGCCGCAAATACATGCACACGGTGTTTCATTTCTTTGTCCTCTTAGGAAGTATCTGCCACCTCATTGCCGTGTGGGACATACTTCTCAAATTCATCATTCCAGAATCTTAGTCAACGTCACTTCGACTCAACAACAGACTACTCTTGAAGCGAAAATCGCTTAGAGTCGCATCGAAATCTGTTAAATCTCGATTGTGCGACAGATGCCGACAAACTCGTTGACAATTGTCGACAAACTCGTTGACAATTGCCGACATGCGTGTCGACAATTGTCGCTCAATCCCGATGAGAAGTTAATAAGCCCCCAATCGGGTGCATGAAATAATGAAATTGATTGCTATTGATTGTTGGAATCGCGCTGATGAAGCAGGGCTCACCAAGCAGTAACGCGCTGTTTCTCAGTGCCATAAAAGAGCGCATCCCTTGTGCATCAGCAAGGCAACTTCCACGTCACGCCGTCCTTGGTGTCCTTCACCTCGAAACCGGCTTTCTGGAGTGCATCGCGAATCTTGTCGCTCACTGTCCAATCCTTGCACTGCTTTGCCTCATTGCGAAGTTCCAACACGAGGTCAACCACCTTGCCGAAGGCTTCCTCACGCGCTGCGTTGCTGCCGCTGTGCTCATTGTTCAGACCTAACAAGTCGCAAGCAAAGAGACGCATCGTGTCGCCGAGTTTCTTCAAATCCTCGGCAGAGATACGTGCCTTATGGTCGGTGAGTTGGTTGACAACATGGCAAGCGTCGAAGAGCGCACTAATGACCAGCGGTGTGCAGAGGTCATCGTTCATCGCCTCATAGCAGCGTTCCGGCAGAGCCTCCACAAAGGCTTTGGTGTCAGCGTCCGACTCCTTATCTGGAGTCACACGGGCGAGGTCAGAGATACCGTCCATGAGTCGCTGATAACCCTTCTCAGCCGCCTTGAGCGCATCGTTGCTGAAGTCAACCGTACTGCGGTAGTGAGCAGAGAGAATAAAGAAGCGAATCGTCATGGGCGAATAGGCTTGGTCAAGACTCTCATGATTGCCGGTGAAGAACTGCTCCAACGTGATGAAGTTGCCCAAGCTCTTACCCATCTTCTGTCCGTTGATGGTAATCATATTGTTGTGCATCCAATAGTGGACCATCTGGTCGCCTTGACTTGCCACAGCCTGTGCTATCTCACACTCGTGGTGCGGGAAGATGAGGTCCATGCCGCCACCGTGGATATCAAAATGTTCGCCGAGATATTTACGCGACATAGCCGTACACTCGCAGTGCCAGCCGGGGAAACCGTCGGAAATAAACTCGCGATAACGGGGCGTGCCATCATCGTTCTTTCCGTCCTTATACTTGAAGTCGATATGCCAGCGCATGATGTGTTCGGGCTGAGCCTTCTTCCAAAGCGCGAAGTCGACCTGATGGCGCTTCTCCCCGACTCCAGCCAACTCACGTGAGTTATTGATGATGTCCTCCAGATTGCGGTGAGAGAGGATGCCGTAATGATGGTCTTTGTTGTATTTCTCCACGTCAAAGTAGATGGAGCCATTGCTCTCATAGGCATAGCCGTTGTCGAGAATTTCGCGCACCATCTCTGCCTGTTCGATGATATGACCCGTAGCGTGAGGCTCGATAGAGGGCGGAAGCACGTTGAGCATTTCCATTGCCTTGTGGTAACGGTTAGTATAATACTGCGCCACCTCCATCGGCTCCAACTGCTCCAAACGTGCCTTCTTCTCTATTTTATCATCGCCTTCATCCGCGTCGTGTTCCAGATGGCCCACGTCGGTGATATTGCGCACATAGCGCACCTTGTAGCCTAAATGCTTGAGATAGCGGAAAAGCACGTCGAAGGTGATGGCAGGACGCGCGTGTCCCAAATGCGGGTCACCATAAACAGTTGGTCCGCAAACATACATACCCACATGGGGAGCATTGAGCGGCTTGAACAGTTCCTTCTGCCGCGTCAGCGTATTATAAATCAAGAGGTCTTGCTTCATAATTCTAAAGTGTTGATTCTGATTGATGTGCAAAGTTAGCAGTTTTTTGCCACAAACGCAAAGAAATCGAAGGGAAATAAAAGCAATGCATAATGCACAATGCATAATTCGCTGGCGCCCCCATGTTAATGCATAATGCACAATGCATAATTTATAATTCGCTTCGCACCCAACTTTGGTAGTTTTGTGGGTGCAGTAGGTGCAGTAGGTTCAGTGGGGGCGCAGCAACTCCTATCTCCTAACTCCTAACTTGTTCACCGCCGCTCTATGCAATTCTCGAACCCAAACCACGAGGGATGTGGCGACGATGATAATCACCCAATCCTTGAACAGCAATGGGGTGACATTGAAGAATTTATAGAGAACTTCCACAATGAGAATCTGACCGAGCAATGTGATGGCGTTAATCGTCCAGAAGCCCGTACTGTATTTCACGCGGAAGATGCTCTTGCCTGTCTCAAAGGCGCGGGCGCAGAACATATACCAGAAATGAAGCATCACAAAGACGGTGAAGAACAGACTGAGCTCATAGTCGGTCATGCCCGTGCCGCCACGATGGTAATGATGCTCCAACAAATTTGTCATATCTTTCACATCGTAGAAATCGAAGATGTAGACCATGGCAAGGCAAATGACGAATACCATTCCGCCCACACCGAGGATATTCATTCCCATCGTCCGACTGATGATAAACGCATGGCGGTCGCGGGGTTTCTCCTTCATCACACTGGGCGAAGGCGGCAGCGAAGCAAGAGCCATTGCCGCAAACGTATCCATAATGAGATTCACCCACAACATCTGCGTGACAGTCAGCGGCGACTGCTTACCCAAGAAAGCACCCGCCAAAACGATGAGACACGCTGCCACGTTGACGGTGAGTTGGAACAGGATGAACCGCTGGATATTCTCGTAGAGCGAGCGTCCCCACATCACGGCACGACCAATACTGGAGAAGCTGTCGTCGATGATGGTGATGTCGCTTGCCTCCTTTGCCACATTGGTACCCGAACCCATGGAGAGTCCCACTTGCGCGGCATTGAGCGCAGGAGCGTCGTTGGTGCCATCACCGGTCACCGCCACCACCTCGTTGTTGGTCTGAAGTGCCTTCACCAATCGGAGTTTATCCTCTGGACGTGCGCGGGCAATGATTTTCAACTTCGGAGCACGCTCTTGCAGTTGCTTATCGCTGAGCGCTGCCAACTCCGGTCCCGTGATGATGTTCTCGTCACCGTCACTATCACTCCATATTCCTATCTGTCTACCTATCTCCTTCGCTGTTCCGGGGGTATCGCCCGTGACAATCTTCACATGGATTCCGGCTTTCAGACATTCGCTTACCGACTGCGGCACATCCTTGCGCACAGGGTCGGCGATTGCCATAATGCCGACGAACTGTAGGTTCTTCGCCACCACTTGTCCGTTCTGGAAGGGTTCCTCCACACCCGTCAGTTCCTGCATGGCAAAACCGAGGGTGCGCATACCGTGATTCTGATATTCAGTCAACTGGTGTTCCACCTCCTCACGCGACACACCGCCGCCGATGCTCTTGCAGAGCGAAAAGACAATTTCGGGAGCGCCTTTGACATAAAGCATCAACTTGCCCGAATCATTGCGAACCACGGTAGCCATGTATTTCGTGCGAGTGGAGAACGGCAGTTCCTGCAACGTCTCCACCCCTTCGCGTAGTTGCAGATAATCGACTCCTTTATCACGGAGCCAAAGCAGTAATGCTCCCTCTGTGGGGTTGCCCAAAACACGCGGTTTCTTGCTGTCGCTCAAGTCAAGAAGGGCGGTGGAGTTGACGGCTATCCCCTCTCCCACTTTAGGGTCATCAGCGTCGATGCCATAGAACTGACAGTCGCTCACTTGCATCTGATTCTGGGTCAGCGTTCCTGTTTTGTCCGTACAGATAACGGTGGCTGCGCCCATCGTCTCGCAAGCGTGCATCTTTCTCACGAGGTTGTTAGTCTTGAGCATATTGCGCATACTATACGCCAAGCTCAGCGTCACAGCCATAGGCAATCCCTCTGGCACAGCGACCACAATGAGCGTCACGGCTATCATGATAGTCTGCAACGAATAGGCAAGTAAGGCGGAGAAATCCTCTCCCGGATGCTCGTGCATAAACACGCCTATAACCATCGCGATAAGGATGGCAAAGAAGACTACTATGGTTGCGGCACAAGCGCCGACGCTCATCTTCTTAAACTTCTTGATGACGAGCCAGAAGAAAACCGCCACAGGCAAGGCAAATGTCCATGCAAGGGCTGCTCCATCGAAGAAAACAAGTAGTTTGCCGACTATCACCAAAGCTGCTACAATATAACTCAGATTGGTAATGAGTCCACCCAACCGCGAGAGCTGTTCGTTGAGGGGTGTCTTGACACTGTCATCTATCTGCGCTGCCTTATAGACCTTGCCGTTCTCGGTGTGGTCGCCGACAGCCGTAACACGGAATACGCCGTGACCCTCCAGCACGTTTGTACCACGCATTACGTGGTTGGTGGGATAAGTGGCTTCTTTGTCGAAATCAGCCTCATGCGTGGATTTCCGGCAGGTAGGCTCACCCGTGAGCGATGACTCGTCCACATTGAGCGAAACCGCCTCCAACAGCACTCCATCGGCAGGAATCTCCTGTCCGGTGTCGATGAGCACGATGTCGCCCACCACCACATCGCGCTTCTTTATCTCTGTGGCGTTGCCATCACGAATCACCCTTACAGGCTCATCGTCGTTCACTTGATTTAGTAAGTTGAATTCCTTGTTAGCCTTGGACTCAAAATAAAAGGATAGACCAGTTGCCAACAAGATAGCGAGGAAAATGCCAACAGGTTCAAAGAACACTTCCCCACCCTCTTTCAAACCGAAGAACTCATAACAAGAGATACCCACCGACAACAGTCCCGCGATGAGTAGAATGATAATAAGCGGGTCGCTGAATTTCTCTAAAAACTGCCTCAGCAGTGATTCCTTCTCGGGAGGAGTGAGTACATTTGCACCATAATTTTTCCTGCTTTCTATGACCTCAGTTTGCGTAAGGCCTTGGTATTTTTTGTCTTTACGCATCATTCAAATTTAAGCTGTATAAATAACTGTATGGGTGCAAAGGTAAATAAAACTCTTAGCACCCACAACCCAAGGAATGTTATTAATTGTTTATTCTTGTTTTTTACCAAATGGAGGCTGGCGGCAATTCCCCATTCGCAGTCCCCCACTCCATTAATCATTCTCGAAGAATCCCTCCTTGAACCATTTCAACTCTTGATAGGTTTGACGGATGTCGGTCATGTCGATGTCAAAACTATGGTCTGAAACGCGTGGATTATCCATCGTTGAGTGTGTGAAGAGCCAGTCGTAGCTTTTCTGCAGATAAAACAACCGCGCCAACAAACCGTGGGAGCCGCCTTGAATCCAATCGTAGCGTAACAGGGAATCCTCATGGTGGGTTTGCAGATACTCCACAATGCGCTTTGATTCTTTCAAACCCACGGCGCGGTCAGCTGTGCCATGGATAATCCACAGCGGTAACTTGCCCAGTCCATCGAGATTGCTCAGCGTACAGCCACCGCAAAACGCCATTGCCGCAGCCACTTTTTCTGGATAGGTTCCAACGAAGTCGAGCGTGCCATAGCCGCCCAAACTCATGCCGATGACATAGACGCGAGTGGAGTCCACTTCATAGTTGTCTTTCATCCATTCCAGCAGTGCGTTTATCTTCTGCGGTTTCCATGAGCCACCGGGATTCTGCGGAGCCAATACGAGAGCGGGAATAATCTTGCCGCGCTCAATGGCATCTAACACGCCATAGCGACGCACACGGTTTAGGTTGTGACCACAGAGACTGGCACCATGAAGAAAAATAACGAGCGGCAATGGGTGACCGCCCTCCTCATAGTCGCCCGGTGTATAGACCCAGAAATTATAGTTGTTGGCGACTTTTCCGCGCATAGCCACGAACTTGCCTTTCTTGAGGGGCTGGGCATCGGCAACCAAGCACACCAACAGCATGAACACCGCGCTAACGAGCCAACGCCTCGCCAGCTGATGATGAAATCTTCTGTTATGCTTAGGAATAGAAATGAGCTTCATCGGTTGTAGTTGTTTCATTCTTCTTATTTTAGAACGTACCCATAAAGGGAATATTTCTCTTTTAAGAACAAAAGATGTTAAAGCACAAGGCTGAGTACTCGGAGTTCTCCGAACACTCTGAGTTCTCCGAGAGGTCCCAGCTCTCCGAATACTCCTAAAAGCTCCGAGCCTCCGATAATCCCCCGAAAAAATAATAATTACCCTCCCACTGCGTTAATACCATAAAACATTTGCTTCAACAACACATGAGAAGAAATCTTTTATCACTGTTCCTGTTCTGTTTCGTATCGCTCGGCGGTTACGCACAGCACACGAAGGGCACATTTACGCTCTATCCCAAGTTAGGTGTGGAATGGTCAAAACTGAACAACGACAAAATTTATTACGCTACAGAAAGCGAAGTTGCATCCATCGACGAGTCTTATCGCACAGGCTTTGTAGGTGGAGCGGAACTGCACTATCAGTTCACAGAATTGGGCGGTGCCTCTGTGGGTCTTTTCTTTGACCAGATGGGAAGCAAGCATGAGGAGGAGTATGATGGCACACATGCCAATCTCCGACAGCGCCTCAACTATCTCACAATGCCCATCCTCGCGACATTCAACTTAGGCCATACAGATTTTCAACTGAAGGCGGGCATCAACCTGTCGTATCTGCTCAATGCCAAGGCGAAATACGAGGACAGAGCCCTTGACGGTGGCACTACCGACACAGACGCGAATATTGACTATACCAATACCGATGAGTTCCACCGCTTCAACGTGGGACTGGCGGTAGGAGCCTCCTACGAATGGCATCACATCATCCTCGACGCGCGCTACAACTTTGGTTTGAGCAACGTTTATAAACAAGACAATAAGCCCTCCACGCGTAGCTTCTGGCTCACGTTAGGCTACGGATTCACACTATAAGCTATGAGCAAATCCCTCTATTTCGTTCCCGTTGGCGGACTGGGCAACCGCATGCAAGCCCTTGTGGCAGCCTATCATTTATGGCTTGAAACCCGAATCAACGTCCAAGTGATTTGGTTTCGCGACTGGGCTTTGAACGCTCCTTTTCATTCTATCTTCAACGAGGTTGACGATGACGGGTTCACTTTGAGGGAAGCAAGGTGGTCCGACTATCTCTTATTTGACCGTCCCCGCAAACACAACCTCTACCTTCCTTTGCTGCCACAAAAACTGTTTTTCTCCCAACGGATTGTTGAGACCCAAACACCCCAACTCAAAGCAGACAACTTTGATTTTCTCCGCTGGGCAAAGGAAGAAAAAGGCAATCTATATTTCAGTTGCTACGAGTCGTTCGGCGATGTTGAAGATTATCTCTATGGCGAGTTGCTGCACCCCACTCCACGTGTTTGGAAACGCATACGTGCCATCACGGAGAAGTTCTCGTCCCATACCATTGGGCTCCACATCCGCCGCACGGACAATCAGCGTTCCATAGAGAACAGTCCGCTCTATTTGTTTGAGGATAAGATAAAAGAAGAACTACAGAAAAATCCCGAAACATGCGTGTTTCTCGCCACAGACGATGAGCCAACGAAGAAAACCCTCACGGATGAGTTTCCCAGTCGTATCATCACATCGGGCAAAGCGGCTGTGCGGGGTACAATAGAAGGAATACAAGACGCACTGGCAGAGATGTACGCGTTGGCATCTTGCTCCGTCATCTATGGCTCCGAAGGAAGCAGTTTCTCCCAAATTGCCGCAAGGTTGAAAGAGACTCCACTCGTGATATTGAAAAAAATAAAAGGAATCGCTTACTTGTTGGACGTTTGATGCCTCTCCAGCCACATGCGTTTCAGCCGACGAACACCTTTTGCCCATTTGCTGTTGGTGCGGGCATAGAAATGCTGATAGATTCTGCGCGCATCAAGATTCTCTTCAATAGGCTCTATCTTTTTCAGTTCCAACGGCTGTTCCCAGAGAATAGAAGTATAGGGGTCGAGAGCAAAGGAATTGGTTCCAGAGCCATCCATACCGGTGTTTTTCACCAGTGAGCGTCCCACGTTGAGCGACAGTATGTCGTCGAGAAAGAGCGACGCGTTCCAGCGAATAGCCCATGAATTATTCTTTCCCTCTACTTGGTGGCGCAGCATCCGTGTAAAGCCATAAGCCCCATTGAAGTCAAAACGATGGCTCAGATGGCGTTTTTTCAGTTGGTTGAGCAGATAACCGCCGTCGGGATTAAAATGCTTCCACGCGCGCTTCCACGTTGCCCAGCCCCAACTGCCAGTCCACTTGATGAAGAATGTATAGGGCAGACGGTCGTCCTTGATAAAATCACAAGCCTGAATATGTCCCACACGCTCCTCATCAGCGTACATATCTAGCGCCTCATTCATGAATTTCAAGAAGTAGGGAGCCACCACAAGGTCATCCTCCAACACGATGACGCGCCCATAGCGGTTGACAATGTCAGTGACACCCGTGATAATGTTGTTAGCCAAACCGCAATTCTCACCGCGTTCAATCAGATGCACTTTCTTGAAGCCCTCCACCTGTTGCACATACTGGCGAACCTCATCCACCGCCTCCGCATCGGTGTGGGAACGGGGACCATCGGAAAACACAAACAACTCGCTCTCTGCCGCCTCTGCATTGCGCAGAAGAGAAGTGATGCACTCGCGCACATGCGCCGGTCGGTTGTAGGCAAAAAGCAAAATGGGAGCTAACGACATTTTCTTTGGATTTTAAGTTTCAATAAATTTTATTGTAGTATTAGGAGAGGGTAGGGGATTGGACATTCTGACTTCGCGTTTTTAATACTGCAGAAGTCTTGCCGATTAAATGTAAAGCTATGCACAAGAAGCTGACCGCATCGCGCAGATGAACTCTCAAGAGCGATTGGAGACATTTCTTGCAAGTTGCCAACACACTCATGGCGAAGGCTTTGGAGAAGCTATAGCGCACGTTGGCGTATTCTGAAAGCATATAGACCCATTCGGCGCGGAACTTCCCCGAGCGGGTGACCTTACGGAATTCACGGTCATGATAACCGAAAACCGACGGCGCATAGCCTATTTTCAAATGATGATATGCCAAGCGGTTACAGTAATCCTTGTCTTCTCCGTAGTGGTAGAATAGCGGGGCAAACATGCCCACACGGCGAATAGTCTGTATGGGAAGATACCAAATGGCGGCATCAATAAAATCTACCGGCACAACAGAAGCGATGGGCAAATCCTCAATCGTGTTCTGATGGACATATTCTGCAAAACCGTGCTCCAGTTTCTTTCCACTGCCTGTAAGATGCACCGGCGAAAGAATTCCAAAATCGGGATTCTCCTCAGCCAGCGAAACGAGGGTTCCTATCACGTCGGGATTCACCCATGCGTCCTCATTGAGCAGTAACACACCGTCGTAACCCTGTTTCAAAGCGTACTTGAGACCAATGTTATTGCCGCGACCAAAGCCTAAATTAGCCTTATTTTCCACCAGTTTCACCTCTGGATAGCGCTCGCGCACCGTTGCCACAGTGGCATCAGCCGAACCGTTGTCAATCACCATCACGTCGACTTTCATTGCCGATTGGCGCAGAGAACCTAAGCATCGGTCTATCCAAGGCATGAAATTATAGGAAACTATGATGACTAATACCTGCATAGTGTTTAATAGTTGAACATGAAGAACTGTCGGAGCAGTCACTGTATGTTGAAATCACAGCCAACGCAAGTCTCTTTCTGCAGCAATGCCGTTTCTTCGACAGCTATGATATGGGCTATAGCCATATTCTCGATTGAGGAATGAACCTCCGAATTGTGTTCATCCTCATCAATGCTAATAAGAGGCAAAGGATGGCTGTTCTGCTTGTTTGTGCAGAGCTGCCATCCTTTACTATCAGCAAACTTGACTGCCGGGCTTTACTTTACCGAGCGTGGTGGTGACACTGAGGGAATCGTCGTAGTTGACGGCACTCAGAATCATGCCTTGACTCTCAATGCCCATCATCTTGCGCGGAGCGAGGTTGGCAACGAAAAGCACATCCTTGCCAATCAGGTCCTCAGGCTTATACATCTTGGCTATACCGCTCAGAATAGTGCGGTCCTTGCCCGAACCATCATCAATGGTGAACTGCAGGAGCTTGTTGCTCTTCTTCACCTTTTGACAGTCCTTCACGTGTCCCACGCGAATATCTAATTTCTCAAACTCACTGAAATCTATGGTGGGTTTGATTTCCTTTGCCTTGTATTCAGCTGAGGCAGCGGCAGCCTCATTCGCCTTCTTCGTCGCAGCCAACTTGTCGAGCTGTTTTTGAATGACATCGTCCTCAATCTTTTCAAAGAGCAGATGAGGCTCGCCCAATTTCTTGCCGGGCTGGAGTAGGGTAGTGCTGCCCAACTCTGACCATTGGAAGTCCTCCAGACCAATCATCTGTCTCAAGTCTTTGCTGGAGAACGGCAGGAACGGCTCGAAGGCAATCGAAAGGTTGGCAACGAGTTGCAGAGAGATGTAGAGGATGGTCTCCACCCGCTTGGGGTCGGTTTTCCAAACCTTCCAAGGCTCACACTCGGTGATATATTTGTTGCCGATTCGCGCCAAGTTCATTGCCTCCTTCTGGGCATCACGGAACTTGAAATTGTCGAGCAACTCTTCCATCTTGTCCTTCACATCAATAAACTCCGACACTGCCTGCTTGTCCACGTCAAGCAACTCGCCACACTCCGGCACTACGCCGTCCCAATACTTCTTGGTAAGTTGCAGGGCACGGTTGACGAAGTTGCCGTAGATGGCAACCAACTCTGAGTTGTTGCGCTCTTGGAAGTCCTTCCATGTGAAGTTGTTGTCCTTGGTCTCGGGAGCATTGGCGGTCAGCACATAGCGCAACACGTCCTGCTTGCCGGGGAAGTCAACGAGATATTCGTGGAGCCACACTGCCCAGTTGCGCGATGTGGAAATCTTGTCGTTCTCCAAATTGAGGAACTCATTGGCAGGTACGTTGTCGGGCAGGATATAGTCTCCGTGAGCCTTGAGCATCGTGGGGAAGATGATGCAGTGGAACACGATATTATCCTTTCCAATGAAATGAATCAAACGCGTCTCCGGGTCCTTCCACCATTTTTCCCATGAGCCCCAGCGCTCAGGGTTGGCATCGCAGAGTTCCTTAGTATTGCTGATGTAGCCGATGGGGGCATCGAACCATACGTAGAGCACCTTACCATCCGCGCCTTCCACGGGAACGGGGATTCCCCAATCGAGGTCACGGGTCATGGCGCGGGGCTGCAAATCCATATCCAGCCAACTCTTGCACTGCCCATAGACGTTGGAGCGCCACTCCTTATGACCTTCAAGAATCCATTTCTTCAACCAATCTTGATACTCATTCAGCGGCAGATACCAGTTCTTGGTCTTTTTGATAACCGGCGTGGAACCGCTGATGGTGGAGTGGGGGTTGATAAGCTCCATAGGCGACAAGTCGCTGCCGCACTTCTCGCACTGGTCGCCATAAGCGTTGGGGTTGCCACAATGAGGGCATTCGCCCATGATGTAGCGGTCGGCGAGGAATTGATGAGCTTCCTCATCATAATACTGCTCCGATTCTTTCTCCACGAGTTTGCCTTCATCGTAGAGTTTGCGGAAGAAGTCGGAAGCGAGCTTATTGTGTATCTTTGAGGTCGTTCTACTGAAGATATCGAAAGAAATACCGAACTTCTCAAACGAATCCTTAATAAGTTTATGATAGCGGTCACAGACATCTTGCGGCGTACAGCCTTCCTTCTTGGCGCGAATGGTGATGGGCACACCGTGCTCATCGGTACCACAGATGAAAACTACGTCTTCACCTTTCAGACGGAGATAGCGCACATAGATGTCGGCTGGCACATATACTCCTGCCATGTGCCCAATGTGAACACCACCGTTGGCGTAGGGCAGAGCCGCTGTCACGGTGGTGCGCTTAAATTTCTTCTGTTCCATGATGATAGTTTTGTATTTCTGTCTGCAAAAATACAAAAAATTCCGTTAATAGCAATAGTACATTGGGAATTATAGCAATCAGAAGGATGCAATCGCTCTCCTAACTCGGAAATGAAACAACGTATGGAAAGAGAGTCGCGAAAGCAATGAATAAGATGAAAGATGATTGGATAACTTCTTCTCAATGATGGCTGATAAGTAATGTTATTTTCTCCGCTTCAGTTTAGAAAGCAGGAACGCTTGGCATTCGTCAAGCATCTTCACGCGCGCTACCTTCATCACGATATAATAGAGAGCAATCGCCAATGCCACACGCGAGAGCAACAGGAGCCAAAGACTGTCGATGGAAGCGGTGATAAAACCAGTCGCAAACATCACGCTGGCGGCTGCCAACATGAAAGGAACAATATCTTTGAGGAAAGAGAATAATCCGTAATTCGTGAGACGGTAAACGAAGAACCACAGGACGAACACCCAAATGATGTTCAACGCCACGTAGCTCAGCACCATGGTGAAGATGCCGTAGCGATAGACGGTAACCATTATCGTGATTTGGCAAAGACCAAAGAGCGTGGTACTCAGCAGGTTGAGCGACGACTTGCCTTTACTGATAATCATGTTGTTAAACACCCACACGATAGGGTAGAAGGCTCCACTAATGCAGAGATAGCGCAAGAGAGTGGCACTGAACAGCCATTTCTCGGTTATCATGAGAACTATGAACTCCCGCGACACTAACGACAGACCAAAGAGCAACGGGAACGAGATGAAAGCCGTGAAGCGGACCAACTTGCGCATAGCGTTGAGTTGGCGCCCGCTATCATCGTTGAGTTGCGCCAAAACGGGTTGAGCCACCGAATTGACCATGCCCTGAACCACGTAGTTGCACTTAGAACTCCACTGGTAAGCCTGATTGTAGCAGCCCGTATCATGTTTAGTGAAATAGCGTCCTAAGAGAATATTCAGCACGTTGATGTTGATGGCATCAACGATTCCCGCACCAAGAATCTTCACTGAGAAGGGAAACATCCGCTTCACGGGACCAAAATTGATGTGGAAGGTAGGGCGCCACTGGGAATAATGCCAACGCAGAAGAGCCACCGTAAGTATATAACAAATGCTTTGGGTTGCCAAAGACCAATAGGAGAAGCCCGCCCAAGCCATACATACGCCAATCGTGGAGGAGAGCAGCACGGCAATGATTCCTGCTTTCGCTTGCTGCTTCACACGCAGGTTCTTCTGCAACCATGCGCCCTGAGCCGTTCCGATATTGGCAAAGAGGAAACCTAAGAAGGCATAGCGACAAAACCATTTCAATTCGGGCGTGCGATAATAGGCGGCAATAAGCGGCGCACAGAAGAAAAGAATCACATAGAGCGTCAGACCCATAAAAATGTTGAACCAAAACACGGAGTTATAATCGCTGTCCTTGGGGTCTTTGAGGTTGACGAGGGCTGCGGTGAAGCCACTGCTCTGCACGATTGCCGCCACCTGTGAGAACACGGCAATCATCGTCATCATACTGTAGTCGGCGGGGGTGAGCAGTCGTCCTAAAAGAATACCGAAGAGTGCGCCCAACAACTGCGTCACGCCGTTGTTGAGAGCTCCCCAAAACAAGCCCTTGGCTGTCTTTTCCTTCAGTGATTCCATGCTTGACCGCTACAACGAAAAAGTATAACTGCGCAAATTTACAAATAAAAAGCCAAACCTCCCTACATTCCCTCCGAAAATTGAACAGCAGGGAATCTGCGCCGCAAGTCCTTGCCGGGCTATACAATAGGCGACCTCAACAGACGCCCAAACAGAATGAAAGCCTCATCTATCTTGCCTTTCATTCCACCAACTTCAGTGCTTTGGCAAACTCCCACATCACGATGCCGGCGGTAGTGCTCACGTTGAGACTGTGCTTGGTGCCGAACTGCGGAATCTCCAAGCAACCATCGCAGCGGTCCACCACGCTTTGCTTCACGCCTTTCACCTCATTGCCGAGAATCACGGCATACTGCGTATCGGCGTGGTCCTCATGAATAGCTTCTTCGAGCCTTTGCAGTTTGGTGCTGTTCTCCACTTGTTCAATCGCCAACACCTTAAAACCGTCGGCATGCAAGCTGTCTACGGCATCCTCCGTGCTGACGAAGTATTTCCAATCCACGCTGTCCTCACCACCGAGAGCCGTCTTGTGAATCTCGGCGTTGGGCGGCGTGGCGGTGATGCCACACAGATAGACCGCCTTGATGCGGAAGGCATCGGCGGAACGAAACACGGCGCCCACATTGTAGAGCGAGCGCACATCGTCGAGCACCACCACGAGTTGCAGTTTTGGAGCCTCCTTGAACTCCTCCACCGATAGGCGATGCATCTCTATGGTTTTGAGTTTTCTCATTTCTTTTCTTTCTTGGGTTGAAGATGGATGGTCATGTTCACGTTGTCAATCTCCACTTTCTGCCACTTGCGCAGGAAGTCGTTGCCCAACGTGCCGTAGCCTTTTCCGAAGATATTTTCCTTGTCGCTCATGGCAATCACACTGACATCCTCAAGTGTGAACTCGTTAGAGTCGATGCTAAGGCTCAACTTGGGCAGTTTGAACACGCTGTGATAGCGCACGCCGCCGTAGCCCGCACCACCTTCTACGCTCCATTTGCCCTCGCGCATCACCTCACTGTTGAATTCCTTGTAGTAGTTGTTGCCCAATTCCGTGCGGGTTTTGCCGAGGTCAAGCTTCAAATCCAAGGTTTTGCCGCCTTTGTTGGCTCTCACGGACAGCACGCTGGGCATACAAAGGTTAGGAGTTTCGTTGGTTTTCTGCGTATCGCGGAAGAAGGTAACGGTATGTTTCTCCATGTCAATGCTGTATTTGGCAAAGCGGTTCATCAGTTTCACACCGATGATGACTCCAAGGTCGCTCATCGTTTTGCCTGCCAGTTCATTTCCCTTCGCCATATCGAGCGTGACGAAAGGCACATGGCGCAACGTCATATTACCAATCTTGATGGATTCCGCCACCACGATATCTCCCTCACCGCGCGCGGTTCCTTCCACGGGCAGACCATGGGCGATGGGCTTCAGTTGCAACTGCTCCGCTAACTCCTGACTGATGACATTGTAACTCGCACCCGTGTCGAAGCAGAAAGTCTCTGGCTGACCGTTGAAACTGCCCTTCATTTTCATGAGATATTGCCCGTCATCGCCCACTTGGTCCCAATAGAAAGGCAACACATAGCTCGCCTTTGGGTCGGTCTCATAGAGCTTGTAAGGCGCGAGGGCGGAGAAGATGTTGTACAACCGTTGGGGATATGCCCACGCGGCAGAGTCCACCTTCCCATCCACCTGCTTGATGAAACTTTGCAGGGTAGTGGCTGCGGAGTCAGTTTGGTTGAGCTTATAATAGTCTTCCGCCATCAAGCACACCATGGATACGACGTTTCCGAAGCCCATCTCTTCCTGATGCTGTCGGAGAAGTCGGTTGATGTCACTGATGGCTCTCCGTGGCTGGTTGAAGAACTGACTGAGCATGACGCGGGAGAAGTCGCGAAGGAACGGACTTATCTTAGCGCTGTCCACCTCATATAGGTCGTAGAGTTTAAACCATCGACTGCCATTCATATAAGCTCCGGCAAGACTGTCGGCAGACTGCGCTGAGGCATGGAACGGTAGCATAAGGAGCAACGTAATGCAAAGGAGAAACTTCCTCATACTCCGAGCCTTATTTCTTCACGCTGTAGGCAAGGGCGTATGCCTTGATTTGCTTCACCATAGCGAGCAGACCGTTGGAGCGAGTGGGGGAGAGGTGCTCACGCAGACCAATCTTGTCGATGAAGTAGAGGTCGGCGTCGAGAATCTCCTGCGGCGTGTGACCGCTAAGGACACGGATGAGCAGGGCGATGATACCCTTCACGATAAGCGCATCGCTGTCGGCGGTAAAGATGAGTTTACCGTCTTTTTCGTCGCATTGGAGCCACACGCGGCTCTGACAGCCGTCAATGAGGTTCTGCTCGGTCTTATATTTTTCATTCAGTTCATCCAAGTCGTTACCCAAATCGATGAGCATCTGATACTTGTCCATCCAATCGGTGAAGTCGGAAAACTCCTCTATCACCTCATCTTGTGCTTCGTTAATTGTCATATCGTTGATGATTTTAATTTTTTAGTGTGTAGTAAGTGCAGTAGGCAATTTCTAATGCATAATTCATAATGCATAATGCATAATTTGCTTCGCCCTCGGTGTTCTGCGATAGGTCGTTCTCCAGCGGCGCAGCAACTCCTAACTCCTATCTCCTAATTCCTAACTCAGATAGCTCCTAACTCAATATTCTTTCGTAGTCGCTCACATCGAGCCATCTGCCGAATTTGTAACCTACTTCCTTGAACAAAGATACTTGTTGGAAGCCGTTCTTTTCGTACATTTTTCGGCTGGGAGTATTCTCGGCTGTGATGCATGCCACCAAAGCGTGAAGTCCTTGTTGGCGGCATAGGATAAGGAGTTGCTCAAGCAGGGCGGTGCCAATGCCATGATGTGTATACCCTTGTGCCAGATACTCCGTCACTTCGAAAGTTTTGGCGTAGGCAGCGCGCTCATGCCATTTGTGGGCATAGATATAGCCCACCACTTTGCCATCCTCCTCATCTACAAGATAAGGACCCTCGGCAGTGATAGCTTTTACGCGCTCCGCCATCTCGTCCTCACTGATAGGCTCTGTCTCAAATGTAGCCGTCGTCTCTGTAATATAGTGATTGTAAATAGCGGTGAGGGCTGGGACATCCTTTTCTTCTACAGGTCTTATCATTCCGCTTCCTCCACTTTTTCTAACTTAAACAATTTATCGCTCGGGCGTACTTTCCCGGTCACCTTGATAGAAACGCGCGTTCCCTTCTGAGCGGTCTGCACAGCACCGTGGTCATCGTGAATCTCGTCGGCAGTGACATACATCACGCCGGTGGTAGGTCCCGTGATGAGCATCTTGTCGCCCACGCTAAACTCCGCCGCCTCACAGGTGAACTCCGCCACGCCGAGCTTGGAGAAATATTTCACGCCGCGACCCACATAGACTTTCCTTTCCGTAGCCATAGAGCCGTAGTGCTTGTTCCATTCGCCCATCTTCTGTCCCAAATAGTAGCCGTCCCAGAAGCCGCGGTTGAACACCGTGGCGAGCCGCTTGTCCCACTGGTCTTTCTTCTCCTCAGTGAAAGTACCGTCAAGGACGCTCTGAATTGCTTCCTTGTAACAGTTGACTACCGTATAGACATACTCAGGACCACGGGCGCGACCCTCAATCTTGAACACGCGGACTCCCGCCTTCATCATCTTGTCGATGAAGCGAACGGTCTTGAGGTCCTTGGGACTCATGATATATTTGTTGTCGATGTCGAGTTGATAACCCGTCTCGTCATCGGTAACGGTATAGCTGCGGCGGCATATCTGCGTACATTCTCCACGGTTGGCGGAGCGATTGGCTGCATGAAGACTCATATAGCACTTTCCGCTGACTGCCATGCAAAGAGCACCATGGCAGAACATCTCGATGCGCACCAGTTCCCCCTTGGGACCTTTAATCTGCTGTTTCTCGATTTGCTCATGAATATATGCCACCTGCTCCATATTCAACTCGCGCGCCAGCACCACCACGTCGGCAAACTGCGAATAGAACTTCAGTGCCTCCACGTTGCCGATGTTGAGTTGGGTGGAGAGATGCACTTCTACGTCCTTCTCGCGACAATAATTCATCACTGCCACGTCGGAAGCGATAACAGCCGTGATACCAGCCTCTGCGGCAGCGTCGATGATGCGTCTCATGTAGTCAATGTCGCTGTCGTAGATAAGAGTGTTCACCGTGAGATAGGTCTTTACGCCCTGCTCATTGCAGGTTTGAGCAATCTCGCGAAGGTCCTCAATATTGAAATGATTGGCGCTGTGAGAGCGCATATTGAGCTGTCCGATACCGAAATAAACCGAATCGGCGCCCGCCTGTAGGGCTGCTGCCAGCGACTCACGAGAGCCTACTGGAGCCATGATTTCAAAGTCTTTTCTATTCATAATACTTGCTGACGACGTCGGTTCAAGCGTCGTCGACTGCAAAGTTACGAAAAATTCGGGG
Source organism: Prevotella sp. (assembly GCA_050946455.1). GTDB lineage: Bacteria > Bacteroidota > Bacteroidia > Bacteroidales > Bacteroidaceae > Prevotella. The sequence goes on from JBMNUV010000017.1 coordinate 64,610, forward strand.
GTTAGAGTAGGAATTCGTGAATTTTAAGAGGCGGGTGCATGAAGGAAAACTCCTTGAATGTCACCCGCCCCTTATATCCGAGAAACTTTCTTACTCTTGATAGAAAATCTCACCAGAACCGTAGCAACGGTGGTGCTGATGGTCGTAGATAACGCAGAACTGTCCCGGCGCAACACCGTGTACGGGCTTGTCGGCGTGAACAATGGCACGACCATCGGCAAGCAATTCGAGTGTGGCGGGGAGATAGTCGGGCGTGTGGCGAATCTTGAACGTGATGCGAAGCCCGTTGGGAACAGCTGGGGTATGGCTGTCGGCTTGGGGCGGAAGGGTAAGCCAATGGAGGTCGTGAACAGGAATATCCTGCATGTAGGCTGTCTGCGGGTCGTAGCCGTGACTGACGTAAAGGATGTTGCGCTCCACGTCCTTCTTCACCACAAACCACGGTCCGCCGCCCAATCCGAGTCCCTTTCGCTGACCGATAGTATGGAACCAGTGCCCCTTGTGTTCTCCTATTTTCTTGCCTGTCTCCAGTTCGATGACATCGCCCACCTGCTCACCCACGTAGCGGCGGACGTACTCGTCGTAGTCGATTTGTCCCAAGAAGCAGATGCCCTGCGAGTCTTTCCGCTTGGCATTGACCAAATGCTCGCGCTCGGCAATCTCGCGTACCTCCTCCTTCCTATAGTGCCCGATGGGGAAGAAAGCCTTCCTCAACTGCCAGTCGTAGATTTGGGCAAGGAAATCGGTCTGGTCCTTCACGGGGTCTGGCGAAGTACAGAGCCATTTGCTGCCATCTTCCCATTCCGTCTGGGCGTAGTGACCGGTGGCGATGAGGTCATATTGATGTCCCATCTTCTCGTCGAAGGCACCAAACTTGATGAGGCGGTTGCACATCACATCGGGATTGGGCGTGAAGCCCGAGCGAACCTTTTCCATGGTGTAGCGCGTCACCTGACTCCAATATTCCTGATGGCAGTCCACCACCTGCAGTTTACAGCCATAGCGGTTGGCGACGGCGGTAGCCATTTCCATGTCTTCCTCCGACGTACAGTCCCACTCCTCCTTCTCCTCTGGTCCTATCATGATGTAGAAACAGTCGGGATGGAGTCCTTGGCGAGCCAGCTCGTAAACTACTACGCTGCTGTCAACGCCACCAGAGAGCAATACTGCAATTCGCTTATCCTTGATATCTTCCATTGCTGATGATTTTTAAAGAGCTCGGAGAAATTCCGAGGACTCCGAGAACTCCGAGCTCTCAGAGCCCTTAAAGCTTCGGCGCTTCCTGCAGTTTCTTTAGGAAGAACTCGCGGAAGTCGCTCCACTTATAGTAAGGGCCGCTGACCGGCTGCAGGTCGGGGAGGGTTGCCTCATCCTCATTTAGCAACAGCTTAAACAGAATAGGTTCTCCTGCCTTACTGCTGCGGTAGAAGATGAACTGCAAGTTGCAGCCCATGGGGTAAATCTTATAGTTGAGCCAGTTCTCATCGTCAAGTTGTTCCAGACTGGTGCGGGGCGTTCCATAGACGTTGACGTTGAGCAGACAAGTGAGAGGCATCACGTCGCTCTCGTGACCGAAACGCATAGTGGCACCGGGATGGGCAAGCCTAATGCAAGAGTCTGCCTCCATGATGATGTTGCGCAAGAGGTTGGACTGCACGTACATGCCCTTACCCTCATTGAGTTTGTTGGGACCATAGAAGCTGTACCAACTGGCGTTGCCTATCTGCCAATAATTATAAAGCTCATCAAACGTGAAGATGTCGTACATATTAAACTGCTTTCTCAGTTCCGTGCTCTGGATGTTGCACGCAAGAGAACAGAGTTTTGCACCAAGTTCTTCCGGCTTGATGACGTACTTCACGTAGTTGCTGTCATTGAAGAGGACGGTCATGAGGTGACTGAACTGCGCGTGGTCCTTGTAGAATTTCTTGAAAGCCTTGATGGCTTCCTCGTTGCGCGCACCCTTGACATAAGGTGAATGTTCATCGTTCATATAGTACATATCGTGCCTTGACGCGTCATGAGTGATTTGCAGTTGCGGATTCATGGAGATAAGCTGCTGCATCTCGTTTTCCATAGACAGGATACAACGGATGACGATGGTTGATTTGGCATCAATATGAGTGCGGCCTTTGAACACCTCCGGGAATCGCTCCATCATGCGCTTGGCGATTTGGCGGTGCTGTTCGGCGCCCAGCGGGGTAAGCTCACCCAACCGTCCTTGCACCTCATTGCGCATAAGCGTCACCTTGTGCAATACTTCCTTTCCCTTGGGAGTGAGCTTGCCCAAAGAATCGGCACGTGAAAGTGTCTGGAAAGGCATGTCATAATCAGCGGGATTGATGAGGAAGCGGCTACCGTGACGACCATAATGGCTGATATAGAAAGGCTTGTAACCGGCTGGAGACTTTGAGAGTTTTTTCGTAGGACCCACATAAGCCTTATAATTGGAGGCGGCAAGCGAGATGTCGTTTTTGATTTCGGTGCGGCTCTGCTGTGCCCACACGCTTCCCGAGAAAAGAATAAGGCTCAGAACAAAGAACAGATTTCTCATTTCGTTACGTTTATAGATGTTACAGTTGTATTAAAATCAGGGCTTCAGCCCCACTGCAGGAGTGCAAAAATACGTTTTTTCGGCTTATCCAGCAAATTTATCTGAGCATATTTTGAAATTGTCAGTTCTTATTCCAATATTTTTTGTAACTTTACGGCATTAAAACGCAAGTCTGGAAAGCGTTGTATCTATAAAGGTATCTCAAAACCTTCAAGCCAACTACTATCCTGCTCCTCTGCGGGCTATTTTGATGAAGAATCAAGTAATAAAACAATAATGCTATGATGAAGAAGAAAATCTTGTTAACGGCGCTGTTTGCCACGTTGGTTGCCACAGGTGCCAACGCTCAGAAGCGGGCGTTCACTATTCCCGACCTCTATCGGGTGCAGTATGTCATTGGCCCCACTGTCTCTGCAAAAGGGCAGCTCGCCTACTATGTCAGCTCATCTGACTTGAAGAATCAAACTTCCAAGACTACCCTCTACGTCGACCACCAGCCGTTGGAAGGAATCAAGGGTTTCTCTCCCCAATGGAGCGGCGACGGAACCAAACTTTTCTATTCGAGTGTTGCCGAGGATGGTCTTCAGGTATTCTGCTACGACATGCAGACGCGCCATTCCAAACAGCTCACTCACTACGCCCTCGGCACGCAGGGGGCCGTGGTATCGCCCGACGGCAATCTCATCGCTTTCGCAGCTGAGGTGTGGCCCAATATCGGTGGAGCCGACGGCAAAGCCAACGCTGAAGCCAACGAACGCAAGGCGAAGGCTCCCGTGCAGGCTCACATGGCGGACCAACTGCTCTATCGCCATTGGACAGACTACACCGACGGAAAATACTGGCACATCATCATCTACAACATTGCGAAAGATACCTACACCGACGTTACTCCCGGTGAGTTTCATTCGCCTACCTTCTCTCCGTCTGGTCCCGAGGGCTTCACGTTTAGTCCCGACTCGAAGGAACTCTGCTATCTGAGCAACCACGACGCTCATCCCGAGGCTTCCACCAATGCTGACCTCTGGGTAGTTCCTGTGGAGGGTGGAACAGCCCGCAATCTGACAGCCGACAACAAGGCGTGGGACGGCAGCCCGCAGTATAGTCCCGACGGACGCTTCATCGCCTACCGTTTCCAGACCGTCCCCAGCTATGAGAGCGACCGTTTCCGTCTCGCCATCATCGACCGCAACACAGGTTCCAAGACGGTACTAACGGAGCCTTTCGACAACTGGGTGGACGGCTACAAGTGGGCTGCTGACAGCAAGTCTATTTATTTCCTCGGTGAGGTGCGCGGCTATGAGCCTCTCTACAAGGTGACTCTGAAGAATAAGAAGATTGAGAAAATCATCGGCGACCGCGCCATCAGCTCGTTCGACTTCGACAAGAAAGGCAACTTCTTCTACACCTATTCCACTACGGGCAAGCCCACTGCCCTCTATTCGGCAACACTCTCGCGCAAAGGCTTGAAGGAGAAGCAGCTCACCCACTTCAACGATGCTTTGGAGCAAGAGGTAGATATCCGTCCCTCGGAGGAGCTTTGGGTGGAAGGAGCCAACGGCGACAGCGTGGAGGTGTTTATCGTGAAGCCCCACGGCTATGAGCCGGGCAAGAAATATCCGCTCGTCATCAACGTCCACGGCGGACCTCAGATGCAGTGGATGAACTCGTTCCGCGGCGACTGGCAGGTATATCCCGGTGCCGGCTACATCGTGGCTTATCCCAATCCTCACGGAAGCACTGGCTACGGACAGCAATACTGCCGCGACATCAGTGGCGACTGGGGTGGAAAGCCTTATGTGGACGTGATGAAGGTGACCGATGCACTGGCAAAGCTCGACTACGTTGACTCTACACGCATGGCAGCTATGGGTTGGAGCTATGGCGGTTATTTCATGAACTGGCTGCAAGGCCATACCAAGCGCTTCAAGTGTCTCGCCTCCATGATGGGACTCTTTGACCTGCGTTCCATGTGGGGTGCTACTGAGGAACTTTGGTTCCCCAACTTCGACCTTGAGGGTCAGCCTTGGAATTCTGAACTTTATCAGAAGTGGAGTCCTTCCAACTACGTGAAGAACTTTGCCACGCCAACGCTTATCATCACGGGTGAGCGCGACTACCGCGTGTCCTATACGCAGAGTCTACAATATTTCTCCACCCTGCAGACCCTTGGCATTCCCAGCCGTCTCATTGTGTTCAAGAACGATGGTCACTGGCCCAGCAACCTCCGCTCCATGCCACTCTACTACAATGCGCATCTTGAGTGGTTCCACAAATACCTTGGCGGTGCGCCAGCTCCTTGGAAGAGTGAGGACATGGTCAACGGAACGATGAATTATTAATAAACGTAGAGGGTAGGGAGGAGGCTTCTATACTGCCTTTTCCCACTTCCCCTACCGAACGATTTAAAACAATAAGCTATGTCGAAAGGAAAGAAAGCAGGCAAGCGCCTAACCAAGAAGCAACTAATCGAGAAGCTCGAAAACCTGTTCACCTCGCAACCGGGGAAGAGCTTCACGTTTAAAGAGATATTCAAGACTCTCCACCTGAATACGCATCCTTTGAAGATGCTTGCCATTGACATTATGGAGGAGATGGAGTGGGACGACTTCATCGCCAAGGACGGTGAGAACGCCTACCAGCTCAACACCAAGGGTCAGGTGCAGGAAGGCACCTTCATCCGCAAGTCCAACGGCAAGAACTCCTTCATGCCCGACGGTGGTGACAAGCCTATCTTCGTGTCAGAACGCAACTCCATGGGAGCACTCAACGGCGACCGAGTGAGGGTCAGCCTCATGGCGCGTCGTCAGAAGCACATCAAGGAGGCACAGGTGATAGAGATTCTCCATCGTGCCAAGGACCAGTTCGTCGGTCGGCTCAAGGTGGACCGCGACTTGGCTTACCTTGTCACTCCCGACAATCTCTTCGTTCACGATATCATCATCCCCAAGCGTAAGCTCAAGGGAGGAAAGACCGACGACCGCGCGGTGGTGAAGGTGACGCAGTGGGCTGATGCCGACCACAAGAATATCCTGGGTGAGGTGGTCGACGTGCTGGGACCCTCCGGCGACAACGACACCGAAATGAACGCCATCCTCGCCCAATATCAACTGCCTTACAAATATCCTGAGAGTGTGGAGAAGGCTGCCGACAAGATAACGGGTGAGATTACTCCCAAGGATGTCGCTGAGCGAATCGATATGCGCAATGTTTGGACCTGCACCATTGACCCGAAGGACGCTAAGGACTTCGACGATGCTCTCTCCATCCGCCGCTTGCCAAGCGGACTCTATGAGGTGGGCGTGCATATCGCCGACGTGAGCCACTACGTCAAGGAAGGCGACATCATCGACCGTGAGGCGCAGAAACGTGCTACGAGTATCTATCTCGTTGACCGTACCATCCCCATGCTGCCCGAACGGCTCTGCAACTTCGTGTGCTCATTGCGCCCCGATGAGGATAAGCTTACCTACAGTGTGATATTCGAGCTTAATGATGATGCAGAGGTGAAATCGTACCGCATTGCCCACACCATCATCCGCTCCAACCGCCGCTACTGCTACGAGGAGGCTCAGCAGATTTTAGAGGACAACGGCGTGATTGACGGTCAAGGCGAGCCTGCAAAACCTGTGAACGGGAAGTTCAAGGATGAATATGGCTGGGAGATTTGTACCCTCGACCGACTGGCAAAAATCTTGCGCAGGGAACGCTTCAAGCATGGCTCGGTGAAGTTCGATTCCGAAGAGCTTCATTTTGATGTTGACGAGAAAGGACACCCTCTTCGCTGCTACTACAAGCGGTCGAAGGATGCCAATAAACTCATTGAGGAATTCATGCTGCTCGCCAACCGCACGGTGGCTGAGAGTGTGGGCAAGGTGAAGAAAGGACGTAAACCCAAGGTGCTACCTTACCGTATTCACGAGAATCCCGACCCACAGAAATTGGAGACGCTGCGCACATTCGCTGTGAAGTTCGGCTACAAAGTGAAGACCGACGGCACGCGTGGAGCCATTGCCAAATCGCTCAACAAACTCATGGACGACACGGAAGGCAAGCGCGAGCAAAGGGCAATACAAGCTGTGGCACTCAGAGCCATGATGAAAGCAAGATACAGCGTCCACAACATTGGTCACTTTGGATTGGCGTTCGACTACTACACGCATTTCACATCGCCTATCCGCCGCTATCCCGACACGATGGTGCACCGTCTCCTCACGAAGTATCAGGCAGGTGGTCGCTCTGCCAACGAGAAGCACTATGAGGAACTGTGCGAGCACTGCAGCGACATGGAAATCATTGCGCAGAATGCCGAACGCGACTCCATCAAATACAAGATGGTGGAGTTTATGGGCGACAAAATCGGAGAGGAGTTCGATGCCCACATCAGCGGCATCACTTCGTATGGTATCTACGCAGAAATCGACGAGAACCACTGCGAAGGCATGGTCGCCATGCGGGATTTGAATGATGACTACTATGATTTTGATGAACGCAACTTCTGTCTGAAGGGTCGTCGTCACCATCACAAGTACCAGTTAGGTGACCCCATCCGCATCAAGGTAGCTCGCGCAGACTTGGAGAAGCGCCAACTCGACTTCGTCATAGTAGATACCGACAACGTCCAAAAGCCTAAGAACAAATAGGCAACGATTATTTCGCAACCTACAATAATCGTTTATTTAGCATCATTTACTAAGGGAGACCAATTGGTCTCCCTTTTTTTCGCATGCAATGTAACCTTTACGATTTTCAATTCGTCTAACAATCAGTAGTAGACAGCTTATTCAGGAATTCAAAACGCGACTTTAGGATTGAGCGACAGTTGTCGACAAGTTTGTCGGCAATTGTCAACGAGTTTGTTGACATCTGTCGCTCAATCGAAAGTAAACAATAAGCAAGTCCAAAATGCCGATAAATACGTCACAAGTAGCCACATCGTAGTTATCGCAGCTCATGGAGGTCCCGCGCTCCGCGCGGGACGACTGCCTAACCTGCAACAAAACGTTTACATCTAACAAATACGTCATCTGTTCCGCGTTGCATGGAGGAGGGTGTGTCAAAAGTCGAGTTTTGCCTGAAAAAAAAGGAATCAGGCGGCTTTCAGGTTTTGATCTGAAAGCTGTCTGATTTTCCTGGCCGATGTCTCCCCTGACCTGAAAAACGGA
>JBMNUV010000018.1:0-62279 GCA_050946455.1 Prevotella sp.
CTTTTAGCAATAAATGTTAAAATTTTTCAGCGGAGAGAGAGGGATTCGAACCCCCGGTACCTCTCGGTACGACGGTTTTCAAGACCGTTGTAATCGACCACTCTACCATCTCTCCAATGGTGATTGTGTACCAGCTTCTTTTTCTAAAGCGAGTGCAAAGGTACGCGTTTTTTTTGAGACCACCAAATTTTTTCGAATTTTATTTATCGCTGGTTATTTCATAGTTACTTTATATACTTTAATGGATTAATGATTATACCCAATATTGTGATAACTAATTGGTTCACCACAAATCTGTATATATCGTTAACTAAGTATGAATTTTATGAAAAAAAGAAAACGTGCAATGATGTTCTATAATAATTGCACGCTGGGTTAAAAAATAAAATATAAAGGAGAAGATATCTTATCTCTTCTTCTTTTTAAATTTGCGATAAATCTTCCATCCAAAAAGGAAGCCGTCAAAGATGCCAGAGCCAAGACTGAATACACTCTTGATTCGCTGGGAGGGTAGGGCAGAAGAATTGAGTGCATCCGGTGTGACAAACAAACTATGGAAAAGCTGTTCCATCTTCGTATTGTCTTCGTGGATGCTTTTCAGCAAAACCTCCTTACGATTGCGTATGTCGTTGAGGTCTTTATAGTTGGTGATAATCTCTATGGGCATGATTACTTACTCATTAAAATATCAGTCAGAAACTTTACGAGCGGTTTCTCTATCCACTGATGGCGGAACACGATTAATAATGCTAATACTACGAGGTAGATACCTGCAACAATGGCGAAAGCAGCCACATCGCCCACCAACGGCTCTAAAGCGTAAGCTAAAGCGAAAGACAGGTAGATAACCATGATGAGAAACAGCGTGGACAATATCAAGGTCATGATGAGAGCCGTGAGGATGCGCACGGACTTTTCAATTACATCGAGCTTCACGTATTCCTGCTGAAGCCCGATGTAATGTTTGAGAGTCTGTACAAGCTGACTGATTGTCTCTATGTTCTTATCGCTACTGAACATTCTAATTTTGGCTTGTAAATCTTAGAATTAAGGGGAATGGATTAAGCCTCGTCAGCCTGAGCCTCCTTGATATCGTCAACGAGGTCTTCTACATCTTTGCGGCTTACCTTAATATTGTGCCTCTCGCAGAAGTCGTCAACGGCAGAAGTAATCTTTGAACGGGTTTCAGTTCCCTTTTCCGGTGCCAGAAGCAAGCCTAAGGCAGCTCCGGCGATTGCGCCACCAAAGAAGGCGCCTATGTAACCTAAAGCTTTCATGTTGTTATTTTATTAAATTGATAATTTTAGAATGCAAATATAATGATTTTAGTCAGAAAAAGCTAATATTAGTCGAAGATTTTTTAAGAAAAAAGTTGTATTTTAGGCATTTAACAAACTTTAGTCGCAAAAAGGAACAATTTTCGTGAGATTATTTGTAAGTTTGCAACTAAAAATAGTAATTATATAAATTGAAAACGAATATGAAGAAATCATTGGTATTGTTTGCAGGGCTTAGCCTTGTATTGGTTTTGTCTGGTTGCAAATCGAAAGAGAGTGCTTACAGAAAAGCCTACGAAAAAGCGCAAGCTCAAGAGGAGCAGCGCGCTCAAGAGGAGCCTCTTACCGAAGCTCCCGTTGTGACACCTTTGGAGACAGCCCCCGCTTCGGAAACTACCGTTAAAGATAACTACGACAACGTTTCTGTACGCAATGAGAATGTGACGCTTGTCAATGGCGCAGGTCTCAAGGCTTTCAGCGTGGTAGTTGGTTCCTTCTCACTTAAAGCTAATGCCGAGGGTCTTCAGAGCCAGTTGAAGAATGCTGGCTATGACGCTCAGATTGCTTACAACCCTTCCAACAACATGTACCGTGTAATCGCCACTACTTTTGACGACAAGGGAAGTGCTGTTCAGAGCCGCAACCAGTTGCGTGCCGGTAAATATGCCGACGCTTGGCTGCTCTATAATAAATAATTCGCGTGCGAATCTTATCTGTAGACTACGGTAAGAAACGTTGCGGTATTGCTGTCACCGACCCGCTGCAAATCATTGCCAACGGATTGGCGACAGTTGCCACTTGTGAGCTTTACGATTTTCTCTCGGAATACATAACCAAAGAGAAAGTTGAAAAGATTGTTATTGGCAAACCCACACAGTCCAACGGTCAACCTTCGGAGAATATGGCACGTGTGGAACAGTTTGTCAGCCGCTGGCGCAAAAACCATCCTCAAACGCCCATCGTCTTTTACGACGAGCGTTATACTTCTGTGTTGGCGCATCAGACCATCCTTCAAAGTGGCATAGGCAAGAAACGGCGTAGGGAAGATAAGGGATTGGTGGACGAAGTAAGTGCCACTATCATACTTCAGGATTATATGCGTTCCATGCATTGACATGACGCATGATACATAATATTTAAAACAGGAAAACAAAGTTGATTTTACCTATTTATATATATGGGCAGCCCGTGCTGCGGAAGGTGGCAGAGGATATCCCAGAAGATTACCCCCAACTGAGCCAGCTCATTGAGGATATGTTTGAAACTCTCAAGTCGAGCGATGGCATCGGCTTGGCTGCACCGCAGATTGGAAAGTCCATCCGTGTGGTGGTGATAGACCTTGACGTGCTGAAGGAAGAATTTCCTGAATACGAAAACTATCATCATGCTTTTATCAATGCCCATATCTTGGAAATTGATGATGATGCACCCAAAGAGACGATGGAGGAGGGCTGTCTGTCAATTCCGGGTATCCATGAGAACGTGAAACGTGCCACACGCATTCACGTGAAGTATCTTGATGAGCAACTTAATCCCCATGACGAGTGGGTAGATGGCTATCTTGCCCGCGTGATGCAGCATGAGTTTGACCATCTTGAGGGAGTGATGTTTGTCGACCGTCTGACACCTCTCCGCAAACAGCTCATCAAGAACAAGCTCAAGGCTCTCATGCAGGGAAAGTTCCGTTGCAGCTATCGCGTGAAGTTGCGCCATTAAAAGACCCATTCTCGTTAGGGGGCTTTTGATGATTCAGTTTCATTGTAAGACGGAACTCAAACAACTTTAATACATTACTAATTGACAGAATGAACACGCCGAGGAACGACGGACATAAAGGATTCTGTTTGCGCCTTCTCCGAAGTGCGGCAGTTATTGCATTCTTGCTACTGCCTCTCTCGATGAAGGCGCAATTCAACACAAACCAGTTGATGCAGACTGGGCGCATCGCCCTCCAGTACGAGGATTATGTGCTTTCTATCCAGTATTTCAACCGGGTTATCTCAGCGCGTCCATACCTGTATGAGCCTTGGCTGTATCGTGCTGTCGCTAAATTTTATCTCGATGACTATGTGGGAGCAGAAAGCGATGCCACCAAAGCCATCGAGCTTAATCCTTACATAGACAATTTGTTTGACCTCCGTGGCATCTCGCGTATCCGGCTGAAGAATTTCCAAGGTGCTATTGATGATTATTCCCGTGCCATCAAATTGAATCCTTCTGTGCAGGGCTATTGGTACAACCGTGCGCTATGCTATTTTCAAGTGAAGGATTATGACGAAGCCTTGTCACAGGCGGACAGCATCATCAAACGGTGGGAGAAAACCGCCAGTGCCTATTCCCTTAAGGCTGAAATCTACTTGCAGAAGAAAGATACAACTGAAGCAGCCCGTTGGCTCGACAAGAGTCTTGAAGTGGACCCTTACGATGCTGATGCTTGGACAACCCGTGCCTATATCGCTATGAATAAGCGGCAGTGGAAAGACGCCGACCGTTTTTTATCTGAGGTTATTAGGCTAAAGCCCACAGATGTGAGCGCCTACGTAAACCGTGCCCTCTGTCGTATCAACACAAACAACCTTCGTGGTGTGATGGCTGACTATGACAAAGCCATCGAACTTGACCCAAACAACTTTCTTGCCCACTATAACCGTGGACTTATCCGCGTTCAACTTGGTGATGACAACCGTGCAGTGGAGGACTTCGATTTTGTTGTCCGTATGGAGCCGAACAATTTCTTGGCTATTTACAACCGCGCGTTGCTGCTCGACCGCATTGGTGACCTGCGTGGAGCCATACGTGATTACACATCCGTAATCAATCAGTTTCCCAATTTCTGGACTGGACTTGAACAGCGTGCTTGGTGCTATCGTCGTTTGGGAATGACATCCAAAGCCGAGGCAGATGAGTTTCGCGTTTTCAAGGCGCAGATGAACAAGCATGTTGGTATTCAGCAACGTTGGAGCAAGGCAAAGTTGCGCAGCGTAAGAAAACGCAGTGAAATTAACTTGGATAAGTACAATCAGATAGTGGTGGAGGATGAGCCAGTGGTGGAGCACGAATATAAGAGCAGCTACCGTGGCCGTGTGCAGAACCGCCGCGTTGAAATTGACATGATGCCCATGTATATGCTGTCGTTCAAAGCCTACAATAATGGCGTACAGCGCTATCAGGCATTCGACCGTGACGTGGAGAAGTTCAACAGTTCCATGCGACTCATTCATCAACTCTACGTCAATTGTTCTACTCAGTCACTTGACTCTGTACAGATACATCGTATCTTCTCGTTGGTCGATACACTCACGGCACGCATTGAGGGCACTTCCACTGTACGCAGTATTACAGGCAAGGGGCAGTCTGAACTCCTTGCACTGCTCATGCAGCGTGGAGTGGCTTATGCTTCCATCCAAAATTATGATGCTGCGGCTGCCGACATGACTACTTATATAGGTATTGATTCCACTCAATCTTTGGCTTGGTGGCAGAGAGCTGTTTGTCAGTCGCTCTATACACTCTCCGGTGTGGATAATATGGCTCAGTTAAAAGCCGCACAAGTGAAAGATGACTTTGAACATGCAATACGCCTCAATCCGCAAAACGCATATCTTTATTATGACCGCGGCAATTTCTATGCTCGTCAGAAAGACTATGCTCATGCCATTGACGACTACACAAGAGCCATAGAAATTGACAGCCATTTGGCAGAGGCATATTATAATAGAGGTGTCACGCGCATAATGGCTAACGACAAAAAGAATGGCATTGCAGACTTGAGCAAGGCAGGCGAATTGGGGCTTTATGATGCTTATAGTGTCATCAAGCGCTATTCCAAGGAAGCTTCAAAAGGCAAGTAAATGCAATAGATGTTAGACTACAATGGTTCTAATTGGCAGATGAATTTTATGATTAGATTCTTCTTTTTTAGCGTTTCGTAGATAATATATTTTCGTTATCTTTGCAGAAAAATAAATACTATGATGATAGATTCACCTGAAGATATGCAGCATTTAGCCAACGAATGGGGCTTTCTGCCGTTTTTCGCTGATTCGATTTCCGGTTTCTCCATAGAGGAAAACATCAACCCTCGTTGGTGGTTCAGCGATGGTTCTCTTGGCGATGATGATGAAGATGCAGAAGAAGGTAAGGACCCGATGGGAGCTTGGGATTGGAAAGGTCGCTGCATTATTGAGGGCGATTTGGCATACGGCAAGTTCTTTCATGGCAAGGCAGGATATATCAGCATGGAGTTCTTTCCCGACTTTATCAACTACAGACGTTCCCGCTATCATCTTTCTGCTCAAGAAGAGAAAGTATTGGCTACGCTCCACGAGAACCATTCTTTGCTCTCTGCCGAGCTTCGCAAATTAAGCGGCTATGAGCGTCGCCATTATACACATCGCGAGAGCAATCCGCTATTGCGCGCGGCTCAGAAGGCACAACCTCGGATTGCCCCACCGAGAAAGAAATCGGGTGTCGAGAGTTTCGAAACCGCAATTTCCAAGTTGCAGATGGGTGGTCGTGCTCTGATTGCTGATTTCGAATATCGTTACGATAAACAGGGACGCCGCTATGGTTGGGGAGTCGCACGCTATTCCACTCCCGAGGATTTCTTCGGAGAGGAGCGGTTGCATTGTGACCGCACGCCCCTTGAATCCTATGCCTTTCTATTTAAGCATCTTGCCAAACTGCTTCCTCAGGCTACCCACTATCAGTTGGAACGGCTGTTAATGTGATTCAACTTTCGCCATTTTGGTGGAGTCAAAGGAGTTAGAGGAGTCATAGTAGCTATAGACATTTCTATAGAAAGAATCAGCCACTATTCAGCACTGCCGTTTTTAACTTCAATTCTTTAAACTTCGATTGCTTAGTTAATGAAACAGCGGATAGGAACATTGTCTCCAGTTCCATATTCTCTTATTATTTTATGTTCGACTCAGTGAACGTATATTTTGTTTAATCGAGAGTTGGACGAAAACTGCGTGCCTTGCTCGTTTCTTAATCTTCAATAGCAACGGCATATTCCATCTACCCTCGAAGTCTGTCACGTGTTAGACATGTGGCTACCACGTGTTAGACTTAAGGCTACCACGTGACGGACATAAGTCTAACACGTGACAGCCATCATAAAGGGACCGTTTTCGAATCATCCTTTACCAAATGCACAGTTAATACATTACGGTTAAATTAGAGTTGTTTGCCTACTATCATTTCAAAATACGGAAAGGAAGACGCTAGATTCTCAATTTCCCATATAAAGTTAATAACTTGGGCGTTAAAATACTGTTAGAAGGAAACACTTGATATTTCTTAGCACAGCCAAAGGTTGAAAACTTCATATTATGCATTCACCTAGGCTATTGCTCCATCAAATTCGTCAAACACGCGTTATATTATCTACTTATTCTTTGTTTTTCTATTGACTTTTGCATAAATATTTGCCATCTTAAGATAATTTTCCCTTATTTGTTACCGCGTTACAAAATAAAATAGTACTTTTGCCATGATTAATTCAACTAAATTTGTATTATGGTTAAAATCACTTTTCCAGACGGGTCTGTCCGTGAATATGAGGCAGGCGTAACTGGGTTACAAATCGCCGAGAGTATTTCGCCGGCTCTCGCTCGCAACGTTGTATCTTGCGGTGTAAATGGCGAAACAGTGGAACTCAACCGTCCTATCAACAGCGACGCCACTATCGCGCTCTACAAGTTTGAGGACGAAGAAGGAAAGCACACATTCTGGCACACCTCAGCCCACTTGTTGGCCGAGGCTCTGAAGGAACTCTATCCCGGCATTCAGTTCGGATTTGGTCCAGCCATTGAGAATGGATTCTTCTATGATGTGATGCCCGCCAAAGGTCAGGTCATTTCAGAGAACGATTTCCCGAAGATTGAGCAGAAGATGATGGAGCTTGCCAAGAAGGACGAGCCCGTTGTGCGTCGTGAGGTATCGAAGGCCGACGCTTTGAAGGAATTCAAGGCTGATGGTCAGGAATACAAGTGCGAGCACATCGACCAAGACCTTGAGGATGGAACCATCACCACATACACGCAGGGTAACTTCACCGACCTCTGCCGTGGCCCTCACTTGATGAGTACGGGTATTATCAAAGCGGTGAAAATTACGAGTGTTGCCGGAGCTTTCTGGCGTGGCGATGCCAAGCGTGAGCAGATGACGCGTATCTATGGTATCTCCTTCCCAAAGAAGAAGATGCTTGATGAGTATCTTGTGATGCTTGAAGAGGCAAAGAAGCGCGACCACCGCAAGATTGGCAAGGAGATGGAACTTTTCATGTTCTCAGACCGCGTTGGTAAGGGACTCCCCATCTGGTTACCTAAAGGCACGCAGATGCGCCTACGCCTGCAGGAACTGTTGCGCAAGATTCAGAAGCCTTACAACTATCAAGAGGTAATCACTCCAGGAATCGGTTCCAAGAATCTTTATGTAACATCTGGTCACTATGCCCACTATGGAAAGGACAGCTTCCAGCCCATACACACTCCCGAAGAGGACGAGGAATACATGCTGAAGCCTATGAACTGTCCTCACCACTGTGAGATTTATGCCCGCAAGCCACGTTCTTACAAGGACCTGCCTTTGCGTATCGGAGAGTTCGGCACCGTGTTCCGTTATGAGAAAAGCGGTGAGCTTCACGGATTGACCCGTGTGCGTACGTTTACTCAGGACGATGCCCATATCTTCGTCCGTCCCGACCAAGTGAAGGCTGAGTTTGAAAATGTTATCGACATCATTAATAAGGTGTTCGGAGTCTTTGGCTTCAACGACTATGAGGCACAGATTTCGCTCCGCGACCCAGCCGACAAGGAAAAATATATCGGTAGCGATGAGATTTGGGAAATTAGTGAGAATGCCATTCGCGAGGCATGCAAGGAGAAGGGTCTGAAAGCTCATGAAGAAATCGGTGAGGCTGCCTTCTACGGTCCAAAGCTGGACTTCATGGTGAAGGACGCCATTGGACGTCGTTGGCAGTTGGGAACTATCCAGGTGGACTACAACCTTCCTGCTCGCTTCAAGTTGGAATACACAGCTGAGGACAACTCCAAGCAGACGCCTGTGATGATTCACCGTGCTCCCTTCGGCTCTTTGGAGCGCTTCACCGCCGTGCTCATCGAGCATACGGCTGGTCACTTCCCATTGTGGCTCACACCTACTCAGTGCGCCATTCTGCCTATCTCTGAGAAGTACAACGACTATGCTCAGAAGGTGAAGGCTTATTTTGAGAGCGTTGATGTACGCTCAACGATTGATGACCGCAATGAGAAGATAGGACGCAAGATTCGCGACAATGAGCTCAAGCGCGTTCCTTACATGCTGGTAGTCGGTGAGAAAGAAGCCGCCGACGGACTCGTAAGTATGCGTAAGCAGGGTGGTGGAGAACAGGCCACAATGACCATGCAGGAGTTTGCCCAGCGTGTAATCAATGAAGTGAAAGAACAACTCAAAGGTGTTTGATTCGGATACAAATATCCTATTATAACCAAAGAGGCGCAAGATTACTTGCGTCTCTTTCTGTTTTTTTACTGCAAAAAGTTTGGAAGTATCAGTTGGTTTTAGTAACTTTGCGGCTTGAAACGGGGCATTGTGCCCTTTTCATAACAAAAAAATATAAAATAGACTTGTACATAGTTAATGAAGAATGACAAAAAGACAATGAAAAATCAGTACCGCGTGAATGAACAGATTCACGTTCGGGAAGTAAGAGTGGTTAGCGATAATGGCGCAGAAGTAATGCCTACCCGTAAGGCATTGGATTTGGCTCGCCAGCAAGGACAAGATTTGGTGGAGATTTCCCCCAACGCACAGCCACCTGTTTGTCGCATCATCGACTATAGCAAGTTCCTTTACCAGCAGAAGAAGCGCCAGAAGGAAATGCGTCAGAAGCAGGTGAAGGTTGAGACCAAGGAGATTCGCTTCGGACCTCAGACCGATGAGCACGACTATCAGTTCAAACTGAAACATGCTCAGGAATTTCTTGAAGAAGGCAACAAGTTGCGTGCCTACGTATTCTTCCACGGTCGTTCCATCCTTTTCAAGGAGCAGGGTGAGGTACTGTTACTGCGTTTCGCCAACGATTTGGAAGAATATGGCAAGGTGGAGCAGATGCCCAAGCTTGAAGGCAAGAAGATGTTCCTTTACATGGCTCCCAAGAAGAGCGGAACAGTGAAGCAGAGTCAGCAGAAACGCGACCGTCTGGCTGCAGAGGCTGCTGCCAAGGCACAAGCAGAGGCTCAGAAAGAGAAAGAAGCCAAAGAAAATGGGCTTTTCGCCAATGCCAAGAATGGTGCCGATGCACTGAAGAAGCTCAATAATAATAAGAAAGAAGAGTAGACAAACATTCGGAGTGTGCGTAACGTTCTGGTATATACGTTACCACCTCATACATTTAATAACAATTAAACAATTAACAAAAATGCCAAAAGTAAAGACAAATTCTGGTGCTAAGAAGAGATTCACATTCACCGGAACCGGTAAGATTAAGAGACATCACGCTTACCACAGTCACATTCTGACTAAGAAGACGAAGAAACAGAAGAGGAATCTGGACCACCAGACACTCGTAGACCGTTCGAACCTGAAGCAGGTTCGCGATTTGCTTTGCCTCCGTTAATCATTAACTTTTTAGTCGAACTTTAAAAGAAACAAAATTATGCCAAGATCAGTAAATCATGTTGCTTCAAAAGCAAGAAGAAAGAGAATTCTGAAGCTCACTAAAGGTTACTACGGAGCTAGAAAGAATGTTTGGACAGTAGCTAAGAATACTTGGGAGAAGGGTCTTACTTACGCTTATCGTGACCGCCGCACCAAGAAACGCAATTTCCGCGCTCTGTGGATTCAGCGTATCAACGCAGCTGCCCGTATGGAGAACTTGAGCTATTCACAGCTCATGGGTGCCCTTCACAAGGCTGGTATTGAGATTAACCGTAAGGTGCTCGCCGATTTGGCGATGAACAATCCCGAGGCTTTCAAGGCCATTGTTGACAAAGTGAAGTAATTCGTTTTTCCTTATAAATTGCCCCTTCAATCAAGGGGCAATTTTAGTTTTATAGCTTTTCGTTTTCTGTATATGATGTCCCTTATTGACCTACTTCTCCTTTCTGTGGCACTTGCAATGGATTGCTTTACGGTTTCCATTGTTGCAGGTCTTATTTTACGGCGCACCGATTTGAGGGTGATAGGGCAAACAAGCTTTCTTTTCGGTTTCTTTCAAGCCTTCATGCCTTTTGTAGGGTGGCTTGCCACATTCTATTTTGCCAGCTATATAGAAGATTACGACCACTGGATAGCTTTTGTATTGTTGGCTTTCATCGGTGCAAAAATGATTCGTGATTCTTTCCGTCCTGAAGAAGAACATCATTTCAATCCAGCGCTTTTGCGCACTCAACTTGTCTTAGCTGTGGCAACGAGCATTGACGCTTTGGCTGTGGGCATATCCTTTTCATGCATTGGCTATCAAACCTTTTCCAGCATGGCTCTACCTTTGACGCTCATTGGCATCACATCATTTGTGTTTGGTATAGCGGGTCATCTTTTGGGCATTAAGTTTGGGACAGCCGTAAGTAAGAAACTGAAGCCAGAATTGATTGGTGGTGTGCTTCTCATCGCCATCGGAGTGAAGATTCTCATTAGCCATCTGTTAGCCTAGAGCCAATCAATTCGTAAGAAAAGACATCCATTTGCTGTTATCCAAGTGAGTAGAGAGTTTACTAAACTGTGAAAAATGGGTAAATTTAAGGCATTGTGTAAAAAAAGAACTAATTCGTTTGGCGATTACAAATTGTTTTCTTAATTTTGACGCTTGCTACAAGCATATACCATAGATGATTTCAGTAGAAAATTTAAAGGTTGAGTTTGGTGCCGTGCCGTTGTTTGACAATGTTACGTTTGTCATCAACGACCAAGACCGCATTGCCCTTGTTGGTAAGAATGGCGCTGGAAAGTCAACCTTGTTGAAGATATTATGCGGACAACAGAAGCCCACGTCAGGCACTGTGACAGTGGCTAACGATACGACCATCGGCTATCTGCCACAAGTAATGAAGATTTCTGACGATACCACCGTGAAGGCGGAGGCACGAAAGGCTTTTGCTAATACTATTGAGATGAAGAGACGCATCGACGAGATGCAGACCCAGTTATCATCTCGGACTGACTATGAGAGTGAGGAATATCAACAACTCATAGAGAAGTTCACGCAGGAGAACGACCGCTATCTGCTGCTTGGCGGTGACAACTACGAAGCTGAGATAGAGCGTACACTGATGGGCTTAGGTTTTGAGCGAACCGACTTCGACCGCCCTACGAAAGAGTTTTCCGGTGGTTGGCGCATGCGTATCGAGTTGGCTAAGATATTGTTGCAGCATCCCGATGTGTTGCTCTTGGATGAGCCTACTAACCACCTTGATATCGAAAGCATTCAGTGGCTTGAGCAATTTCTTTCCACTGGGGCTAAAGCTGTGGTTTTGGTGAGCCACGACCGTGCATTCATCAATAATGTTACTAACCGCACAATCGAAATAACCTGTCATCACATAGAGGACTACAACGTAAAATACGATGAGTATCTTACCTTGCGCAAGGACCGCCGTGAACAGCAACTTCGTGCTTATGCCAATCAGCAGAAAGAGATTGCCGACATTAAGGAGTTCATCGAGCGTTTCCGCTATAAGCCCACCAAGGCTGTGCAGGTGCAGCAACGTATCCGGCAGTTGGAGAAGATGGTTCCTATTGAAGTCGACGAGATTGACAATTCAGCCATGCACCTTCATTTCCCTCCATGCTTGCGCAGTGGTGATTATCCTGTTATATGCGATGATGTGCGCAAAGACTACGGTTCTCATACGGTGTTCGACCACGTGACTTTTACTATCAAACGTGGCGAGAAAGTAGCATTCGTAGGTAAGAATGGTGAAGGTAAGTCAACACTCGTCAAGTGTATAATGGGTGAAATCCCATTTACCGGTAACTTGAAAATCGGACACAACGTGCAGATAGGCTATTTCGCTCAGAATCAAGCTCAGTTGTTGGATGAGAATCTCACCATCTACGACACTATAGACCGCGTGGCAACAGGTGATATGCGCTTGAAAATCAATGATTTGTTGGGGGCTTTCATGTTCGGCGGTGAGATAGCAGAGAAAAAGGTCAAAGTGCTCAGTGGCGGCGAACGTAGCCGACTGGCAATGATTCGCTTGTTGCTTGAGCCCGTCAACCTGCTGATTCTTGATGAGCCGACCAACCATCTTGACATTCCGTCGAAGGAGGTACTGAAAGAGGCTATCAAAGCTTTCGATGGTACTGCCATCATCGTAAGCCATGACCGTGAATTCCTTGACGGACTTGTGAGCAAGGTATATGAATTTAGCTGTGGGAGAGTGAAAGAGCATTTGGGTGGTATCTATGATTATCTGCGTAACCACAACGCTCAGACCATTCACGAGGCTCTTACAGTCAACGCTTCCCAGCAGCAACCGCAAGAACCTACGCCCCAGACAAGCGAACAGCCAGTAGAGAATACAGGCAGACAGAGTTACGAAGAGCGTAAGGAGCAACAGAAGAAAGTGAGGAAAGCTCAAAAGGCTGTGGACGAGTGCGAGAAGAAAATTGCCCAAATGGAGCAACGCATAAAGGAGCTTGACGAACTGTTAGCCCAACCTTCCAATGCAGCTAATATGGAGCTCGTAACTGAGTACACAGAAACCAAACGTGTACTCGATGAGGAAAACGACAAATGGTTGGAACTCTCCGAAGAATTGGAGGAAGTGAAGGCCGCTGTTATGTAGAATTAAGTTAACCCAAATGTATACTTTAAATTAAAACCACATGACTATTAAACAAATTTTCCCCACGGTTTTGATGTGCGTCACACCCATGTTGGGTATGGCACAGTCAAAGTCTGGCATCGAGGTGAAAAATCTCGACAAGACCGTTCGACCCGCCGATGATTTCTATAAGTTTGCGACAGGTGGTTGGCAAAAGGCACACCCCCTTCCTGCTGCTTATGGACGTTACGGCTCGTTTGACCTTTTACAAGAAAACAATAGTAAACGAATCAACAGCATTCTGACAGGTCTGTTAAAGAAAGCGTCCGGACCCACTGAGCAGAAGTTGTCCGATTTCTACCGCCTTGCCATGGACTCTGTCCGTCGCGATAAGGAAGGTGTGAAACCGATGGAGGGCATTCTCTCAGAGATGGAAAATGCCAAGACGATGGGCGACTTGATTCAGATTCGCAATAAGTATGCAGCCTTTGGCTGGGGCATGCCGTTCTATATTGGCTTTTCCGCCGATGAGCGTAATGCCAAGATGAACATCCTCAACGTCTATCAGGCTGGTCTCACCATGGGAGAGAAGGAATACTATCTTGATAACGACGAAGCTACGGCAAAGATTCGCAATGAATATAAGGACTTTATCGTTAAGATGTTCCAACTCTATGGCTTCACTGCTCAACAGGCTCAGACCAAGCGCGATGCCATCCTTCGTTTTGAGACTGCATTGGCAATTGCTTCCAAGAATAATACTGAGTTGCGTGACCCACAGGCGAACTACAATAAGATGACTCTCAAAGAGTTCCAGCAGCGTTATCCCAATGTAGGACTTGAGGCTTATCTCAATGCAGAAGGTGTTAAGAGCGAGTATTTCCAAGAAATGGTGGTCGGTCAGCCCTCATTCGTCAGTGGAGCTAACGCCATGATGGGATTGCTCACTCCCGATGATTTGCGTGCAGTTATGGAATGGAACGCAATCGTATGGTCGTCCAGCTATCTGTCTTCAGCCACTGAGGCTGCCCGCTTCGACTTCTTTGGAAGAGTCATGCACGGTACTAAACAGGATTTCCCCTTGTGGAAACGTTCAACCCGTCAGGTGGAGGCAGTTCTTGGTGAGGCTCTTGGCAAGATTTATTGTGAGCGCTATTTCCCTGCTTCCAGTAAGAAGCGCATGGAGGAACTTATCCGCCAGTTGCAGATTTCTCTCGGTCAGCGCATTGACGCTCAGTCTTGGATGAGTGCCGAGACTAAGAAAGCCGCTCATGAGAAACTTGATGCATTCTATGTGAAAGTCGGTTATCCTAACAAATGGAAGGATATGAGCGGACTGACTATCGACCCGAAGAAGTCTTATCTTGACAATGTGATGGAATGCCAGCGCTTCCTCGACCAATATAATATCAAGACTAAGGCTGGTAAGCCTGTTGATAAAGACGAGTGGCTGATGACTCCGCAAACCGTCAACGCTTATTACAATCCCACGACCAATGAGATTTGCTTCCCCGCCGGAATCCTGCAGTATCCCTTCTTCGACCCGAAGGCAGACGATGCATTCAACTATGGTGGCATTGGTGTTGTCATCGGTCATGAGATGACTCATGGATTTGACGACCAAGGACGTCAGTACGACAAGGATGGCAATATGAAGGACTGGTGGACAGAAGCCGATGCAAAGAACTTCATTGAGCGCACAAGCAAGTATGCTGACTTCTTCAGCAACATCAATGTACTGCCTGACTTGAAGGCAAATGGTAAGCTCACGCTCGGAGAGAACCTTGCCGACCACGGAGGTTTGCAGGTCGCTTACAATGCATTCCTCAACGCTACTAAGGATAAGAAGTTGAAGAATAAAGACGGCTTCACTCCTGCACAGCGCTTCTTCATTGCTTATGCTGGTGTTTGGGCAGCCAACATCACTGAGGCTGAGATTCGCTCACGTACAAAGAGCGACCCTCACTCTCTTGGCGAGTGGCGTGTCAACGGCTCACTTCCTCACATTGACGCTTGGTATGAGGCTTTCGACGTAAAGCCGGGCGACAAGTTGTTTGTTCCTGAGAGCGAGCGTCTGCATCTCTGGTAATCCATTTTGAATTTGCAATATAATTTGGAGACAAGAGTCAGGTGTTAATTAACCTGCTCTTGTCTCCTAATTTTTTATTCTTTTCTAAACTCAAACCATGCTCACTTTATAATAGTTGTTAGGTTTTTTGGTCGTTTCCTGATTTCTTGTTAAATTTGCACAATGGTCTTAACAAGACCAGTGTTGGTTTAATTTCATTGTATAATGCCTTTAAGAATTCCCAATCAACTTCCCGCAATAGAATTATTGAAGAAGGAAAACATCTTCGTCATGGATGAGGCACGCGCCCATTCACAGGAGATTCGTCCTCTGAAGATTGTTATCCTCAACTTGATGCCCTTGAAGATTACTACAGAAACTGACCTTATCCGACTTCTTTCCAACACCCCCCTGCAGATGGAGGTGAACTTCATGAAGCTCCGCAGTCACACGCCCAAGAACACACCCGTGGAGCACATGATGATGTTTTATAAGGACTTTGCAGTGCTGAAACAGCAGAAGTGGGATGGCATGATAGTAACTGGCGCTCCTATAGAGCTTCTTCCGTTTGAGGAAGTTGAATATTGGGATGAAATTCAGGAAATCTTTGATTGGGCTCGTACAAACGTTACGTCCACACTTTATATCTGTTGGGCTGCTCAGGCTGGCCTTTATCATTTCTACGGTATTCCCAAATACCCATTGGAAAAGAAACTCTTTGGCGTATTTGAACAGCAGCCTCTCGAACCGTTGTTGCCTATTTTCCGTGGCTTTGATGACCGCTTCTTCATGCCCCACAGCCGCCATACAGAGATTAAAAAGGCGGATATATTGCAATGTCCCGACTTGACGCTCATTGCAGAGGGGGAAGAAAGTGGTCCCAGCATCATCATGGCACGCAAGGGTCGTGAGTTCTTCATCACAGGTCACTTGGAATACGCTCCTGATACGCTGGGCAACGAATACCGTCGTGATTTTGGGAAACGGTCTGACGTGGAGAAGCCCAAAAACTACTTCATCGATGATGACCCATCTAAGGGACCGAAGGTGACGTGGCGCTCCTATGGAAATCTATTTTTCAGCAACTGGATTAACTACTACGTTTATCAGGAGACACCCTACAATATCAACGAAATCCAATAGCCCGTATGCAAACTCTCGAACTATTAGCTCCAGCAAAGAATTTGGAATGCGGCATCTCCGCTGTGGACCACGGTGCAGATGCTGTGTATATTGGACCTGCTCACCACGGTGCCCGGGCAGCCGCCGGCAACAGTATTGAGGATATCCGCAGTCTGTGTGAATATGCCCATCGCTTTGCTGTAAAAGTCCATGCCACAGTCAATACGATTGTCTACGATGATGAAATGGATGATACGTTGCAATTGGTTGAACAGTTGGTTGATGCTGGAGTTGATGCATTGCTTGTTCAAGATATAGGGTTGCTCTCAAGGCTGACGGATGATTCGCCTTTGGCTCAGAAACTCCGTGATGACCGAATCTCACTTCATGCATCCACTCAATGCGATACCCGTACTGCCGAAAAAGTCAGTTGGCTTCATCATCAGGGATTCAACCGTGTTGTATTGGCACGAGAGCTTTCGGTGGAAGAGATTGCCGCTATCCATCAGGCAGTTCCAGATGTAGAATTAGAGGCATTTGTACACGGTGCGCTTTGCGTCAGCTATTCGGGTGTTTGCTATGCGTCGCAATATTGTTTTCAACGGTCTGCCAATCGAGGAGCCTGTGCGCAGTTCTGCCGCATGACATTCGATTTGATAGATGCTGACAATAAGGTAATCGAACACGACCGTCACCTCCTTTCTCTTAAGGATATGTGTCAGCTCGACAATTTAGAGGCATTGGCTCAATCGGGTGTCTGCGCGTTTAAAATTGAGGGAAGGTTGAAGGATGCCGACTATGTTAAGAATGTAGTTTCGGCTTATTCGCAAAAGTTGGATGCCCTCGTGGCTCGCCATCCCGAACTCTATCGACGTGCCTCAGCGGGTAGGGTAGAGTACCATTTCAATCCCGACTTAAAGAAAACCTTTAACCGTGGATATACTACTTATTTTCTTCACGGGCGCCAACCCGACATCGCCAGTTTCGACACCCCGAAAGCGCTTGGCGAATATGTAGGACATGTGAAGGAGATTCGTCGAGACTCATTCAATGTGGCGGGAACTGCTTCTTTCAGCAATGGCGACGGACTTTGCTTCATCACAGACAGTCACCATTTGGAAGGCTTCCGCGTCAACCGTGCCGTCGGGAACCGACTCTATCCATACAAAATGCCCGCTAATCTCCGCCCAGGACTTGCTCTCTATCGCAATAACGATGTGGCTTTCGAGAAAATACTTCAAGGTAAGACTGCAGAGCGGCATATAACTGTTGATATATCTTTCGGTCTTACAGCCAAGGGTTTCTTCATGTGCATGAGTTCTGCTCAGGCTTCATATCCTTGTGAGGCTAAATCAACTGTCGATTTCGAGCATCAACCTGCCAAGCGTCCCCAAGGCGAGAATATTCGTCGCCAACTCTCCAAATTGGGTGATACTCCTTATTCTTGTAATGAATTTCAACTTGAGGAGGAAGCAGATAACTTCTTTGTTCCCAATAGTTTACTTTCTGATTTGCGTCGTAAGTGCACAGAAACCTTCTCCCGCAAATGGAAAGAGGCATATCTCTCTTCTCGACCTTTGCCACTTCCCCGCGAACAGTCTCACGCAGCCGTGTGGCAACCCGAATACGCGTCATACCCTTATCTCTACAATATAGCCAATTACGATGCTCGGGCATTTTATCGGTCTGAGGGGATGGCTCATCCAGCCGATGCTTTCGAAATGGACAGACGAGCCTCTTCCCGACAACCATTGGTTATGCAATGCCGTCATTGCATCCGCTACGCCTTGGGGTATTGCGTCAAGCATGGCGGACAGCGCCCTACATGGCATGAGCCTCTCACGCTACGCCTCGGTGACGGGCGTCGATTCCGTTTGGAGTTTAAATGTAACGAATGTCAGATGAACATCTATGCCGAATAAGTTTTTCCATATTGTCCTGTTGTTTGTAACTTTGGTTGTAATGGGAAGTTGCTATTCCCACAAACCACAGACATCCGACGCGCTTCCACAGCGTGCCAACTATTCACAGCGCCAATTGGATTCCGTATCGTTCTCGTCCACTCACCATTATACTAACGGCTATAATTTTGTTGTGAAGGGAGATTCCATTGAGCTAATTCGGCAGCAGCCCGAAGAGTATCTTTCGCAACTCCCTACAGACTCTTTCGCCATCCATAAGCATGAGCATGTGGTAGTAGCTGATATCCGTAAGCTCCCTAATGATTCCATAGATTCCATTTGGGTGCAGCTTGCTACTGCCGACTATCGTTTCGGATGGGTACATGAATCGAAGATGATTAAGAAAGTGGTCCCCGACGACCCTATCTCGCAATTCATCTCCACATTCTCAGACGTTCACTTGCTCATTTTCCTTATCATCATTGTAGTTATCTCACTATTCTATTTAATGAGGAAGGTATCATCGCAGAACGCCCATATCGTTCATTTCAACGATATACGTTCGTTCTATCCCACGTTCCTCTGTCTGCTTGTTGCATGCAGTGCCACCCTCTATGCTCTGATTCAGATGTATGCACCCGATGTATGGCGACATTTCTATTACCATCCCACATTAAATCCCTTCTCACAGCCACTCATTATGGAGATTTTCCTTATCTCAGTCTGGTCCATGCTCATTGTAGGACTGGCAGCCGTTGACGATGCGCGCCATCAGTTGCCTGCTGGTGAAGCTATACTGTATGTTGCCGGATTAGCTGCCGTTTGTGCCGTTGATTATATTGTATTCTCGCTCACTACCTTATATTATATAGGTGTGCCGTTGTTCTTCGTTTACATGTGGTATGCCCTACGACAATATTATCGCCATAGTCGTTATCTTTATATCTGCGGCAATTGTGGTGCTTTGCTTCGTCGTAAGGGACGCTGTCCCCATTGCGGAATGATGAACGAGTAATTCTTTCTTGCATGTTCCTACAGACGGATGATATTAAGATTTGTCGTTATTGCTGAGATTTAGCAGACAATACTCGATTCAAATTCCGCATGTTGTTTTCACTCATTTCATCTAACTTCGGTTGCTGTCACGTGTTGCAATAATTTATTTACGTGACAGCATTCATAGAAAGAAAATAATCCAATCATTTTTCGCTTGTGCCATCTTATACATAGTTTTCTATTTATCAGTAGAACTCACGTTTTGTTTACAGGGCAAGAGTGTTTTTTTCATCATTTTCATTGCTCACATGCTTCATCGTAGCCTACTTGTTCCTTTATCTCGTGGAAAATTGCAGCACAATAAGCAGAAACTGTAAATTTTCCTCATTTATTAGGATTGCCGATATTGTAATAATTACTTAATTTTGCAACCAACTATGAGAAAGATACAGAAAAATAAGGGAACGCGTTGGGCACAGCCCCTCCGTTTTTTCGCCATAGCTTTGTTGGCTGGATGCCAATTGCCCGCTATGGCAGACGTCATTGACAAAATCGAGTCTTCGACCGATACGTCACGAGTTTATGATTTGGATGCGGTCTACGTGGTGGCACAACCCAAGGAACAGTTACTTTTGCGTCGCCAGTCGCTCAGCAGTTCCATGTTTTCGGGTGGTGAAATGGAAAAATTCCATGTTGACGACCTTCGCAGTTTGTCGGCATATTCTCCCAACTTCGTCATGCCCAATTATGGCTCCCGCTATACTTCATCACTATATGCGCGTGGTATAGGCTCACGCGTGAATGCACCTGCAGTAGGAATCTATATTGATGGTATTCCTTTGATGAGCAAGAGTGCATTCAACTCCCATTTTTATGATGTGGAGCGTGTGGATGTATTGCGGGGTCCGCAGGGAACACTCTATGGCATGAATACAGAAGGTGGACTTGTGCGCGTATATACCCGCAATCCCCTTCGCTATCAGGGAACAAACATCAAGGTTGGAGCTGGTTCTCATGGCTATCAGAATTATGAGTTGTCCAACTATAGTAGGTTGAGCAACAAATTCGGCTTCATGATTGGCGGTTTCTATAATGCTCAGAATGGATTCTTCCACAATGTCACCTTGGACACTCGTGCCGACAAAATCAAGGAGGCGGGTGGAAGATTGAAACTCGTCTGGGCACCGACTGACCGTTGGAATATCTCGCTCTTAGGCGATTATCAATATACTTGGCAGAATGGCTTCCCCTATGGACAACTTGATGTAGAGTCGGGACGTGCAGCCTCACCCGCATCCAACCATCAAGGTTTCTATCGTCGCAATATTGTCAATACAGGCTTAAACATTGGATTCCGCGGCAACTGGTTTGATTTCTATTCTGTTTCCTCTTATCAATATCTCAAGGACTATATGCTGATGGATATTGACTATATGCCGGCAGATTATATGTATATGGAGGAACGCCAGTTCCAGAATGCCTTTACGCAGGAACTTTCTCTGAAGAGCAATGGCTCAGGGTTCTGGCATTGGACATTGGGTGGCTTTTTCTCTGCTCAATGGCTGAAGACCAATGCCCCCGTTTACATGGAACAGGATATGGACAATTTCCTTGGCGGCACTATTCAGACAGCCATGTATAATGCTATGGTCAATGCTATGGCTGCTAAGATGATGGAGCGCGGACTCACTCAAGAGCAGGCTACAGCTGCAGCCAAAGCAGCCATAGAGCAGGCAGGCGGAGTGCAGGTTAATTCTGACTTGCAGACTATCCCCGGTCTGTTCCGCACACCAGTCTACAACCTCGGTTTTTATCATGAGTCATCCTTTGATATCACCGACCGTTTCACGGCTACCCTCGGATTGCGCTATGATTACAGCCATGTGTCGCTTGATTATGCCACATCAGCCCGTATGTTGACCAGTGTGAATGTGATGGGTCGCACGGCTACACAGAATCTTTCTGTTGCACTCGCCGACAAGCGCCACAATGACTACAACCAGCTTCTTCCCAAGTTCAGCCTCAATTACCGTTTCGACAAGACTGGCAGTAATGTCTATGCTACTGTAAGCAAAGGCTACCGTGCCGGAGGCTATAACATTCAGATGTTCTCTGACATCCTCTCAACTATGTTGCAGCAGAACACTGCTCAGCGAGGTGACTATAATGTCCCTGTTGATGCCGCAACTTATGACCAGATTGCCAAGACGGTTAGCTATAAGCCAGAGACCAGTTGGAACTATGAGGTAGGAACACATCTCAATTTGTTCAATAATAGCGTTCATTTCGACTTTGCCGCATTCTACATGCAAGTTCGAAATCAGCAAATCTCACAGATGGCAGGCAACTATGGATTTGGTCGCATGATGACCAATGCAGGTAAGAGCTACAGCTGCGGTCTTGAGGCAACCGTTCGCGGCAATGCTTTTGACAACCATCTCAGCTATATGTTGAGCTATGGACTCACTCATGCCGCTTTCAGAGATTATACTGACAGCGTACGTGTGAATGGTGTTTTAACAGAAGTGGACTATGAAGACAACAAAGTTCCTTTTATCCCGGAGCATACCTTGGCTGTATCTGCCGATTACCGTTTTGATTTTGGCGGCAACCTGCTGAAGAGCATTACGTTAGGTGCCAATTTCAACGGACAAGGCAAGACTTACTGGGATGAGGCAAATACAATCAATCAGAAGTTCTATGGAGTGTTGGGAGCTCACCTTTCAGCCGACTTCGGACTGCTGAACATCAATGTTTGGGGACATAACCTCACTCAGACTCGCTACAACACCTTCGCCGTTGAAAGTGCTGCAACCGGTCAAAGCCATTGGTTTGCCCAGCGTGGCAATCCTTTCCAAATGGGAGTGGACTTGAGCCTTCATTTCTAAAGCACTATTATCATGTAAACTATAAGCACCCTGTACTGATTAACCACAGAAACTATTTTGAAATTGATGAACTCTGAAAATCCGGGCAGAACCACTCTGTTCGGGTTTTCTTTTTTTGAGCGAGAGGAAAGATAAAAAAAATTTTAAAGGAGTGCAGTAGGTTCAGTAAGTTTAGTAGGTTCAGTAGGTTTAGTAAATGGCGAAGCAACTCCTAACTCCTATCTCCTAACACCTAACTCTTTTGGGGCTTCTTTTTCAAAAAAATAAAATCGTTGAACAGAATTGATTGATTCTTAAGATTTTTAGTTAACTTTGCAATCAGAACGTAACCACTTTAACCGAGCATCAATGAAAAAGAAATTGATATATACCCTTGTTGCAGTTATCATGGGGGCTTCTTTCACTCTGACTTCCTGTGGCAATGGAGCGAAAAAGGAATTTAATAAGCTATTGTTGGAAGTTGCCGACAATGATGCAACTGTGGATGGCAACGACTGGGCTAAGATAAAAGACTTTTTGGATAAAAACAAAGCTCGCTTTAAAGACTTCTTTAAAGGCGGGAAACTTGACGAGGAGAAGGTTGAGGAATACATTGAGGATTTCTTCGAGAACCGTCGTCCTCCAAAGAACATCAGCTTTACTAACGTTGCGATAATGGTGAACTTCTACTTGGAGCGCTCAGGCTCTATGGTTCCTTATGATGCTCCACAAGGCGATGGTTCGTTCAAGGCTGCCATTGTGGATATGCTCAATGCTCTCCCGGGAAACGACAACAAAATGTTTGTGGTTAATTCTTCGGTCACTCCATATCCCAAAGGACTCCAACAGTTTGTGCGTGACGCGGACATCTTTGGTTCTACTAAAGGTTTGGGCGATGCAAGCTATACTGATTTCGGTCAGATATTCGATAATATCCTCAACAAGACAGGAAAGGATGAGATGAGCATCCTCGTGACGGACATGATTTACAGTACGCGCGATATGGCAGGTGTCAATCCGCAGAAAGTCTTTGCAGAGGCTCAAGGTATGACGGCAAGCGTGTTCAAGTCCAGTGTGAAAGAAAAAAGTATGCTCATCATCAAGATGGAAGGTTCCTACAACGGTCCCTACTATGCATACAATTCTCCGCAAAGTGGAAAGATTTATAATGGCAAGCGCCCCTACTATATTATTATTGTTGGTGACAACAAGGTGATGCGACGTTTGGCGAAGAACAGCAACTATCAGACATTCTGCAACTTCGCCCGTCTTCGTGGCTATCAAAATATGTATCTTTTTGATACCGATGACTTGTATGAGCCTTATTATTCACTTTTACTTGCAGGTGACGATATGAGAGGAAGTTTCCGTCCTGTTCGTGGACAAGACACACAAGTGACGAAGATTGAGGACGTGAGGGTTGACAAAAATTCTGGTGACCTGCAACTGGAGCTTGCTGTTGACCTCAGTGGAATGTTTATCGACAAAGACTATCTCAACGACGTGAACAACTATGAGGTTCAGTCAGATGGAAAGGTGACTATTAAGGAAATCCGTCCATTGAAATCATCCGACATGACTCCTAACGAGAAGAAGTATCTCGGTTCTGCAACTCATATCTTCGTGCTCTCGGTTGACAAACCCAGTGCACAGGACATCCATATTAAATTGCTCAATCGTTTGCCAAGTTGGGTGGAAATGAGCAACGACGACGATGATACAACTGTAGAGCCGCAGACTACATTTGGACTGAAATATCTTCTGCAAGGTATCTATGACAGTTATGCACGCAACACCGACGGTACTCCCTGCTATTTTGAGTTGGATTTGGAGGTCAAGCGATAGTTTTCAAAGCATAGAAATTTAATATATTATATTATCCCTTCAAGATAAAAATGAAGAAATATACGATTTATCTCATTACAGGACTGGTGGCAACAATCGTTTTGCTGTTGCTTTCAGGTACTATTTTGGACGCTATGTTTTCAGGGCAAACCGAATTTGCCAACGAGATGTATAACAACAACCTATACAGGATGACAACGCTCTTCTCTGTCATCTATGCTTGGGTGTTGGCAGGAGTATTCTATTATGTGATTAATTCGGTGAGTTTCTCTCGCTGGTATCATTGGCTCATCGTGTTGGCTATTGCATGTGTGGTATCAAGTATCACAACTTATACATATTGCGACGGCATCTTCACCGATGATGGTGTGGATTATAGCGACCAACTCTTTGGATTTGCCATGACCAATCTCTTGGTAGAGGCTTTGTTCTTTATCATTGCCAGCTACTCAATGAGATGGTGGAGCAGCAACTGCCGCCATACTCCGATTCCAGAGTAATGGATAATTGTATGTATCCCGCTTGGCATAAGGTGAAGCGGGGGTATTTGCCAGCCTTCAGAAAGTTTATTTCTTAGGCTCTACCAAAATCATTAATTTTGAATTAAGAATTACGAAATAATAAGATGCGACTGTTTCTATTTTTAGTTGGTGGAACTGGCTCACGCGTGATGCGTCCGCTACTGATGCAACTGGCAGCAGGTGTACATCCTGTTGATGAACAAGGTATGCCCATGCCGTTGGAAATTGTGCCCATCATAGTGGACCCACATAAGGCAAATGAGGATTTGAAGCGCACAGACAACCTGATGCGTTGGTATAAACAACTGCGACGCGAACTCTATGGCGAGGAAGTGAACATACCAAAAGGTTTCTTCTCGGTAAAGATTTCCTCGTTAAGCGACATATTGCCCAATGGCTCAAATCTAAGCGACACATTCCTTTTCAACTTGGCAGGAATAGAATCGAAGCAATTCCAGGATTTCCTTTCCTATTCCACTCTTGACACCGCCAACCAAGCATTGGTGTCAATGCTCTTCAGTGAGGACCAGTTGAAAACTAAGATGGACATCGGCTTTGTTGGTTCACCGAATATCGGTAGTGTGGCTCTTAATGAATTCAAGGATTCAGAGGAGTTCAAACAGTTCAGCAACGTGTTTCAGAAAAACGACCGTATCTTTGTGGTATCAAGTATTTTTGGTGGGACAGGCGCTGCCGGTTACCCAGTTATTGTGAAAAATATACGCAATGCGGCAAACAATGCCAATATCAATAACAGAGGTGACCTGCGCGATGCACGAATAGGAGCGCTTACTGTGCTACCTT
Source organism: Prevotella sp. (assembly GCA_050946455.1). GTDB lineage: Bacteria > Bacteroidota > Bacteroidia > Bacteroidales > Bacteroidaceae > Prevotella. The sequence continues at coordinate 25,179 of JBMNUV010000018.1, forward strand.
ATTTCAATGTGCAGCAGGACCCTGAAAGTCCTATCTCACGTGCTGACTTCATTTCAAAGACAAAGAGCGCGCTCTATTATTATCACGACAATCTTACGGGACTGCGCCGTGACGGTAAGGATTTGAATATGTCAAAAGTAAACGCTTGTTACTATCTTGGTGATGAAGTTCCATCAAATCCTTATTTCAACGACCCTGGTGGAAACGGACAGCGCAATGATGCCCATGTAGTGGAATATGTGGGAGCTTTGGCAATTCTTGATTTCCTGCAGATTCCGGATTCACAGTTGCAGACAGAGGATGGAAATGCTCTAAGCCCCATCTTCAAGGAATATGGACTTGCCAACGACAAGACCGATTTGACGTTGAAGGACTTTGGACTCTCCACTCGCTTGGCTGTAAATAAACAGCTCTGCAAGTGGCATTTGTCTTTCTTATATATACAGAACCAACTTGCCAACGACATTGGGCGTGGCTATACTGAGGATAAACCAGAAATTACCAAGGGTTTCTTGATGACAAGTTTCTACAAGACTCTCACGTCTGATTTCTACGGCGGTTATCTGACTTGGCTGAAAGAGTTGGCGCATAACAACCGCTCCTTCCGTCCTTTCAATGCCGGTACGGAGAAATTGGCCGAAAGTTTGAATGGCATTGCACCGCGGACGGGTTTCTTCAAGAGTGCACTCGACTATAAGAACCTGCTTTCTGCCCTCAACAAGGAAAGTCAGACAGCCACACGTGAGAACCGTTTCCTCAATAAGAGACCTGCAACGAAGCTGATGTCGCTGCTTGACACAGTGCTGGACAAACTGGTAGATGAAAAGTTTGATGGAATTGTCTAAATGCTTAAACAGTAAGAAATTAAGATGAACGTATTAAGCTATAACAATAAGACTACCGGAGAGGGCTGGATAGCCCTTAACGGACAATATAATGCCGATGAGATTGAGTTGATAAGCGACCCCAATGGCGGACTGTCGGCAAAACCTCGCACTGCAATTCCTTCACCATTTGCTCAAATGGACTTGGTGAAGAATGCTTTCAAGCGCTTGGCAATGCATCCCAACTTGAAGGGTGAACTGATGGATGAGCGACTGGTGAGCAATGCCCTTGATATCGCTCAACTTTTCTTCAACTATACAGAGTTGAGCAATAAGTTGAATATAGTGACGTGGAATCGGCAGACCGAAGTGGAACGCCTCAAGGCTGACCCGCAGCACAAATTGTTGGGTGAGACGATAGAGATGTTCTTGGAGCAGGACAAGGAAGCGTTCAACTTTGACAAGATGGACAAGCTCTTTTTCCTTGCTTGCGGTGATAAGATTATCGGGTCCACTTCTCCTGTTACTCTGTGGATGGCTACACCCAATGCTCAGCCTGAGCTTTGCCAAATACCCGTGGAACAGAATGTCAACCTCTTCCAGACATGGCGACCTCTTTATCAACGACAAGAAACTTTCGTGAAATACGTATATGCGCTTTTTACCGCTTATCCCGACTTGAAAAAGAACTGCGGTGAGGTGAATGCCTATCTCATTGCCAATATGCCGCTACTTGACAATAAGTTGCAAGAACAAATTCTCGATGAGATAGGCAATCCTAAAGCTGTAGACCTTCAGGCTTCAGAGAGAGCACGGACTTGGTTGGAAACCAACTTTGACGTGGTTGAAGAAGGTGTAGAGGCCCTTGGTGTACCTTTCTATTGTGTGCGCCGTGTGGATATTCAAGAGGCGATTCGCAGAAGTGACTTTGTCATCCGACCTTCGCGTGAGCAGACAGACCCATTACCCCTCATTCTACAGAATCATCTTAATGCCTTGGAGCCTTTCCGCTATATCACCGGTCCATGGGATGATACTACAGTGATAAGACATGAGGATTATGCCTTGCCACCGGAGAAACGTATTCTTCCAGCCACTTCGCATCAATATCCTTGGTTGACGACCGATGATTTTCTGCAGCCTGTACTCATCAAACTCGATTATACGCTCGACAATGAGTGCTTCTTCAACGGCAACCGTCAGCAAGGCTCTCGCGATGCTGATGAGCATGACTTCCTCTTACCTTTGAAGCCGCTGTTCTTTAAATACTTCAATGCAGATGACTTGCGCGGAACCATATCAGGGAAACCACGTTTTGAATTGGTTCATACCAAACTTGGTGGAGTGGAGAGCGTGAAGGTAACATTGCGCATTCCCGTTCAGAAGTCGGGACAATATATTACCTTGGAGCGTACTTACTTGCAGGAGCACAACATGGACCTTCGCTATGACGAAAAGAATGACCGTGGTGTATTCTTCACATTACCTTTTACGCTCACCGTTTTTCCATTCGTCCGTCTGGGACACGGCGATATGTACAAAGTACAACTTGTCAACCGAGCTATGGGTATGCTCTCCGGATGCAGCCTGCAGTTGGATTTTGCGCAGAATGGCTACAAGAATTACCTCGACAATCAGAAGGTTGTGTGCAGACATCGCAGTCTGAAATCGGAAAAGGGTATAGGTTCGGATTATTATTCTGTCAACGACAGTTTTGACTACGCCACCTTGCAACTCATTGACGACCATGGCGGCATTGCAGCCGAAGGAGTCGTCTGTCCCAATTGGCCAGTCTATGTGCCTGGTCATGAAGCGGTGACGTTCTCTGTGGATTTCGGTACGACCAACACGCACGTTGAATATATGACGGGTGACAAGATGCCGGTTCCACTTGCAATGGACAGCACTGCTCGTCAACGACTTCTTGCTACGCTCTACAATGGACAGAACGTATATTACGACGCTCTGATGAAACAGGAGTTTCTGCCTAAGGCTCTTGGCGACGATTACGGATTCCCACAGCGCACGGTTCTCTCAGAACCAGACCGCCTCGATGCTGAGACCGTAGATGAAATCATTGCTTTGGGCGATGCCAATATTCCCTTCGTATATGAGAAGGAGAGCCTTGGTTACGCCAATCGGGTTGTCGCCAACTTGAAATGGAGCACAGAAATCGCCAACAGCAAGCGTGTGAAAGCCTACTTAACCGAGTTGGCACTGCTCATGCGTACCAAAGTGTTATTGGAGAATGGTGACTTGCAGAAGACCCGGCTGGTATGGTTCTATCCTTTGGCTATGAAGGTCGGCAACATAAGGAAGATTGGAGAGAACTGGAGTCGCATCTTCTATGATGTCTTTGGCGTACGTCCCAATAGCGACAACCTTATCCAAATGCCTGAGTCGGTGGCGCCCTATTACTTCTATAAATGCTCCAGCCGTTTCCTCGGTGCCGCTTCAACTGTGGCAAGCATAGATATAGGTGGTGGCTCCAGCGATGTAGTTGTGTTCGGTAGTAATGCCGCTCAGCCAACGTTCCTCACTTCGTTCCGCTTTGCTGCCAATGTGCTCTTTGGCGACGGCTTCTCCGAAGTGCCTCACGGCGACACTAACCCGATGCTCGTGAAATACGTAGAACATTTCCGTAAGCATTTCGACAACGATGATGAGCTTTATGGTGAGCTTTCCGGCATACTTGAGGATATTACCGAGAAGAAAAAAAGTGAGGACATCAATGCCTTCCTCTTCTCAGTAGTCAAGAACAAGGTTGTGGCGGGCAAGGATGTTTTCTCTTACAACTTGTTGCTCAACCAAGACAGCGAGCGCAAAATCATCTTCATCTATTTCTATGTGACGCTTATTTATTATGTAGCCAACATGATGAAGCACCGTGGAATAGAAAAGCCTCGCTCGGTGATGTTCTCTGGAACAGGCTCGAAAGTGCTCGACATTGTGGGCAGCCAACGTGACCTCGACCAACTGACGCAGGCTGTATTTGAACGCATCTATGGTGAAAAATATGATGCCGATGGATTCTCTGTTGTCATGGAGAAGAATGAGCCTAAGCAAATTACCTGTCGTGGAGCCTTAATGCAGGTGCGCGACAGCCGTGGATGCGCCCAGGTGACGGAACTCAACAAACTCATGGATAGCTTCGACAACAATCTGAAGTACAACTATTCCATGATTTCAAAGGAAAAACTCACCTATGATGATATGGACAACCCTGAAATCCGCCAAGAGTTAGTGGAGCAGGTGAAGCGTTTCAACGATTTCTTCTGCAAACTCTGCGAGGATATTCAAGTGGTTGACCGTTTCCTCGTCGACTATAATAGTCTGCTCAAGTTCAAGGAGTTGATGAACAAAAATCTGGAACACCATCTAGTGAATGGCTGGCGGTTTGTCAATCGGAATCAAGAGAGCAAGAACGGCAGTGATGAGATTGAGGATACGGTGTTCTTCTATCCTATCATTGGCAGCATTCGTGAAAATTTAATTGAAAATCTCTAATCATGGCAGAAGATAACAAAAATATAGAAGCTCGAATCACCCAATTGGAACAGCGTGTAGAGGAATTGGAGCGGCAAGTCAAGGCTCTTCAAGATAATCCTCCAGCCGCACCAGCTGTAGAGGAGCCTGTGGCTCAGCCTCAGCCAGTACAGAGCGAATACCAAACCATTTATCTCGGCCCACCCACTCCCGAAGGAATCTTTGAGGAATTTTCAGATGAGCAGCAGGCTGGCAAGAGCATCTATCAGTTATCAACACGTGATGGGCGCAATGGAACTTTCATCATGCTTCAAACGCCCGAAGCTTTGGCAACAGCCAACATCAGTGTGAGTCAGTTTATCAAACCCGTTTGCAAAATTATGGGAAACTCTCGCATCATGCCACGGCGCATTGACACGGTGGAGGAGGGTAGAGCCACTAAGGACGGCGCTGTATGGCGTGTGCTGCGCAAAGCTGTGGTGGCTTTTGAAAACTAAAACAAAAAAGAGAAGTGAAAGTAAAATGTCCTAAATGCCGTCTCACTTTTGAAGTGACGACAATCCCCGGTATTACAGAGGTGGCGTGCAACTGCCCCCGCTGCGGCACGCCCTTCACTTATCAACTGACTGAAGAGGAAGCAAAAGCAAACGATTCAAAAGCTCCTCAATCCCCTAACAGAGAGCAGGAACAGCCCGATACTTATAAGACAACACGTACGGATGTTCCTAATGCAGAGGAGGAACAGCCAACTTCTAACGCTGATTACAAGTCTGATGAAGGGCAACGTGCCTATAACGGAAATTCTTCTGCCTCTCAACAGAATCAGAACAATTATCACCGTCCAGCGCAACCGACGATGCCAAATCGTGGGTTTGGGCAACCCATGTACGGTCCTCAGCCACCCAACCAATCGCCAAAGAACGATTCATGTTTCTCTTCTTGCTTGCAGAAATTCCTCATATTCGTCATTGGGATAGCACTCATTATTGTATTAGTAAACAAATGTTCGGGCAGTTCTCATGATGATTACGACTCTTCCTCCAAAGTAGAGAAAGTAACAAATTCTACTTCCACATCTACCAGTCACGAGAGTGATGACTTTGTGGAAGTAAATGCTCAAGAAGCTCCCGATTGGATTCAAGGTACATGGGAATATGATGATAATGGCGAGGACGGACTCGGTCATATCACAGTTGTTATTCACGGCAATCACCTGAAAGAGCAAATCAACGATATGGAGGCTGCTGAGGGTACGTTCTATTATTCATCTGGAGTGCTTCACTTTGAATCCCCCGACGGTCGTTCACGCTGCGATTACCCGCTTAACCTCAAGCATAAAAACATTGAGTGGCAGGAGGGTAAGTATATGCACAAAACCTACTGATGGACCAGCTCAACCGACAAATCCTTCAGTTGGCACTCCCTTCCATCGTGAGTAATATCACGGTGCCGTTGCTGGGACTTGTAGACCAAGCCATTGTTGGGCATCTTGGTGCTGCAGCATATATTGGAGCTGTTGCCGTGGGAACCATGATATTCAATGTGGTTTATTGGATTTTCGGGTTTCTGCGTATGTCAACCAGTGGACTTACATCGCAGGCATGGGGGAGTCGCGACCTTTCTGAAATCATCACTATTCTCATCCGTTCGCTGCTTTTGGGTCAAGCTGTCGCCTTAAGTTTTCTCATTCTTCAGCGTCCCCTTTATCTTTTATCAGTAACGCTCATTGGACCTTCCGCCCATTTGCAGCCTTTAGTTGAGTCGTATTTTCAAATAGCAGTGTGGGGAGCACCAGCAGTTTTTGGAGTCTATGCATTGACAGGCTGGTATGTAGGCATGCAGAACACACGGTTGCCTATGGTGGTCAGTATCTTGCAGGTCACCTCCAACGTCATCCTCTCCCTTTTCTTTGTTTTCGCTCTCGGCATGAAGATAGAAGGAGTGGCATTGGGTACAATGCTCTCTCAATGGATAGGCTTTTTGATGATGCTCATATTCTGGCATCATTATTATGGAAGGCTGTTGCGTTATCGTCGTCGATTGAGAGAGATTATGCGTGGCGAACAGTTAAGACGCTTCTTCAGTGTCAATCGCGATATCTTCCTTCGCACACTGTTTCTTGTAGCAGTGAATCTTTTCTTTACTTCGGCTGGAGCTCGTCAAGGTGACTTGATTCTTTCAGTGAATGCTCTGTTGATGACTTTCAGCACGCTTTTCTCTTATTTTATGGACGGTTTTGCCAATGCTGCAGAGGCTCTTTGTGGACGCTATTATGGCGCTTCTCAATCGTCAATGGCATCATATCGTGAGAGCATCGTTCTCAATCGCCGTTTGTTGTCGTGGGGGCTAGGCATGGCAGTTCTTTTCTCCTTGCTATATTTCTTAGGCGGTCATGCCATTCTAAGGTTTTTGACTAACAATGCCGACGTACTCCGTAGTTCGACTCCCTATCTTGTATGGGCGAGTCTGATACCTCTGACTGGATTTGCTGCTTATATTTTTGACGGTATCTTTATAGGAATTACTGCAACACGTGGAATGTTGGTATCGTCAGCTATTGCCGCTTTGTTCTTTTTCATCATCTATTTTGTATTTGAATCATCCTTAGGCAATCATGCTCTTTGGCTTGCCTTCCTCTGCTTCCTACTTTTCCGAGGGGTAATCCAATACTTTTGGCTTCGGGCTTCCAAGAGGAGTAGTACACTTTAGTGTATTGTGTAAGATATCCATTTTTATGCTCTTCCTTTTTTCAAATAGAAGTAAGATTTGTTTCTCATTTCATTGCCTATTTTTTCTCTGAAAATCACTTATAATTGATGTTAATCCGAGAAAATTGAAGATGGAAATTGTTCTTTAGTTGAAAAAGTTATAAAAACTTTTGTTCAGAATAAGAATTTTATTATATTTGCAGACGAGAGTTGATTTCTTGTCAATATGTGGAGGCAGGAATAGATTCGGTTTTCTGCTTGATGGAAACCTAATAGTTAATTATCCACAACATTTATTTAATTTTTTGCTTATGAGAAAGACTTTAGCATTGCTTCTATTGTCGTTGCTTGCTTCCTCACCTACGTGGGCACAAAACGACAAAAAGCTTGTGGTGGAGTCGAAAGAAGGCGTCAATGAAGAATATCCATTGCCAGATGTACAGCGGATTGACTTCTCCAGCACAGGAATCACTGTGGTGGAAGATTCCGAAACTGGCACAGCCTATGCTTTCGACGAAATCAAGAAAATCACCTTCACAACGTATTCTACAGGCATTTCACAAATCCGGACGGATTCAAAGTCTGCGAAACGTATTTTTATTTCAAGCGATGGCGCCAGATTAACCATTGAGGGTTGGGATGCATCCAAGTATGCTGATTTAAGCATTTATTCTGTTAATGGCGCACGCCAGATGGCTATTGGTAATTGGAATGGACAGTCAATCGACATCACGGGCTTACCCCATGGAATTTATGTAGTGAAAGCAGGTAACAATTCAGGAAAATTCAGAAAATAGTAAATCATTATGAAGAAAAAAATATTTATGGCAGTGCTCTTTGCTTGCGCTGCAACGTTCAGTTACGCTCAAACTCGTTCAGCCCTCGTTCATCTTAAGTCGGGCAAGGTAGTTGAGTATGATGTTGACGATATTGACAGTATTAACTTTACAGACCCCGTTACCTATGATAAGGTAATAGAAGGCACAGACCCAGGCTTAGGCAATTATTATGGCAACGGTGAGTATCTGGCACATATCAGCGATGCTCCTATGGACGCCGATGGTCTCCCAACTCAAGTTGGTCAATATGTTGTTCGTTTCTACGCCTTTGCTGATAAATCAGTCAACAGCGCCAATGCCATTCTGCCCTCAGGACGCTATGTCAGTTCTCAGTCGTTTGAAAAAGGAACGATTTTCGATGACAAGGGTTATCTGTTTGTTTGGATTTGCACCGCTATTGAGAATGGTGAACCTCAAGTCAAGTCGGTTTATTTTGATAAGGGCGCTACGGTCAACGTTGTATATAATAGCGACGGTAACTACGATATCGATTTTAAAGGAAGCGTCTCTGCTGACTCTGCAGCTTCTGCAGGATTCCAAAATTTCCGTATGAAATTCCATGGTCCTATCAGCTTCTATAACCAAGACCCGTCATATTATGAGAAGTTGACAGAGGATGTGGTAATGGTACCTGAGCAACTGAGTGCTGGATATTCCAACGCAGAAGGCCTATACGGCGATTATTCATGCACATTCCTTAATTGCCCACTCGATACAAGCGGCTTTGTCATTGGAGCAGGAGAATTACTCAATTTGGAATTGCTTACTGAGGAAAGCGCGACTATGGACCTTACGAAACTTCCTGGCGAATACACTATTGCATCTATTGATGCTGCCACTGTAGGTAATTTCGTGGAAGGAGTACTCTATAGCTATTATGGCATGTATTTCCCATTAGGTTCTTATTATGAGACGTTTGACGAAAATGGTGCTGAAACAAAGCTCAAAGGTTTCGTCAAAGGAGGAAGCGTAAAAGTGACCCAAGTAGATGAGGGCTATAATTTTGACGTTGATCTTATCGTAGAAGGAGACCATCATGTTACAATGAATTACACTGCCCCTGAGTCATCGTTTGCAATGCGTAATCAAGTTGCTCCTAAGCCATCCACTTCTCTAAAGAGCGTATCTGGATTGTCTAAGGGTAAGGTAAATATCAATAATAAGAGATATACTATAACAATGATTAAGAAATAAATCATTCTAAACTTTTAAGAGGCTGTGCAAAAGGTTGACTTTGAATTGACATCAACAAGTTGACTTCGCACAGTCTCTTTTTTTGTCTTTATCATTCGAAGAACATACTTTGCAAGATTACATGCCTTTAGGCGTGAAAGATATTGATATTTTGTGTATTAAGAGAGTGTTCGTGTCTTTCGGTCGCCATGATAAAATATTCAAGATTGAGAAATTTGGTGGCGATTATACAATTGCTTCTTAAAACAAAGAGGTGACACTCCGACTTCACGTTTGAAAAACCTGCAGAAGAGAGAGTCTTCAGGAAAATTGAGCTTATAGGAGATTTCCTTTACAGTGAGATTACTGTGGAGAAGAAGCATTTTTGATTCCATGACTAATAATAGATTAATCCATTCTACAACAGTCTTACCGCTGACTCCTTTTACAACCCTACTGAGATAGTTTGGGGTAACACCCAAGCGTTCAGCATAAAATTTGATATCATGTTTAGCTGTTCCAAGACGGTTGAGCATTGCAATGAACCGTTCATACAGGTCATTCTCTGAGTAACTATCTGATGACCCTTCGTAGGATTTTCGGCTTTCATAATCTTGCAGCATGTCTTCTGCCAAAGCAAAGGCAATATGCTGTAATGATTGTATGGGGGCTTTATCGGATTTAGCAAGATGGAGTGCCAAATCAAAATACCTGTGCAATCGTAATCCAGTGTCTTCATCTGTGTTCCACACGAGGGCTTTCCATGCAGGAACACGTTCTTTCAGAGAGTCTAAATCATCAATAGATATAATCTCTGAAGAATGGTCTGCCGACTCGCTCTCTTTCATAACCAACGTCCCTGGCGGCAAGACGTTGATGGTATTGCGACTCATCTCATATTGAGTAAGATTAATTCTATAGCAGCAAGTACCTCTCCAGACTCTAATCAACCGCCATTCCTTGGAACGGTAAGGTTGAAAAGGTTGCATCCATTCGTTGTCAGGGATGGAGCCGTGGTCCGTCAGTACGGTAAATTGGTCGCCAATAGCGGTCGTTTGCTCATCGGCATGAGCACTATCAACGAGGTCGCGTAATCTAATATATTCAATTCTCTTCTCTTTCGACATGTATTCATCATTTTGTTGCAAAGATAATAAATAACAAGGATATATTGCTATTTTGACCTATTTAGGATAGTAATCGACAATAATATGATAGTCACTGATAAGATAATTTAATAGGAAACATCTAACTTTGCAACTGGATATGATAACTGATTTATGTGATTGAAATGAAAAGATTGATTATTAATGCTTGTATGTTGGCAGCATTTTGCTGCAGCGTAATGGCACAAAACACAAAAGACATGAAAACAATAAGACTGATTTATCCTCAATGGCAGGGAGGAATCATTGACAAATGGTTCCCTGATGACAATGCCGCAGATATCTCTCGCGGTTATTCTTTGGGCGCTCAACTATTGAATGTATTGGCACCAAAGACTAAGAGTGATTGCTATGTGGTGCCTATTGACACTACTTATCAACGCAAATTACAGAATGGGGTAATGGACCGCGATGTCATTGCAAACCAGACTAAAGCGGCACTTGACATTCTTGAAGTTGCCCAACCGGACAAGATTGTCACCTTTGGCGGCGAATGTTCAGTAAGCGTAGTGCCTTTCACCTGGCTCAACAAGAAATATGGTGGTGATGTGGCAATGATTTGGGTAGATGCACATCCAGATATAACGTTGCCTGGTGATGTCTATGCCGGCTATCACGCCATGGCGGTTACGGCAGCTATGGGATTAGGCGACAAGAAGATTACGGGACTATTGCCTTCCAAGTTCTCTCCTAAAAATATTCTCTACGTGGGACTCCGCAATTGGGAACGTGAAGAGATTAAAGAGCGGCAGAAAACATACGGAATCGACTACATTTCGCCTCAGGAACTCTTCGACAATAGTGACAAGTTGAAAGAATGGCTGCATAACTGCAAAGCCTCTAAAGTGGTTGTTCATCTGGATTTGGATGTTCTCGACGCATCAAAGATTTATTTAGCTGTAGGCAATGACCCAGACGGCTTTGATTTAAAACAAGTCAGCCGTATCATCAATGACATTGCAAAGGAAAAACAATTGGTTGGCTTGACCGTGGCTGAGTATATGCCGAGACAGGCAATCAAGCTGCAGGAGATGCTGCAAAGTCTGCCGATGGAATAATTTTTCTTGAATAGACAATTGCTTCTATAGATAATGGAGAAGGGAATGAGTCGAAGTTCATCAAGTTGACTCATAACCCCTTCTTCATTTTTCGTTATATTACCTATCTATTATTAGTTTCAGTAGTTACTTTCTAAGATTGATGAAAATATAGGCTTTATTGAGACAAAAGATGATGAGATGAGGGATGATATGTTGAGTTAGCCATCGGTTCTCCCTAAAAAAAATAAAAAAAGTTGGGAAATTGGTATTTTATTTATACTTTTGTCTTTGTTAAAGCAAAAATGAATCAATTGTGAGAAATCAGATAATATTAGCACTTTTTTTTACCCTATCACTATCTGCTCCAGCCCAAAAAATTACGCTTGGAAGCTGTACTACAAATGATGGCGGTCAATATAAAGGAGAAATGGTCTCCGGCCGCCCCCATGGAAAAGGTAGCACTGTATATAAAAATGGCGATACATACGAGGGACAATATGTGAAAGGAAAACGGCAGGGCTATGGTGTTTACACTTTCTCTGACGGTGAGAGGTACGAGGGGGAATGGTTTCAAGACCAGCAACATGGACGTGGAACCTACTACTTTTCCAATAATAATAAATATGTCGGTCTTTGGTTCCGCGACTATCAGCAGGGCCACGGTGTGATGTATTATTACAACGGAGATAAATACGATGGCGATTGGTTCAAGGACCAGCGTCAAGGTAACGGAACCTACACCTTCTCCAATGGTGCCTATTATAAAGGTCAATGGAAGAATGACCAGAAGAATGGCCGTGGATTCTTTGATTGGGGAGATGGCACCACCTACAACGGCAATTGGTCAAACAACATGCGCTCGGGTAAGGGAGTAAATCGCTATGCTGATGGCGATGTCTATAGCGGTGATTGGCTCAATGACATCCAGAACGGAAAAGGCATCTATAAGTTTCAGAATGGAGACGTATATGAGGGCGACTACGTTCAAGGAGAGCGCACCGGCACAGGAATTTTCAAGTATGCCAATGGCGATAAATATACAGGTCAATTCCGCGATGGCGACAAGGACGGACAAGGTACTTTCTCCTGGAAGAATGGAGATACTTACACAGGCGGTTGGTCCAATGACAAACAAAACGGTCATGGCAAGCTTGTAAAGAAGAATGGCGATGTCTATGATGGTAACTTCAAGGATGGAAGCGTGGAAGGTGAGGTGATTATTCACTTCTCCGACGGCAGCAAATTCAAGGGTGTATTCCACAATGGCAAGCGCAATGGTGCCGCTATTGAGGAAACCAAGGATGGAAAACGCTTTGAGGGAACCTATCGTGATGATATGCGTGACGGAAAGTTCGTAGAAAAGGACAGAAATGGACAGGTTACCGCCACTGGGCATTATGAGAATGGAAGAAGATATGAAGATTAAATCCTACTGTAGATTAGCCTTTATTCATACAATTATAATTTTATTATAACATATAACAATGGTTGCAACAAAGAGCTCAACAACTAAGAAAGTTGTTTCAAAACCCAACAGGAGCGTAAAGCAGAATGCAGCGCCCCAACACATTGGTATTGTGAGAAACGATCCTTACTTGGAACCTTATGAGGATGCTATCCGTGGCCGCCACGACCACGCTGTGTGGAAAATCAACCAGCTTACGAATAACGGGAAAAGAAGTTTGAGCGATTTTGCTTCTGGTGCAGACTATTACGGTCTGCATAAGTTGAAGCGCGGATGGGTGTTTCGTGAGTGGGCACCCAATGCCACAGATATTTTTCTCGTGGGTGATTTCAACGATTGGAAAGAAAGCGACAAGTACCGTGCTACACGCATCGAAGGCACTGGCAATTGGGAACTGAAACTCCCTGAGAAAGCCATGAAGCACGGTGACCTCTATAAGATGCACGTTTACTGGAACGGCGGACATGGCGAACGCATTCCCGCTTGGGCACAGCGCGTTGTCCAAGACGACCAGACGAAGATATTCTCTGCACAAGTTTGGAATCCGGAGCCTTATGAGTGGAAGAAGAAAACATTCCGCCCCAAGAAGGACCCTCTGTTGATATACGAATGCCATATCGGTATGGCGCAAGATGCCGAAAAGGTGGGCACTTACACCGAGTTTAAGGAGAATGTGCTGCCCCGCATCATCAAAGATGGCTACAACTGCATCCAGATAATGGCTATTCAAGAGCATCCCTATTATGGTAGTTTCGGCTATCATGTGAGCAGCTTCTTCGCAGCTTCCAGCCGTTTTGGAACACCGGAGGAATTGAAGTCGCTCATTGATACGGCTCACCAGAATGGCATTGCAGTGATTATGGATATCGTTCATTCGCATGCTGTGAAGAATGAGGTGGAAGGACTGGGTAACCTTGCCGGCGACCCCAATCAGTTCTTCTATCCCGGTGACCGCCACGAGCATCCGGCTTGGGACAGTCTCTGCTTCGACTATGGCAAGGACGACGTCATCCATTTCTTGCTTTCCAACTGTAAATATTGGCTTCAGGAATATCATTTCGACGGCTTCCGCTTCGATGGCGTAACGTCAATGCTCTACTATAGCCACGGACTTGGCGAGGCATTCACGAACTATGGTGATTATTTCAATGGTCATGAGGACGACAATGCAATTTGTTACCTTACATTGGCAAACGAACTCATTCATGAAGTTGACAAGAATGCCATCACCATTGCAGAGGAAGTGAGCGGTATGCCCGGTTTGGCAGCCAAGTTTGAAGACGGCGGCATGGGCTTCGACTACCGTATGGCAATGAACATTCCCGACTATTGGATTAAGACCATCAAGGAGAAACGCGATGAGGACTGGAAGCCCAGCAGCATTTTCTGGGAGGTCAAGAACCGCCGTCCCGATGAGAAGACCATCTCTTATTGTGAGAGCCACGACCAGGCTCTCGTGGGTGACAAGACCATCATCTTCCGTCTGATTGATGCTGACATGTATTGGCATTTCAAGAAAGGCGATGAGAATGAGATGGTACGTCGTGGTATTGCTTTGCACAAGATGATACGTCTTGTCACTGCTGGTGCTATCAATGGTGGTTACCTCAACTTTATGGGCAATGAATTTGGTCATCCCGAATGGATTGATTTCCCACGTGAGGGCAATGGCTGGAGCTATAAGTATGCCCGTCGCCAGTGGAATCTGGTTGATAATCACGACCTTTGCTATCACTGGTTGGGTGATTTCGACCGCGAGATGCTGAAAGTCATCAAGAGCGAGAAGAAATTCAACGAAACGCCTGTGCAGGAAATCTGGCACAATGATGGCGACCAAATCCTCGCTTTCATGAGAGGCAGTTTGGTATTCGTGTTCAATTTCTCGCCAACACGTAGTTATACTGATTACGGATTCCTTGTACCGCAGGGCTGCTACGATGTAGTGCTCAACACAGACAGCAAGGATTTTGGCGGCAATGGATTTGCCGACGATAGTGTAGAGCACTTCACTAATGGTGACCCGCTCTACGATGAACAACACAAGGGCTGGCTGAAGATATATATCCCAGCTCGTTCGGCAGTAGTGTTGAGAAAGAAAAAAGAGTAATATTTCAAACTGATTGTAGATTTTGGAATACGCAATAACTAAAAAGAACAATGGTACAAGGCTTGTACGGGTTCTGTGTACCATTGTTTTTCTATTGTTTTCGTTCAGTTATGTGAACTATTATCAGGACGACGTTTTGTTGGTCAGCCAGCATATTCTTTCTGGCGGGCAGACCCATTATGTGAAGTCCATCGGAACACCTCTCATTGTTTTAGTTTTATGGCTTCTTCAGTGGGTGGTTTGCAGGCTGAGCGGTGTAAAGAAGCGTGGTTACTGGCTGACTTTCTTACCTTCCATGGCTTTGTTGGCTGCCATCACCGATGTGAGATGCGTCAGTTTCACTCAGTACAGTTGGCAACCTTGGTATTGGCTCTTACCCTTGCTTTGGGTGCTGTCGGCTTTGCTGTTATGGTTGGCACGCCAATTTCAGCCTTACGAGCAAGAGAACTTTGATAATCCCTTCTTTTCTAAGATGCTGTGGCACAATATGCTGGCTTTCCTCGCCATGATGTTCGTGATGGGCTTAGTCAGCAATCCTGGCGAGCTATTCCATTATCGCGCCAAGACCGAAAGGCTTATCTCTGAGAATAAGTTCGACAAGGCATTGGAAGTGGGGCAGAAATCGCTTGATACCGATTCAACACTTACGATGCTGCGCATATTTGCCTTGGCAAAAACAGGTAGAATGGGGGAGAAGCTGTTTGAATATCCGCTCATGGGCGATTCAAAGAGTATGAATCCCACAGATAAGAACATTCATCTGTTGCTGTTGAATCCTCGCCTGTTGGCCAAGCAAATCAAGTCGCCGAAAATGCAGAAGGATTACCGCCTTTGTGCGTTGTTGCTCGATAAGAAACTTGACGAGTTTGCCCGCCTTCTCAAGCAATCCTATCCAATTAATTCCCAATTGCCCAAACATTACAAGGAGGCGCTTTATCTCTATACGCATACTCGCAGCAACCCGATTGTAACGATAAAAGACAATGTGATGGATGCTGATTTTGAGGATTTCGAGAAACTTTCGCATACGACAGAATCGGCTGTTCGTGATTCTTTTGGCGATACTTATTGGTATTACTATAAATTCAAGGAATAGAGGAAATTACGAATTTCGGCTCAAGAATTTTTTGTGGCTATCTTATAGAATTACACAGAATGAATAGGCTCCTATCTTTTATCGTTTTCTTCATTGTGACAGTGTCGCTCTCAGCCCAAACAGTAGTGAAGGAGGGTAGGCAGCAGCATTTCAAGAGTGTGCCAAAGGGCAATTATTCGGGCATCGTTCCTCTTGGCAATGACCGCTATGCAGTGGTTTCGGATAAGTCGACAGAGGACGGTTTCTTTGTTTTTCACATAGACATTGATACGATTAGCGGTAAGATACTATCCATTCAAAACGAAGGATTCAGAAGTAGCCACCTGCCCAACCGCGATATGGAGGGTATCACCTATCTGCCTTCTGAAGCCAAGATTTTGATTTCCGGAGAGACTGACAATGAAATCTATGCTTATGATACCTTGGGCAACCGCAGTGAGACCCCATTTCCGAAGGCTTCTGTGTTCAACCATCAGTCTCACAATTTAGGTTTGGAATCGTTGACCCACAATGAAGTAACGGGCAAAATCTGGACTTGCAATGAGAATCAAAACGATTCTATCTTTCTTCAAAGTTACACTGCCACGGGACAATTAGACAGTTGCTACTTATACATGTTAGATAAACGGACAGCTCCAACTGATGCGACCAATTATGCCCATGGAGTGAGTGAGCTTTGTGCCCTCGATGATGGGCGACTGCTTGTATTGGAGCGCGAGTTCTATGTCTCCCCCTCGAAGATAGGCTCTTGGGTGGAATGCAAGTTGTACGTAACTGATTTCAAGTCAAAACGACTGGTCACATCGTGGAAAACGCAACTCTCGCTCCTCAATTTCGCATTGGCAAACTACGAGGGAATGTGCATTGCCCGAAGATTGAGCAATGGCAACATCATCTTGCTGCTTTGTGCGGATTCACAAAATCAATATGCAGGAGTCTTGAGAGACTGGTTCAAGACTTTTATCATTTCATTCTGATAACACGGATGCCAATCTGTGATGGATGGCGGCTCATATAATAGCGCAACGTCCATGGTTCCTCCACTACCTTGTGGCGAACCATCGAGGCATTGAGCAGATGAAGCCCGTTCTTATGCCAAACTGCGATTCCTAGATGGCTTGTGTCCAAACCTTTCTTCTTCGTTATAATGGCTATCACATCTCCGTCGTGAATGGTTTCTCTAAAGAGCTTCGTGTTGGCAATCTTTTCTTTAGGTATGTAGCGAAATTTCTGTCCGTTGTATTTCTGCTCCATTTTCTTGATGTCCTTCACCCACGAAGGGTTGGCTTTCAACATGGGATAGCTGTCTGCATGTTGGGTCATATAGTTAATGTTGATAGTCTGAACGCGAGAGAAAGGCGGATTAGGCTTCTGAATTTCTTCTTCCACAAATCCCATCTTCTCGTTGTTATCCGCCCAAGCAGTGAAATAGTGCAGTCGTGTGGGGTAGTCCACTTTGCCATCCTCGTATCTCAGTTGGCGAAGATAGTCGCAGAAATCCTCAAACGTGTATTTCTTGTTTTTCATACAGAGGCTCAGTGCAGCAACGTTCTCCACGTATGTCGTGCAATCCAATTGTCTCAGGTTAATCACTAACCGTTCCTTCTTGTTTTTCTCCAGAGTTTGTGCCACGTAGGGAATGCCACGCAACTGGCGAGCGAAGTAAATCATCCAGTTGGTCGTCGGTTTCATAGTCTTAGCCTTGGTGAGTAATTGCATCACCTTGATACTGTCTTGGCGTGTGTATTGCGGCTGAGTTTCAGCTTGAATACTGCTTAGGCTTAATAATAGAAATAATAATGATAATATTCTTTTCATAGTTTTTATTTTTTCGCTATTTTGCAACTTGCTTACTTCAAAGGAGTTAAAAGAAGTCAAAGGAGTTAGAGGAGTCAAAGACAACAGTAATGAAGGTTATTAGAATCCTTCTATAGTAATGTCTTAACTCCTTTGACTCCTCCTAACTCCTTTGACTCCTCCACACATACGAAACTTGAATTATATTCTTGTCACATCAATGACACCTTTAACGCCTCTGATTTTTTTGATGAGAGACTGGAGCTTGCTGGTATCGTCAAGTTGTACCACCAAATTGCCACGAAACAGTCCGTCACCACTGTCAATGTTGATGGAGCGCATACCAATTTTCTCCTCTTTAGATATGATGTTCGTGATATTACTCACAATACCAATATCATCGTTGCCGATGACGCGTAGGGTGATGGCATATTTAGAGGAACCCTTTCCGCTCCATTGTGCTTTGACGATACGATAGCCAAAGCGTTTCCTCAGTTCTGGAGCATTGGGGCAGTCCTTGCGGTGAATCTTAATACCACCGCTCACCGTGACGAATCCGAATATCGGGTCACCGTAGATAGGGTGGCAGCATTTTGCCAGCGTATAATCAATACCTTTCAGATTTCGGTCTATCACGAGCACGTCGTCACTCATCTTGGTCACGTCATTGTCCGGGTGCTCATATTCAAACTCGTCGGCAGAGCGCACAGGGGCATTGTTGGTCATCTGTGTTTCGTGGTCGCGCAATTCGACATACTTGTCTATCACGTCGTTTGCCTCCAACTTTCCGCTTGCTATCTGAGAGTAGAAATCGGACGTCTCTTTGAATCCAAGTTTCTTAATGAGCTTAGCCATGAGCTTCTCGTCCACTTCCACCTTCTTGTTTTTGAATCTCCGTTCCAACAGTTCCTTGGCATAGAGACCGTCTTTCACCTGTGTTTCCTTCAGTGCCTGACGGATTTTTGCTTTTGCCTTGGAGGTCTTGACCAAGTTGAGCCATTCGCGCTTAGGCTCCTGCTGCTTTGACGTAGTAATTTCCACAGTATCACCACTGTGGAGTAAATCACGCATCTGTACGGCTCGCCCGTTAATCTTACCGCCCACGCAGTGGTTACCCACGTCGGTATGAATCAGATAGGCAAAATCGAGTACCGTCGCTCCTTTGGCAAGCTTGAACAAGTCGCCCTTGGGAGTGAACACGTAAACCTCATCCTCATAAAGGTCCAGTTTGAACTGGTCCATCAGTTGCAGGTCGTCATTGCTCTCCAAGGCTGCCCTAATGTTGGCGAGCCATTCGTCAATGCCACCTTCGCTCTTGATACCTTTGTAGCGCCAGTGGGCGGCAAGTCCGTGTTCGGCAATCTCGTCCATGCGCTCGGTTCGAATCTGTACCTCCACCCATTTGTTCTCAGGACCGAGAACCGTGATGTGCAAGCTCTCATATCCATTCGACTTCGGCACACTGAGCCAGTCTCTCAGTCGTTTAGGGTTGGGTTGGTACATATCCGTGATGATGGAATACACCTGCCAGCATTGCATTTTCTCCTTATCAGCGGGAGAATCAAGGATGATTCTAATGGCGAAGAGGTCGTAAATACCCTCAAAGTTGCACTTTTGCTTCTTCATCTTCTGATAGATACTATGAATGCTCTTTGTGCGTCCTTTGATGTGGAATTTGAATCCGGCTTCCTCCAACTTTTTCTTCACAGGTTGGATGAATCTGTCAATATAGGCATCACGCGCAGCCTTGGTGGCATTGAGCTTATCCTTAATCATGTAATAGGCATCGTGCTCCAGATATTTTAATGATAAGTCTTCCAACTCACTCTTCAGTCGGTAAAGTCCCAACTTATGTGCCAATGGGGCATAGAGATAGCTTGCCTCCTCCGAAACACGGTGGCGTGCTTCCTTGGCATCGGTGTCGCGAATCTGCCTCATCACGTTCACTCGGTCGGCAATCATGATGAGAATCACCCTCATGTCCTCGGCAAAACTGACGAGCAGGTTGCGGAAGTTCTCGCTCTCAATGACTGGACTCTTGCGATACAGTTCTTCTATTCTGTAGAGTCCCTTTATAATGTTGGCAACGCTTGTGCCGAATCGTTTCTCCACGTCTTCTACCGTGTACGCTCCAGAGGCAACTGCCTCATAGAGCATGATTGCCATCACTCCGTCGCGCTTGAGTCCGATTTCCTCCACAGCGATTTTTGCAGTTTGCAGTGCATGAAGTATGGGGTTGAGACCGAACACGTCACGATGAATCAATCCACGGTTAGCAGCGTCGGTAAGATGGCTCCGCAACTTACTGAGGTCGTCGGGTTGCAAAAATTCAGCCATGGAACTATGCAGTTCCATTAACAATTGTCTTGTCTGACTGCTCTCTTCGGGAGTAAATTGAAACTTTTCTTCCATGTTTGTGTCCTATTTCTCAGTGCAAAGTTACATTTAAAAAGTGTTATAGCCAACAAAATCAAGCGCAACTTCCGTTATCCGTACTTGAAAGACGCAATTTTCGTTAATTTCATTACCTGATTTACTTCATCATATATACCATACTTATATATATGTGTATTGAAGCTTCGCAAGTTTGCAACTTGATTACTTCAAAGGAGTCAAAAGAAGTCAAAGGAGTTATAGGAGTTAAAGACAACAGTACTGAAGGCTATCAGAATCCTTCTATAGTAATGTCTTTAACTCCTTTGACTCCTACTAACTCCTTTGACTCCTCCATACATGCGAAAGTTGTATATGTATATAGAAAAGAAGATGTCGTTACACCTCTTCATATCCTTCATATTTTATAGCAAGTTCAACAGAAATACAGGGCAATAATCGGTCCAATAACAGGGAACTATCGCATCAAGCACTATCTACTATTGATTGTGCGACTGGTGTCAACAAACTCGTTGACAATTGCCGACAAACTCGTTGACAATTGTCGACAAACTCGTTGACAATTGTTGCTCAATCGAGGATAGGCAATTGTTTATATAAACAACGGTTATGGTTGACTATTTATTGCCTTATTTTTATTAAAGTTTGACACGGCTGAACATTAATTGTATTTATAGTTGATTCGCTCGTGGCTTAGTCATAATAGAGGTTGACAGGTCTCTTCGATAACATTCACTTACCCAATAGTTCCATTAAAAAAGTCGAACTCACATTATTTTATGGTTTGTTGAGAGCTTGAAAACGGAAAACTGAACTTCTACGAAACAACTGATTATTGAAATATAACGGTAAAATTTATACGTTTTCCCAAAATTTCATTATCTTTGTATTTGAATATTAATGGTTGCTAACTCTGATGATTAGAAAAATATCTGCTATCTTGGTGCTATTGCTGTGCTTGTCAACTTCTGTATGGGGGTCAGGTGCAGGCAAATACGAATATCAACTCTATCTGAAGTGGCGCTCGCTGAGTTCAGAGCGTCTGTCTCAGATGGGGCAGCGCTATATTGTGGGTGCTCATCGTGACGCAGCTAAGGCATTGGTCTGCTACACCATCGTGATGAACCGCTATGAGGAGCAGATGAACGATTCGGCTAAGAAGTTATGTGCAACCGCCTACAATAGGGCAGGCTACATCTATTTTTACGATTTCTTCGATTACGCCAAAGCTTACAACTGCTTCAGCAAGGCTTCCAAGGTGAGTGAGGAAATCAAAGATTACGTCAACTTGAGTAATGCTTACCAGTGTCTTGCCAATGTCTATATCACTTGTGCCGAGCAAGATGAAGACGAGGCTTTGCTCTCTACAGCTCTTGGATATTACCGCAAATCGTTTGATATCGCTGTCTCTAACAAATTCTATGCTGCCGTATTGAGCAATCTCATCAATATGTCGGCTATTGCTTTTTCTCTCAACCGCTATAATATGATAGACAAGG
Organism: Prevotella sp.; assembly: GCA_050946455.1. Taxonomy (GTDB): domain Bacteria; phylum Bacteroidota; class Bacteroidia; order Bacteroidales; family Bacteroidaceae; genus Prevotella. The sequence goes on from JBMNUV010000018.1 coordinate 46,773, forward strand.
AGCTTAATACCTTCAATTCTATCAAATTTCCTTCCAATCTTCCCCTTGTGGGGTATTGTAGTTGGGGAAGCAAATCGTTAGAGGCATTGAAGAACCGGCAGCCGGAAAAGGCATTGGAATGCTTTGACCATCAGATAGAAGAAGCTAAAAAAACAACTTCCAATTCAGTCAACCGTTTAGTGTGCTCCACCTTATCTAATAAAGCAATCCTCTACGACCGCATGGGGCGCCATAAAGAGGCAGTGGAGACCATGAGACTTGTTGAGCCTATCGCCAAGAAGGAGGGCGCAAGGGATATCCTCGTGAGTACCTACCATTATTTATATGAGTTCTTGACGAAGACAGATGCCAAGCAGGCTGGCGTTTACCGTTACCGCTATCTCGAGCTGAGCGATTCACTGCGTCGTTCCAACCATCTTCAAGATGTTTCTAGACTGCATTTCCTCAATGAGTTTCAGAAAATCGACAATGAAATGCAGGAAATGAAGGAGAAGCGCCGTAGTGAGCGCATCTTCACCATTGCTATCAGCATCGGTCTCATCATGCTCGTTGTCTTCTTAATCATTCTCTATCGGAAGAACAAAGAACTGAACCGTAGTAACCGTGAACTGTATCAGAAGAACGTGGACTTGCTCAATAGGGAGAAACGTGAGGGTGAGCGAGTGAAGTATCTCAACAGTAATCTCAAAGACAAAGATAAAGAGGACCTTCTGTTAGCAGTACGCAAAGTGTTTGAGAATCCCGAAGAGTTTTGTTCAGAATCATTCGGCTTGGAACGTTTGGCTGAATTGGTGGGTTCAAAGTCAAAATACGTCTCGCAGGTTATCAACGAGGCTTATGGTCAGTCGTTCACCAATGTCTTGACCGATAGTCGCGTGAAGGAAGCCTGCAAGCGTCTCAATGACCAAGAGCACTACGGAAATTATACCATCGAGGCGATTGCCAACAGCGTGGGATTCAAGTCGCGTGCCAATTTTGCCACGAACTTCAAACGTTTCACTGGTCTTACTCCATCTGCCTATCAGCGCCTCGCGAAAGAGAATAATCGCTGATTTTTGCACTTATTCTTGCAAAAGAACATTTCAAAAGCAAGAAAATCTCCCTTTATAATCGCAAAAAGATATATTTGCAAACAGAATTAAGTTCGCAAAATTTTTTCGATTATGAAGAAGACTACTCTATTACTGGCAACCGCAGTCGCTCTGCTGGTTCCATCCGGCGCTCTGGCTCAAAGGAGTCACTTGCAGCCCACGTCAGGTACTCTTTATTTAGGTTCTGACAGTGCAACCCAAAGTAATCCGCAGGCTGAATTGACTTTTGACAGCCACGGTAATGAAACGACCCGTACATCAGGTACTTTCTCGTCGATGACCGTTTCTGGTCATGATTATGACTATTCCAAAGGATATGCTGTATTGCTCAATGAGTATGAGGCTACCCTGACGGAAGACTCTCAGGATACGATTTGGACGCGGCATACATGGCTGAACGATGACGGTATCCGCTACAAGATGTCTCTTTACTCAAATTCAACCTACCAACAAGAAGACGGATTCATCTTTGATGATGCAGGCCGTATTACTCAGATTGAGATGAAGGATGATTCAACTTATCTGACATGGAAGGATGATACGCTGAGTTCATACAAACACATCCAAACGGGTTGGGGTTCACGTACGATTGAACTGAACGACGTAGAAGTGGCTTTTGACAGACAGCCTTTTGATGTCATGCAGTATAACTACGATGACTTGCTCAATCAATTCAACACCTATCATGTTTTCATCAATGCCACAGGTCATTACACTTATAAGAGCTCTTGGCCACAAGTAGACGTTGACGGCGATATCAAGGTCTCTACGTATGTAAAGCCCAACTATAAGCATGCTGAGCAATTGGCAATGATTAATGATACTGATACGTTGAGCTATCAGGTATGGGACAAACTGGACAGAAATGGCAGCTACAAGGTTACCAGCATTGAGCCTAAGGTTTATCCCGGACAGATGACGATTAGCTACGTCACCTATAACGAATTTGGCGACAAGGTGATGCAGATTGACTCCGTTGGCTATGAATATAATGGTGAAATGCAGTGGGAAGTTTCCCGCGATTCTACTCCTACCGACTATGAAGGTGTGAAGCCTATGCGCAAGATGGACTATTATTGGGATACTACAGGCGAGTCTTGGGTACTTGGTTCTCTGATTGTTTACAATGAGTGGGACGAGAAACCTATCGACCCCATCTATGACCCGGTTATCGTTGAGCGTCAGTTCAGCGACAGACAGATTCCTCAAAGTGGAAGTCAGTATAGCGGTGATGATACAAGCTATCAGAATCCTACAGCAGAATACTCATACGACGAGCATTTCAACATGATTTCCAAGACCACGGGAACCATGTCAAGTCAAAATATAGAAGAATGGGAATATAACTATTCTAAGGGTTATCCTTTCCTCTCCAGCCATTCAACTTACACTCTGAACAATAAGGGTGAGAAGAGCGATGAATTTATCTTCTGGGAAACTACTTACGACGACAACGGTATTCGTACGGGGGTTTCTGGTATGGATATGTACGGTTCGGAAATCACAGGCTACCATTTTGATGCACTCGGACATGTGGATAGTCTCATCAATGAGAGTGACTCTACTATCATCAGTTGGGACGGTGAGGACATGAAGAGCTACTACTATAATCATCCCAGCAGTTGGAGTGCTCGCAAGATTGTCTTCGACAGCCTCTCTATTGGATACGCAGACAGGACCTTCAACGCTATGCAGGCAGACTTTGGTGAACTGAGCTATTCAGATTTGATGCGAGACTTCAAGAGTTTCCACACATGTATTAATGCTGATGGCTATTATTACTCCAAGGATTACTCTGGTGACGTTTTGGAAGGTACATTGACTGTCCGCACAAAGGTGAGCGATGACCAACAGGATGTTTACAGTGTTACGATTGTCAACGGACTTGACACGCTCGTAGAGCAGAAGATCCACTTCAATGATGAATACGGAAGCTTCACTCAGACTCTCCGCCATCCTTATGAGAGTGAATATTATACTATTTATGACTACACCTACAATGAGTATGGCGATTTGATTCGGACAGTTTATACACAGCCAAGCTATGATGGAAATTACTACACTACAGAAGAGCTTGACACTGTCATTTACGAGGAAGACAAGCCTGTGCGCATGGAGCATTATTACTATAAGGAAGGACAAGCTGTTTTAGGCTACACTATTGTTTATGACGAATGGATTTCCACTGGTATCAATGCAACAAAGCGTGACTTCGATGCAACAAAGGGTGCACAACTCTATACCATTGATGGCCGCAAAGTGGCTGACCTCAGCGCTTCACAGCTCATGAACGGAAACTTCGGTCTCTCACTGCAGGGTATCTACATCCTCAGACAGGGCAACAATGCTAAGAAGATTATTCTTCATAAATAAAAGTTTTCAAGACAGCTATCTCCCGATTCTGTCGGGGGATGGCGTCTTGTTTTTCAAGGTTAAAAAACAATCAAACAACCCATAACTATATGAAAACAAAATTTACGGTTCTTGGTTTAGCCATGCTCCTCATAAGTGGAGCTACTGGGGCTACACAACTACAGATGAGCGATGATAACACTTCGAATGTGAAGCTCGTTACTCCCACCTCAAAGACTTCAAAAGTAGGAAAATTGTTGAAAGAAGACAGTGTTTCTACAGAGACCCTGATTGATGAGGATTTCTCCCTTATGACCAAAGGTACTCCCGAAAGTCCTGATACAGTGTTGCTGAGCTCAGTCAACTATGACAACTATCCTTATATTGCCGATTCACTGACCCATAAGCCCGGTTGGAGCAGCCGTGGTGCTTATCAGGCAGGTGGATGCGTATCTCTTGGTAATAGCGATGAAAATGGCGGATGCATCAATGTTCCTCTTGGTGACTATTCTGGTCTGACAACCGTAACCTTCCGCGCTAAGAATATCGGTACGCGTAAGGCATACATCTTTATCAATTTCTGCAAGGGTGGTTTAGAGTATCCTGAGGCAATCGAATTGTCCTCTACGACCACTAAGACCATGAAGAAAGGAGAGGATTGGAAGGAATTCACATTCACTTATGAGAACAAGTATGGAGGCGCAGATTGCTTTGTCCAAATCAATGCTGCCTACTGCAATATCTTGGTTGATGATGTAAAGATTACTACTAAGTTTACCGTCCTTCCTGCTCCTATCATGGCTGAAGCAACTGATTTCACTATCAATGGTTTCACAGCCAACTGGAGCTCTGTGGCTAAAGCAACTGACTATTTGCTGACCGTTTTCCGTCAAGTTCCTACAGTTGAAGCTGACTCCGTGAATGTAACAGAAGACTTCGAGGCTATGGAACTCAATGAGGATGGTACACTGAATCAGGAGAGCGTTCCTGAAGGATGGGAAATCAAGCTCCATGGAAACCCAGGACTCTATGTTCAGGATTCCGAAGGTACGCTCACCGGCGATGTTTCACTCCGCATGGCAACGACTGGTGATACCATCACGACTCCTTACAATGGTGGTATGATTATGCACTTCAATATGCATATTTGGAAAGTGAAGACACCGGATGAGGGTACTTCTGCCAAAATACACTTGCAAGTTTATGATGGTACTCGCTGGAGTGATTTCAGTTCATTCAGCGTGGCTGATGGCATTCCCTCAACTACGAAACCAGCAAATCTCTTCTTGGACTATAATCTTGGAACGACTCCTACTTTCTACCAGATTCGTCTGATAGCAGAGGATTTTGACGAAGGAACAGAGGTCTCATTTGATGACCTTGATATGTGGACTACCACTCCTACCCGCAATGATACGGTTATCAAGGATAGAGTGGTGAAGGAGAACAAGTGCGTGCTGGACGACCTTGACCCCTACAGTGACTACTTCTATTATGCAGTTTCTCGCAATACAGAGCGTGACATGATTTCACCTATGCCAGAGAAGGTCATCAATGCGTTTGGTGTAGCTACTCCTACGGCTTTGGAAGCTGAGAACGTGAACGACCGTGGCAGCTTTGACGCTAAGTGGACTACAGTGCCTAAGGCAACCTCCTACATCGTCGATTTCTACAAAATCTATAAAGCAAATCAGGACGAAAGTAATTACACGGTGCTGGATGAAGACTTCAACGGCGCTATGACATCGGGTACAGTTGATGCACCTGTTGATGTTTACAACTACCAGTTGAGCTCGCTTGATGATTACACTACCACACCTGACTGGTACGGTCGTTGGAACATCACAGCTGAGAGTGCCCTCGGTGTTGAGGATATTTCTACTGTACAGGAGCGTGGTGAGCTTCAGTCACCCATACTCTCTCTTGGCAATGGCGACAAGACGGCACATATCTCTCTGAAGGTTTGTGGCGCTGAAGGTGATTACTTGATTGTGAGCAACCAATATGGTCGTGCTGCTTATGTGCCATTGACAGGCGAATATAAAGAGTACAGCTTCGATTTGACTGATTGCCAGAATGACGAGATTCTGCTCTTCACTTCCTACAACGGTGGCTGGTTCCTCTTGGATAACGTTAAAGTTACTCAGGACCTAAAGGCTTGGGATGAAGTCTGGAAGAAGACTCAGATTGTTGAAGTAGAAGGCAACTCGAGCGATACTCAACACTTTGGTTCACTCACTGAAGAGGAAAATACCTACTATGGCTACACGGTAACTGCTAAGTATGTGAAGAATGCTCGTACAGCTTACTCGAAGATTTCCAACAGAATCTGTGTTGACCCGTTCCTCACTGGTATCACTTCTCCTGAAAGCAACAATGTCATCATGGGCCGTCAGGAAATGTATGACCTGCAAGGTCGTCGCATCGAGAACCTCAATGGTCAGCATGGAGTGTTCATTGTAAAGATGGGCAATAAGACACAAAAAGTGATTAAGAAATGATGAAGAATCAGAAAATAGTAACTTTAGTTTCACTCTTGAGCCTTCCCCTTATGGGAATGGCTCAAGAGGCTTATTTGAATGAAGACTTCAGCCAGGGGCTTCCGCCTACCTTCATTCAAATAGATAACGACCAAAACACACCTTCGGGTGATATGGCTTCGTTAGGCTTTGAAGTGGGCAAGGGATGGATTGCCATCATTCCTTCCTCTGAGAATGGAAACCGCGTGACTTGCAGTACATCGTGGTATAATCCCAGTGGTACAAGCGATGACTGGCTCATCACGCCAACCTTTGAAGTGAAGGCTTCTGATGCAGTGTTGCGCTGGAGAGCAAAACCTTCAGATAAGCGCCATCGCGATGGCTACGCTATCTACGTGAGCGAGGGTGGTAGTGACATTGCTGATTTTGACAAGACACAGCCTCTCTTTACAGTTGCAGAAGAGGAGAACGCATGGACTTCCCACAGTGTAAGCCTCGCTGCCTATGCGGGCAAGACCATTCGCGTCGCCTTCGTTAACAATTCAACAGATGAGAACTGTCTCTACTTGGACGATGTCTTTGCAGGTCAGACCTCGAAGATTTACTTCTCTATGACTTTCCCCGACATCATCGACCGTGCCGGTAAGATGGCTGTCGCAGGTGAGGCTTATACCGAAAGCGATGAGACCATCAATGGCTTCGATGCTACCTTCACTTATAATGGTGAGACCCTTTCGCAGCATTTCGACTCAGTGTTGACGGCTGGTAAGCGGGTGGCTTTCCAGTTCAATGACTCTATTCAGCTTGATGATAATTCACAGCTTCCTTGGACAGGCAGCGTTAAGAGTGGTTCTGACAGCTATTCTCAAGATGGTGTACTAACCGTTTTGGGACATCGCAATCTTGCAGAGGAGAGTACAGGAACATGGTGCGGCTGGTGCGTTCGTGGTATCGTCGCATTGGAGACTCTAACTCGTGACTTCTCTGAAAGCATGATTTGTGTGGCTGTCCATTCAGGTCACACTGCTTCAGATACAAGCGAACCGATGATGGACCCAGACTATTACACTGCTATTGAGGCCCTCAATTCGGGTGGCTTCCCCAAGATGATGTTCAACCGTAATCCCGAATACACGCATATTGATCCGCTCTATGCTGTGGGAGTTGCCTCGGCTTTGCAGAAAGCTGAGCATCCCTATTCAGGTATTGACGTGAAGGCAGAGTTAGGTTCTGACGGAAAGGTTTATGCTGTTGCCAACACCTACTTCCCTGTAGATGCTGATACTATCAACTACAAGTTGAGCTTCGTCATGATAGAGAACAATGTTCACAACGCTAACGATGACCGTTATTCTCAGAACAACGCGTACAGTGGCGGTGGCTCTGGAGCAATGGGAGGTTATGAGGACAAGCCAAGTCCCGTTCCCGCTTCTGAAATGTATTATAATGAGGTGGCTCGTGGCTATTTTGGCGACTTCAATGGAATTGAGGGAAGCGTTCCCCAGACCGTGGAAGCAATGCAGCCCAATCCCTTCAGCTATAGCTTTGATGTACCTGATTCCGTGATGAACATTGATAATACAGAGGTCATTGCCTTGCTTATCGACAAGAACAACTGCGTTGTCAACGCAGCCAAGTGCAAGGTTGAGAATCCGAGTGGCATTTCCTCAGTGTCTGCTGATGAGCAAGGAGGCAACGTGAAGCGCGTTACTCTAACCACTGTTGACGGTAAAGTGTTAGGTTCTTGGAACGGTGCTTGTCCGTCACTGAGTATGGCTCTGAAAGGTTATAAGGGAATTGTCCTGATTCAAACCACAACAGACAAAGGCACAAAGGTGAAGAAGCTTTTAATAAGATGACGATAAAGGACTAATTTCTTACTAACTTGAGTTCAATGAAATAGCTGGAAATGAGTGATTTGGAACAATAGCAAAGTTACCTCTCAATCTTTCGACTCTCTTTGGCAGAAAGGCTATAGCAACCATAGAGGTATAGTATTCAAATCAGCAATGGCAGGCATTATATTAGTACATTGACACACTTCCATTCATTAACTCTCGTTTTATTGAGCGCCGGGTGCGAACACCGGCGCTTTTTTATGTTTATCCGCCTTAGCTCTACAAAGAAATATTTGGATGCTTAATTTCATTTTTGTATATTTGCAAAAAGAAAAACCAATGTAAAGGAATATGACGGAAAAACTGGATTTGCATCTGCCTGCATCCTCCTATATTGTTTACGGAAGCAAGGAGCCAAAGGTAGTTTTGGTGCAGACATTAGATACTCATGAGATAGAAGGATTCGAGCACGAAGTAGAACTGATAGGAGAGGGGATAGGTAATGATTCCTTCGCCATCATTGGCGCTGTAATTCACGATTGGGAGTTGGAACTCATGCCTTGGGCTGACAAGAATGTCTCCCATAGACCAGAAGTCGGGACAGGTGCAAGTGCTACTTTGTCTCGGCTGACAGGAGAAGTGCATGATGCAGTTCAATCCCTGGGCGAGAAAGTTCCCATGGTCTTGGGCGGCTACTCACTTGGCGGGTTGTTCTCGCTTTGGGCAGTCACACAGACCGATATGTTTCAGGCTGCCGCCGGCATGTCGCCTTCGCTCTGGGTGGAAGGATGGGATGAATATACGGCTACGCATCAACCCCATGTCAACTTTGCTTACTTGAGTCTTGGCGACCGAGAAGAGAAAGCTAAACGCGCTTTTCTTGCTCGTGTCGGCGACAGAGTGCGTAGTGAATACAGTCTGCTTCAACAACGATTGGGAGCTGAGAATACTACGCTCGTTTGGAATCCTGGGAATCATTTCCAGAACTTCTTAGAGCGCACGGCTGATGGATTTGTTTGGTGTAGCCGCAAATTGTTGAAAAGGTCTTGAAGGTATTAGCGCGAGAGCGTGATTTCAGCATAGGCATAAACATCCGCCATCACATGATGAGTTATAAAAACCGTGAAAGAGTTTGAGATACAGAATATATTTGTTAATTTTGCACGATAAATCAGATGCTCATCTCTAAGAGAGCCAACAAAGTAGTTTATTATTAAAATGGAAGTGAAGATTTCGGATGCAGTCTTGCGGCAGGCAGCCCAAGGAGGCGAGGCACAATTTATAGAGGCCATTGCCGATGCAATCAATAAAGCAATCGGTGGTGAACTCAATGCCGATAACATGGGACTTCTGAATGCCGACCAGATTACTCTACTGGGCTATTGCGCACTAAGACGCGAATTGCTCGACGGCGGTTTCGTGGAGCTGATTCATAACGGCTGGGGAGCCTTCATCTTCCTTAATCCCTTCGCGAAAGCTATGCGCCAATGGGGAGTACAGGGGTTGGCGACCTTGATGAACAAAGGTCATAAGTATTATACCAAGTTCCACAAAGAGATTGAACGCGACTGCTCTGACGATGAGTTCATGGCACTCTATGAGCGTTTCTCCCAATTTGATGCCCTTGACGATAAGTTCGTTGACAGTGAGGAGGAGTTTACCTCGCAGGTGGCACATTGGGTGGATGAACACCTGAATAATTTCGTTGAAGTTGTATGAACAAAGAAGAACAAGAAATAAGGAAAAAGAGTCCGATACAAATCAAAAACAAAAAGGCTTCGTTTGAATACTTTTTTGTTGAGACCTATACTGCCGGAATCGTGCTCACGGGTACGGAAATCAAGAGTATCCGCAACGGCAAGGCATCTCTCGTGGATACCTACTGCACAATCTATAACGGTGAGGTATGGGTGAAGAATATGTATGTGGCTCCTTACTTCTACGGAAGTTTCGCCAATCACGCTACTCGTCGCGACCGCAAGTTACTGCTTAACAAGCGGGAGATTAGGAAGCTTCAAGAGGCTGAGAAAACTCCCGGACTGACTATTGTGCCTATACTCATCTTCATAGACGAGAATGGTAGGGCAAAGATGGATATCGCCTTGGCACGAGGAAAGAAACTCTACGACAAACGTCAAAGCATTCGTGAGAAGGAAGATAAGCGAGAGATGGACCGCGCAAGAAAGAACTTTTGATGAATGAAGTGCATTCAGGACACAGCAAAACAGAAAATCATCATTCTTGATGGGGCGATGGGCACGCGCTTACAACGCTATGACCTTACAGAAAACGATTTCCGCGGACAGTGCTTTGCCCATCTGAAGGGACAACTAAAGGGCAACTACGACGTGCTTTGTCTCACGCGTCCCGACATTGTAGCTGATGTCCATCGAAAATATCTTGAGGCTGGAGCCGATATGATAGAGACAAACACTTTCTCCTCTCAACGCATCTCGCAGGCAGACTACGGTCTGGAAGCCGAGGCAGGGGAGATGGCTTTGGAAGGAGCACGAATCGCACGTCGGGTAGCCGATGAGTTCACTACCGAGAATTGGCCTCGGTATGTGGCGGGCAGCATGGGTCCCACCAATAGGATGCTTTCCATGAGTTGCAATGTGAACAATCGTTCTTCCCGCACCATCAGTTACGAAGAACTCTTTCTTGCATACGAGGAACAAGCTTTGGCACTACTAAAAGGTGGAGTTGACGTGCTGCTGATAGAGACCTGCATTGATTTGCTCAACGCCCAATGTGCAGTGAATGCCGCACGTCATGCAATGAAGAGGGTAGGACGCGAAGTTCCTCTGATGGTGAGCTTTACCATCAATGATGCCTCAGGGCGCACGTTTTGTGGTCAAAGTTTGGATGACATCATGACGGGCATGGAACCGTTGAACCTTTGGTGCATGGGATTGAATTGCGGGTTAGGTGCTAAACAGTTGAAACCGTTTGTGGAACAGTTGTCTAGCAAGTCTCCCTTTCTTGTGAGCGTCTACCTCAGTGCTGGATTGCCCAACGCAATGGGCAAATATGACGAAACGCCAGAAAAGATGGCTGAGGAAATGAAAGAGTATATCGACGATGGTCTGGTTAACATATTAGGAGGCTGCTGCGGCACCGACGAAGAGTATATCCGTCGTTTTGCTCAGATGGCTTTCAACCGTTCACCCAGAAAACCCGTTGAACGAAATCATCAAGTGCATCTCTCCAGCAGGGGCATGTTGAGGAAAAGGGAAGTTGCGGGATGAACAAATCGGACTTATTCAGGTGAGACAATGGTAAAGAACATTATATTCGACTTGGGAGGTGTTATCATAACGTTAAGTTTTGAGCGCGCCTTGCAAAGGTGGAAACAGTTAGGAGTGAAAGATATTGAATCGCGATTGGACCCTTATAAACAATCGGGGGTCTTTGGCGATTTGGAAAGCGGGAAAATAAGTGAGGAGGAGTTCCGCAGCCAAATATCCCAACTCGTTGGACATGAGGTAACATGGGAAGAATGCCAATATTGCTGGATGGGATTTTTTGAGGAAGTACCACAGCGCAATCTCGACAATCTCACTCAACTCCGCAAGGAGGGTTACAGATTGATACTGCTCTCCAATACGAATGGCTTCGTTGGAAAATGGACCGACACAAACTTTGTCAATGGTAAACCTCTGAAGGATTACTTCGATGCCATGTATCGTAGCTATGAACTGAAGATGATGAAACCAGACGAAAAGTTCTATCGCTATGTGATGAGCCACGAGAAAATTCTCCCACAAGAGACCATCTACATAGACGACGGACCGCGAAATTGTATGGAGGCAAGTGAATTAGGTATCGCAACCCTCTGTCCGAAAAACGGCGAAGACTGGATGCCAGAACTGAGAAAATTACTTATTAAGATTAATCATAAAGAATCATGATATGAAGAAAATTGTATTGATGTTGCTTTGCGCCATGACGACGCTCATGGCACAGGCTCAAGTAGAGATATGGAGTACGATTGCCAAGGCTCCGCGCGACATGCAAACCACGGACTATGGAAAGGCTGAAGCCCTATCAATCGAAATCGTGAAAGACGGCTCTCGCCAAGTGTTGGTTGACACAGCCCGCTACGTGGTGGAAAGTGTAGAACGCGAAATCAATACCGACTCCATCAAGAGCACGGAGCTTACAGCAACAGACTGGAAAGGCGACGAGTACGTGTTTAAGTTCAACCGCGACCTCTATGCAGAGAGTCCGCTCATGCGTTATTGCGTCATCCTGTTTGCCGCCAACAACCCGTATAAGTGGACCTACTTCTTCTGCAAAGAACCCAAGTAGAGTTAGGAGTTAGAAGATAGGAGATAGGAGTTGCTGCGCCGAACACGTGGGCGAAGCTAATTATGCATTGAAGTTGGGAGTTGCTGCGCAATACCTACCTGCACTTACTACACCTACTGCACCTACCATAATAACCGAACTCCTACCGTTCAATTTTTCTCAATAATGGAAATATGAAGATTATAGTAACAACATATAAATAAAGATGTTTCAAAAGAAAAGAAGATGGCATATGATTCCCGGTCAGCCCAAGACTGAGCTCGACGAGAAAGTGATGTATTGGGAAAGCAAGGGAAAACTTGTTCCAACTCGCGATATGATTCGTACCCCCGAACAAATTGAAGGCATTCGGAAGGCTGGTGAAGTGAATACTGGCTGTTTGGATGCTGTTGCAGCCGCTATACACGTGGGTATGAATACTCAAGAAATAGACGATATTTGCATGGACTACTGTAAGGAGCATAATGCAGTTCCTGCTTGTCTTAATTATGAGGGATTTCCCAAGAGCGTCTGCACGAGTATCAATGAGGTGGTCTGCCATGGAATTCCCAAGAAGGAAGACGTGCTGAAACCCGGCGACATTGTCAATGTGGATATGACGCTGAGCGTTGACGGATATTTCGGTGACGCGTCACGAATGTTTATTATCGGAGGAAAGACAACTCCCGAGAAAGAACAATTAGTGAGAGTGACTAAAGAATGTTTAGAGATTGGTGCAGAAGCCGCAACACCGTATTGCTTCGTGGGAGATATTGGACATGCTATCCAAAAACACGCTGAGAAATACGGCTACGGCGTAGTGCGTGACCTATGTGGGCACGGTGTGGGATTGGCAATGCATGAAGAGCCGGACATCCTCCACTATGGACATAAGGGTACAGGCATGTTGCTCGTTCCAGGAATGGTGTTCACCATTGAACCCATGATTAATATGGGAACATGGAAGGTGTATATCGACGCCGATGACCCATACGGATGGGAAGTGATTACAGGTGATGAGAAACCCAGTGCGCAATGGGAGCATACTTTTCTCATGACCGAACACGGAGTGGAGGTACTTTCTTATTAGTTATCTTCCCCAAAATGCCTGTCGCTTTTTCAGAACAGGTACAAAGGAATTGAATCAATTATTACCAGTAATATGGAAGACATATATATATTAGGTATTGAATCGAGTTGTGATGACACTTCTGCAGCAGTTCTTCGCAACGGAGTGATACTGAGCAACGTGACAGCATCGCAGGAGGTGCATCGTGCCTATGGAGGTGTTGTGCCCGAGTTGGCATCGCGTGCTCACCAGCAAAATGTGGTTCCCGTGGTGGACCAAGCTATCAAACGTGCCGGCATCACTAAAGAGGATTTATCGGCTGTTGCTTTTACTCGTGGTCCTGGTTTGATGGGTTCCCTCCTTGTCGGAGTAACTTTCGCCAAGGGTTTTGCCCGTTCACTTGACATCCCATTGATTGATGTTAATCACTTACAAGGGCACGTGATGGCGCATTTCATCAAGGAGAGCGATGATGACAACTCTCACCCACCATTCCCATTTATCTGTCTATTGGTTTCGGGCGGCAATTCACAGATTGTGAAAGTGAACGCCTACAACGATATGGAAGTGTTGGGGCAGACCATCGACGATGCTGCCGGTGAGGCAATCGACAAATGCTCCAAGGTGATGGGATTGGGCTATCCCGGTGGACCCATCATTGACAAGTTGGCACGTCAAGGCAATCCACTTGCTTATAAATTCTCAGAGCCTCACATCCCAGGATTAGACTATTCTTTCTCTGGATTGAAGACCAGCTTCCTCTACAATCTGAGGAAATGGGTAGCAGAGGACCCCGACTTCGTGGAGCATCACAAGGAAGACCTTGCCGCAAGTTTGGAGCACACTATCGTAGATATTCTGATGAAGAAGCTTCGCGAGGCGGTGAAGATAACAGGCATTAAGCATGTGGCTGTGGCTGGTGGTGTGAGTGCGAACAATGGCCTGCGCAATGCTTTCCGCGAACATGCAGCCAAGTACGGTTGGACTATCTATATTCCCAAGTTCAGCTATACAACCGACAATGCCGCTATGATAGCCTGCGTGGGTACGTTCAAATATCGCGATAAGGCATTCGCCTCTATTGACTTACCCGCATTTTCAAAGGTAACATTCCAATAACACAAGATGAGAATTATGGAATTAGAAACAAAAGTTCTGAGTAAAGAGATTCAGCAGTTGCTCTATGATAATGGAAAAACTGTGGGTACAGCCGAGAGTTGCACGGGCGGACGCATTGCCGAGGCAATCATTGCCACTCCGGGTGCCAGCAACTATTTCAAGGGCGGCATCATTTCTTATACAAATGAGGTGAAAGAGAATCTCCTGCATGTTTCGCATGAGGTATTAGAAGAGCAGACAGCCGTTTGTGAAGAAGTGGCAAAGGAGATGGTTATTGGAGCTTGCAACACTCTCCACTGTGATTATGCACTTTCAGCCACAGGCATTGCTGGTCCTGATGGAGGTACACCTGAAATTCCGGTTGGTACTATTTGGTTGGGTTACGGTTCTAAGGACGAGGTGAAAACTTTTAAATGTACCGAGGACCATGGACGCGACTTAAATCTGAGTAAAGCAACCAATCAGGTTTTGAAGTTATTCTTAGAATACTTGAAATCCCATCTTTAATCTGATGAAATTCGGTTAGCTATCATTTGTCGCTGCGCTGCTCACAATAATGGGCAACACAGCGACAAATTAATTAGTTAGGGGAAGGGGTTAGTCGTCCTTCAACTAACAACCTAGGCAGAAAGGATGTTCCCACGATTGGAGAATTTCTACCATATTTGGGCGACAGAAGTGTTAAAACTCCCATTCCTTATGGCTTAACGGATTATTTTTATTACTTTTGCACTTCGAAATAAGCGGGGTTCCGTAGCTCAACTGGATAGAGCAACAGCCTTCTAAGCTGTGGGTTCTGGGTTCGAGTCCCAGCGGAATCACTGATAGGAAATCGCCAAGTTTCTAATAATTAGCAACTTGGCGATTTTTCGTTTTATAGCGGCATTACAAAACGTCCGCAAAATTTAAATCAAATTTTATTTCGTAATTTCGACCACGTAATTGCAACAATAATAGTTGTAATTTCATATAGGCTCTCCATATATTTTGAGTTATTACTGTCCGGTAAACATTTTGAGGAAAAATGGTGCATCCGAAATAGGGAGTCATTTTGTCCTGACCCTTCATAGAAGGGATGGCTTCCAAAAGTTTTCCCATGACTGGTGCTTCCTCTGAGTTTTTTAGTTGAAAAAACATCTCTGCAATCTCAGCAAAGCATCTAACACGTTGAAAGAAAAACTCTTACGTACATGAATAGATGGTAAAACATCCCAGCAATATCTCAGCAACATCTCAGCAGACTGAGACGGAACATCTTTCCATATGGA
>JBMNUV010000019.1:0-61484 GCA_050946455.1 Prevotella sp.
ATAGAGAAATATCGAGATCTGCTGCCTGACAAGTGGACTAAACAAAATTAGATGTAGTAAGTACCCCATGGCGAATCTGTCATGGGGCTTATTTTTTATGGGTTGACGCAAACGTGGAGACGCTTACTATTATTTTGCCAGTATTTTCTTTCCGTTATTGATATAAAGTCCTTGGGGATGGGCGATGACCATGCCTTGAAGGTTGTAGCACTGCTGGTTATCGACTTGCCGTGTTGCAAAACCGTTGTTGTCTTCGTTTTGCCCTACAACAGAAGGTGTTGTTATTCCCGTTGGGTCGTTGACAAAGTTCTTGAGCTCACTCAGCGCACTGTAGGCGCAGCCCGTCTGATTGTCGAAGAGTGTGCTGTTGTACCATTTCGACGTGACAGCATTCTGCCAGTCGATGCCATATTCGTTTGCCTCGGGCCACCACCAGAAGAGTCCCTTCACGTTGGCGTGTCCGTTGAGCGTCGTGATGAGGTCGTCGGTAAACTTCTTCTGTCCTTCGTCGGTGTAGGGGTAGGTGGAGGAGAAGTCATACGTGGAACCGTCAATGGCATAATGGGCAGGATAGCCAGTCTCAACAATCATGATATTCTTGTCGCTGTAGCTATTCTCCACTTGGGTGAGTGTGGAGGAAAGAGTTGACAAGGCACCGTGATAATAAGGATAATAGCTCAGTCCTAGCACGTCGTAATCCACTTCGGCGCTCTTCATGCGGCTTAGGAAGTCGAGCAGCACCGAAGAATCACAACTGCGTTCGGAGTGGAGAATAATTTTAGCCTCCGGACAAACCTCGCGGCAAGCCTTGGTGGCTTGTTGGAGCAGAGAAGTGAATCGGTTCCAGTTGGCTTCCGGACTGTTGATGTAGCAGTGGTTGTCGGTTGTTCCGCGCTCTCCCCAAAGCATACCAAACGAAATCTCGTTGCCCGTCTGGATATAGTCGGGTGCGCAGCCGCTGTCCTTCAACTGCTGCAGTACCTCTTTGGTGTAGCTGTAGAGTTGCTGACCGAGGGCATCATCGTCCAATGAGAGCCAGTCGTTGGGAGTCCATTGCTTACTTGGGTCTGCCCATGTGTCGGAGTAGTGGAAGTCGAGGACAAGTTGCAGTCCCTCGTCCTTGATGCGCTTGGCGAGAGACTTCACGTAGTCGAGGTCCTGCACCACCCCCTCTTTCTTCTCTGCATCAGTGGCGTTGGCAGGTTCGACGAAAAGTCTCACGCGCATGGCGTTCCATCCCTGCTCTTTCAGATAGGGCAGGAGAGAAGGGATGGCATTGCCGTCGTGGTCGAAATATTGAGCCCCCTTTTCCTCATAGGAGGGCAGGAGCGAGATGTCACCGCCCACCAGTTTCTGAGCGTTGGCATGGAAGGCGAAAGCTGAGAGAAGCATCGCCAATACAAAAGGAATCTTTTTCATTTCGGGACGTATCTTTTTTGAACTGACAAAGTTACAGCTTTTTGTTGAAAGAGCCAAAGAAACGAAAAGATTTCCGAGGATGGATGAAGCTACGAAGCGATGATAGGGTTAAAGAATGATTATCTTCTCAACCGTTGTCCTTCCATTGTTCAGACGAGTGCGGATGATATCCTTCAAGATTCTCAATTTGTTCTTTCTTGCAGTTCATGAGCGTTGATGTCATCCATATAGCGAGCTATGCCCACTAAAGATTATGATAGGAAAGATGGTCGAAAAGGAGAAACACAA
Source organism: Prevotella sp. (assembly GCA_050946455.1). Lineage (GTDB taxonomy): Bacteria > Bacteroidota > Bacteroidia > Bacteroidales > Bacteroidaceae > Prevotella. The sequence goes on from JBMNUV010000019.1 coordinate 1,708, forward strand.
TCGGGTGAGATAGCCTAAATGAATATGGACGTTAATTGTATTACCTGACGGTAATGGTTAGAGAATATATAATACAGTGTGCGCTGCTTGTTTTTTCTAGAGTCTGTGGTGTGGATGTTCGGTGATGGGTGGAAGCTGATGCTTGCTATACAAAAAAAGGCTGGCATTGAAAACTTCAACACCAGCCCTAAAATAAGAGAGAAATATTATAATAATTGTAAGGGAATATTTGTCAACTGTTGAGATTAAACTGACCTCGCTAAGTCTTGACTCATTTTGCCTCTTTGTGATTGGTCTTGCCGAGGAAAGTCACGCAGATGGCACCGATAATCAAGAAGAGTCCAGCGACAATCATCATGTTGCTCTGATGGCTACCTACCAACGAGAGGATGACGCCTCCGCACAGGGCGGCTACAATCTGAGGCACGCAGATGGTTCCGTTGAACAGTCCTAAATAGGCTCCCATGTGACCATAGCCCTGCAGGGCATTGGTAACGAAGGTGAACGGCATGGAGAGCATGGCTGCCCAACCGCAACCGATGAGCACGTAGGGAACGAACTGCATGTACTGATTGTGGAGGAACGGAATCATGGCGAAACCGATGCCGCCGATGATGAGGCTGACGGCGTAAGCCACCTTCGTGTTCTTAAATTGCGGCAAAATGGCTGCCCAGACAACGCTGCCCACAGCCTGTGCGGCGAACAACACTCCTACCCAGTTGCCAGCGGCTTGGAACTCGGCTGACTTCGGGTCGGTGACGTTCCAAACAGTCTCGGCGATGGCGCCGGGAGAGTAGTTCCACATATAGAGGAAACCTGCCCAGCAGAAGAACTGCACCAATCCTACCTTCCAGAAAGTGGAGGGGGCATTCTTCAAGAGCACGAACCAGTTGGCTGAATCCTTCTCCTTGTCTTCCACATCCTTACTCACACCGTTGTACTCGGCATATTCCTTCGGATTCCACTCGTGCACCTTCAGCGTGGTATAGATGACGCAGAGAATCAAGATGGCGGCGCCCACATAGAACGACCAGATAACGGAATCGGGCACTACACCCTTGGGTGCAACGTTGCTGATGCCTAAGAAGGTGAAGATGAACGGGAAGAGGTAGCCAGCCACGCTTCCGGCGTTGCAGAGGAACGACTGGATGGAGTAAGCCTTTGCCTTCTGCTCCTCGTTGACCATATCTCCCACGAGCATCTTGAATGGCTGCATTGCCATGTTGATGTTGGTGTCGAGAAACATCAAAGCAATGAGTCCGAATACCATGGCACCACTGACTGTGAGTCCGAAAGAGCCGGCATTGGGCAGCAGACACATGACGATGACAGCCACAGTGGCACCGAGGAAGAGATAAGGGATGCGGCGTCCGAAGCGGCACCACGTCTTGTCGGATAGAGTTCCCACGATGGGTTGCACGATGATACCCATGAGGGGAGGGAGTATCCAGAAATAGCTCAGGCTGTGTGGGTCAGCGCCGAGTGTGGCGAAGATACGCGAAATGTTTGCGCTTTGCAAAGCGTAGGCGATTTGCACGCCGAAGAATCCAAAACTGAGATTCCAAAGAGACCAGAAATCAAGATTGGGCTTCTTTTTTAATTCATAATTCATAATCAAAGGTATAATGCATAATGCATAATGCACAATGCATAATTAAAATGTATTGTTGTTATTATAGTTGTTAAACGTAAATGTCACTACTTATTTGTGATTTCTTGATAATGGAAGTGAGCAGTTTCATGAGTTCTATGCAATCATCTTGAAGGCTTTTGGCCTCTTGGTCCGAGATGTAGCACGATTCTTTCAAGAGTTCTATCCAATATTCCGTTTCACTTGCCTCTTTGAGAGAAATACTCATTTTGGCGCGGAAGTCAGCCTTGGATTGTCCTCTTATTGCTTCTCTTATATTGGCACCAATACTTGTACCGCTTCGGAACACCTGTTTTGAAATGCAGTATTCTTGTTTTTCGTCATGCAAGTATTTATAGAGTTTAACCATTCTGACAGAGAACTTCATGCTCTTTTGAGCGATGATATTGTCTTTAGTCTCCTTCATGACTCAACTTATTATTTTAATTGTGCATATTAATTATGCATTATGCATTGTGCATTATGCATTATCTAGTTGTTCCTCTAATAATAAGCTTTGTCCTGACCACGCGACGCTCTACTTTGTCGAGAGGGATGAGGCCCTCTACCTTATTAATAAGGATGTTGGCGGCTTCCTCGCCCACACGTTTGCCGCGCTGCTCCACGGTGGTGAGCATGGGGTCGCAGGCGATGGCACGCTCGCCGTTGGTGAATCCGCAGATGCTCACGTCGTCGGGAACTTTGTAGCCTAAACGCTTCACGGTCTGAAGGATGCCGATGGCGGTGTCGTCGTTGACAGCGAAGAAAGCGTCGGGGCGTGGCTCCATATCCATCATGGCGGGAGTAATCATTTCTGCATCGTCGCGATTGTCGCAGATGCGCACGTTCTCCTTGCGCACCTCAAGACCGTATTTCAATAAGGCATCGTGGTAACCGTTGAAGCGGTTCTTGGAAATCTCCAGCGTGACGGGAGAGTTGTAGAAAACGATGTTGCGGCATCCCGTCTCGATGAGGTGTTGCACAGCCGTGAAAGCACCCATATAGTCGTCTACTACTACTCTTGAGGCATCCACTCCCGTGCAAATGCGGTCGTAAAAAACCAGAGGAATACCATTTTGCATAAGTTTCTGGAAGTGGTCATATTGCTGGGTGTTCTTAGCCTGCGACACGATGACGCCGCATACTTTGTTTTTATAGAAGGCTTCGCAGATTTTCTTCTCTCGCTCGTATCGCTCGTTGCTCTGCGCCACCAATACGAGATAGCCGCGCGAGTAGGCCTCCTCCACGATGCCGCTGAGGATGGTGGAGAAGTAATAGTGAGGCAGCTCAGGCAGGATGACGCCAATGAGCTTGGTTGACTTGACACGTGCGTGGCGCAACTGCTCGCCGATAACATTTGGGTAGAAGTTGTGCTCGTGTGCGTAGGCTTGGATTTCCTCTCGGCGTTCCTTGCTGATACGCGGGTTGTCGCTGAGGGCACGCGATACTGTTGCGACAGATACTCCGAAGTGTTCGGCAATGTCGCGCATCGTGATGTTCTGCGTCGGTTTGATAGGTTGCTCGTTCATTTCTTTATTGGCAAAGTTATGGCTTGCTTACCGTTTTTTAGTTTTTGTTGATGCAAAAATAACGAAAGATTCTCTACTCTTAATATATAAATAAGGTGGAAATGGAAAACAATTAGTGCAAACGTTTGCATCTGTTATATTACTCTTTTTTATGAAAAATAATCTTTTCTATTGCAAATAAAGCTAAATTTGCAAACGAATTAAAGTCGGTAAAAGCGGACTACCTGCCGTACAACCCGAACCAATAGCCCGAAGCCCAGAAGCATTCCTTAAACCGTGCGGAAAGGCTGAAATAGCGAATGTTGAACTTAATGACACATAAAATCTCTTAAAAACAAGTACAATGATGAAGCAGGTAAAATTTAGAATGCCTCTAAGGATATTTGCGCTGTTGTGCGTAATATTCCTTTCAGCAACTGCCTTTGCACAGAACATCACTGTCAAAGGTAACGTTAAAGACGCTACCGGCGAGCCTATCATTGGTGCCACCGTCCGCGCAGCCGGACAAACGGGTGGTGTCATCACAGACTTCGACGGTAACTTCACCATGAGTGTAAAGCCCGGCACAGAGCTGACGATATCTTACATTGGATATCAGGATGCCAAGGTTACGGCTACGCAGGATGTGAGCGTTGTCCTTCAGAACGCCGAGACAAGTCTGAACGAAGTGGTGGTCATCGGTTACGGTGTCGCCAAGAAGTCTGACTTGACAGGTTCTGTCACAGCACTCCGTCCCGATTCCAAGAACAAGGGTCTTGTGGTGAACCCGCAGGACATGTTGGAAGGTAAGGTCGCCGGTGTGAGCGTCACCTCTGATGGTGGTACTCCTGGTGGCAAGTCAAACATCCGTATCCGTGGTGGTTCGTCACTGAACGCCAGCAACGACCCTCTGATTGTGATTGATAACGTGCCTATTGACAATAATGGTGTCAAGGGTGTGGCTAACATTCTTTCTACTATCAACCCGCAGGATATCGAGAGCTTCAACGTCTTGAAGGATGCTTCCGCTACCGCAATCTACGGTTCTCGTGGTTCTAACGGTGTTATCATCATCACCACGAAGAAAGGCCACAAGGGAGGTGTGAAGGTTTCCTATAATGGAAGCATGAACCTTAGCTGGAAGAAGAAGACCATCGACGTGCTCAACGGCGACGAGTTCCGCCAGCTCATTAAGGACAAGTGGGGCGAAAGCTCTGACGCTTATGCAGCTCTGGGTACAGCCAACACTGATTGGCAGGACCTTATCTATCGCACAGCTGTCAGCCAAGACCATGGCGTAACGGTTTCCGGCTCTGTCGGCGACTATCTGCCCTACCGTGTATCTGTGGGCTACACCGACCAGCAAGGTATTTTGAAGACATCTGATTTCAAGCGTGTCACTGGTTCATTCACCTTGAGCCCCTCACTGCTTAACAATCACTTGAACATCAACTTGAATGCAAAGGGCATGTATGCTCATAGCCGCTTTGCCAATACCGAGGCTGTGGGTGCAGCCATCAACATGGACCCAACACAGGACCCCTACAGCTACACTTCTAAGTGGTACACCGATGCCACCTACGTGACTTCTTACGACGCAAATGGCAACGGCTACAACGCTTACGCTTCTTCTATCGACCAGACCCTCAGTAATATGGGCGGCTACTTTGAGTGGCTGAAGTCTGGTGCAAGCTACAACGACCCTAATTGGCCTTATACATGGAATGAACTTGCCTCAAAGAACCCATTGGCAGTTCTCAATGAGAATGATGACGTTGCCAACAGCCGTGAGTTTATCGGTAGTGCCGACATCGACTATAAGGTTCATGGATTTGAGGACCTTCGTCTGCACGCTACTTTGGGTGCCGACGTTTCTAAAGGTAAGCAAGTAACCGTCTACACTCCCGCTTATCCCCACAACACTTGGAACTATTATGGAAGACATGGGAGTGAGTCAATCCTGAAGCGTAACCTCTCTCTGAGTACCTACGCTCAGTATTATCACGACTTCAACGACAAGGCTAAGAACCACTTCGACATCATGGGTGGTTATGAGTGGCAACACTTCTGGAGAGCCGTTGACAACAACTACAGAGGTTATTATCAGCAGACCAACAACGACGCAAGCCTCCGTGGTACAGAATACAACGCTTCCATTTATCGCTACCGCACAGAGAACTACTTGGTCTCATTCTTCGGTCGTGCAAACTGGAGCTTGATGGACCGCTACTATGTAACTGCTACCGTTCGTGATGATGGTTCTTCACGTTTCAAGGACCACTGGTCAGTATTCCCCTCATTCGCTTTCATGTGGAAAGTTAACGAAGAGAACGCATTCAAGGACATCAGCTGGCTTTCAGATTTGAAGCTTCGCCTCGGTTGGGGTGAGACTGGTCAGCAGGATGTGAATAACGACTATGCATGGATTCCTACTTATACCAAGAACAAGGACGACCGCGCAACCTATCCCGCTGACGGCGACGGCACACTGTATCGTCCTGACAACTATACAGAGGATTTGAAGTGGGAGACCACTACTACTTATAACGTCGGTTTGGACTGGGGTCTCTTTGACCAGCGCATCAGTGGAAGTATCGACTGGTACTATCGTAAGACCAGAGACCTTCTGAACTATGCTCCTACACAGGCTCTCTCAGCTTACCGCAACCAGTCATGGCAGAATATCGGTTCTATGCGCAACACGGGTGTTGAGTTCTCCCTCAGCTGGAAGGCTATCCGCTCTAAGGACTGGTACTGGACCATTGACTACAACTTCACTTACAACAGCAACAAGATTACCGACCTGACCGGTGCAACTTCTGACAACTCTCCCGTTGCCAACACATCGATTCAAATTGGTACCGATAAGTATCTCGAGTATCAGGCTGTAGGTCACCCGATGAACTCATACTGGGTGTTCCAGCAGGTTTACGACGAGAACGGCAAGGCAATCGAAGGTGCAGTGGTTGACCGCAACGCAGATGGTCAGATTACCAACGATGACCGCTATTTCTATAAGAGTCCGACACCTCCTGTCACCATGGGTCTGTCTTCTCGCTTGGAGTACAAGAACTGGGATTTCAGCTTCTCTCTGCGTGCCAACATCGGCAACTATGTGTACGACGCTGTGAGCCAGGGCTTCCACAATGTCAGCCCCAACGCTCTTTGGTCTTCTACCAACTTCCTGACAAACAAGACAGCCTCTGCTGTTGCTGACAACTGGCAGACTGATAACGTGGCTGCCATCCTGTCCGACCGCTGGGTACACAATGCTTCCTTCCTCAAGTGTGACAACATCACCCTGGGATACAGCTTTGACAAACTCTTTGCATGTGACAAATATCATGGTTTGAGCGGTCGTATTTATGCTACTGCTTCTAATGTCTTCACCATCACCAACTATGATGGCATCGACCCTGAAGTCTTCAACGGCTACGACAGCAATGTATATCCGCGTCCCTTCTCTTTGATATTTGGATTGAATCTCAACTTCTAACAATATTTGGAACATAAATTATGAAAACCAACATTAGAAAATATATATTGATGGGAGCAGTCGCATGCATCGGACTCTCTTCTTGCACAGGCGACCTTGACGTCACTCCTATCGACCCGAACTTGACCACCGAAGTAACGTCTTCTGGCTTGTTCAACAAGTGCTACGCCAACTTAGGCATGTCGGGTAACGGTATGGGCGATGACCCCTGCGATATTGACGGAATTGATGGTGGTACTTCTGGCTTCATTCGCCAGTACTGGAACTCCAATGAGCTTACAACTGATGAGGCCATCTGCCACTGGGGTGATGATGGTATTCAGCAGTACTGCTACAATACTTATGATTCAAACCACCCGATGTTGAACGGATACTATGCCCGTCTGACAACCGGTATCTCTTACTGCAACCAGTATCTTAACCTCTTTGAGAGTGAGGATGCTACTAAGGCTGCAGAGATTCGTTTCATCCGTGCTTTGGAATACTACTGCTTGATGGATGCTTTCGGCAACATTCCTTTCAGTACAACGCTTTCTACTCCTACACGTAAGACTCGTGCTGAGGCTTATGAGTGGATTGAGAACGAACTTCTTGAGATTGAGCCTAACCTTTCTGACGCTGCTCCTAAGACAGACGCCAACCTCAACGCTTATTGCCGCGTAGATAAAGCTGCTGCTTGGATGTTGCTCTCTCGCCTCTACCTCAACGCTGAGGTCTACACTGGCACCGCACAGTGGGAGAAGGCTGCTGAGTATGCAAAGAAAGTGATGGACTCCAGCTATAAACTCAACACAACTGGTGTGGGCAACTGGAGCGCTTACCAGATGCTCTTCATGGGCGACAATGGTTCTACCAGCGCTGCTCAGGAAGGTATCCTCCGCATCTATCAGGATGGTCAGACCACTACTTCTTGGGCTGGTACACTGTTCCTCATGGCTTCTACCTTTGATGGTGATATGCATGCTGATTGCAGTGGCACCTATCCCAGCGCTACCAACGGTACAGGCCAGGCTTGGGGTGGTAACCGCGCCCGCACAGACCTCGTGGAGAAGTTCTTCCCCAACGACGATGCACCCAACATTGCCTGCACAGCCATGCCTGCAGCAGCAGGTGACGACCGTGCTATCTTCGACGGTCTCGACCGTACGATGGATAATGGCGACGGCTATTTAGGCACCTTCACGGATGGTTTCGCAGTGGCTAAGTTCAATAACTTCAAGACCGACAATTCCACTGGTAAGGATGCAACATTCCCCGAGACAGACTTCTTCTTCTTCCGCGTGGCTGAGGCTTACCTCACCTATGCAGAGGCAACAGCCCGTCTGAATGGTGGTTCAGCAACCGCAGCTGGTGTTGAGGCTATCAATGCTCTGCGCACGCGTGCACATGCTACAACAAAGGCTGGCTACAGCCTCTCTGATATCTGCGATGAGTGGAGCCGCGAGTTCTACTTCGAGGGTCTGCGTCGTCCTACTCTGATTCGCTTCGGTCGCTTCGGTGGCAATGTGAATTACAACTGGAGCTACAAGGGTGGTGTGAAGAATGGCCGTAACTTCGATGCTACGCGCAATATCTTCGCTATTCCCGCTGCTCAGGTAAAGGGTGAAATCGTTCAGAATCCCGGATATTAAACATTGAAAAAAGGCAGGTGGCTGGTCCGCCTGCCCAATGAAGCAAGTATTATTTTAAAGACAACACAATGAAAGCATTTATAAAAACATCAGCATTGCTGTTATGTGCTCTGGCAGTGTTTGCTTCCTGCGATGATGATCGCGACAACAACCCCACCATGCAGAGTCCGACGACATTCAAGCTGAATACGCCTTCCTATACGGCTGGCACAATTGATTTGGCCAATTCGACCACACTCAATTTTACTTGGTCGCAGCCTGATTACGGTTTCCCCGCTGCTGCTTCCTACGAGATGCAGTTCTCTCCTGAGAATACGTGGACAGTCTCTGTCGATGAGGCTTTGGCTGACGAGTCCGGCAACACCGTTCCTACTTACGGCAGCGCCGGTGGCGTAGTCACAGTTGTCAATTCTTCGGTTGAGGCAAACGATATCGCTACCCTTCTGGAGCGTTGCGAAAAATGGACTGAGGACGCCGTTCCTGCCACTCAGACGGTTTACGCTCGTTGCATGGCAGTCTATGCCGGTGATACTATCTATTCAAATGTCATCAGCTTCACAGTTGTTCCTTACTATGTGGAACTGAAGAATGCTGATCCTAACTACTGGTATCTCATCGGAGCTTGTATCGGTGATGGCGCTTGGACCAATACGACTGACGCTTTGGGCACCAGCGTGATTCCGCTCTATCCTATCACTGGTCAGACCTACGACGCTAAGACAGGTGATGGTATCCTTTCTTGGACTGGTTATTTGACTACTGACGGATTCAAACTTGTTCATGTGCTTGGCTCTTGGAATGAGCAGGCTGGTTCTTCCGATGGTGGTACAACCATCGTCTGGAACGACGGCGGTTCTTCTAATATCTGTGTTTCTGAGAACGGCATCTACACCGTGACTTTGAACACGACCACTTCTGAATTGACTGTTGAGCCTTACACTGGAAGTGCTTCTGTCTACTCGACCATGTATCTCACTGGTGACTTCGACAGCTGGGGCGTTACCAATGCAATGTCAGCCTTCTCTACCTACGATGGTGCAGAGAACCATGACTGGGTATTCAACCTCACCATTGATGCAGACGGTGGCGTTAAGTTCACCTCTGACAACTCTTGGACTTATAACTGGGGTTCTACGGAGTGGACCTATGGTACTGGTATCGCTGGCGGCTCCAACATTCCCGCTAAGGCTGGTTCCTACAAGGTGTTCTTCAACGATATCACTGGTCAGTATAATTTCATAGCACAATAATAAATGAAACTTCGGTGCGGCATCTCTATGTGCCGCACCCTTGAAATCGATAAAACATGAAAAAGTTATCATTAATGATGCTCGCTTTGACAGGAATGCTTCTCGCTTCCTGCGGCGGCGACGAATACGAAGACTGGGCAAATCCGCAGAGTTCAGCCCAGGAGGACGCCATCACGCTTCCTGGCTACACCGCTACTGCTGTCGGAGCTATCAACTTTGCTGACGTTACTGATGACTCCATCGCCATCTACACGCTCAACGACGCAGCCCTGCCCGATGGATATACACTCACCGACCACCGTGTCATCATGACTCCGGTCGATGCTACGATTTCCTCTGATTCTGTAAGTCTTACCACTACGAGTGAGGGTAAGGTGGCTACAGCAGACCTTATCACAATCGTTCAGAACGCTTTCGGTAAGGCTCCTTACGCCCGTACCTTCAAGACTCATGTCTATGCTGATGCCATCTACAATGGTACAGCTTGCCTCATTGACGCCGGCACGGTAGACGTCGTCATGACGCTTGAGGCTCCGAAGATTTCTTCTACTTATTATGTCATCGGTGGTGCAGTAGATTGGACACCGGATGCAGCCCGCACACAGGTGTTCTCTCATAGCTCTACCAATGTTTATGACGACCCTGTCTTCACCATCACGATTCCTGCAGCAGCCAGTGGCGATACTTGGTTTGCTATTGCTGACGACGATGCTCTTGATGCTATCACGAATAATAATGACTGGTCGCAGCTTCTCGGTACTACCAAGGGTAACGGTGCCAACGCATACGATGGTACAACTGAGACTCTCGACTATCGTTACAACCTGAGCGATGATGGTTCCTTCTGCGTTCCTTCTTCAACAGGCGCTAAGTACATCAAGATTGAAATCAACATGATGGATGCCACCTACAGCATTACAGCATTGAGCTTCCAGCCCACGATGTATGTGGCTGGTGACGGCAACGGCTGGGCGCAGATTGACTATCTGACCACAAGCACCTATGATGGCAACTACGATGGTTATATGTATCTCGGCACACAGTACAAGATTTGCACTCAGCAGAATTGGGACGGTACCAACTACGGTGCTGACTTCTCTACTGATGGTGGTGCTGCTAACATGACTGTGGATGGCGACCCCGGGTATTATAAGATGCATGTCAACTTCATTACCAGTACGGTTGAGCTGACTCCTATCACAACAATTGGTGTGGTTGGTGATGCTACAGCTGGCGGTTGGGACAGTGACCAAGACATGACTTACAACCAGACAGACCGTTGCTGGGAGATTGACAATTTGACGCTGACCGACGGTACCATTAAGTTCCGTGCTAACGATGATTGGGACATCAACTGGGGTGGCACAGCCGACAACCTGACACAAGGTGGTGCTAACATCTCTGTTACTGCCGGTACATACAGTATCAAGCTCTATGCTTGGGCTGACGGCTTCGCTAAGTGCACTATCACCAAGAACTAGGTTTTTGCTTCATCGATATTGTAATTAGGATGGAGAGTTAACTCCTCTCTTTAGGGGGGCGTTCCTGCATGCAGGGACGCCCCTTTTACTATAGTAGAGACGAGAACAATAACCGTCAAGGAGTCGCAACTCATGGAGGTCCCGCCGCTCCGCGCGGGACGATAGCCGTATTCCCTAACGGAAATAGTTCCGCGATGCATGTAGGTCCCGTCGCTCCGCGCGGGACAATAGCCGTATTCCCTAATGAAAATTGTTCCGCGTTGCATGGAGGTCCCGTCACTCCGCGCGGGACGACAACTAAATCTGTCCCAATTTATTTTTTATATAGAAGTCCCTACTCTTTAGTATTATTCCCTTAGTTGGTATATTTGGTAGTCGTCCCGCGCGGAGCGACGGGACCTCCATGCATCGTGGGAACCACAGGTGAGCATCGTTTTTTCCATAGCTTGTATTTTCGGTAGTCGTCCCGCGCGGAGCGCGAGACCTCCATGCTTCGCGGGAACCACGGGTGGGCATCGTTTTTTCCATAGCTTGTATTTTTGGTAGTCGTCCCGCGCGGAGCGCGAGACCTCCATGCTTCGCGGGAACCACGGGTGAGCATCGTTTTTTCCATAGCTTGTATTTTCGATAGTCGTCCCGCGCGGAGCGCGAGACCTCCATGCTTCGCGGCGAGACTTCCATAGTTCGACAAGTTTGCCAGCCTCTGTTAATATCTATACGTACTGTTAAGTATTGCTTTTTTCTCTTTTCAGTGCATTAATTCATTTCTTTTTCTTAATTTTGCAGAAAATATAGGTTAGCTCTTGTATGTCAGATAAAATCAGAATTAAAGATATTGCTGAGAGGGCTGGAGTGAGCGTAGGAACTGTGGACCGTGTGTTACATAACCGCGCTAATGTCAGCAAGAAAGCTGTGAAGCAAGTACAAGCCGCTCTCAAAGAAATGAATTATCGTCCTAACATGTATGCCTCTGCCTTGGCTTACAACAAGCAGTACCTCTTCTTTCTCCTCATCCCCAAGCATGGGAAGGAAGCCTACTGGGACGAGGTGGAGGAGGGCGTGAAACGTTGCGAGCAGGAGCGCAGCGACTTCCAGATTGACGTGAAAACAGTCTATTACGACCGCGCCGATTCTGACTCTCTCGTTAAAGCCGGTGAATCCTGTTTGGAGCAGAAACCCGATGGAGTTATCCTTGTGCCGACTACGCTCGATTCAACCCGTAAGTTCACCGACCAGCTTCACGAGGCAAACATCCCCTTCGTGATGCTCGACAGCTATATGCCTGATTTGCGACCCTTGGCGTTCTTCGGTCAGGACTCGTTTCAAAGTGGCTATTTTGCCGCACGTATGTTCATGCTGCTCGCCTTCAAGGAAACTGCCGTGATGCTGATGAAGCAGACCAATGGGGGGCAGACGGTCAGTAAACAGCAGGCTAACCGCGAGGTGGGATTCCGCCATTATATGTCTGACCATTACCCCGACGTGAAGATTTTAGAGCTGCAGCTCGACATCAACGACAGCGAGGAACACTACGACCAGCAGTTGGAGAAATTCTTCACCGCTCATCCAGAGGTACACCATTGCATCACGCTCGGTGCCCATGCCTCTATCGTGGGCAGCTTCCTGCTGCGCACCAACCGTCGTGATGTGCAGATTATGGGCTACGACTTCATGCCACAGAATAATAAGTGCATGCGCGAGGGCAGTATCTCATTCCTCGTCTGTCAGCACGCTTTCATGCAGGGCTACTATTGCGTCGATACGCTCTTCCGTGCCATCGTGCTCAAGCAGGAGGTGCAGCCCGTCAACTACATGCCCATCGAACTCCTCACTCCTGAGAACATCGACTTCTACAGAAGAATGTCCTATTAATGCATAATGCATAATTCATAATGCATAATTGGCTGCGCATTCTGGGAGGGGGCGAGGAGAAGATTATGAATGATGATGGATTGGTAGGTTTGGTAGGTGCAGTGGGTGTAGTAGGTGCGGTAAGGATAGTGTTTTAGTCGATAAGCGTTTGTGCTTCATAAAATAAAGATAAATTGTCAAGAAAGCAAGGAATATTGGCTGTCTCACCTATGTTGGTGCTCATGGTGTTCATCATCGTGTTTACCATTCATTCCGTGGGACAAACTGGAAATAAAAGTAGTGATACTAATCTCTCGCTGACGGTAGCGTTTCTCTTTGCCAGCGTATATGCCATCGTCACTTCGCGCGGCTTCTCTCTCAAGCAACGCATTGAGACGTTCAGCCGTGGGGCTGGGGCAAGCAACCTCATGCTCATGTTGTGGATTTACGTGCTGGCGGGAGCCTTTGCCGCCTCTGCCAAGCAGATGGGAAGCATTGATGCCACCGTCAATTTGACGCTCTCTCTGTTGCCGGCAAACATGATATTGCCGGGACTCTTCGTGGCGGCGTGTTTCATCTCGCTCGCCATCGGCACGAGCGTGGGAACCGTAGTGGCACTTGTGCCTATCGCCGCGGGACTTGCCCAGCAAACGGGCAGCAATATCCCGCTCCTCACGGCAGCCATCGTGGGCGGCGCCTATTTTGGCGACAACCTCTCGTTCATTTCCGATACTACGGTCGTCGCTACACAGACCCAGCAGTGCAAGATGAGCGACAAGTTCCGCGTCAACGTGTTGATAGTGGCACCCGCGGCGCTGCTTATCCTCATCGTCTATGCTTTCATGGGTGCCGACATACAAGCGCCAACCCATCGCCCGCCGCTCGACTTAGTCAAGGTCATTCCCTACTTGGCGGTGCTCATCATAGCGCTCTGCGGTATCAACGTGATGGCTGTGCTCACTATGGGACTTGTGCTCTGCGGCATCATCGGAATTGCCGACGGAAGCTACGGCGTGTATGGCTGGTTCGGAGCTATGGGCAACGGCATCTTAGGTATGGGTGAGTTGATTATCATCGCCATGATGGCGGGAGGTATGCTCGAAATCGTTCGCAAAAATGGCGGTATCGACTACCTCATCTCCATCCTCACGCGCCGCATCTCCACGCGCCGGGGAGCCGAGTTCTCCATTGCCGCACTCGTGTCGCTCGTCAACCTTTGCACAGCCAACAACACGGTTGCTATTCTCACGGTGGGAAACATAGCCAAGAAGATTGGTGACCGCTTCGGAGTGGACCGCCGCAAGGCAGCCAGCATCCTCGACACGTTCTCCTGCACTATTCAGGGTCTCATCCCTTACGGTGTGCAGTTGCTTCTTGCCGCAGGATTGGCAGGAGTAAGTCCCATGCAGATATTGCCCTATCTCTATTATCCCATGGCAATCGGCATCTGCTCCCTCCTCGCCATCGCCCTGAGATACCCGAGAAGGTACTCTTGAAAACTATGTTGGCTATACATGATGAATGGCTTCAACTGCTTCGGTCGCGGTAATACAGCGACATACCGAACTCGCGAAAATTATGCATGATGAATTGCAATGCCGTGCACCCGCAGTAATTATGCATTATGCATTATGAATTATGCATTGTCAATTATGCATTATGAATTATGAATTAGAACATGGATATCATTCAGCGCAACTTCTTCCGACTTCTTCTCTCAGGCTCTTTAGGAGTTTTTGAAAAGATAGAGCCCATGTCAGCGTTCAAGTGGAACCGCTTGATGCAGATAGCGAAGATTCAGGGCGTGACCGACATCACGCTCAAGGGAATCCGCAACTATCAGCATGAGAAGGCGTGCAACATTCCCGACAGAATGGTGGAGGAGGCAGAGCGGACTGTGAAGGAGCAGCCCGCGCAGCAGAAACCCGCCTCGAAAATGGCAAACCCACTGTTCAAGCGTCGGTTGGCGAAGATTCGCCGAGACGAGCGACATGCCATGGACTGTTCGGTGGAAACGCTGGAGCTGCTCAATATCATAGTAGCCAATGTATATAGCATGATTAATGCCGGAGTGTCGCTGAAGCTCATCCTCGACCTCGGTGGCTACCTGCGCACAAAGGGCGACAAGGTGGACTTCGTGAAGCTCGACACATGGCTGGCGTCGCTCC
This sequence comes from Prevotella sp., assembly GCA_050946455.1. GTDB lineage: Bacteria > Bacteroidota > Bacteroidia > Bacteroidales > Bacteroidaceae > Prevotella. The sequence goes on from JBMNUV010000019.1 coordinate 16,723, forward strand.
ATATTCAGCGCATGGCACAGTTGGAAGGCTCCATCCTCATTGAGGTGTTCGACTTCGAGCAGGCCGAGATACCCTTCGTGTCGAAGGTGGAGAAGAGTGCCCGCGCCATCGTGTTGCGCTCGCTCTACCACAACGAGCAGGACGATGCCGCCCAGTGGCACCTGCAGCAGAACCGCTCTGGTTTCATCACCAACAATAGCGGTATGTTGCGCCGCAACCTCAAGCGAAGCATGAAGTATTTTGACTATGCTCCCTTTGAGACCATGAGTAGCTTTATGAGCAATATCGCCAAGTCGTTCTCAGAAATAGAAGAATAACGAATCGTATTTAAGTGACAATAGCATATTAATTATGCATTATGCATTGTGCATTATGAATTATAAGAAGCTGTTTACTACATTCTTCAAGATTGGAGCCTTCACGTTGGGTGGAGGCTATGCCATGATACCCATCATCCAAAGCGAGGTAGTGGAGAAGAATCACTGGATAGAAAAGGACGAGTTTCTCGACCTCATCGCCATTGCGCAGAGTTGTCCGGGCGTGTTCGCCATCAACATCTCTACGTTTGTGGGCTACAAGCTCCGCGGCAATAAGGGTGCTTTGTGCACGGCGCTTGGTACCGCATTGCCTTCCTTCCTCATCATCTTGTTCATTGCCATGTTCTTCCATCAGTTCATGAACGTAGGTTGGGTGGCAGCCATGTTCCGTGGCATCCGTCCCGCAGTGGTGGCGCTTATCGCTGTGCCGACGTTCAATCTCGCCAAGAGCGCACATATCACTTGGTCCAACGTTTGGATTCCCGTAGTCTCCGCACTGCTCATCTATGCTCTCCACGTCAATCCTGTGTGGATTATCCTTTGCGCTGGTATTGGCGGATTCGTTTATGGTCAATTCTTGAATAATCCAGAAGCATGATATTCCTGCAACTTTTCTATACGTTCTTCATTATCGGGCTCTTCGGTTTCGGCGGCGGCTATGGAATGCTGTCGCTCATACAGACCGAGACAGTGTTGCATCACCACTGGCTAAGCTCCGCTGAGTTTACTAATATTGTAGCTATCTCGCAGATGACGCCCGGTCCCATCGGCATCAACAGCGCCACTTACTGCGGCTACGTGGCTGTGCATAATGCCGGTTATTCGGGAGTGATGGGCGCTTTAGGCTCTTTGTGCGCCACGTTCGCGCTCGTGCTGCCGTCGTTCATCCTGATGATTGTCATCAGCAAGATGTTCATGCGCTATATGGATACACAACCCGTGCGCAGCGTTTTCTCCGGTCTTCGTCCTGCTGTCGTGGGACTGCTTGCCGCCGCCACGCTGTTGCTCATCAACGAGGAGAACTTCTCCTCTCCATCAATCAACCCTTGGCAGTTTTGGATTAGCGTGTTCCTCTTCGCAGTCACCTTCATCGGCACCATGTGGATGAAAATCAATCCCATACGGATGATTTGCTATGCTGCCTTCGCAGGACTGGTGCTGCTGTATTGAGGCTTTCCTTGCTAACTATCATAATGAAACAAATTAAATCCTCTTCACCCCGTTTGCGTGGCTGCATCAACGCGTCATTGTCAGCGGGCTTCTTCGGACTGATACCTTTATTTTCCATTCCCGTCCTGAAGTCGGGCATGGCATTGCCGTCGGTGCTTGTCTATCGCTTTGCTTTCGGTTCCCTGTTTATGCTATTGTTCCTCGTGTTCCGAAAGGTGAGTCTGCGGCTGAGATGGGGCGATGCACTGCGGCTGTCACTCCTCGCAGTGCTTTATTCTCTGAGTGGTGTGGCATTGTTTTCGAGCTATAGCTATATGCCGTCGGGTGTTGCCACGACGCTTCTTTTCTCCTATCCCGTCTTTACCACGTTGCTGGAGGCTTTGCTGTTCCACCAGCGCATGACGTGGCCCACTTATTTAGCGTTGGTCCTTGCCGTAGCGGGCGTGTATTTTCTGAGTGGATTCGGAGCCGAGGGTGAGAGTCAGCTCAAGGGAGTGCTGTTGGCGGTATTCTCAGGACTGGACTATGCCGTGTATATGGTTATCTTTCCCCGTTTGCGCATCCACACCATGAACTCGGTGAAGATTAATTTCTACGTTTTCTTCATCTCCATGTTGTTTCTCTTGCTCTATAGTTCCTTTGTTTATGGCGGTGTGGCTCCGATGGGCGACTGGCACAATATGGTGAACCTGATGCTGTTAGGTCTGTTTCCTACTATGATAAGCAATGTGACGCTCGTGCGTGCGTTGAATCTCATTGATGCCACCACGGTGAGCGTATTGGGCGCCTTCGAGCCTTTGACTGCCATGTGCGTGGGAATCCTTGTCATGGGAGAGCCGTTCACGTGGGCAGTCGCTATTGGCTTTGTAGCAATCCTCGCTGCGGTGACGATTCTCACTACTCAAAGCGTAGAGACGGGGCATGTTGACAGCGATACTTCCCGGAAGTTGGAAGAATGAAAGGGACAGATAAGGAGAAAAAAAGAGCATGACTGGTTGCTAATTTATTTAAATTTAGTTAATATTGAAAAAAATACAAATTTGTTTTCTTTTTCTTGAATAGATTTGTTTATTTTTGCCCAACCAAAAAACTCACTGAGGTGAAGTTCATACACAATTTCTTACTTTTGGCATAAATGAGCCGTTAATAGGGAGGTTGTTACTGAAAGTTCCTTCCAATGGTTGACAAGAAGGCATTGATGCCTTGTCACTTATAGGCTTTTTGTCACTTACTAAAATTTACTTATTAAAAAATACATGATATATTTTTCTTACAACTGATTTTCAGCATTGAACAGAAATATAAAAAATGTTTTCCATTTAGTATAGTTGTTCTTTGTGTGTCTGATAAACCGCAGGTTCGGAGGATGAATACCTAAGATGTGCGTTTCATGGAGTAAGAGTTTCTCAAGTCCCATGGTAACAATGCACGTTGCGTAGGCACCTTTAACTTGGTCGGTATTAGGTTTGATAATCCCTAAGCATATTGCGCTTTTGCGGTAGTATGCTTTTGGGCATTAGGATAACACGTGCGATAAAGAACTTACTTCTCAGCTGTATCTTCGTTGTTGGGTAATAGATTATTTCAAATATTTATATATGATTTATATGAGCACAAAACTATGTAAAAGAAGGAGCTTAACGCTCTCAGTTGTATTACTGTTACTATGGCTTTCAGCTACGCAATGCTGGGCTCAGCGTGTAACAATTAGTCAAAAAACGGGTAGTTTGTTGCCCGTAGTGAATAACATTACAGGCAAATATAGTGAGACTGGATTTGCTGCCGGTGCCAGTTGCTACTGGCGGCATTATCAGTTGCCACTCTCTTTGATTACTTCGGATTTAGGCTACCAAACTTTGGATGGCTTATTTAGCACACCAGCCAACAACATTTATCCCTATTCTGATGGAAAACAGATTGTTATTTTAGGTGGCATGTTAAATCCGGGCTATTTCCAATTGGTGTTACCCCGTGGATATCGCTTTACGGGATACAAGATGATAGTGGCAAATGACCAAACAGAAGTGGGTACCGGCACCCCGCTACAAATCAAAGGACAATCAGTGTTTATCAACGAGGTTTCATCCAGCTTAAGTGTTCACGGAGAGGACTTCCAGACGGTGAGAAGAGGCAATAAGGCAGTGCTGGAAAGGTCTGGGGATGATATGGGCAATATACTCTATTTCACTATTACAAACATGGAAGGCGAAGGTCGGCCTAACAGCTATATGGCTCTTAGGGTAGAGTATCTCGAAGTGACCTACACTACAGAGGCTCCATTCGCTGTGAAAATGCCCGGTGAGACAACGGCAACCACCGAAGGAGTATCATGGATGACGTCCACGTTCAATACAGGTATGTTGGACGTTGGAGCACTTCGCTTGCAAAACCACCCCACAAATGAAGCTCCTACCCCACGTATCTCGATGACTGTAGATGACAATACGCGCTTGAGCGACCTGAAGGCTGACATGCTGCTCTATGAGGAGGGTTCTGTGAAAAATGACGTGGGAACCGTAGGCTCGGAACAAGGCAACTTGTCGATTACGAGGGAGCAAGTGGATGGTGAATGGTATTATCATCTCAAGCCGGGAAATACTTACTATCTTGAAACGCCCATAGAAGGTGTCGATGGCAATGGCAACAAATTGCCCATTCAGTACCGCCTGAAGAACGTGGATATCAACGTTAGAAGGTGGACCGACCTGAACAGTTTCGACAATATAAGTTTCCTTTTGACTATAGATGGTCAGTATATCAATAATAAATTAAAATTGGGCGACGACAAAACCAGGTGGTATGTGGAAGGAGGAAAAATATATTGTAAAGATGAGAATGGGGTAAAGCAATGGATGAAATCCGATAATAGTTTCCAACATAATATATCCCTCGTATCTGAAGAAAATGAAGCTACTGTATTCCAAAGAGATGAAAAAGGTATTTCCGATGGTAATTCGAATTATTTGGCTTGGAAAAATAGTAAGGGGTTGTTTTTGGGTAACAGTTTAGTGTATGAATATGACTTACTTGCCATCACTGAGATTTCTTCCTCTGTCCCCTCCAATATCCAGCTTACGCTCTACGACAAGACAGGCACTCCGGAAGAGCCAATCCTCATTACCGACGAGTTGCAATCTCTCAGTATCTCTGGTCTTAATAATGATGCCGTTAAGTTCCACTTAGACGGTGACCAAGATGTTTGGATGCAGCTAACTCCTACAATGGAGGGACTTAGCCCCTATATCAGCCATATCACGGTACGCGCAACAAATAATGAACTTGGTCAAAAGGTTTCTCGTCAATTTACTTCCAATGACTTCTTGCTCAACGGTGGTGAGACCAAATTCTACGTTCCAGTTGATTGGAAAAATCGAACCTGCGAGTTCACCATTGAGGATTTGTACAGCTATTATGCCGACGAGACCTATCCCAATGGGGAACTCATCCATTCATCGCGCCTCAGTTTTGTACAGTCGGAGTATTACAAAGAATTCAACAGCGGCTCCTACAGTGCCTATACGCCGAAAAACAATATCTACAACAACACCACAGAGGCTGCCAGTGGAGAAAATGCGGACAAAAAGCTGAAAGTGGATGTAACAGCCAAGGAGAAATTCGTGTTCAATAATATCGACTCCATCAATGCTGGACTGGGTGCCGATGAAAACGGCTCCTTCTATCTCCGTGTGTACAACTATAGCGATGAGGCTTACGGAAACATAGATGAGAAATTCGACAAATTGAAAATTACGTTGGGCAACGAAGGAGAGATGAGCGAGGCTACCCGCTATCTATTTGTTACCGATGAGCCCCGCTACAATATCGCTCCCACATGGGCATCGCAGCATCGCAGTTGGGCATTCTATACGCTCAACCTTGAGGTGACACCCAAAGAGTCATCTGCGCTCATCAAGTTTGATAAAATCTACGACAGTTCATTCGCGGGCAAAAATGGCGAAAACAAGACTTACTGGGGTGCAGTGGTGAGTACAACGCAATATAATGAGTCGCCATCGGAGGAAAACAAAGGTGCACTTTCTATCAGAGCCATCCAAGAAGCCTTGATAAGTGCAGTCAAAACTCAACAAGGCAATTTGTCACAAGGACAAACGTTGACGGGTCCTTCTGAGTATAATCAGATTCTCTATATTGATGCCAGCAAGGAGCTTGCAGGTACATATTCTATAGACGATGAGGGATGGGGTATTATTTCCGATATGGGATTGGCAAAAAACGCCCTTATCTTTGTGCTTGACGAGAGTTCCAATCTCGACAATATGGCACGCAAGGCACCCGAGGACGAGAGCTACCAAGCATTCAACGATATCGTGCTCACCGACCAGCAACCTTTCTATTCGCCCTACAAGATTCGTAATTTCCCGACTCATAGAATCGTCTATAAGCGTGTCTCTGCCAACACAAGCCAAACCAAAGGCACCGTGATTCTGCCTTTTGCTTTTAGCTTGGACCAGAGCGAGCATATCAGTGAAGAAGGATGCAAGGTGAAAATACGTGAGATGCAAAGTGATAATTTCATCTCGATTGAAGACGGAGGAACTACAGGAACTGATTTCCAGGCATCTGCCCACTTCGTGGAATTGACCAAACTTAAGACAGACCCCAATGTTCCTTATATGATAGAGGTGACAGAAGACAACAGAACTGATAAGGGCGTCTACGCCTTTGTTATCGACCAGAAAGGCGGCATCATCACGCCGACTACAGAGCATAAGGGGAAAACGTATATAAGTGGTAAAACCGCAACGGGGCAGATTCCTAATGCCCAAGTGACCCTTACTTCGCAAGGCTCTTATTGCGGACTGGAGACGGGTAATGCTTTCTACTACGGCAACGACAAACTTTATTCAACTGATAACCTTACTGGTGCAAAACAGGCACGATGCAGACCTTTCCGTGGTTATTTCTCTTATCCGAATTCAATGGCGCAGCAGGCAAAGAGCATGACTATGGACGTGGTGTTCGGAGAGAATACCAATACTCCTACCTCGATATACGATATGGAGGTGGGTGCCCAGAACTTGAGCGTCAAGACTGGCATAGGGTCAATCACCCTACTGTCCACTGTTGATAAAGTTGTGGGCATTGTCACCCCGACGGGAGCTCAAGTGGCGCGCGTGGAATTGAGAGCCAACCAGCCCGCGACGGTCTATCTCCCTGCCGGAATCTACCTGACAGAAGGAAACAAGTTTGTTGTACGTTAAAATTATTGCATTATGAACATTAAAAAAAAGATATATATGACCCCCAATGCGCTTTGCATTTTACAGAGTGTCTATCCTGCCATTTGTGCCGGAAGCCCGTCACAGACTTTAGATATGGATGCCAAGGAGGAGACCTTCTTGGAAGATGAGGAGGAAATTGTAGAGTGGATGGAAAGTCCCAGTCCTTGGGAAAGTAATGGCGTTTGGGATGATGAACTGTAAATGAGGCTTGCCAATGCCATTTTCGACAGGGCAAACTTTCCTTACACAACGAAGCCCGGACTTTCACAAGTTCGGGCTTTTTCGTGCGCCGTAGGCTATTCTTTTTCAACAGCCTATACCGCTATGGCTCTTGCGGAGAGTTGTCAGAATAGTGAGGAGCTAGTTAATATTCATTAAAATTAAGAGTTATCTTCTCATTTTATTACATATTTGTTTATATTTGTAGACGATAAGCACTCCCTGCGATGAGGACATCTACAATTTCATCAAGTGTCTTGAACTGAACGGTATGGAGGAAATTGTTGAACAATCCTGCTTCTGTTAGACATGAGTGCCTCTGCTCGAATATTTTTCTTGATTGAACTAAAATCTTTACTTACTAAGGATTCCCTATTTAAGACAGACAAAGCTATTACAAATTAAACAATTACAATTATGAGAAAGTTGATGTTTCTGCTTCTATCCGGCTGATTGTTGACAGCGTCCAGCTCGTTCTCAACCGCCACAATGTGAGCTCCTATTCTTATTCAGAAGATTACTCCAAGTTCACTCCGCTTTATCTTCAACTCTGCTACTTCTACGTGGGATGCGTGCTTTTTTTGTGACCTTTTGGCAGGACGGAACGGAGGAAATAAGGGGTTTCGACGACTGGCATGGTTTTTGCACTTATAGCAACAGCGCATGAACCAGCATAAGTTACAAGCTGTTGGATGGCGTTAATAATAAAAAATATTAATTGATGATTTTTTAAGGAAAAGAAGCAATATAATTGGAATATTTTCGTTAATTTTGCAGTCCATTTTGAGGTCTATACGGCTTTAGTGGAGCTAAAATGACGAATATCAAGAAGTTGTATTGATTTAGAAGGATAATTTAAAAGAAGGGATAAACAGGATGAGGCAATTAAAAATCAGTAAAAGCATTACAAACCGAAGCAGTGAGTCGCTCGACAAATATCTTGTAGAGATTGGGCGTGTGCCCATGATTTCCATAGAAGAGGAGATTGAACTGGCACAGAAGATTCGTAAAGGCGGCCGCGCCGGTGAGCGTGCAAAAGAGAAGCTGGTGAACGCCAATCTGCGTTTCGTTGTTTCTGTTGCCAAACAGTATCAACATCAGGGCTTGTCTCTAACCGACTTGATTGATGAGGGTAACATTGGACTTGTCCGTGCTGCGGAGAAGTTTGATGAGACTCGTGGTTTCAAGTTCATATCCTACGCCGTATGGTGGATTAGACAGAGCATTCTGCAGGCAATCGCAGAGCAGAGCCGTATCGTGCGTCTGCCCCTCAACCAAGTAGGTGCACTGTCGAAAATTCAGAATCAGATAGCCAAATTCGAACAGGAGAATCAGCGCCGTCCGTCGGTGGGTGAGTTGAGTTCTCTTACCAATATCGAGGAGGAGAAGATTGACCAGACCATCAAGGCAGACAACCATCACATGAGTATTGATGCACCGTTCTCTGAGGACGATGACAATTCTCTTGCTGATGTGATGTCGTCGGGCGATGATACCCGAACCGATAAGCAGGTTGACTTCGAGAGTATGTCGCTGGAGTTGAACAACGTGCTCAAGAGCGTGTTGAAAGACCGCGAGATAACCATCATCCGCGAGTGCTTCGGTATTGGCTGCCCTGAGAAGGGACTGGAAGAGATTGGCGACCAGTTGGGTCTGACCCGTGAGCGCGTTCGCCAAATCCGCGAGAAGAGTATCGCCAAGTTGCGTGACTCCGGCAACTCGCGTGTCCTAATGAAATATTTAGGTTAATATATTAGCCGATGGGCTTCGGCTCGTCGGAGGGTGTTCTGCCCCGCGTGGGCAGGTGATTCACCACCAATTTTCAAATTTGGGTCTGACGAAAGTCAGACCTTTTTTTGTTATTGGAGCGAAAATCCCAAAGGCAATGCGGACTGGAGAATCGCATGAGTCTGTCCGATTGTATAGAATTATTAGGAAAAATAAAGCCAGGACTCTCGTGGAGCCTTGGCTTTATTTTGGGGTAGTTGATTGCAGATTACTCGTGACAAGGGTGCACGATACGGTTGCGCGACACCTGAGTAACGCCCTTCACTTTGGAGAAATAGGCTTGGGCATCGGCGAGCGACTTGTTGTTGGGAAGCCGAATGGCGATGCCGGAGAAGTTCTGATAGTCGTACATCACTTCCGCACCGTATTTCTTTACGGCTTTCTTCAGTGCATTCTTGCCTTTTTCGCCATTGTAATAGACGATGAGGCTGTGCGGGTCGCATACCTCCTGACCGTTAGTCCTTACGTTGGGCTGGCAGTAGGCATGATTGGGATAAGCGCAGTTCTGCTGTGTAGTAGGCTGACAGTAGGCTTGCTTTGTATTGGTGCAAGTCTGCTGTGTGCATTGAGTAGGCTGACAGTTTGTCGGTTGGCAAACGGCAGTAGTGTCACAAATGGGTGTCTGGCAGGGCTGAACCTGCTGTCGGCAGCACTGCGCTGCGGCAGGCTGCAACGCGCCAAGGATGAGCGCGAAGAGAATCATTACTTTTTTCATCGTTTCATTTCCATTGACGAGATTAAACCATCGGGATTGATATTTGCTGTGACGTGGTAAGTATCGTTCGTGTCGTTACCCGAGTTGGTGTAGCGGCGGTTCAAGATAGCCGTGAACGTCACTGTATAGTTGTATTTGTCTTCTCCCACTTCTTTCTTCTTGATGTTGTAGTCATCCTTCACAAACCAGTCGAGCGATACAAGTTCAGGCTTGTTCCAGAGGCTGTGCATGAACTCGGTCACGTCGTCGGATGTGGCGTTGCTCTTGCCCAAGAAGGTAGTCATCACCTGCGAGACGCAACCCACGATGCCACCGTCGCTCTGCGAGTTGAAGGCACTGAAGAATTCGCGAATCCGCAGTTTTACCTCCTTCTCCTCATCGTCCTGTACCACAGTGGTCTTAATCGTCTTGATGTTGTCGGTGGCCTCGTCGTAATGCTCACCGTCGGCATGTTCGTCCATATAGGTCTGATAGCTCTCGATAGTGTTGAGCTTCACTGCATCAGCCCAGTCTATGGAGTCAACCTTGTGGTGGATAAGGGCTTTCTGAGGGGCGTCCGGGTGCTTGCTGAGAAATTCCAAGTAGGCAGCCTTTGAGTCATTGACGAGCGTGTCGCTCCAGTCGGAAGCGAGTTGCTTCAATTCCTCAAGCCGCTTCTCCACTGCCTTGCGGTGGATGGGGTCAGCATCAGTATATTTGTCGAGATAATCCTGCAGTTCCTGCTCGTCGGTGCTTTTCATCACCATTTCGTAAGCCTGTTCCTCGTTTGCCTTCTTCTCATGCTGCTGATAGAAGAACACTCCTGCGCCGATGAGCAGGATGATAACCACAGCCACGATTGCCACTACCTTTCCGTTGCCTTTTTTCTGCGGCGGCACGGGAGGGACGGGCGGCATCTGCTGACTTGCATCGGGTGCTGTCGAGTCTGCGTTGTAGTTGGGGTTAGGCTCATGGCAGGCAGGGCAAGCCTTGAGGTCGATGAGATACACGTTACCGCACCGGGAGCACGTGGTGAGCCGTCCGGCAATTTGAGTTCCGCAGTTGGGACATACAGGTGCGTGGTCGTCTACGGGCTGACCACACACGGGGCATTTGATAGTAGACATAATCAATAATACGAATGAGAGTTTCTGTATCTGTGGCGGTATCTGATTTCGCGCAGGATGTGCCTGCCTGTGAACCGCGACTTGTCAACGTAGCCGTTCACTCCGTCGATGCGTCCTTTTCCGGTATATTGCCACATTTCATAATCGCGACCGTCATTGAGCACAGGGCTTCGGTCGGTGTATTGCGCAATCATCAGTTTGTAGCCGTCGAGCTTTCCCGAGAGATTGGCGTTGTAGAAGTTGGTGAAAGTGTAGAGCAGCGGTTTGCAGTGGTATTCGTGCTCCACAAGCCGGATGAACTTGAACAGCGAGTCACAAAACTCATCTGTGCTGAGTCCGCTTTTGGTCTCTATGTCAATCATCGGGATGAGGTCTTGGTCCTCCGGTCTGCACTGCGCGCGGAAGTTGGCAAGTTGCAACTCCTGCGGCACACGCGGACGGTAGAAATGATATGACCCCACTTTCAGCCCATAGCGGTGAGCCAAGTCTATATTGCGCTTGTATTTGTCGTCGATGGTATTCTGTCCCTCTGTAGCTTTGAGGTAGACGTAAGCCATCTTGGTCTCGCTCACTGCCTCCCAGAACACGTCGCCTTGGTAGTGGCTGAGGTCGATGCCGTGGATGTGGCTGCACGTATCCTCGCATTGCATCTGTGCCATAGCCGTGAAGGAGAAAAGAAGTGAGACAACAAGTGTGAACAATCTTATCATACGTGCAAAGATAATGAAAAGAATTAAAACGCGGTCAACCTATCAGCGTTTTTATAGTTTTTTTTAGAAATCCATCCTAACAGTGCTAAACTATCAAGGTAGAGCCCCTCACTTTCCCTTGCAACAATCCCGATTTTTAGGTATTGCGGCATTGGCGGGAAGTGACTAATTTTGCAGCAGAAACAAATAAAACAAACGAAAATGAAAAATATCTGTGTAGTTTATGGTTCCACTACCGGAACCTGCCAAGGTGTTGCTGAGAAAATAGGTCAACTTCTCGGTGTGAAAAAGGAAGATATTATAGATGTTCAGAACTTGGATGCAGAAACTATCCAAAATCACGACGTGTTGCTGCTCGGCACCTCTTCTTGGGGTGCTGGAGAGATGCAGGACGACTGGTATCAAGGCGTGAAAGTGCTGAAGCAGACCGGCTTACAGGGAAAGAAGGTTGCCGTGTTTGGCTGCGGCGACTCGCAAAGCTATTCCGACACATTCTGCGGCGGTATGGCGGAGCTTTACAATGCCGCCAAGGAGGCTGGTGCCACGATGATGTGCGAAGTTCCAGCCGACGGCTACACTTACGATGACTCCGAGGCAGTTGTCGACGGCAAGTTTGTCGGACTCGCCCTCGATGAAGTGAACGAGGATGAGAAGACCGACGAGCGGATTGACGCTTGGTTGGAGGAACTGAAGAAGAATTTGGATTAATCATACTAACAGGCCACAAGATGATGCAGACGCAGATGAGTTCAGTCGATTTGAAAGTACTCATGAATCATATCTATGAATATGAGAAGGGAGTACGCCAAATGGTGCTCTACACTTTCAACGGAAAATATGAGAAAGCAGTGGTGGACCGTTTGCGCCGCGAGGGTATCGACTTCGTAGCGCAACATATCAGCAACGGCAACATCAATTTGTTTTTCGGGAGAAAAGCATGCATTGATGCCATTAGGCTCTTCGTGAAGCGTCCGCTCTACGAACTTACTCCCGAGGAGGACTTCATCCTTGGAGCCCTCCTCGGCTACGACATCAACATGCAGTGCGAGCGCTATTGCAAGCGCAAGGGCGGAAAGTGTGAGCACTGCATGAGGGCACAAGGATGATAAATCATTCAATTTTCAACAGTCCCCCATCATCCTATTTTTTAAGAGACGATATTTGTTCTTATGTTTTTGGTACGGTTGAGATAGGGGCTGCGGCAGATGGCTTCGCGATGGGTTCTACTGCCAACAGCAACCCGATGATGGGGACAAATGTCTCTTTGACTAATATATGAGACCACAGTAACATTACATAATGAATTTCTTTTCTATAATGAGAAATGCCGTGGCTACGAGGATGGTCGTGATGACGATGTTTGCATGCAACGGCATTTATTTTTTTTCAGAGTCTTTACCAATGAACAGAAATCAATTTATCAAGTGAAAGAAACCCTTGTTCTGCATGGAGGCCGCGGCTCATGGAGGTCCCGCGCTCCGCGCGGGACGATAACCAAAGTTGCTCCCAATTAATTACCTTATTAATAATAGGAGAAGTCGATATTTTTTAGCTTTGTTATTGTTTGTACTGTCGGCAGTCGTCCCGCGCGGAGCGCGGGACCTCCGTGAGTTGCGTCTTCACGACGGATGCTGTTCCCGCGCGGAGCGCGATAACTACGGCTCGTTTTGTTCTTAGTTTGCACATTCGGCAGATGTTCCGCGATGCATGGAGGTCCCGTCGCTCCGCGCGGGACGATAACCAAAGTTGCTCCCAATTTATTACATTACTTGTAATAGCAGAAGTCGATATACTTTGTTTTATTATTAATTGTACTGTCGTCAGTCGTCCCGCGCTCCGCGCGGGACCTCCGTGAGTAGCGTCTTCACGATGGATATTGTTCCTGCGCGGAGCGCGAGAACTACGATGCGTGAATTATTTATGTGCGACAACGGCTTCTTATATATAGCTTCGCTATATATGTATTCACTTCAAAATTCATCTACTCTGGATTGAGCGACAATTGTCGACACGCATGTCGACAATTGTCAACGAGTTTGTCGGCAATTGTTAACCTGTTTGTCGACAATTGTCGGACGATTGAGATTAGCCAGTTGTTGATGTGATAAAACAAAAAACGGGCAGCCGCCACTAACGACGACTGCCCTTACGGATTGTTGTTGGGTTTGCAGTATTGTTATCTTACGAGGACCTTCTTGGAGGTTCCGTTAGCGTATTTCACGATGTTGATGCCCTTCTGGGGACCATTGATGCGCTGACCAGCAGCGTTGTAGCGAGCAACCTCGGTCACGCTCTCGATACCGTTGTTGTTTGTATTCTCAATACCTGTGGCAGAACTAATGTTATAGTTCTTGACAGAGTTGAGCAGAGTGCCGTTGGAGTCGAACACTAATGCGATAACAGCCAACTTATTCTTGTGGATGGCATTCATCAAATCGGTCTTGCTCGTGGGCAACGACAGGGTAAAGGAGCTTTGTCCTCTCGTATAGGCTGCCAGATTGTTGATGCTGGGAGCCCTGTTGCTGCCGCCGAGATAGGAGCTTGTGATAGCCACATCGTCGAATGCCCAGTTGAGTTCTGCTTGACCATAAATGCCGCCTTTGCAGAACTTGGCGAGGTCTTCAGGTTTGTTGTAGCCAGGGTTGTAGGAAAGGAAATTAGATTGCGTCCAACCGGAACCTGAACCTGTCACGCTGTCGGCAATCAGAACGAAAGCCACTTCATAGCTGGCATTGTTGGCTTGTCCTTCCACGTAGGCAGTTGCTTCTATTTGGGTGTAGTCTTGGTTCCATCTGCCTTCTACCCAAATACCAGTACTGGCTGGCTGGTTAAGTATTCTGTCACAGTCGTAGAGTATATTCTCACCGTCACCGGAACCGTAGTAAGGGTCAACGAAAGTGCCGCTTCGCTCTAACATAGCGGAGGGAGCGCTCTTCCATTGCAAATCGATGTAATCGGTGATATACATGGGGTCCTCGGGTCTTTGCTTGAATTGGTGCAGGGAGACACCGATAAATCTGTCGCCGTAGGCTTCGCGCATTTTTATCATGCCTGCGATGCCGCGTGTGCAGTTGCCACAACGTGTTCCAGTGAACTCTTCTACGAAAACTCGCTTCTCATAGGTCTTGTCACCACTACGCTTAGTACCCTGTGGTGTCTGGGCCTCAGCTGCCAACGTCATAGTAAATGCAGCCAATAATAGTAGATTTCTGTACATAAAAATTGAAATAGTTAAAGTTTGTTTGATGAAAGAATCACCATGTATTGTTTATAGATTTGCGATACGTATTCTGCATAAATGTATTACCCAATCAACAAAAAGCATAAAGGTATCGCTCTGTTCCAACTGCAAAGATACTATTTTTTTTGTATATTCAATGATTTTTTTTAAGTTTTTGATGGTTGGGATGCAAAATTCATGAAATAGTAATATGAAAACGTGGCTTTTGTAGGATATTCACTCTTTTCAAACTGATGACAAGAAAAAATAGGCTGAACCCCATCGCTTGGGATTCAGCCTTTTGAATAATTGATTGCTATTGCTACGAGACGATATTACGTGGTTGTTAAAATTCAATAACCAAAGCCTCGCGGGGGGCAAGCGTGATATCGTTCGAGAGATTCACAGTCTTGCCTGTAATCACGTCGCGGGCGGTGGTGTGTGAGCCGATGACTTCGGCATAACGGCTCACGGGCATAGTAGCCTCACTGCGCTTGCCGTTGAGAATCGTCATGGAAGTGCGGTCGCCATACTGACGGGCGATGACGTAGATTCCGTTGTAGGGGCAGAACTGCGTTTGCTTGCCCTTGCTGATGAGTTCGTTGCCCTGACGCCAGTGGAGCAGACGGCTCACCCAGTTGAACATGTCGTTTTGGGCAGGTGTGCGGCCCTCAGCTGTGAAGCAGTTGTGGGTGTCGCCGGGGAAACCGCCGGGGAAGTCTTTGCGCACGTTGCCATCGGTCACTTCCTTGGTGCCGTTCATCAAAATCTCCGTACCGTAGTAGATTTGCGGCGTGCGGTTGATGGTAAGCAATAGGGCGAGAGCCTGCTTCAAGGCTGTGGAGTCCTGACCGTTGCCTAAGAAGCGGTCGGTGTCGTGGTTGTCGATAAAGGCAAGAACGTTGCTGGGGTTGGCATAGAGATAGTCGTAGCAGAGTGAGTTGTAGATGCGGTTGAAGCCGTTCCACCATGCGTCGGTTTCCTCATTCTTTGCCTTGTTGAGCTTGTCGAAGAAACTGAAGTCCATGACCGTTTTCAGATAGCTGTTGATGTTTGTCAGCTTTGAATCCTTCTGCCATGCTGCCGTATATTGCGGCTCTGTCACCCACGTCTCACCTACGGTGTTGAAGTTGGGATATTCGTCGTAGAGGGTTTTCATCCAGCGAGCCATGCCCTTGCGGTCGGCGTATGGGTAGGTGTCCATGCGGATTCCGTCGATGCCCACCGTCTCAATCCACCACTCTGAGTTTTGGATGAGGTAGTTCATCACGTGCGGATTCTTCTGGTTGAGGTCGGGCATGGTGGGCACAAACCATCCATCTACGGTTTCCTTCATATCCACCTTGGAGGCGTAGGGGTCGAGCACCGGCGTGAGCTTATAGCTGGTCTGCTTGAAACTCGTTCCCTTCGGGTTGGAGGTTCCCTTCGATTCCTTGAGCCATTGGGGCAGGTTGAACCAGTCGTTGCTGGGCATGTCCTTTACCCAAGGATGCTCGAAACCACAGTGGTTGAAAATCATATCCATCACTACTTTCAGACCCTTCTGATGGACAGCGTCGACGAGCGCCTTATAGTCGTCGTTGGTGCCGAAGCGCGGGTCCACGCGATAGTAATCGGTGGTGGCATAACCGTGATAAGTGGAGAAGCCGTGGCTGTCGTCGGGCGAGTTGTTCTCCAGCACGGGAGTGAGCCACAGAGCCGTCACGCCCAACTGGTTGAAGTAGTCGAGGTGTTCGCGTATGCCCTCCAAGTCGCCGCCGTGGCGCAGGCTTGGAGCGGTGCGGTCTTCCTTGTAGGCGTTGAGCCCTTTCACCTGCTTATTATGATGCTTGCCGGAGGCGAAGCGGTCGGGCATGAGCATGTAGAGCACATCGGCATTGGTGAAGCCCATGCGCTTGTCACCGCTCATGGCGCGCTGCTTGAGTTCATATTTCACCTTCTTGCTCTTGCCGCCCTGCTTGAAGGTGAGGGTCATCTCGCCGGGTTGTGCCCCTTGGAGATTGAGATATACAAAGAGATAGTTGGGCGAGTCGAGGCGCACAACGCTGTCGACACGCACGCCGGGATAGTCAACCGATACGTCTGCTGACTTGATGCCGGGACCGTAGACCATGAGTTGGAGCGACGGATTCTTCATACCGGCAAACCAGTTGGCGGGGTCAATGCGATTGACCTTTACTTGTGCATTTGCCATGATGACTTGTACGAAAATAAAGAAAAGAATGACTAACTTTTTCATATTGCTAATGTTATCTCTTTAAAATCAGCGCTGATTGGGCATCGACGGTGACGTTGCCACCTTCCAAAACTTCGTCCGACTGTTCGTTGATGGTTCCGTCGCAGGCGATGACCGTGTATTTTCCGTCGGGAATCTGAATATTCTTGGGTTCTTTGTTGGAGTTGAGCACCACGATGATGTCCTGCCACGGGTCGATACCCTGCAGGTTGTGCAACTCGAATGCCACCACGCACGACGGCGTCTCAAGGAAACGGAGGTGCTGGCGCACCAAGTCTGCCTTGCCAAGACGGAAGGCTGGATGGTTCTTGCGCAGTTGGATGAGGTTCTTGTAGTAGCTAAATACCTGTGGATATTTCTGCAGGTTCTCCCAACGGAGCGCATTGATGCTGTCGGGCGAGTTGTAGGAGTTGTGTACGCCCTTCTTGTCGCGCAGCATTTCCTCACCACTGAGGATGAAAGGCACGCCCTGCGAGGTGAAGACGGCTGTCTGTGCCAGTTCGTCGAGGCGGATAAGCTCGTCGTCTTTGATGCCGGGAAGTTCTGTGCGCAGGCGGTCCACGAGGCACATGTCGTCGTGACAGGAGACGTAGCTGATTTGCTGTGTCGGTTCGTTTGCCCAAGGCTTCTTGCTGTAGTTCACCTTGCTCATATCCACTTGGGGATGACTGATGGCGCCCACGATGCCAAACTTCAGACTCTCCTCCTCACCTGGCAGACCGGCAAGGAATGCGCGCTTGTGGTCGTCGCTGAAAGGACCGCGAAGTGCGTCGCGCATGTCGTCGCTGAAGGCACCGATGTCATTCAGTTGCGGGACGTTTGCCTTCACCGCCAACTTCTCCACGGGGTAGGCACACTTGCCTGCGCTCCAGCCTTCTCCATAGATATAAATGCTGGGGTCTATCTCATTGACCATCTGGCGAATCTCGTTCATCGTCTCAATGTCGTGAACGCCCATGAGGTCGAAACGGAATCCGTCGATATGGTATTCGTTAATCCAATAGCGCACGCTTTCCTTCATGAACTCGCGCATGATGGGTTGCTCAGATGCAGTCTCGTTGCCGCATCCGGAGCCGTTGCTGGGTGTTCCGTCGGCATTGAAGCGATAGTAGGCATTGCGCCACGACTTCTGAAAGTTGCTGTTGTCAAGGTCGAAGGTATGGTTATAGACTACATCAAGGATGACGCGGATGCCTGCCTTGTGCAGTGCCTGAACCATCTGCTTGAACTCACGGATTCGGCAGGCGGGGTCGTAGGGATTAGTGCTGTAAGAGCCTTCCGGCACATTATAGTTGAGTGGGTCGTAGCCCCAGTTGTATTGAGGCTGGTCGAGCTTGGTCTCATCCACACTGGCATAGTCAAACGAGGGAAGAATATGGATGGCATTGACGCCGAGACTCTTCAGGTAATTGATAGCCCAAGGCTCGGTCAAGGCAAGAAACTTACCGGGATAAATTGTACTGACGCGCTTTTCAATGACAGACGGTTCGTGGTTCTGGTTGCGCCAGATGGAGAAATCGCGGATGTGCATCTCGTAGATGACAAGGTCGGCTGGCGACTTCAGTGCCGGGCGCACGTCCTGCTGCCAACCTTCAGGATTCGTCGCATTCATGTCGATAATGGCGCCGCGCTGCCCATTGACACCGACAGCCGTGGCAAACACGCCCGGAGTCTCCTGCGGATTCTTCTTGTCTCCGGAGCAGTCGAAGGTGTAGAACTTGCCTTTCCAGTCGCCTTTCACAGAGGCAATCCAACCTCCATACTCTTTGCTCTTCATCTTGACGGTTTTCAGCGGTTTTCCGCCGATGCCCTTGTCATAGATGCGCAGCACCACCTTCTTGCCTTTGGGCGGGCAACCGAGAAAGAAAAAGTCGGTATGCTCGGGCGAATAGGTAAGCTGATGGTAGTAGTTGATGCTCATTGTATCGGGATTGACAGGTTGAGCGTTGACTGAGAGAGATGTTGTGGCAAGCAGAGCCATGAATAGAGTCTTTAGCTTCATCGTTGATATCTTTATTTAGGGTTAGGGCTGGGAGAACTCGGAATTATCGGAGTGCTCGGAGAACTCGAGTTCTCCGAGATTTCGGATTGGTCAGAAAAGTCAGAATAATCCGAGCTTTCCTCCCCGCCCTAATAGCCGCTTTATTTAGCAATGATAGAGATGGCGAAGCCTCCGCCGGGAGCCTCGGTGAGTTTGAGCACATCGCCCTTCTTCACCGTACGCTTGGTGATGACGTATGCCTTCGGGTTTTTGTCGTAGCTGGCGTCCTTGGCATCGGCGTAAATGGTGCATTCATACTTGCGACCCTTGTCGAGGAAGTCGAGCTTGACGGTTGTCTTGTGACCGTCCTCGTTGCACTTACCGCCGATGAACCAGTTATTGGTGCCTTTAGCCTTGCGGGCGACAGTGATGTAGCGGGCTGGCTCAGCTTCCAGATACTTGGAGTCGTCCCAATCGCATGCCACGTCGCGGATGAACTGGAAGGCATCATCGTATTTCTTGTAGTTCTCGGGCAGGTCGGCAGCCATCTGCAACGGACTGTACATCGTCACGTAGAGGGCGAGCTGTCCCACGAGCGTCGTGTGAACATAGTTGGGATTTTCGCTCCATGTCTTGAGTTGAGTCTCAAGAATACCTGGGGTGTAGTCCATCGGACCGCCCTGCAGACGGGTGAAGGGCAGAATGACGGTGTGGTCGGGACGCGAGCCGCCGAAAGCCTCATATTCGGTGCCGCGTGCACTCTCGTTGCCAATCAGGTTGGGATAGGTGCGGCAGAGTCCTGTGGGACGGACAGCCTCGTGCTGGTTAACCATGATATGGTTCTTGGCTGCTTCCTTTATTACATAAAGGTAGTGGTTGTTCATCGACTGTGAGAAGTGGTGGTCACCGCGGGGAATGATGTCGCCCACATAGCCGCCCTTGATGGCATCGTAGCCATACTTCTTCATCAGCGCGAAAGCCTCGGGCAGGTGGCGCTCATAGTTCTGTGTGCTGGAAGATGTTTCGTGGTGCATCATCAGTTTCACACCTTTACTATGGGCATATTCGTTGAGGTATTTGATGTCGAAGTCGGGATAAGGAGTGACGAAATCGAATACATAGTCCTTCCAGTGGTTCGCCCAGTCTTCCCAACCAACGTTCCAGCCTTCAACGAGCACTTCCTGCAGTCCGTTGGCAGCGGCAAAGTCGATATATTCCTTCACGTGCTGCGTGTTGGCTGCGTGACGACCGTTGGGCTTCACCTTCGTCCAGTCAATCTGGTCGAGCTTCACGCTGGGATATTCGTCAGTATAGTTCCAAGAACTCTTGCCGACAATCATTTCCCACCACACACCGCAGTATTTCGTGGGATGAATCCAACTTGTATCTTCAATCTTGCAAGGTTCGTTGAGGTTGTAAATCATCTTGGAGGAGAGCATCGTGCGTGCGTCGTCACTCACCATCACGGTGCGCCAAGGGGTATGACAAGGAGTCTGCATGAAGCCTTTAAAGCCCGTTGCATCGGGAGTGAGCCACGATTCAAACACCATGTTCTTGTCGTCCAAGTTGAGGTGCATCGTGGCATAGTCCACGCACGCTGCCTCATGGATGTTGATGTAGAGACCGTCCTGCGTCTTCATCTGCAGAGCCGTCTGCACACCGGTGGGCGAGAACACAGACACCGATGAGTTTTCCCAGTTCACTGCATCGTGGAAACGCGAGCGAATCTCGGAGAGTTTCGATTCTTGCGTTTCCTGTTCCTGCGTGTCGTAGTCGCCGGGAATCCACCAAGCAGTGTGGTCTCCAGTCATGGCAAACTGCGTGTGCTCATCTTTGATGATGAAATAAACGAGAGAGTCCTGCTGTGGGAACTCATAGCGCAGTCCCATACCCTCGTCGTAAACACGGAAGCGGATTATCATCTCGCGCTTGGTGGCGGGCTGGTCGAGCGTCACGGCAAGTTCGTTGTAGTGGTTACGTACCTGTGCCACCTCGCCCCACACGGGCTTCCATGTCTCGTCGAAAGTAGAAGTTTTCGTGTCTTTTATTTCGAATCCATCCATCAGAGAGGTCTCGCGCTTCCCCTTTGACGCGTGCTTGTCTTTGGCAAGCTCCAGTCCTAAATGAGAAGGCTTCACTACCGCCTTGTTCTTGAAACTCATCTCGTAGGTGGGACGTCCGCCATCGAGATAGAACTTCACGGCAACATTGCCATTGGGCGATGTCACCGTCTGCGCCGATGCCCACATAGGCATCAACAGGGCGCAAAGCAATAATAAAATCTTATGCATATTGTCTTTGGTTATTATTTGGGTATAGGCGGGAACGTGAAACCACGCCCCGCCTAATATTAGTTGGTGTCTCTAATGCAGCATTCCACCCATAATCATGCATTCAAAGTAGGAATTGAAATTATGCATTATGAATTATGCATTGTTAATTATACATTATGCATTGTGCATAATGAATTGTGAATTCGATGTAGCGAGTTGTAATTATGCATTATGCATTATGAATTATGCATTATAAATTATCTTCCGCTTTCCGTCACCAGTTCGCTTATATTGGCAGTGAAATCCTTGTTGTCCAACAGGTCCTCTATGTTGACGTGCATACGATAGCGCCAATAGTGGTGAGGATTGGCAGGGATGTTGATGCGTTCTGCATTGGGGTCGGCAAGGCGCAGGCGCTCGTCAATCGCCATCCAGTCTTGAATGGCAATGATGCAGAGCATGGACGGGCAGGTGAGGTGGCGCGAAACGATGTCGCGAGCCAACCATCCGGGCAGTGGGTGAGGGGCAGGACCCTCGCGATAGAGCATATTGTTGTAGTAGTCCTGCGTGCGCTCTTGGTTCTCGTCCCACCACTGCCGCATCGTTGGCATGTCGTGGGTGCTGATGGTTGCCACCGAGCGGTAGGGATTGCGCGACAGATGTCCGAACCTTACGTGCGAGTCCTTAGGCATTGACTGGATTTCAAGACTCAGAATGCGCAGTTCGTCCATTACCCAAGGCACACAGTCGGGCACCATTCCAAGGTCCTCGGCGCATACCAGCATACGCGTGGCTTGAACCAGACGCGGGAGCTTCTTCATTGCCTCCTGATACCAATACTGGTTGTTGCGACGGTAGTAATAATCGTTGTAGAGTTTGTTGAAGATGGCTTTGTCGCTGTCCCACAGCCACTGATAGATGAAGTCGAACTGTACGCTGATGCGCGGATGGAACTTGTTGGGGTCGCGGTGGTCACGCACGAACAGCACGTCGCTGATGAGGGCGTAGAGACCGTCGCGAATCCAGATATCATCCTTAGACGTCTTTCCTTCAAATGCCTTCTCCACTTTGCGCTGCGTGTCATATTCGGGGCGCATCTTGTAGAAGCCGTTGCCTTTGGGCAGCAGATATTTCTCTTTCACTTCGGTGGCGTGCTCGTGGAAAATGCGGTCGAGTACCCAGTCGGCGATGAACGGTTCGGTGAAAAGTTCCTCCTGCCAGCGCAGTCCGTAGCCTTCTATTTCCTCGCGCGTCATGCCCAAAGAAGGTGAGAACTGCCCCAACAGACCGTGGACGGCATCGATGGGGATTTCCCAAATGCGGAAGAACCCCAGCACGTGGTCGATGCGGTAGGCGTCGAAATACTGCTGCATGTTGCGGAAGCGGCGAACCCACCAAGCGCAGTCATCCTTTAGCATCTCGTCCCAGTTGTAGGTGGGGAAGCCCCAGTTCTGACCGTTGACGGAGAAGTCATCGGGCGGAGCACCTGCCTGTGAGTTGAGGTTGAAGTAGCGAGGCTCACTCCAAACGTCACAACCATTGCGGTTGACGCCGATGGGAATATCTCCCTTGAGGATGATGCCCTTGCTGCGGGCGTATTCGTGAACCTCACGCATCTGGCAACTGAGGATAAACTGCACATAATAGTAGAATGCTACCTTATTATATTCCTCAGAGCCTTCGGTCTCCAATACCTTGCGGTCGGCATCGTTCCAAAGCTCGTGACCTTTCCACTGGCTGAAGTCGAAGGTGCCGGTAGTATCGCGTAGCCAGCAGTATTCGGCATACGGTACCAGCCACGACTTGTTTTCCTCGAAGAACAGTTTGAAGGCTTGTCCCTTGAGCGTGGTCTTGCCTTCTTGAGCGAAGAGTTTGTGGAGGTATTCTATCTTGGTGTTGTTTACTTTCTCATAGTCAATCTTCGGTAGCGCGTTGAGTTGCTTGCGAATCTTCTCGTAGTGTTCACGGTCGGTCTTGTTGCTCAACTGTGGCAACGAGCGCAGGTCAACATATTGGGGATGCAGGGCGAAGATGCTGATGCAACTATAGGGATAGGAATCCGTCCATGTGTGAGTGGTCGTGGTGTCGTTGATAGGCAGCACTTGCAGCACACGCTGATGGGTCTGTGCAACCCAATCAATCATCATCCGCAGGTCACCGAAGTCGCCCACGCCGAAACTTCCATTGGAGCGCAGGGAGAACACAGGCACCAGCGTACCAGCGCAGCGCACGTTGTAGATATCAAAGTAGGCTTCACTTTCCTCGTAGCTCACCAAGTCGCCGTTGTTAAGGGTAGGAAGCACCAACTCACGGTTGTTGCGCGTTTCCCACATCTTGTTGTCAAGACGCTTGTTGATTGCCATGAACTTGAATTCCACCATTTTGTCAGCCAAGTCTGAAGCGTCAATATCTACCACCCATTCGTTGATGTTGTGCTCCGTCATGGGGATAGCCTTGTCCACCTTCCACGCACCAAGCGAATTGGTGTTACCCAATACGTAGAGTGATTCTTCGCTGCGCAACTGTGGGGCGCAAACTTTCAGTCTGAGCGTCTTGTTGAAGTTCTTGCTCTCGGGCTTGCTCAACTCGTGGCGGTTGAGGCACTCCGTAAAGGCAGAGCTATAGCGGAAGCTGTCACCGGGCATGTCAATCCAACGGTCATAGAGGCGGTAAACTCCCCTGCCGTTGTTGGTTTCAAGTAAGTGGTGGTGAGCCTTCCATTCACTGCGTTTCTCTTGTTTCCCGCATTCCAAGCTGTAATAGTACTCCAGCGTGTCTGTATCGTTATCCACGTTGATTTCGCAGTCCCAGTCCCATCCGTTGACCGTTGCCATACGGTACTGGTTGACTGCTTTTCCGTTAGCTCCGTCTTGGAGCAGATTCACCAGCAGCTCTTCTCCGAAAACTGTCTGATAGTTGATATGAAAAAGTAATTTCATAATCGAGTTTTTGGTTATTTTGTGTAAAGGTAGCAATAAAACCGACACTTTGACGTGAAAGTTTTTCGATAAAAGCGCAAAAAATAATGCAATCGTTTGCACTTATTGACAGAATATGCTCTTGTTGACAGAGCAACAAGTGGTGTGAAAATTGACAGGGGGGGGTAGAAGTGACGCTCATCATTGCTGAGTATGAAAACAAAACAACGCACAGGAATCTATGCTTCAGAGTTCCTGTGCGTTGTGATTTCTATGTTCAGTATTTAAGTTTTGCCCATGCAAGACTATTTCATTGCCTCAACCGTGTAGCCGGCTTTGCGCAGAAGGGCAAGCACGCCTTTGTCGCTCAAGAGGTGGAGACAGCCAACACAGAACAGCGTAGGGTGCTCTTTCATGATGGCGGGCATCTTGTTCACCCAGTCGGTGTTGCGGTTGAAGATGAGTTTATTCTCTTCCTCTGGTTTGGGGTCACAGTCGTCACTGATTTTCGTCTTATAGGCTTTCCAGAGTGCTGTCGTGTCCTGAGCCATATAGGCGGAGCGGATGTCCTCCATTTGCTGAAGCTCAATGTCGGAGTGGTCGATGACACACATCAGGTCACGAGTTTGGTCGCTCAGAGGGGAGTCGTAGAGAAGCTTGGCTTGGAATTCATCCGTTTCCAGTCCTCCTACCGGCTCATTGTTGTTGATAGCCTGTTTCTGGAAGTAGCCGTCGAACGAATTAGTGGGGTCAAACTCTCCCATGTGTTTGTTAAGGTAGATGAGCAGAGTTAAGTTCTGTGTCAGAGCAGCGGGCTTCATACTGCCCATTTGCTGCATCACAGCGGGATTGTTGAAGTCTGTTTGCATCAAATTCTTCATGAAAGCGTTGACACGCGTCATCTCATCTGCCGTGAGCACTTGTTTGATGGTCTTGCCTTCTGGAAGCATGGCGTATTTCTGCGTAACAGAAGCTAATGCCATCATCGATGCAGGGTCCATCTTCAGTTCACCATAGACTTGCTCGGTGGAGTCGAGGGCAGTCTTCACGCCGGGAATCTGATTAATGAACGCTACGTTGGCAAGATGATAAGTGCCGATGATGTAGGAAGGTTTTTGCAGACCATTGCCCGAAATCTTGTAGAGCACTTGAGCTTGAGCTGCGAAGAAGAATCCGCAGCAGAGCATAAGGGTAGTGATGAATTTTCTCATAATCGGTATTATTGGTTCTTATTATTTCTGCTTATTACCGCAAAGTTAGGTAATTTTTCCTAATATAACAATAGTTGTTGCTTAATTTATTGTCTGTTACATTGGGGTTACAAACAAGTAAACAAAACAACGCATAGGAACCGTAAAGCATGGGTTCCTGTGCGTTGTAATACCTATATTATTATTTTACTCAACTTTCGCATTTGTCTTTAACTCCTCTAACTCCTTTGACTCCTTTTAAGTAAGCAAGTTGAAAACTTGCGAAACTTCATATACGTTTTGCCTATGCAAAACTATTTCACTGCTTCAACCGTGTAGCCGACTTTGCGCAGAAGGGCGAGCACGCCTTTGTCACTCAAGAGGTGGAGACAGCCGACGCAGAACAGCGTGGGGCGCTCCTGCATGATGGCGGGCATCTTGTTTATCCAGTCGATGTTGCGGTTGAATAAGAGTTTATTTTCGTCCTCGGGCGTAAAGTCACAGTCGTCACTGATTTTCGTCTTATAGGCTTTCCAAAGAGCTGTCGTGTCCTGAGCCATATAAGCGGAGCGTATGTCCTCCATCAGCTGAAGCTCAATGTCGGAGTGGTCCACGATACACATTAGGGCGCGTGTCTGCTTGCTCAGCGGTTCGCCATAGAGAAGTTGGGCTTGGAAATCAATAGTTTCCAATCCTCCCACCGGCTCATTGTTGTTGAGAGCCTGTTTTTGGAAATAGGCATCAAAAGAATTAGTGGGGTCGAACTCGCCCATGTGGCGGGTAAGGAAGATGAGTATAGTTAGACTCTGTCCCAAAGCTGCGGGTTTCATATTGCCCATCTGCTTCATTACGGCAGGATTGTTGAAGTCGGTCTGCATCGTACTCTTCATGAAAGCGTTGACACGCGTCATCTGCTCTGCCGAAAGCACTTGGTTGATGGTCATGCCATAAGGCAGGGTGGAGTACTGCTGCATGGAATCAGTCATGGTCTTCATCGACGCAGGGTCCATCTTCACCTCGCCATAGACTTGCTCGGTGGAGTCGAGGGCGGTCTTCACGCCGGGAATCTGATTAATGAACGCCACATTGGCAAGATGATAGGTACCGAGAATGTAGGATGGCTTCTGCAGACCGTTGCCCGTAATCTTGTAGAGTAATTGTGCATGTGCTGCGAAGAAGAATCCGCAACAAAGCATGAGAGTGGTGATGAATTTTCTCATAATAGATTTCTTAAGTTATAGGTTACTATTACTGCAAAGTTAAGTGTTTTTTCCCAAAATAAGACAATAGTTGAGGATTATTTTATTATCTGTTACACGGCAGTTACAAGAAAGATAAACGGCAGCGGCAGCTTTGCAGGTCGGAGAAGGATAGACGTTTCTATTACGCAACTATTACTGTCCGGTAAACATTTTGAGGAAAAATGGTGCATCCGAAATAGAGAGTCATTCTGTCCTGACCTTTCATAGAAAGGGATGGCTTCCAAAAGTTTTCCCATGACGGGTGATTCCTCTGAGTTTTTTAGTTGAAAAAACATCTCAGCAATCTCAGCAAAGCGTCTAACACGTTGAAATAAAAACTCTTACGTACATGAATAGATGGTAAAACATCCCAGCAATATCTCAGCAACATCTCAGCAGACTGAGACGGAACATCTTTCCATATGGAATGGGCAAAGAGGTGACAAATAGAGCTTTAGGACGAATTAAGAGCCTATTGAGCCAACCTGCCATGTGATGCGGAAGAGGCATCGTGAGATGTGCTTATCGGACAAGTAAAAAGCCTCAATCCGTCTGTAGATGAGGATGGGGCACATGAGAGGTTACGTTTACCGGACAGTAATATTACGCAACAGTAATCCCATTGTTCTTATCGAGCGCAAATTTCACATAAAGATTGCGTGGCGGTTCTTTCATGAAGAATGAATCGCCACGCAACTACAGCGAGTGGGAATTTCTCCCCGAAAGACTTATTTTCCCCGCAATGCGAGGTTATAATTATAGTAGTCCTTGTCGCCGGTGATATCCTTCACCACCTTGAGGAAAGGCGGAAACTTGATACGCTCGGAAGCTTCGACGCCCTTGGTCTCAAGGATGACAAGGTCGCTGACGGGTGCTATGAAGGAGTCCAACTCAAAATACTGTCCCTTCCAAATGAAGCTCCTCCTGTGCTTGCGGATGGTTTGGCGGTACGGGTCAGCCTGTTGCAACAGCGAGTTGTAGATGTTGGACGTGATTTGGCGCTCGGTCTCTACCTGCTCGTGCTCCGAAACGCGGGTTTTGGTGGTGAGCACATACACGCGCTTGCCGTTCCACGAGCGTTGACGCAGACGTGCTTCCGTGCTCGGGTCAGAGCTGAGATAGGTCTGCACGATGTCGCTTTCGATGGCATCCGGGATGGCTCCCGTGATTTCTACCACATACTTCCTTTCCTCGGTGATGGGCTGCGCTAGTCCGAGCACATTGGAGATTTCTTTCAACACGCGGTGAATCTTAGCCTCGAAGTTCTCGTGGTTGTTGATGACGCGCAGGTGAGGATGACCGGTCCAAGCGGCGATGACCTTCTTGTCAAGCTCACGCGCCATGCGCAGTCCCTCCTCGTTGTTGCCCTCGCGCCGCATACTGTTGTTGGCGGTGGTGTAGAACTGCTCGGCACCATCGGCAGCCGAAACGAGGTGGAGCACAGCGTCGTAGCGGTGGTCGCGCAACTCGGCGGTGGACGTGCCCACGTCTTTCGTCAGTTTCTCCCACATCTCTGGTTTCATGTAGGCAGAGATATCCATTGCCCCACGGTCGCACACGATGATGCTGGGCATGCCGCACTTCTCTGCAATGCGTGTGAAGTGGTCCTCCAATTCCAGTTGTGTCTCTAAGGTGGACTTCTCCTCCTCGTAGAAAAAGTCGTGGTTGGGAGTGGTGTAGTCAACACCCGACTGCGAGAAAAGCGTAGGCACTTCGGGAATGGTGAACACTTTGAATCCATGGCTTGTGAAATGCTCAATGACGCGCACGAGGGCGGTCGTCTTACCGGCACAAGGTCCGCCGGTGAGGACTATTTTTTTGATTTGATTCATAGCATTAATACAAATTTCAGTGAAAACCAGAGCTGCACCACCAGCAAATAGAGCGGCCAAACAAACCGCCACTGCACGACTCCCGCCGTGAGGGCGCCGAACACTCCTGCAACCCCATGCAGAGTGCCGCTCATGAAACCATAGGTGGCAGCGAAGAGAGTGAGGACAAAACAGATGATGGGCACCAAACCTTCAGTGAAACTGCTGGGATAGATGTGACCCGTGACACCGAGCAGGATGGCGTGCGGTACGGCAGTGAGAAGGAGAAGCACCACAACAGAGATAATCGCTTCGGCAGCGACCAGTCGGAGAGCAAACCGCTGGCGATAGTCAAGCCGTCGCAGTCTCCTCAGTGCGCTGATGATGCGGCTGCGGCTCACCGTGCCCCACGTGATGGCAGCAAGGATGAGCCATACCAAGAGAGGCTGAGCGAGATTCTCGACGATGTGACCGCAGAGCCATCGAATGCCTTCAGCACTGAGCAGCGAGCGCATATCCGCCTGCGGAAAGGCAGCAGTGATAAGCCATGACAGTACGATGACCGCCACGTGAGCCACTACCAACAGTAGCGCAATGATTCCGAATATCCTGTTCTGTCTATTGTTCACGATTTATAATTTATAATGCATAATTTGCTTCGCTTTCGTGTTCGGCGAAAAACTCCTATCTCCTAACTCCTAACTAAAAAAGTCTCCTAACTCTTTCTGCTCCTAACTCCTAACTCAAAAAGGCTCCTAACTGGATATCATTCTTCGTCCGGCTGCAGGTTGTCAATATCAAGGATATGGAGTTCGATGGCGCGCACCACCAATCGCGTGGCGTTGACGCCAATGCCACCGTTGCCGTCGGGGAAGAGTTTCTGTACGAGTTCATTCTGTCGCTTCTCCAGACTCTTTACGCCGAAGGGCATACCGCGCAGGTTGGTAATCTGTTCCTTCGTATAACCCAGCGCGAGGTGGCGCAGGAAACGCTCGTCGTATTCGTCTATCTCGTAGTTGACAAGAGCCTCCTGCCGCAGCAGTGATGAGTTGACACTCTGCTTAAAGCGTTCCACAATGCGCTTCAGGATGGGCTGGTTGAACACCATCCGCTTTCCCTCTACCACACTGATGACGTCGCTCCGGGTCAGCATCTCGCCTGTCTTGAGGATGATGCCGTCGCAACCCGCGTCGAGCACGTCCACCCAAAGTTTCTCGTTGAGGATTTCACCCGTGAAGATGAGTACCTTCACTTGCGGATACTGCTCCTTGGTTTGACGACAAATCTCTACGCCTACTGTGGTGGAGCCTCCCAATCCGAGGTCGAGCAGCACCAATTCGGGAAGTTGCTGCTTGATGAGTCGCCAATAAGAGATTTCAGAGTCGGCGGTTCCGATGATTTCAGCTTCGGGAATATCGTTGTTGATAATGCCTTCTGTGCCTTTCAGTTCGAGAGGCACGTCTTCTACAATGATTACTTTGAATTTATCCATAAGTCGTATATTTTCTTTGGTATGGTTATTTGGATGGTTGCCTTCCCCTCCTCGCACACGGCACGGATGCCGCTGGCGCGGAGATTAGTCACCTCTCCCATGTCTCTGACTATTTGTCGGCAGATAAGAAAGTCCACGTTCTTGGTCTGTGGAGTGAACAGGTCGTGTGCCTCCTGCTCACTGAGGTTATCTGTCATCGGTATTCTTAACCGCACGTAGGCGTCCTGCTGTGTAGTCTTGCAGTGGGCTGTGTCGGCTCCGTGCTTCTTCAACAGTTCCATTAGGTAGCTTGTCATGTCGGCATCGGCGTATGGACTTCCGACAGCGCGCATGGCTTGGGCAGAGAGCAACGCGTAAAGCTCCCTGTAATAGACCACCACCTCACGAATCATCTGCAGGTTGTCACCGTTGCTGTCGATGAGTTGACGGATGCGCGACGGGTAATACATCGTCTCGTGTTTGAGAGTGGAGAGACAGTTATCGAGCACGTTGTTGCTCACGTGCATCCTATCGTCCTCCAATCTCACGCGTCGCAGTTCGTCCTCAGCCAACTCTAAAGAAGTCTGCTGCTGACGGTTGGCATCGATGCTCTTCTGCAGGGCGTCCCTCACCTGTGTAACGATGTGGTTCAACGCATCGAAACGGTCGGAGGAGAGACGCGGACCGTGGTTCCAGATATTGTCGATTTGATGAATCTTCTCACCCGCAGTGCGGTCGCTGAGCAAAATATCGTTGATTTTCCCCACGCGTTCCACACAGATATGGTCGTAGATTTTATGCCTGTAGTAGAGGGTGTAATAAGCGGGGAAGATGCAGAGCAGCAACAGTGCCAACAGCGCAATAGCCACATTCTTGTTGGTCTCCGTCTTTTGCATCAGTCTGACGTAGTTGTCAAGCGTGCTGTCGGCGGTTGAGAGATGGTACAGTTGAACGTAGATGTTGTTGTTGTATTGATAGAGCGCCCATTTGTGCAAGGCGAGCGCTGCCACGGCACACTCATTGCGCATGGAGAGAATCACCTGATAGTTGACCTTTACTTTCCTGGCAAACCATTGTATCTCGGCAGCCTGTCCTTTGCCATAGGGTTTTATTCGCCATGTACTGTCGGGATAGAGAGCGACGTACTGGCGATTAAGATATTTGCAAACGCTGTCGCCCATTTGCAGGGTTTTATTGTAATCGCCCTCAATATTGCTCAGATAACAACTGTCGGCAAAAGCCTTGGCGCGCTGTGCATCAGATGGGGCGGCGCTGGCAGTTGGGACATGGGCGAACATCGTGAGGGTTCCGACGAGCAAGGCGAGCAGTGTGCGTGCGATGCCTTTGGGCAGTCGGAAACGGAAAGTGCTGCCTTTGCCGAGCGTGCTCTCGGCGGTGATGGAACAGACGCTGAAGATGCGGCTCACCTTGTGGTATTTGTCGATGATGCCCTTGCAGTTCATCAAGCCAAAGCCATGGGAGTTAGGAGCCTGGGGAGAGTTAGGAGTTAGGAGATAGGAGTTAGGAGTTTGCGGGGAGGTCGGAGAACTCGGAATTATCGGAGAACTCGGAGTGCTCTGAGAACTCGGAGTTCTCGGACTAATCCGACCAGTCTGACCGGTCTGATTGGTCAGATTATTACCGCTCACCGTCGCACTGCTGTCGATGATGGGCTTGTGGTCGAAGATGTGGGCGGTCTGCTCCTCTGTCATGCCCTGTCCGTTGTCGCTGACGCTTACTTCTACACAATCGTTAAGTTCCTTGGCACTGATTTTCACCGTTCCTCCCTTTTGGGTGAACTTGCGGGCGTTGTCGGCGAGGGTGTTAATCATGAAGAGGGTCAGGGTCTTGTCGGCTTTCACAACGGCGGAGGTCTTTTCCACGTCAAGCGTAATGCCCTTGAGCTGGAATCCCATGCGCGACATCGACACGACATCGAATAGGTTCTGCAATGGGAAACTCTCGATATGGAGCGACAACTCGCCTTGACGCAACTGAATCCAATGCGTCAACAGGGCGTTGAGCTCGTTGATTTTGTCGGTAAGTTCGGCAACATATTCAAATTGCTCCTTGCGCTGCTGTTCGTTGCCTTGATACATCATCATCCTGTCCACCTCATTGGAGATGCGGTCGATGAACGGACGGATGCTGTTCACAAGATGAATTTTCGCCCGTTGCTCCATATTGCGTTGGCGGTTTGCCTTTAGATGTATGCGGGCAAGGGCTATCTTCTCGTCCACTTCCTCATGCTTCTCCTCGTTGCGTTTCAGTTCCTGTCGGTTGCGCTCGTTCCATTGCTCCAACGGCTTCAGAAGCTCGGCTGAAGAGAAATGGCGGTCACTGCGACGACGCATCAGGTCGAAGGCGTAGAGCAACGCGCTCACGAAAACAATCATCAAAACCACCGCCACGAGCATAATATTCAAACTCTTGGCGTTGCGGTTCATCTGCCCCGCACGCGCCTCCAACAGTCGGTCTTGTCGAGTTTGTTCCTGCAAGTCGAGGTAGAGGTTGCGGTTGTAGTCGCTTTGCTGCTTGTCGTCGATGGCGGAGTAGGCGAGCGAAAGCTGCTCTCTGATGGATGCCACAAGGTCGGGCGCGCGGTTGATGACGGTGTTGCTCTGCAGCGCGAGATTCAGATAGTAGATAGCCGCGTTGTAGTCATTTATCATCCAGTAGCATTGCGCCAGTGTGCGGTAGCCGCCGGCAGTCTGATAGACGTCGCCATAGTGCTTGAAGATATCGAGCGACCGCTGCGCCAAGTTGCCCGCCAAGAGCGAGTCGGGCATGTCGTCGATGTTGACCAACTGCAGGGCATTGCGGTTGTTGCGGAAAAGTTCGGCTTTTGTGTCAGGGGCGCTCAGATGCTCGCTCATGGCTTGCAGACTGTTGGCTTCCCAATAAGGATATTGTCCTTGAACCGCCATGTAGTAGCAGTTGATGAGGTATTCCATCTCGTGTTGCGCAACGTCGTGTGGATTATCTTCGCGCAATACACCGCCTGAGCCTATATTATAATAGTAGTTGAGCAACTGTGCCGTATCGGTCAGGATGGCGCCTTGCGGGTCTATCTGGTAGAGTGCATTGTACGACTCATTCGTCAGTCCCATATAATATAAATAGGTAGAGAGCACGATGTGGAACTCACTGAAGGCATAAATCATACGCTTCTTCTCGTGGTCGTTCAGTTCGTCCTGCTCCTCCTCAATGCGTCTCAGTCGTCGCTGTGCACGCTCTCGGTAGTCGTAGAAATCCTTATTGTGCGACTGCCGCTGGCAGAGTCTCATCAGTTGGATGTCGCTGATGAGGAGTTCCACTTCGTTGTCGGTGACGTTGCTCACCTTCTGCAGCATACTGTCCGCTCTGGGATAGTTCATGTGGGCAATATCCACAAAGGCAAGGGTGTTCATTGCCTCCGCCTCGCCACTGTCATAGCCTCGCTGCCGGGCTGCATTGAGAGCCTTCAGTGCTAAAGCCTTCGTTTTGCCAAGGTCGCGGTAGCGTTGGGCATAGGCATTGGCGTTCAGCTTGTCCACCTCATCATCGTGAGAAGGCTGACAAGCCGAAAACAACAGGGCGACGAGCAAAAAGCAAGTCAGTCGCGCCGTGATGCTCAAGTAATGTCTATGGCAACTCAAATTCTATTCAGATTAGTAAGGACCCGTGACGGACCTTCGCAGAAATTGCTATTTGCAAAAATACGGTTTTTCCTTGGCTTTTGAAAATAAATGGCAAATTATTTTCTAACACCTATAGTTGGAGGCGTATGTCGGGGATGACAAACTCGGATGGTCCCGTCTGAAAGACCGTTGAAAGAGTGGGAATGCGCAAACGTTTGCTCTTCTTTTATGGCGGATTGACATAAATCAAGTTTCGGGATATCAAGAGAATACCTTATTTTTGCAAAAGAATCATCAATTTAGGATTGATAACCAAAAAACGACTTTAAAAAAACAATTATAATCATGAAGAAAGAATATCGCACGTTGTTAGCCGCATTGGCTTTCGTGCCTTTCACAGCATTTGCTCAAGGTTGGCAGGATAATTATCAAGGCGTCATGCTTCAGGGATTCTCTTGGGACAGTTACGTTGACACGCAATGGTCGAATCTTGAGAGTCAGGCTGACGAGCTTTCCACGTATTTCTCCCTTATATGGGTTCCGCAGAGTGGAAACTGCAATTCCTCTTGGAATGTGATGGGCTACACGCCTGTTTACTATTTCGACCAGAACTCTTCATTCGGTACGGAGGCTCAACTTCGTTCCATGATTAGTACCTTCAAGGCAAAGGGCACCGGCATCATCGCCGACGTGGTGATTAATCACCGCAATGTGTTGGGGCAGAATGACTCGTGGGTGGATTATCCCGCTGAAACCTACAACGGAACAACTTACCAGATGACTTCCACCGACATTACAAGTGATGATGATGGAGGCGCCACCAAGACATGGGCTGATGCCAACGGTTATACGCTCGGCAATGCTGACGAGGGTGAGGACTGGAGCGGTTGCCGCGACTTGGACCACCAGAGCAGCAATGTGCAGACCATCGTAAAGGCATACGAGAACTATCTGCTCAACGATTTAGGCTATACGGGCTTCCGCTATGATATGGTGAAAGGTTTCGACGCTTCCCATATTAAGGATTACAACACAGCCTGTAACGTTCCCTTCTCTGTGGGCGAAAACTGGAGCAGCAACGCAGTTATCAAGAGTTGGATTGACGGAACGGACAAGACTTCCGCAGCCTTCGACTTCCAGTTCCGCTATGCTGTGCGCGATGCCATCAATAATGGAGACTGGTCGCTGTTAGGCTCAAAAGCCTATCTTGTCAACAGCAACTTTGAGAATGGTGATTATCGTCGCTATGCCGTGACGTTTGTAGAGAACCACGATATGCAGGACCGCGGAACCACGAGCGGCTACACTCCCGACCCCATCAAAAAGGATACCCTCGCAGCCAATGCTTTCCTGCTCGCCATGCCTGGTACTCCCTGCGTGTTCCTTCCCCACTGGAAGGCTTACAAAGAGGAAATCAAGACGATGATTAATGCCCGCAAGGCTGCTGGTATCAGCAATACGAGTAGCTTTACTCCCATGCGTTCCAGCGCTACGCTCTATGCTGTCAACGTGACTGGCAACACTGCCAATCTCATTGCAGCAGTAGGTAGTGGTGTGAGCAGCTACACTCCGAGCAGTCAGTTCGTTCAGGTGGCTTCGGGTTATCACTATGCTTATTATCTCAACAAGAGTGCCGAGACGGCTTGGGTGTCTAAACCCTCCGGCACCTATACAGATGCTTTCGACGTAACGCTGCAGGCTATTTCCAACGATGCCAGCGCCAAACTGGTCTATACCACCGATGGTTCTGACCCCACAGCCAACAGCACACAGGTTGCCGACGGCACGAAGCTGACGATTTCTTCCAGCATGACGCTTAAAGTGGGCTTGCTCTCGAGCGGCAGCGTGAAGGGCATCATCACCCGCGACTACGTCATCAAGCCTTTCGAGGCTCACACGGCTACGGTTTATCTGAAAGACCCGTCTTGGGATGCTGTTTATTTCTACGCTTGGGACAACACCAGCAGCAACACCCAGCTTCTTGGCTCTTGGCCCGGAACTAAGATTACCGCTACGAAGTCAATCAACGGCAGCAACTGGTATTATCATTCGTTTGACATCAATGAGGCTGACTATACGTTCAACATCATCTTCGACCAAGGCAGCGGCAAGGACCAGACCGTCGATATCGGCCCCATCAGCGAGGATAAATATTATGAGATTGCTACAAAGAATAGCAATGGCAAATATACCGTCAATGACCTTACGTCAACAATCACAGGTATCAGCGATGTGACCTATACAAAGCCCACTTCCACAACGGGGTGGTACACCTTGCAGGGCGTGCGCATCGACGAGCCTACGCAGCGTGGCATCTACATTCACAATGGACATAAAGTAATAGTTAAATAGTTTTTTTGAGTAGTAATTTTGGTGAGACAGAGGCCGTCCGCAAAGCGTTGCGTGACGGCCTTGTTTCGTTTTTGTAGCCTTCGTTTGCTCAAAATACCATCCAAACAGACATAACTCATTGAGATATAGCGACCTACACCTTACTTATACTAAGATACGACTTGCAGAAATTGAGTAAGGATAAAGAACTCTACTAACTATTTTACAGCGATATCTGTTTACTCTCGTGTGCTGACAGGTGCCACCCGATTGGGTGCCACTTGCCACCCGTTGTGGTGCCAAGTGCCAGCAAATGGGGTGGCACCTGTCAGCACACGGCAGTAAACAGAGACAGAGAGAGCTTCTTGCGGAAACAGAATATAAAAAGCCCAATGCCTTTATCGACCTCTCGTTTTATATAGACGTTTCACAATTTAAATAGTTTGAGAAAATTGCAGTTTTTTTTGAACTTGCAGAAAATTAATAAACAATACCCCAGAAGATTTCCAATAAACTCTCTCTTCTGTGGTGAATTAATTATAATTACAATTGTAGATAACTTAAGAATCCTTCTCTTTAGTGATGGAAAAAATTATGCATTATGAATTATGCATTGCCAATTTTGCATTAGTTCCCTCTGCCTCGGAGAAAAAATTATGGATTGCGAATTACATAAGTATCCTTCTCTTAGTGTTGGAAAAATTATGCATTGTGCATTATGCATTATAAATTAAAGGTTTATTGCCAATGCGATTCCGTTGGGTCCCACTCCAACGCTATATCGGCTACGCTCACCTGTAATTTTGTCGCCGAGCCAATAGCCGAATTCTGTTCCTGCTATACCAAGACCAGCGCCGGCAATCACATCGAACCAATGGTGCTTGTTGCGGGTAACGCGGTCGATGGCAGTGTAGGTAGCGACGGCATAACCCGCCACGCCTATCCACGGCGACACATGACGGTACTCCTTATATAATATGGTAGCACCGGCAAACGCAATGGCACTGTGACCCGACGGAAACGAATGGTTGTCGCTGAAGTCAGGACGACGGGAGTGGATGGTATGCTTCAGTGCCAACGTGGTACCTGCAGTGAGTCCCCACGACAAGATACCGTTGACTGCCAATCGCTTCCACGAACTGGCTGTCTCTACGCCACAGAGCTTTAGCGTCACTGTTGCGACGTAGGGAGTGTACTCCAATATATCGTCGGGACCGTCGCTCTTCTCGGACGTTTGAGCCGAACTGGTGAGGACAGAGCAGAACAAGAAAAGAGTAAGTAGAATGCGGTGTATCATGATGGGTTGGTTTTGCTTGATGGGAAAATTTGTTTATAGCTCCTTCTGTTGCAGTTGCCCTAAATACTGCCAGATGACGAGCGGGTCTTCGCGCATGGAGCGGTCGAGCTTCATATACTGCGACTGCAAATCGGGGTAGTGACTGAGCAAAAAGCGCATGTAGCGTGTGTCTTCGTTGCGGGCATCGTTAGGCTCCACTTTAAACAGAAAATAGCAAGCCTTCACCTTGGCGCTTTTCTTTTTGGCAGCCGACTTGCGGTCGAGTGCATAAGCCAGACGGGTCAGAACGTTGTCACCATCGCTAAGTTCCGTTTGCCCCTTTGACTCATTGTATTTGATTTCCGGCGTGGCATAGTCTTGCACGTAGTCATCGTCGGGGAGCAGCATGTCCCCAACCACGTTGGGCATTCCCTGTTGCTGACGACGGTCGCGGCGCACACTGATGAATGCCACCCGGTCGTTGCCTGTGCGGATGCAGGGCGCAAAGCCTTTGCCCACGGGCACATCCTCGCACTTCAGCGAACGGCAATTGACGTAGAGCGCGCTGTCGATTTGCAGGAACAGGGCTTCGTCCTCAATCTGTTTGGCAAGATTGCCTTCAGCCTTGAGCTTATATTCCGGTCCAAGATGGCGGCGCAGTTTCTTCACGCTGAGCCGTTGAAGTCGAAAGTCGCCATTCAGGTATCGTCCGCTGTCTAAATCTTGAAAACTACGGTAATAGCATCGCTGGGCATTCACCACATGGATGCCCGCTAACAGTAATAATAAGAAGAGGAAAAGTCGTAGTGGCTTCATATTCTCAATTTTGTGCAAAGGTAGCAAAATAATTGGTAATTACAAAGAAAGGACTCACGTGTTGCTGAAAATCA
Organism: Prevotella sp.; assembly: GCA_050946455.1. Lineage (GTDB taxonomy): Bacteria > Bacteroidota > Bacteroidia > Bacteroidales > Bacteroidaceae > Prevotella. The sequence continues at coordinate 54,449 of JBMNUV010000019.1, forward strand.
GAATCAAATAAAAGGGCGTGATTAATCATGCTCCGTCAGTAATCCGGAATATGATTAGCCACGCCCAATATGCGATTATAGATGGGTTGGACACCGCCGAGGGCAGTGTGTCCATCGGATTATGCGTGTTCTTCCACCCACTTTCTGGCGTTGACGAATGCCTCAATCCAAGGAGTCACCTCGTCGTTCTTGCGGTTGAGCGGATACCAAGCGTTCTGCCACGGGAATACGGCACGCTCGGGATGAGGCATCATGGCAAGATGACGACCGTCGGCTGAGCAGATACCTGCCACGTTGTAGTCGCTGCCATTGGGATTGCCGGGGTATTCGGCATAGTTGTACTTGGCAACGATGTTGTAATGGTCCTCCGGCTCGGGCAGATAGAAACGACCTTCACCATGAGCCACCCACAGACCGAGCTTGCTGCCGGAGAGGGAACCCAACATGACGCTGTTGTTCTGAGGAATGCTCAGACCCAAGAACGCCGACTCGAACTTCTGGCTCACGTTGTGAACCAAGTGGGTGCGGTGCTCGTGGTCGGGATTGACGAGATTCAACTCCACCATAAGCTGACAGCCGTTGCAGATGCCAAGACTCAGCGTATCTTCGCGCGCGTAGAAGCGGTCGAGGGCTTCCTTAGCCTTGGGGTTGTAGAGGAAGGCTCCCGCCCAACCCTTGGCAGAACCAAGAACGTCGGAGTTGGAGAAACCGCCGCAGAACACGATGAAGTTGACTTCCTCCAACGTCTCGCGACCACTGATGAGGTCGGTCATCATCACGTCCTTCACGTCGAAGCCAGCCAAATACAGGCAGTATGCCATCTCGCGCTCGCCATTGGTTCCTTTCTCACGGATGATGGCTGCCTTGGGACGGCTACCGTCGTTCTTGTCGGTCTTCCAGCGGTCGGCGCTCAATCCATATTGGCTCAATTTGCCTGTGAAGTTCTTGGGGAACTTCATCTCTACGGGTTGCTTCTTGTAATTAAGGAAGCGCTTGAGTGCCATGCCGCCCATGCTCTGCTGGCAGTCGAGCAGATAACTGGAGCGGTACCATACATCGCGCAGGGCATCAATGTCGAACTCATGATTCCATTCGTTCCTCACGATAACCAGTTTGCGGCTCTCGGGCATCGGATAGCCAATTTTGGCATAGCCCACGCCACGCTCCTCGAAGAACTTCCTCAGTTCCAGTTTATGCTCGTCGCTCACCTGAATGACGACACCGGGGTTTTCGGCAAACAGCGTGCAGATGATGTCCTCGTTCTGCAAGTCGTGGAGGTTGATGTGGAGACCGCCCTCGGTATTGGCGAATGTCATCTCCAACAACGTAGTCAGCAGTCCTCCTGCCGAGATGTCGTGACCAGCCATCACCCATCCCCTGTTGATGAGTTCCTGAATGGCATTGAAACAATTGGCGAAATATTCGGCATAGAGTTGGCTTCTCTCGTTGTAGTCGGCATAGGGCACGTCACTGCCCACGCGACCGAGGCTCTGTGCAAAGGCGCTACCACCTAAACAAGCCTTTTGGAAACTGAAGTCGATATGATAGAGCGAGGAACGCTTGTCGTTGACGATGACCGGAGTCACTACCTTCTTCACGTCGCTCACTTCGGCTCCGGAAGTCACGATGACTGTTCCGGGACTTACCACCTTGCTGCCGTCGGGATATTGCTGGCTCATAGAGAGCGAGTCCTTGCCGGTGGGAACGTTGAGACCGAGGGAGCAGCAGAAGTCGGACAGCGCCGAGACTCCTTGATACAGACGTGCGTCCTCACCCTTCTGTGAGCGGCAGGGCCACATCCAGTTGGCTGACAGGTTGAGGTTCTCCACAGGTGAAGGATGACTCTTGTCTACTGCCACTGGAGCCCAGACGATGTTGGTCAGCGACTCGGCGACACTCATCACGCTACCTGCTGCCGCATTGGCAAGTCCTACCTGAGGCGCATGGCCCAAGGCAGTGGCGATGCCGGCTTTGCCGCGATAATCCAAGGCAACGACTCCGCAGTCGGCGAGAGGCAACTGCAACTGTCCCACGCACTGCTGACGTGCCACCTTACCCGTGACAGAGCGGTCCACCTTGTTGGTGAGCCAGTCCTTGCATGCCACAGCTTCGAGCTGCAATACATTATTAATATATTCGTCGATATGGTCAGCAGAGTAGGTCACGTCTTCGTAGTGATGCACCACGGTCACGTCGCGCATGATGGTCTTGGGCGAATGGCCGAACATCTGAGCCACGTCGAGGTCGAAGGGCTTCACGCCGTCGCCTTGAACGAAGCTGAAATGGGCATCGCCGGTGGTCTTGCCGACAACATACATCGGGGCGCGCTCGCGCTCGGCAATCTGCGTTACATGGCCGAGGTGTTTCTCATCAATCAGTAAGCCCATGCGCTCCTGAGACTCGTTTGCAATGATTTCCTTCGCGCTGAGCGTCTTGTCCCCGATAGGGAGTTTTGTCATGTCTATCTCACCGCCGCAGTCCTCGACCAACTCGGAGAGACAGTTAAGGTGACCGGCCGAACCGTGGTCGTGGATGGAGACAACGGGGTTGACGTCCTCTTCTACGAGGGCACGCACCAGATTGTAGGCTCTCTTCTGCATCTCAGGGTTGGCACGCTGCACGGCATTCAGTTCAATACCGTTGCTGTAGCGGCCTGTGTCAACGCTCGATACAGAGCCGCCACCGAGTCCGATGCGGTAGTTGTCACCGCCAACCACTACGATGTCGTTGCCCTTCTGCGGTTCCTTTTTAAGGCAGTCGCGCTTCTTGCCGTAGCCAATGCCACCGGCAAGCATAATCACCTTATCGTAGCCGTAGAGCTGGGTCTCGTCAGCACTCACGTCGGTGCCGTCGAGCGTCTTGGCTGTATCGGTGGGAGTTGTGTGATATTCAAAAGTGAGCAGTGAACCCGTAATCAGAGGCTGACCGAACTTATTGCCGAAATCACTGGCACCGTTGGAAGCCTTGATGAGAATCTGCTCCGGTGTCTGGTAGAGCCAATTGCGCGGGTCGGCAACCTTTTCCCATTGGCGGTCGCTCTCATCGGTATGCATACGCGGGTAGCTGGTCATGTAAACGGCTGTTCCGGCAATCGGCCATGAGCCGACACCACCGCCCATACGGTCGCGGATTTCACCACCCGTACCCGTTGCTGCTCCGTTGAAAGGCTCTACGGTAGTGGGGAAGTTGTGGGTCTCGGCTTTGAGTGAGATGACACTCTCAATGGGCTTCACGCGGAACCAGTCGGCTGTGCTCTGGTCGGAGGGAGCGAACTGCTCCACAACTGGTCCTTGGGCAAAGGCAACGTTGTCCTTGTAGGCGGAGAGAATCTTGCCGGGATGCTGTTTCGTGGTCTCCTTGATGAGACTGAAGAGGCTCGACTCGCGCTCCTCACCGTCGATGATGAACGTACCGCCGAAAATCTTGTGGCGGCAGTGCTCTGAGTTGATTTGGGCAAAACCGAAAATCTCTGAGTCGGTGAGCGGACGTCCGTTTTGCTTCTCTATCTTGTGGAGATATTCAATTTCTTCGGGACTCAAGGCAAGTCCTTCCTCCTCATTGTATTTCTCGATGTCCTCCACGTGCTTGATGGGCTCAGGAGTATGCTTCACGGTGAAGATTTCCTGATTCAGTCCTTTATACATGCGCTGGAGCATCGGGTCGAAGGTGGCGTCCTCTGACTTCACGGGGAAGTACTCCTCAATACGCGAAATGCCATTGAGACTCATGTTTTGAGTAATCTCAACGGCATTTGTACTCCAAGGTGTAATCATCTCGCGTCGTGGACCCACGAAAAATCCGTTCAATTGTTGTGCGTCGACGAGTGAGGCGTCGCCGTAGAGCCAGCAAAGTGCCTCCGTCTCCTCGCGAGAGGGATTGTGGTCAATCTCTGTTGCGATGACGTTAGCCTTCTGAGTCTTGAAGAATAAAATCATATCTAATATTACTTTGGTTGTGTCTGTAACAATCTGACGAATGCCTATATATAATAGGTAAGGACTGTCGTTCCCGTTTGTGATTTGCTGGGGGAATGGCTCAGTCTTCATTCATCTGCAAAATTAATAAAAATAGGTGTCACTACCAATCCTGTGCTTTGATTTTTTTCAAAGGTATCATAAATTGTCTTGAAAGCCTTGTTCGTGGTGGGTCTGTGCAAAATCACCCGTGACATTCTCTTTGTTGGAAGTGGGAAGTGGCTTTGGGACTGATAGTCAGCGGTTAGGGAGCGATTCTTCAATAGAGCTATCTATAATAGTAGCATCATTACTATGTAGTTGTTTTTTGTCGCATTCCCAATTGTTTCCTAATTTTGCGGTGTTATTCAAACTTATTATACTATGATAAACACAAAACAAAACTTGGGGTTAGACTTGCAGCAGCAACTCTCCCCACATTTCAAACTGAGTGAATTTGTGGCTTCGGGTGTGGCTTTGAAACATCACATTGACAACATGCCACAGAATCCCGCCATTGTTGACAACCTCCTCCGCTTGGCGCAGAATGTACTCGAACCTTTGCGCTGCCGCTTCGGAATTATCCGTATCACCAGTGGCTACCGATGCAAGCAACTCAACACCTTGGTACATGGAAGCCTTTCGTCACAGCACATGCGTGGTGAGGCTGCCGATATCCACATCTCGAGCGAGGAAGTAGGCATGAAGATGTTCCGCTTCATTGAGGAGCATTGCGATTTCGACCAACTGCTCTTTGAACACACGATGAACAACGGCTGTTGTTGGCTTCATGTTTCCTACCGTCAAGGCTCCAACCGCCATGATGCCCGTCCCTACTATCCAACAGCGTAATTCATCATTAGCTTCGCTCACGTGTTCAACAAGTTCTCTTTAATAATCAAGGAACAATAGTTCTGAAGACACTTTGTCTCCAGAACTACCGTCCCTTTTATACTTTATACTATCAAACTCCTAACTAATTCTAACTCCTATCTCCTATCTTCTAACTCAATATTAGTCTTTCAAGCAGGTCAGTGGAACTACTCTGATTCCGTCAGGACGCGTATAGGCTTTGCCAGTGGGTGTCAAGACCATGAGGAGTCCCGGAAGACGGAAGTGCTGGTCGGGATAGCGGAGATTGCGTTTGATGATATGTTTCTTTTCGTAGTTGAGTTTTCTCGCTCCTGCTTCTATCTCTTCGGGGGATGTGGCGCACTGTATCAGAGCGTAGTAGCCCGACGGCAACTCGACTACAGCATCAATGTTGCAGCCGAAGCGGTCGGCATAGCTCTGCACGTTGCCATCATAGTGCTGTGAGTAGGCGCGGAGGTCGCGGAAGCAGAGATTCTTGAAAATCTGACTCAACATCTGCGGGTCCTTCCTCAGCGTCTCTGGCGACAGTCCTAAACTTGCCACGGCATAGGACGGGTCGCAGAAGCAGCGGGTGGGATGGTGGCGGATGGAAGTCCAGTGATGCACAGAGGGATTCCACGCGGGCACTTCCTGCAGCACGTAGATGTTGCAAAGAGCTTCCTTGTAGAGCTTGAGCGTGATGTAAGCCATATAACCCGCCATGTCGCGCACGTCGGCAAGAATGTCGTTGATTTGTGCTTTCGTACTCACGTGGTTGGCATAGGCGCGCATCACGATTCTGGCAAACGACGGACTGCGCTTGATGTTGTCGGGCATGCTGATGTCCTCCTCGCAGACTCGTTTCAGATAGGCGCGAGCCACCTTCAACTGAGTGCCTTCAGGGGCATCAATAGCTTCCGGCCAACCACCGCGGCAGGCTGCATAGATGACATCAGCCAACTTTGCCTTCGACTTGATTCCGTCAACCACAAAGTTGGGTTGGTCTATCAGGGTACTTAATGAAATTTCGCCACTCGACTCATGGCTTTCCCAAAGCGACATGGGATACATCTTCAAACGTCCCAACGTGTCGAAATGGGCGAGCTTGGGTGCTGTGGCATCGAAATCTTGTGATTCGGTGAGAATGTAATTGCCGTTCTCCGTGCGGCGTTTGGCTGAGGCTTTGACGTTCTTCCAAAGGTCCTTGACCAACTGCCACTCGCACAGTGAACGTGGGGTGTCTCCTTTTAGCAATTGTTTGTTCTTAATATCGGCATAATCCAATATCTCCGGCCTCTTGTCGGGGTCGGTGAGATTGATGGAACTATTCGATTGCTGGATGGCTGTGGTTGACTTACCGCTACCGCGCGGTCCCTCGATCAGCACAGCTCGATAATTGGACAGACGCTCTTTTAGCAAGGCATCTGCAATCCTTGAATGGTAATTCATGTTGTCCTCCTTTCATTTACACCACAAAGATAAGAAAAAAACGTAGAATTGTCTTGTTTTTTTAAGTTTTTTATCAAAATCTTTTGCTCAAACCGACAAAAAAGTCCTTTTGAACAGATTTTACTCTATTTTCATCTTGCCATAAAAGCCTATTTTCTCTCATTGTCCTTATTATTTTTCCAGAAACCAAAATCGTTGTGGATTTTGGACTGTCTTTGTATCTCCCACGAAGCATGGAGGTCCCGTCGCGAAGCATGGAGGTCTCGCGCTCCGCGCGGGACGACTGACGTATCGCATCCAAAGTACTGCCAACCGAAATGCACTGAATTTTTTTTCGCAGCCGTAGTTCCCGCGAAGCATGGAGGTCCCGTCGCGAAGCATGGAGGTCTCGCGCTCCGCGCGGGACGAGCAGCGTGTCTCGCCGACCAGCATCCAGCGGATCTGCTGAATCAGCCAAATCTGCGTGACCATTCCTAGAGCCTTTGATTTGCGCCCAGTGCGGCAGTCGTCCCGCGCGGAGCGACGGGACCTCCATGCTTCGCGCCTCCATTGTCACCGTGCAGAGCCGGATACTGTTCCCGCGCAGAGCGACACGTCCTTCAGCCTATATATATAATAATGTATATCCTTCCCCCGCCTTGACCTGCGTCAATTTCCTGTGAAAAAATCATTGCAGCGGCAAAAATTTCCCCGAAAATATTTTGCGGCTTCAAATAAAAGCGTTACCTTTGCACTCGCTTACTTAAAAAGGCAGGCCCCCTGGCCTGCGGATTTCAAGCAGG
>JBMNUV010000020.1:0-58411 GCA_050946455.1 Prevotella sp.
GGACCTTTTTTGATTAGAGGGGGCTTACTTTTAGAAAAACAAAGCCCGAAGTCCATTTTTACTGGGCTTCGGGATAGATAATTATGCGTTTTTAAGTTTTACCGGACAGCAATAATTCTAAACAGACTTTTTTATGTTTTTAAGTCTCATAATTAAGTTTTTTATATTACCTTTGCACGGGTAAAACATAGTTAGCGGTTTGAGCGATATTTTATGAAGCAATATTATACGTTCTCCATTGTAGGGAAGACCTTGACCATGGTAGGGGGTTTCGTGGTTTTGAATCTGCTTCTCACGGCATTTATGCTGTGGGGAGGGAGCATCGTACCTCCATTTTTTGAAGAAAGACCCGCGTATGTATTCTTCAATGCCAATGTTGCTATGCTTCTGAGCCAACTTATCTTCCCGACGGTTGTCTATAAGCGTCGAATTCTTTTCAGTCAGGTGATGAGGCGTGTATTCAGCCTTGTGATACTTCAAGCCGTTATCATGTTTGTAAGTTTGAAATTGCTCTCCAAGAGTGGAGGCTTTTTCACTTTTATTCTGATATTCACACCTTCTGAATATGTGAGCATTTTGTTGTTCCGCTATTGTGAATTGCACATCCTTAGGTATTACCGCAAGACAGGTGGCAACTCACGGGAGGTTGTATTAATAGGCAACGATGAGGCTAATCTCGTGCTTTATAATTCGGTATTGCTTGACCCGAGTAATGGTTACCGCGTGTTGGGATATTACAGCGATAAACCATTTGTGGAGTGTCCAAAGGAATTGAAATATCTTGGCAATATAGAACAACTCAATTCAGAGATGGCAGACCTTGACAATAGGGATTTTGATAAGAATTCAGGATTGAAAGTACCCAAACACAATTCTCCTATCGTGAGGGCGACTGAAATCTTTGTCTGTATGTCTCACAACGATTCCGCAGAGATTGTGCGAATTATGCGCTTCTGCTTTCGCTATGTCAAGCGATTTTTCTATGTTCCGAGATTTTTCTATGGTTTCCATATTAACCTCAAGTTAGAGAGATTTGGTGATGTGGTCCTGTTCACAAGTCTGGAGGAACCGCTCAATAAGCCTTTCAATAAAATCATAAAGCGTTCATTCGACATAGTTTTCAGCTCCATTGTGTGTCTGTGCCTTCTTCCGTTTATACCTATTATTGGCCTCATTATCAAAATCCAGAGTCCGGGACCAATATTCTTCTGTCAGGAGCGCACGGGACTGAATGGAAAGCCTTTTAAACTGATTAAATTTAGAAGTATGCATGTCAATGCCAATGCGGACAATTTACAGGCTACGAAGGATGACCCGCGCAAATTCCCATTTGGCAACTTTATGAGAAAAACGAATATTGATGAATTCCCCCAGTTCTTCAATGTTCTCAAAGGAGACATGAGTGTGGTGGGTCCGCGTCCCCACATGCTTGTGCAAACAGAAATGTATAGTCAACTAATAGATAAATACATGGTTCGCCACTTCTCCAAGCCTGGAATTACTGGTTGGGCTCAAGTGACGGGCGCACGAGGTGAGGTGAAAGAACTTTGGCAGATGGAGAAACGTGTGAGACGTGACATCTGGTATATTGAACACTGGACTTGGTGGTTGGATTTAAGAATCATCTTCATGACTTTCATCTCCATCTTCCGACCCAATAAAAATGCATATTAACATTAACATATTAATTAAAATCGAATTCACATGATTATAATATGAAAGGTATAGTATTAGCTGGTGGTTCGGGGACTCGTTTGTATCCCATCACCAAAGGAATAAGCAAACAACTTATTCCCGTCTATGACAAGCCTATGATTTATTATCCCATCTCAGTGCTTATGCTCGCTGGCATTAGAGACATACTCATCATCTCTACGCCTTTCGATTTGCCAGGTTTCAAACACTTATTGGGTGACGGTAGTGACTTAGGCGTTCACTTTGAGTATGCAGAGCAGCCTTCACCCGATGGTTTGGCTCAGGCTTTCATCATAGGTGAGAAATTTATTGGAAAGGACAGCGTCTGTCTTGTTTTGGGCGACAATATATTCTATGGCTCTGGTTTCACAGGTCTGCTTCAGCAGAGTTTGAAGGAGGCTGAGCAGAAGGGGTGTGCAAGCGTCTTCGGCTATTATGTCAACGACCCTGAACGCTACGGTGTGGCAGAGTTTGATGAGGATGGCAACTGTCTAAGCATAGAGGAGAAGCCTGCTCATCCTAAGAGTAATTATGCAGTAGTGGGACTTTACTTTTATCCCAACAGCGTGGTTGAGATAGCAAAGAATGTGAAGCCCAGTGCACGAGGAGAGTTAGAGATTACCTCGGTCAATCAGGAATTTTTGAAAAGAAAGAACCTCAAAGTAAGAATCCTGCAACGTGGCTTTGCTTGGCTTGACACTGGTACTCATGACAGCCTATACGAAGCTGGCAATTTTATAGAGGCTGTGGAAAAGCGTCAAGGTTTGCAAGTGGCATGTCTTGAAGAGATTGCCTTCAAAATGGGATGGATAACTATCGAGCAATTGAGGCAATTGGGTATGTCCATGCGCAAGAACGGATATGGACAATATCTGTTGAATTTGGCTGAACAATTTAATAAAGGAAAAAAGAAGTAAAACGTTTTTTGTATAATGGAAGAAAATAAGAACTTTGACGCAACACCAGCTACTCCGAACCCGGAAGAAGACAAAGCGTCAATTGATTTTGCCGCGATTTACACCACTCTTATCTTGAATTGGAAGTGGTTTCTGGTCTCACTTATTATTTGTTTGGGTGCGGCAGCTCTTTATTTGCGCTATGCAACGCCTATTTATCGTGCAAGTGCCAAACTCCTTATTAAGGACGACAATCAGCCCAGAGGTGGGCGCAATGCCGCTCTAAACACCAGTACACTTGGATTGATTTCCAATTCTTACGGTGTGGACAACGAGTTGGAGATTCTCTCCTCGCGCTCTATTGCTGCTCAAGCAGTGCGCGATTTGAAGCTCTATGTGACTTATCGCCAGAAAGGCCGTGTGAAAGAGTCTATTCTTTACAAGAATCAGCCTATCTCTGTTGACTTGGACCCTGGTCACTTAGAGGCTTTGAAGGCTCCGATTAATCTTGTGATTAAGCGTGAGGGAGGTAAGTATCATGTGACTGGTACTTACTATGTAAACGGTCAGGCAAATTCAGTGTCTGGCCCCTACAGCTTGGATAAGACTCTGCCCAGTCTGCCTTCAACGATTGGAACACGCGCTGGATTCATTACATTCGCAGCTAACTCTACTACTCCAATGGAGGAAGGCAGCGAACTAAAGGTCCAGATTGAGTCTCCTGACCAGGCAGCATATAAATATGTAGGAGAACTTTCTGTGTCGCAGACCAATAAGAACACATCAATCGTTCTTCTTACACTAAACGATGAGGTTCCACAGCGTGCCGAGGATTATTTGAAGCAACTCACCATTGCCTATAACCAACAGGCAAACGCCGATAAGAATGAGATTGCCACCAACACAGAGGCATTCATCAACAGCCGTCTGGAGAAAATCAATGCCGAGTTGGGTTCTACGGAAAGCGAACTTGAGAATTACAAGAAGCGCAACAACATGGTTGAGTTGAAGCTCAATGCGGGACAAGCTGTGACTAATGCCGATGCTTATGAACAGAAATTAGCAGAGGCTAACACTCAGATAGACCTCTTGCAGTCGTTGCAGGATTATATGAATCAGCCTGCCAACAAATACCAGACCCTTCCATCCAATGTGGGTTTGACCGACCAGAGTGCAACGGCTCTTATCAATCGCTACAATGAGATTGTGTTGCAGCGAAACCGTTTGCTCCGTTCGGCTTCTGAGAATTCTCCCACGGTTGTACCCCTTACCTCTCAGCTTGATGATTTGAACAACAGTATCCGGCGTGCTATGACTCAAGCTCGTCGCAGCATGGAGATTCAGCGCAGTTCTGTTGCATCTCAGCAAGGAAAGTATCAGAGCGAAATTCAAGAGACTCCTGAGCAAGAGCGTATGCTGAGTCAGATTGGTCGTCAGCAGGAGGTGAAGTCTGGACTTTATCTTATGTTGCTGCAGAAGCGTGAGGAGAACTCCATCTCACTTGCTGCAACTGCCAACAAGGGCAAGTTGATAGATATGCCTGAAGTGAATGGGAAAATAAGTCCTAAGGGCAATGTGATTATGCTGGTAGCTCTGATTCTCGGTTTGGCTGTCCCAGCTTTGATACTGCTCATTCTTCAGTTCTTCCGCTATCAGATTGAAGGTCACGACGACGTAGCTCGACTCACGAAGTTGCCTATCATAGCTGATATTCCCGTGGCAAGTGAGTCCGCAAAGACTAAGGCAGACATCGTTGTGCACGAGAATACCAACAATGCTATGGAAGAAATATTCCGTTCCTTGCGTACCAACTTGCAGTTTATGCTGCGCAAGAATCAAAAGACAATACTCTTCACATCTTCTGTTTCCGGCGAAGGTAAGACGTTTACAGCTGCCAATCTCGCTGTAAGTTTTGCTTTGCTTGGCAAGAAGGTGATTCTTGTTGGTTTGGATATCCGCAAGCCGCGTCTTGCCAACCTTTTTGAGATTGACGACCGTCGCCACGGAATTACTAACTTGCTCACGCTTGATAGTCCTTCTGCTGAGGAAATCAAGGAACAGATTATTCCTTCCGGAGTGAACAACAACCTTGAACTTCTCATGGCAGGTCCAGTACCTCCGAACCCTGCAGAGTTGCTGACCTATCCTTCGCTGGATAAGGTTTTTGAGATTCTCAAGAAAGAGTATGACTACATTCTTATTGATACTGCTCCTGTTGGTTGGGTGACCGATACTCTGCAGATAGCCCGTGTAGCCGATGTTTCTGTCATTCTTTGCCGCGCAGACTATACCGCTAAGGAAAGCTTCGGTCTCATCAACTCGCTTGCAGATGAAAAGAAACTGCCCAATATGTGCATCGCCCTCAATGGTATTGACCTCTCAAAGAGAAAGTACGGTTACTATTATGGCTACGGCAAGTATGGCAAGTATGGTCGTTATGGTCGTTATGGCCGTTACGGTCATTATAGCCAGTATGGCAAATCATACGGCTCATATTCTGCAGGCTATGGTCATGGTTATGGCTCTTATACCAATAGTCATTACGGCAACAAGAACGACAATTCATTTAAGCACTAATCCGGATTAGAGGCGAAGATGAGAATAGCTGTAGATTTTGACGGCACTATCGTTGAGCATCGTTATCCGGAAATCGGACGCGAATTGCCTTTTGCCACGCAGACGTTGCGCCAGCTCATCAAAGACCATCATCAGCTCATCTTGTGGACCGTCCGTGAGGGGCGCTTGCTTGATGAGGCTGTTGAGTGGTGTAGGGAGCGAGGCGTTGAGTTCTGGGCTGTAAACAAGGACTTCCCTGAGGAGGATATCTCAAAGAACCAAGTCTTCAGCCGCAAGATAAAGGCGGATGTTTTCATTGATGACTCCATGGTGGGCGGATTGCCGGACTGGGGCGAAATCTATCAGATGATTTCTGAGCACAAGTCCTATAGACAGGTTATCCGTGACAGCATGGGCTACCAATCACCGCAGGAAGAACCAAAGAAAAAGCATTGGTGGAATTTTTGATAACATCTTTATATATAATAATTGCCGCAGAGAGTTCATCACTGATTCTCTGCGGCTTTTCCTTTACTATAAATAATTGTTAAATCGTTGGCGGCTTATCTGTTTTTATTTAACTTTGCATGATAAGAATTCTCAGTATGATGGAACATAATGTATTTATCGCTGGGCCGTGTGTCATTGAATCCCCCCAGCTCCTCGATACAGTTGCTCAGAAGCTCGTTGAAATTAATGCACGCTTGGGCATTGACATTATTTTCAAAGCCTCTTTTGATAAGGCCAACCGCACTTCGATACATTCCTATCGTGGCCCCGGCCTTGAAAAGGGACTAAAGATGCTCAGCGATGTGAAGGATAAATACGGACTCCGCATCACTACGGATATTCACGAGAGTTGGCAAGCTAAACCGGTGGGGGAGGTGTGCGATGTTATCCAGATACCTGCTTTCCTCTGCCGCCAGACCGATTTGTTGCTTGCCGCAGCCAAAACGGGTAAGACTGTAAACATAAAAAAGGCTCAATTCCTCTCAGGACGCGATATGCGCTATCCCGTAGAGAAGGTTCTTGACGGTGGCGCTCGCGAGGTTTGGCTCACAGAGCGAGGAAGTTGTTTTGGCTATAACAATCTAATCGTCGACTTCCGCAATATCCCTGAAATGAGAAAGATTGTCTCCACTGTCATTATGGACTGCACCCATAGTGTTCAGCGGCCTTCGGCAGGCGACGGCAAGACCATTGGTGACCGTCGGTATGTTCCAGCCATGGCATTGGCAGCAAAGGCTTTTGGAGCCACAGGGTGGTTCTTTGAAGTGCACCCGGACCCAGACCGTGGACTCAGTGATGCTGCTAATATGTTAGAACTTGACAAACTCGAACCATTAATAGAAAAACTGCTCCAAAAAGATTAATCCATATATGACATCACATCTTGAAAGATTGGCGAAGGCCAAGGAATATGCCGTTCAGTGTCTCAACGATGAGGCGGAGGCGGTGAAGAATCTTATACCTCAATTGGACGACAACTTCGAGAAAGCTGTCACGATGATGTTTAACTGCAAAGGTAAAATCATCGTTACAGGCGTAGGCAAGAGCGGTCACATCGGTGCAAAAATCGCCGCTACGTTGTCTTCGACTGGTACTCCCGCTTTCTTCATCAATCCCCTTGATGTTTATCATGGTGATTTGGGTGTGATGACATCCGACGATGTGGTGCTGGCGCTCAGCAATTCCGGACAGACCGATGAACTCTTGCGCTTTATTCCCATGGTGCTCCACATGCATATACCTATCATTGCCATGACGAGCAATCCCAAGTCGTTGTTGGCAAAATATTCCACTTGTCATATTCGGGTATGGGTGAGTCATGAGGCGTGCCCTCTCAACTTGGCTCCAACCAGTTCCACAACAGCAGCCCTTGCCATGGGCGACGCTTTGGCGGTGGCTCTTATGGAGATTCGCGACTTCAAACCGCGTGATTTCGCGCAGTTCCATCCAGGCGGTGAGCTTGGAAGAAAACTCCTTACTACAGCCGAGGATGTGATGCGCACAAACGATTTGCCGATTATTCCTCAGGAAATGCATTTGGGCAAAGCCATCATCGATGTAAGCAAAGGAAAACTGGGGCTGGGTGTCTCACTCGATTCAGACGGCAAGATTCTTGGTCTCATCACGGATGGTGACATCCGCCGTGCCATGGAGCGTTGGCAGGCTCAGTTCTTCGACCATACAGTGGAGGATATCATGACGCGACACCCCAAGACAGTTGTACCGAAAACGAAGATTACTGAAGTGCAAGATATCATGCACCGCAATAAAATCCACTCAGTTCTCGTCACCGATGCAGATAACCACCTGCTTGGCATTGTTGACAGCTATGCGGCTTCGCTAATGTAATAACAAAGAATGAACATTCGTAAAATACCCTTACTTGTAATTTTATTATTGTGTCTGACCGCGCCTGTGAGGGCGCAGCAACACGAAAGCATAATACAGCAGTCGGTTCCTGTAAGAGCCGACTCCATGCTTGTTGGTCAATTGCGCGAACATGGGGTGAAGTTCTCCCATGACAATTCTATCGCTTTGCTGATGACAGGTCAGGAGAAATTCGACGACATGTTCACGGCAATCCGCCAAGCCAAGAGCAGTATTCATCTTGAATATTTCAATTTCCGCAATGATTCTATAGCCCGCGAACTGTTTGTCATCCTCGGTCAGAAGGCCAAGGAGGGCGTAGAGGTTCGTGCCTTGTTTGATGCTTTTGGCAATTCGTCCAACAACCGACCATTGAAACGCCGTCATTTGGATTCCATTCGGGCTGAAGGCATTGAGATTTACAAGTTCGACCCCATTGTCTTCCCATGGATTAACCATGCCTTTTCACGTGACCACCGCAAGATAGTTGTCATTGATGGTCAGATTGCCTATACGGGCGGCATGAACGTTGCCGACTATTATATAAAAGGTACAGCCAAGGTCGGTTCATGGAACGACATGCATTGCCGCATCGACGGTTCTGAGGTAAACACATTGCAAGCTATCTTCTTGAAGATGTGGAATAAAGTGTCCGGGCAGAATGTCCATGGTGCTAAGTATTACCGAGGCTATCGGCCTGCCGACTATTTCCAGGGACTGAAGCCAGATACAACTGCTACCCGCTACAAAAAGATGGTGGGTGTCATCAACCGCGAGCCTCATACCTCCAATGAGATTATCCGGGTGTTCTATACCAATGCCATCAATGATGCCCAAGATTCCATCAAAATCATCAATCCCTATTTCACCCTCAACCGTGAGCTCATGCGTGCTCTGAAAAGGGCTGCCAAACGGGGAGTGAAGGTAGATATCATGCTCTCTACGCGCAGTGATATTCCGCTTACACCCGACTGCGGATTCTACAATGCCCATCAACTCATGAAGGCGGGCTGCAATATCTATATGTACACTCCCGGTTTCCACCATACTAAAATTATCATGGTCGATGGTCAATTTTGTACTGTCGGCTCCGCCAACCTGAATGCGCGGTCGCTCAGTTATGACTATGAGGAGAATCTCGTCATTGTTGACCCTTTCACAACGCGCGAACTGGACCAGCTCTTTGAACGCGATAAGAAAGATTGCTGGTTGATGACAGAGGAACGTTGGGACAAGTGGCGTACGCCCTGGCAGAAGTTCCGTGGTTGGTTTGGCAAACGTTTGGCTCCTTTTTTATAAGTAAGATATCCCAATGATAGACAGCAAAATGCAACCTAAGTGTGCCGTCGTTGACGGTAATATGCTTGCCATGATTGGCTTGCGGCAGATTTTGGAAGATGTCATGCCCATCTTGCAGGTGGACACCTTCAGCACCATGAGCCAACTTCGTGCCAAGAATCCCGAACAATATGTCCACTTCTTTGTCGCTCAGGAGATTGTAGTAGCCAATATGCCTTTCTTCAACCAGCATAAGATGAAGACTATAGTTTTGACATCTCAGAACGATGCATCCTCATGGCTCAACGGTTTTCATAGCATCTGTACCAATCAGGATGAGGAATCGCTGGTTCGCCAGTTCCTTACGTTGGTGCAGCATGCCCATGCACATGGCCGCAATCTTCCTCCAATAGCCACGCCGAAGGTTCTTAGCGACCGTGAAATCGAGGTGCTTTCCCTTATCGTCCGAGGGTTTATCAATAAAGAGATAGCCGAGAAACTTAATATCAGCCTCACAACGGTAATTTCTCATCGCAAGAATATCATGACTAAATTGGGAATCAGAAGCGTGAGTGGTCTAACCATCTATGCAGTGATGCACGGCTATGTCGACATCAGTAGCATTTAAGTTCTTCCTCGATATAAATGATTGCTGTTCGCTAAAAAGTTGGGACGGATTCCTCACTTCCTATCGATGCAAATTTAATGCTATCCCAACGTTCAAGCGAATTGAAATCGAAGAATTACTTGATAAGTAGCACCTTGTTTATTTAACGTAAGTTCGACGAAAAGTATATTAGATTGAAAATTTAGAAATTAACGATATTTCTCTTATATTTGTAGTGGTAATTCTTCTTTAAGAAAATATAGGCGTAAGGGGTGTACCTTTTCATCCTTGTATTTAAATTGTTCTTCAAATATTCTCTGATTGTTGCGTTCACCTTTAACAATGATAGTGGCTTCTTAGCCACCTTCATCTTGTACTCCGATTGAAATTATCGTTCTGTCCATATCTTCTCTTTTATTCTTTTTCGGAAAACTTTGGAATTGAGTTATTCTGTCATTTTGTCAGAATATGGTTGCTGGTCAAGGTCTCAGACATGCTAATGGTAACACCTTCACACCATCTGGGCGTGTGTAGGCCATTTGCCCTCCTGTAAGAATAATCTTCAAGTCAGGCTCGCGCAACTGTACTTGCCTTTCGTTCTTGTTGTGCTCCCTGATAAGATGCTGAAGTTTGCACAAATGTCCTGCGCCTTCTTCGATATCCCTGCTGCCCAACTTGCATTCTATCAAGGCATAACGCTCATCCTCCAAATGAACTACCAGGTCGGCTTCCAAACCGTACCGGTCACGGTAGTATGATACTCGGCTGTTGAAGTCAGCCGTATAGGCCTTGAGATCGCGGATGCACATCTGCTCGAAGATAAAGCCAAAGGTCTTAAGCTGTGTCTCTAGGGCCTCAGGGCTGAGACTCATGGCGGCAACCGCGATGGACGGATCCACAAAGCATCGCTTAGGAGCGCTTCTAATTGCGGTCTTACTGCGGATGGACGGGCACCAGGCATCTATGTCCTGAATGACAAAGAGTCTTTCGAAAGCACGTATATAGTCATCGAATGTGTCCTGAGAAATGGAGATGTCGCCAGATGCGGTTACATCAGCCACGATATTCGTTTTCTTTGCAAGTGTACTGATATTCCGGGCGTAAGAGCGCAAAATCTGACGGGCAACCTTAGGATTGCGCTGTTTCTTGTCTATGTCCGAGACATCCTCTTCGCAAATAGTATTCACATAGTCCTTGGCGACCATCAGAGATGCTTTCTCCTTCAACTGAAGGGTAGCAGGCCAGCCACCTCGGCACGCCACTCGGATGAGAGAGGGAATGTCCAATTTGCTGGTCTCTCCATCAATGTCCAGTCCGGGATTATCGAAAAGTTCATGGATGGAGACCTTGCCTGAAGAGTCACGTGACTCCCATAGGCTCATTGGCAACATCTTCATGCGCGAGATGAGTCCAGTGCCAGTGTGTCTTACTTTGGACTTGTCAACTTTGTTGGAGCCTGTTAAAATATATTGTCCAGGCTTTCCTCCCGTATTGTCAATAGCGGTACGGACTGCATCCCAAAGTACGGGAGCATCCTGCCATTCGTCAATCAGCCGGGGTTGCTCACCCTTAAGAAGCAATGACGGTTTGGTTTCAGCCGTAGTCATATATTCTGCAGCCATGTCAGGATCATGCATCTTGATGATGCTCTTGGCATGTTGCTCTGCTGTAGTAGTCTTGCCAGTCCATTTAGGCCCCTCTATCAACACAGCGCCAAAAGCTTCCAATCTCTCCTCGAGCATATGGTCTGCTACTCTTTCAAAATATTCCATAGGTCAGAAATTTCGCTTTTATTATGCAAAGATATGAAAAAATGAGAAATATTGCAAGAAAATCGGTGTTTTTGTGGCAAATCAATCGGCGATTTTGCGGTAAATAGTTCGGTGTTTTTGTGGCAAATCAATCGGTGTTTTTGTGATTAGAAACTTATTGCAACAATTGTCAGTTATGCCTCGATATATGTTCAGCCAAATTTTTTTTGAGCCGATGACATAATCTAACCACACGCTATGGTAATAGCTTCTTTAGAAAATTTTCATCTCCATCTCAATAGGCTATGGAATCTCATCGCAAGAACATCATGGATAAATTGAGAATCAGAAGCGTGAGCGGTCTAACCATTGTGTAGTTTCCTTTGCTGAAATTGATATAGTGTAGCCAACTATCTTCGTCGAATTCAAGTTAATTTAGATGCGACTGGCATATAGCTCGGAAAAAATAGTTGAGGATTTGCTTGGAATTCATATCGAATTAGCTTAACTTTGCAAAAATCTTGAAAATGACGAAATGTCTATGACATATTTCTGTCCATACAGAACAGAAAACCTATCAGCCGATTTCTTGCTATACAATTAATAGGCATTCACTGAATATCACTTCATACAAAAGCAAAATGATCAACTTCCGACACAAATTATCAGGTGTCTTGAAATGCACCGTCGCCATGTTTCTGACTGTTTTACCGTCTCTGTCAATGACGGCACAGGAGCCTCAGACCGTCAAGGTGCCTGACGAAACGCAAGTGGTCCTGCCCGTAGAGGGGAAGCCTGAATTGCTCTTCCTCAGCTACAAAGAGAACAAGACCCTGGATATTCTCACGAAATGGCAGGTCGGGTGCATTGACATACGAACCAATCAAATACTGTGGCAGAATAGTTCCAATGGGAACACGGCTTTGGTTCAACTGTCAAATCTCGGTTACATCAGTTCCGGCAAGGGCCTCTATGCGGATAAATTCAAGACGAGATTCTTCGATGCGGACAAAGGCAAGGAACGATATAAGATTAAATTCCTGCCGTGTTATACTGACATCGGGCAAGATATCATGGTGGGCTACAAGGGTATTGCCCAATATGGGGAAGGACTTTCCGCATACAGAATCTCCACAGGCGAGAACCTATGGACCGCGGCAACCTTGGAAGGCGGCGACATGGGAATATGGAGCATGACCGAGAAAGTCGACGACGACCATATCGTATTCCTTGCCAAGGACTTGGTGAGACTCAACATCAAGAGCGGAGCAATGGATTTTTGCAACGTGCAGACAAGCAGTAGCGGAGGCTTGAGCAGCTATGTCATGCAATTCTCAAATATTCTGCATGACGGCGATAATTTCTATTTTTCCGATGCAGCCCATCTTCAATGCCTCGGAAACCGATTCCAGCAGATATGGACGGTCGACTTTGACTCAAAGGGTACCGACACCCATCTCGTCATCCGCGGTGATACGCTGATTATGCTGAACACAGGTACGGTTCTCAAGAATGGCTACAAGCCTGTGAACAAGGCTCAGCCCTATGTCGCCACCTACGACAAAAACACCGGTCGCCAGCTTTCCAAGGAGCTATTCCCTGAGACTTGGGACAAAGACTTGTATGGCAAAGCACTCCTCTTCGACGCCGATACCGTCTATGTGAAAAATGGCAATCGCTTTGAGCCTATTGCCTCTGACGCACACCACTTTCTGCTCTACGACAAGGATGACAACCCTCATTGGGTGGACACGAAACTGCAGACCCTCAAGTTGTATGATGATAGTCTAATTTACCGGGACCAACTACATACACAGGGCTATCGCATCATCCTTCACGTAACGGAAGTGAATAAGAAGCAGGCCACCTACGACTACTATATCTTGGACAACGACTACAACATCCTCAGACATCTTGAAGGCAGTCCCCGTTTCGTGGCTATAACCCGAGACAAGCGCTTAGTGGTTCTCTACGAAGGGATAGCGACCATAGAAGTCTTGCCCTGACAGAGGAAAGTGAAGGCAAGACCTAGTGAGCACTCTCCCTTCATGTCGAAGTGTTCCGTGTGCAACTTACATCCCCATCCGAACAAATAGAACGGATTGTGCATAATACATTGTGCATTATTCATTATGAATTACTGAAGTTTCGCTAGTTTTCAACTTGCTTACTTCAAAGGAGTTTGAGGAGTTAAAGACAACAGTGCTGAAGGGTATCAGAATCCTTCAATAGTAATGTCTTAACTCCTTTGACTCCTTTTAACTCCTTTGACTCCTCCATAAATGCGAAAGTTGAATGAATTGTGCATTGTGCATTATGCATTATGTCAGTAATAGCCAAAAAAGAGCGGCTAAATTTGTGCATTACAGCGGTTTTTTGTAACTTTGCCCCTCAAGAATACGAAATTATAATAAACATCAAGAATATGGGTAAAAAGTTTGTAGAGCACAGCCACCTTGACCTCACCAAGACGAATGAGGAAGTGCTGGCTCAGTGGGAGAAGAACGATATCTTCCACAAAACGATAGATGAAAGAGAGGGATGTCCCCAACACGTCTTCTTCGAAGGTCCTCCTTCGGCAAACGGACATCCCGGCATCCATCATGTGCTAGCCCGTGCCATTAAGGATTCCTTCAACCGATATAAGACCATGCAAGGCTATCAGGTGAAGCGCAAGGCGGGATGGGACACTCATGGACTTCCCGTTGAGATAGGCGTTGAAAAGGAACTTGGCATCACAAAGAAGGACATCGACAATAAGGCATCAGACAAATATATCTCCACTGAGGATTATAACCGCAAGTGCCGCGAGAACGTGATGAAGTTCACGGCTGAGTGGCGCGAGCTGACAGAAAAGATGGGATATTTTGTTGACTTGGACCATCCTTATATCACCTTCGACAATAAGTATATAGAGACTCTTTGGTGGTTGCTTAAGCAGCTATATAATAAGGGTTTGCTCTATAAGGGCTATACTATCCAGCCTTATTCTCCCGCAGCAGGAACCGGACTCTCCAGCCACGAGTTGAACCAGCCCGGCTGCTACCGTGACGTGAAGGACACAACAGTAACTGCCCTGTTCAGCATTACTGATTTCGCCGGCATTTCAAAAGACAAGCAACTGCTCAGCGAGTGGGGTAAGCCTTGCTTTATGGCTTGGACCACGACTCCGTGGACCTTGCCTTCCAACACGTCGCTCTGTGTGGGACCGAAGATAGGCTACGTGGCTCTCCGCACCTACAATCCCTATACGGCTGAGAAAATCACCGTCATCATTGCTGAGCCTCGCGTGGGTGCCTATTTCAAGCCCGAAGGTGAGATGCGCGACAATGAGGAAATGCCCGAATACAAGAAGGGCGACAAACTCTTGCCCTATCGCATCGTGGCTCATTACACGGGTGATGACCTCGTGGGCATGCACTATCAGCAGCTTATGCCTTGGGTGAAACCTTGTATGAAAGTTGACCAGTGGGCTTTTGACTACGTAAAAGAGTATGCGCGGCAGCATCCTGAGAAGGTCTTTGTAGGTGAGAACGGACACGACCGCTTTGTGGAGATGAACAGTGAGGCGTTCCGAGTAATCCCCGGTGACTATGTCACGACCGAGGATGGTACGGGTATTGTCCATATCGCCAACACCTTTGGTGCAGATGATGCCAGGGTGGCTCTTGCGGCTCATGTTCCCGCTATTCATCTGATTTCAAAGAAGGGCGAGACACGCCCGATGGTGGATTTGCAGGGCAAGTACTACCTCATGGAGGAACTCGACGACAACTTCTTGAAAGTCTGTGTCGACAAGGAGGCTTATAGTCATCATGCAGGCGACTACGTTAAGAATGCCTACGACCCGAAGTTCAATCCCAACGGAGTATGGGACCGTGTTGCCACCGAGAAGAGTGAGGACTTGAACATCGTCATCTGCATGGAGATGAAGATGGCAGGTTTGGCTTTCCGCATTGAGAAGTTGACCCACAACTATCCTCACTGCTGGCGTACCGACAAGCCCATTCTCTATTATCCCCTCGACAGTTGGTTCATCAAGGATACCGAGTGCAAGGACCGTTTGGTGGCACTGAACAAGACCATCCGCTGGCAGCCGGAGTCAACGGGTACGGGACGTTTCGGCAACTGGTTGGAGAACATGAACGACTGGAACCTTTCCCGCTCTCGCTTCTGGGGTACACCGCTTCCTATCTGGCGCGATGAGAACCGTGGCGAGAAGTGTATCGGCTCTGTAGAGGAACTCTATAATGAGATTGAGAAAGCCGTGAAGGCGGGCGTGATGAAGAGTAACCCGCTGAAGGATAGAGGTTTCGTTCCCGGCGATTATTCGCAGGAAAACTACGATAAGATAGATTTGCACCGTCCCTATGTGGACGATATCGTGCTCGTCAACGATGCCGGTAAACCGATGTATCGTGAGAGTGACCTGATTGACGTTTGGTTCGATTCAGGTTCCATGCCCTATGCCCAGTTGCACTATCCTTTCGAAGGAGATATCAATGCAGAAGGACTGAAGAAAACGGGCAAGAGCGAAGCCGAATACCGTAAGGAATTGGTTGAAAGCCGTTATGAGGGCACTCCTGTTGCTCCTGCTTTCTTCCCCGCAGACTTCATCAACGAGGGTGTGGACCAGACCCGTGGTTGGTTCTTCACGCTCCATACCATTGCTGGAATGATTTTTGACAGCGTAGCTTTCAAGAATGTTATCAGTTCCGGATTGGTGCTCGATGCAAAGGGATTCAAGATGTCAAAGCACGTTGGCAACGTTGTTGACCCGTTTGAGATGATTAACAAGTACGGAGCCGATGCTGTGCGCTTCTATATGCTCACTAACTCGGAGCCGTGGGACAACCTGAAGTTTGACCCCGAAGGTGTTGACGAGGTTCGCCGCAAGTTCTTCGGCACGCTATATAATACCTATAGCTTCTTCGCCCTCTATGCCAATGTGGATGATTTCGACCCGAAGTCACCCCAAGTGCCTGTGGAGAAGCGTCCGGAGATTGACCGCTGGATTCTGTCTTGCCTCAATACACTGGTGAAGAACACCACGGCTGAGATGGAGAATCTTGACCCGACTCGTGCAGGCAGACTCATTGATACCTTTGTCAACGACGACTTGAGCAACTGGTATGTGCGCTTGAACCGTAAACGCTTCTGGGGTAAGGAGATGAGTGAAGATAAGCTCTCTGCTTATCAGACGCTCTATACTTGCCTGATGACCGTTGCCAAACTGTTGGCACCCTATGCGCCGTTCTATACCGACCAACTCTATCATGATTTGGGAGGCAAGTTGGAGAGTGTTCATTTGGAGCGTTATCCGGAGGTCAACGAGAGTCTGATAGATAAAGACCTCGAATCTCGTATGGGTATGGCACAGAAGATTACTTCCATGGTGCTCGCCCTGCGCCGTAAGGTGAACATCAAAGTTCGCCAGCCGCTGCAGCAGATTATGATTCCTGCTGTCGATGACGAGCAGAAACGTCATATCGAGGCTGTTGCCGACTTGATTAAGAACGAAGTCAATGTGAAGGAGTTGAAATTCGTTGAAGGTCAAGGCATTCTTGTTAAGAAAGTAAAGTGCAACTTCAGAGTGATGGGTAAGAAGTTCGGTAAGCTGATGAAGGCTGTTGCCGCTAAGATGAATACCCTCTCTCAAGAGGAGATTGCTCAGTTGGAGACTCAGGGCAATTATACTTTCGAAGCCGATGGTCAACAAATCACGGTTGATGCCGCTGATGTGGAAATCATATCAGAGGATATTCCTGGATGGCTCGTCGCCAACGAAGGTAACCTGACTGTAGCCCTCGAAGTTGAGCTTACTGATGAACTTCGCCAGGAAGGCATGGCACGTGAACTCATCAACCGTATTCAGAATTTGCGTAAGGAGACCGGATTGGAAATCACTGACCGTGTGGTAGTGACGGTGGCTCCGAATGCTGAGACTGATGCGGCTATCAAGAATTTCGGCGATGTCATTAAGAGCCAGGTGCTTGCCAACGATATTCTCGTGGCAGCCAATGATGGCGCTGAGGTTGAATTTGACAACTTTAAATTGAACATAAAGGTAGTAAAAGCTTGATAATGAGACATCCAATCTGCGTGGGATTATATTCCGCTGCAGGTTGGATGCTTATTTATTTAGCCATTATATCAAACAAGGAAACTAACTAAAAAACTTAAACCATTTCACTATGGAAAAGAAGCGTTATAGTGATGAGGAGCTGGAGGAATTCCGTGCAATCATCAACGAAAAACTTGCCGTTGCCCGCAATAGCTACAACGAAATGATGCGGCAGCTTACTTATAAGGATTCAAACGACGTGATGGATACATCTCCCGGTTATAAGGCTGTGGAGGATGGAAGTGAAATGCAGGCTAAGGAAGAACTCGTGACAATGGCTCAGCGCCAGCAGAAGTTCATCCGTGCTTTGGAGGCTGCATTGGTTAGAATTGAGAACAAGACATACGGCATCGACCGCTACACGGGTGAACTGATTCCCAAAGAGCGTCTTAGAGCCGTGCCTCATGCAACACTGAGCGTCAACTCAAAGATGACGCACAGGCAACATTAAGTTGGTTGCTGCTTCAAGCCCTGTGCTTGATGAATTGCGCTGAACTGATGGAGAGTCGTTTGCTTTTCGAGCTGGAGTTGGGAGATGACTGTTAGCTGCTGCTGTTTGCAGTGTTCGTCTTATCTATCCAAACTTCACATATAGACTTATTGTGAACAGCACAGAACTGTTTCTTGCATGGTTTCTAACCTATGCATCATTAATTTTATCTCCTGACTGCCGCTTCAACTTCGACTTCCACTACTCGGCTGCAATATATTGCTGAAAAGTAAAGAGTTAAATGAAAAAGAAATTCGGATTAACCGACGGTCGTGTTGCCGTCATTCTCATTGCAGCTATCCTGATTATAGACCAAATCATCAAGATAGCGGTGAAGACCCATTTGTGCCTTGGCGAATCCATCCACATTACAGACTGGTTCTATATCGTGTTCGTAGAGAACGCTGGCATGGCATTCGGCATTCAATGGCTACATAAAATATTCTTAACTCTTTTCCGCATTGTTGCCGTCGGGCTATTGGGATGGTATCTGCATTGGGAAATCAAGCATCACGGCCGCACGCGTTATATTATAATTCTTTCTCTCATCGTAGCTGGTGCGGCAGGAAATATTTTTGATTGTTTGTTCTATGGTCTCATCTTTTCTGAGGCGTCACCTTTCGCACTCTCTACTTTCGTTAGCTTTGGGCAAGGCTACGCACCTTTCATGATGGGGAAGGTGGTTGACATGTTCTATTTTCCGCTTATCGTTTCAACGTGGCCTGAGTGGATGCCATTAGTGGGCGGGCAGGAATTTGTTTTCTTCTCTCCGGTGTTCAATTTTGCCGACGCTTCCATCTCTGTAGGTGTTATTCTATTAATAATATTCTGCTTCAAGGATTTTGAGCGTATCACCATCGCTTTCTCTCGTAATAAGCATTTGCCGGAAGAAGCTAATGAAGAACCCAATAAGGAGGAGAAAGATGAGAAGTAGCTCTGCTTTATATGGAATGCTCTGCTTGTTGGCAGTTCTGTTTGCTACAACCACACTGGTTGGATGCAAGCCCGGAGTGCCCGATGAGTATATCCAACCAGACGAGATGGAAGATATCCTCTATGATTATCATATCGCAGATGGCATGACTTCCACCCGTCCAGAAGGCAACTACAAAGATATGACTCAAGCATACCATGTGGCTGTGCTGAAAAAGCACCATGTCACGCAGTCTCAATTCGATTCCTCCATGGTCTATTACATGCGCAATGCTGAGATTTTGCATGATATCTATGAGAGTTTAGGCGAGCGGATGCAGGATGAGGTTCGCAATCTCGGCGGTAGCGCAACGATGGTGGCAAGTCAGTACACTGCTAATGGCGATACGACGAGCATCTGGCAGGGACCTACGTTTATGATGCTCTCATCGAAAGTGCCCTTTAACTGTCATTCGTTTACTATTAAGGTTGACACCACGTTTCATGCTGGCGACATGTTATGGCTGAGTTTTAGGTCTCAGTTCATCTTCCAAGACGGAATGCGCGATGGAAATGTTGTTCTCGCTATCGTATTGAAAAACGATAGTGTGGTCACCCGCAATCTCCATCTCTCATCCGATGTGGTTAATACGCTGCAAATCAGCGATGACAACTATATTGGTTTCAAGGAAATCAAGGGCTACTTCCAACTCAACACCTCACCCAATAGTATGACTACTTCTACCATGCGGATGATGTTCTTGGAGAATATTCAGATGCTGCGTCTGCATAGAAAGAAGCCATCACCAGTTGCTCCGGGACAGAAATCTGATTCTACAGGAACCAATGGTGGGACTACAGTTCCCACTGGGCAGCCTCTGCCGGCTGGAGCGTCGAGAACGTCACCCACTCCGCCCAATCTTCAACCATTAAGCAACAAACGGAAATGAGAAGGGTAGGGGCACATGAAGTTGTCATTGACAATCGTCTGCTGCGACAAGCAGTGGTGGAGTTGAAAGGGCAGAGAGTCGTCAACTACTATGAGTTTCGCGACGAACTGCCAATGACCGAATGGTTGGGCGGAACTATCCAGTTGACCACTTCCGAAGAAGGATGGCTTCAAGCATGGTGGAACGGTCAGTTACTCGTAGACAATAAATAAGAAATTTAAAATAACCTATAACCCTATTTCTAATAATAAACAATTTGTTATGAAGAAAATTGTATTATCTATTATGTTTCTGGCCACGGGGTTGGTCAGCTATGCATGCACCAATTTCATCGTCGCCAAAGGTGCGTCGGTGGATGGTAGCGTGATGTGTACTTACAATGCCGATGATTACGGTATGTTTATTGGTCTTTGCCATTATCCCGCCGCAACGTATCCCAAGGGAACGATGCGCGATGTCGTGGATTGGGATACTCATAAATACATTGGTAAGATACCTGAGGCTGAACAGACTTACAATGTCATTGGCAATATCAATGAATATCAAGTAACGATTGGTGAAACTACCTATGGAGGCCGCGAGGAGATGGTCAACCCCAAAGGCGGCATTGATTACGGTTCGCTTATCTATATCGGTCTGCAACGCTCCAAGACGGCACGTGAGGCTATTAAGGTGATGACTACTTTGGCAGAAACCTACGGCTACTGCTCAGAGGGAGAGACCTTCACACTCTGCGACCCCAATGAGGCTTGGATTATGGAAATGCAGGGCACCGGCTCAGATGGTGGTGTCGTTTGGTGTGCTGTGAAGATACCCGACAATGCTATTTCTGGTCATGCCAACCAGAGCCGCATCGGTGTAGTCTCAAGTTATAATACTGAGGTGATTCATTCCAAGAATATGATTAAGTATGCCCGCAAGATGGGGTGGTTCTCTGGAAAGGATAAAGAATTCAACTGGAAGATGACTTATGCAAAACCCGATTTTAGCGGTCGCCGTTA
Source organism: Prevotella sp. (assembly GCA_050946455.1). Classification (GTDB taxonomy): domain Bacteria; phylum Bacteroidota; class Bacteroidia; order Bacteroidales; family Bacteroidaceae; genus Prevotella. The sequence goes on from JBMNUV010000020.1 coordinate 20,637, forward strand.
TTGCGACGCACGTGTATGGTCTTTCTTCAATCACCATAAGGATATGAGCCGCTATTTGGCTTGGGCTTTGGGTAAGGATGAAAACGCAGAGGATATGCCGCTTTGGATTATTCCAGACAAGAAACTTTCCCTTCAGGATTTGCAGTTTGATATGCGCGACCACTATGAAGGAACTCCCTTGGCTCTTGATTCTACCAATATTGGCGGTGGTATTTGGGACATGCCTTATCGTCCCACACCACTTGACTTTAAGGTAGATGGCAAAAGTTACTTCAATGAGCGCCCGACTTCTACTCAGCAGACTGGCTTCACTTATGTATCTCAGATGCGTTCATGGTTGCCCCGTGAGATTGGCGGAGTGCTGTGGTTTGGCAATGATGATGGAAATATGATTGCCTATGTGCCTATCTATTGTGGCAATACCGTTCAGCCAGAGTGCTTCAACACGCCGGGTGCTGACGCTGTGAATTTCTCTGACCGCAATGCCTACTGGGTGTGCAACTGGGTGAGCAATATGGTATATCCTCGTTATAGCCAGTTGTTCCCGTCACTTAAAGTAGTTCGCGATAGTTTGGAGAAGGCTTACATCGCCCAGCAGCCAGCCGTGGAAGAGAAGGCAATGTCGCTTTATTCCAGCAATAAGGCTGCCGCTTTGAAGTACTTGAATGAATACAGCAATCAACAAGCTCAGCAGATGCTGGGACGTTGGAAGCAGTTGGCTACTTACCTCATCGTGAAATACAACGATATGATTGTGAAGCCCGAGGAGAATGGTCACTTCAAACTCACGCCGGAAGGAATTGGTGCTCGCGTTCAGCGTCCGGGTTATCCTCATTCCTATGCGCAGAAATACGTGAAGGAGACAGGAACAAAATATGAGGCTCCAAGTAAGTAAATAATGACTAATAGCCAAGGGCTTTACGAGCTCTTAGGATATATGAAATAGAAAAAAGGTGGATTCCCATTTGGGTTTCCACCTTTTTGATTCTTGTTCAATTGAGAAATTACTCCTCGCTTAGGGGAATTTTATTGATTCTTCTCAAGTGACGACCTTCCTCAAAGGTTGTATTGAAGAATTCATCCATAATTTTGCGGGCGGTGTTATTGTCAATGTAGCGGCCCGGCATAACGAGTGCATTGGCATCATTGTGCTGGCGCGCCATGTGGGCAATCTCGGGTGACCAGCAAAGGGCAGCGCGAATCTGCTGGTGTTTGTTCATTGTCATAGCGAAGCCCTGACCAGAACCGCAAACGCCGATTCCTGGATAAACCTCACCACTCTCAATGCCACGAGCCAAAGCATGGGCAAACTCAGGATAGTCACAGCTCATATCCGAATAGGTTCCATAATCCTTGTAAGGGATATGCTTCTCTTCGAGATACTGTTTTACAAACTGCTTTAACGCGAAGCCTGCATGGTCGCAGGCAATTCCTACTGTCTTGATTTCCATCATAGTCGTAATATTTTTATTCTGCCAAGAAGTCTTTCACTTGTTTATATACATTCTCACCCGTGAAGCCAAGTTTCTCGTCAAGCACCTTGTAGGGAGCGGAGAAGCCGAAGCTCTCCATGCCGTAAACACGACCGTTGGCTCCAACAAGTCCTTGGAGTGTGACGGGCAGACCTGCTGTTAGTCCAAAAATCTTTGCATTCTTGGGCAGCACGGATTCCTGATATTCCTTGCTCTGGCGACGGAAGAGTCCTTCAGACGGAGCACTCACGATGCGCACGCGAAGACCGTCCTTACGCAGAAGCTCTGCACCGGCAATGAGGGTGGCTACCTCTGAGCCAGAAGCCACCAAAATGACATCGGGGTTCTCATCGGAACCTGCAACGATGTAGGCTCCCTTGCGTGCCTGCTCGTAGTCATTGCCTTCAGGCAGAGACTTGATAGCCTGGCGCGAGAAGATAAGAGCAGTCGGTGTGTCCATATTCTCCATTGCCATCTTCCAGCAGACAGTTGCCTCGTCTGAGTCTGCAGGACGGAACACGCGAACACTGTCCTGACCCTTATGGTTACGCAATTTCTCCATGAGGCGAATCTGTGCCTCTTGCTCCACAGGCTCGTGCGTTGGACCATCCTCACCCACACGGAAAGCGTCGTGGGTCCAGATAAACTTAACGGGAACACCCATGAGAGCGGCAAGACGAACGGCAGGCTTCATATAGTCTGAGAAAACGAAGAAGGTTCCGCATGCTGCGATACATCCGTGCAGAGCCATACCAATACACATATCAGCCATGGTCAACTCTGCCACACCAGCTTGGAAGAAAGCTCCACTGAAGTCGCCTTTTACGAAGCTATGGGTTTGCTTCAAGAAACCGTCAGTCTTGTCAGAGTTGCTCAAGTCGGCAGAGGCGCAAATCATGTTGGGCACTTGTTTTGCCAGTTCTCCCAAACAAGCGGAAGAAGCTGCACGTGTAGCGATGTCGCGCTTCTGAACCAGTTTGCTGAACTCCACTTTGGGTGCCTTGCCAGAGAACCAGTCGTTCATTTGGGTAGCCAGTTCAGGATTGGCTTTGCGCCATTCGTTCTCAGCCTTACGACGTTCGGCAACAATTTTGCGGAGTTCCTCACGACGGTTGTCGTAGAGTTGTTTCACGTCGTCCCAAATGACAAATGGGTCATCGGGATTACCACCAAGGTTCTTAACAGTATTGCGGTAGGCATCTCCACCGAGGGGAGCGCCATGAGTCTTTACGCTGCCCTCATAGCTGGAGCCGTCATCTTTGATTGCGCCTTTTGCCATGATGGTGTGACCGATGATGAGGGTGGGGCGCTCTTGTTCCATCTTGGCTTCCTTCAGTGCACCGCGAATCTCATCCACGTCGTTACCGTTGATTTCAATCACGTTCCAGTTCCAAGCTTTATATTTCATAGCCGTGTCCTCCGCCATCACGTCTTCGGTATTGGTAGAGAGTTGCACAGCATTGGAGTCGTAGAACATGATGAGGTTGCTCAGTCCCAGTGTACCGGCGATTCTGCCTACGCCCTGAGAGATTTCCTCCTCAACGGCTCCATCTGAAATGTAGCAATAGATAGTGTGTTGCATCATGGTTTTGCCCACACGAGCCTCAAGGAATTTCTCTGCTATGGCAGCGCCTGTTGCGATGGCATGTCCCTGTCCTAAAGGACCGGAGGAATTCTCAATGCCATGTTCCACGTCAAGTTCCGGATGACCGGGACAAGGTGAGCCCCATTGACGGAACTGTTTGATGTCGTCCATGGTAAACATCCCGCGCAGTGTCAAAGCGCCGTAGAGCATCGGACTCATGTGACCAGGGTCAAGGAAGAAACGGTCGCGTCCAGTCCACTTGGGGTCTTCGGGGTCGTAAATCAAGAACTCCGAAAAGAGCACGTTGATAAAATCGGCTCCGCCCATTGCGCCACCGGGATGTCCAGATTTAGCTTTCTCAACCATTGATGCGGCAAGCACACGGATATTGTTTGCCGCACGGTTCATTAGTTTGTTGTCGTTCATTAGTAAATGTATTGATTAATAATGTTTTAAGTCTTTATCAGGTTCATCAGAGTAGTATTGAAGCTGCCCCTTCCGCTATAGCTTAAACGAAGGGTCATCCGCATATAATGTTTTGTTGAATCGATAGAGTGCAGCTCCCCGCTTAGATGTCTTGCGGTCTATTTGGTTGGTTTTCTCGATGAAATCCATTTGTTTGATTCGTTTGCGGAAGTTGCGCTTGTCTAGCTCATGCCCCAATACAGCCTCGTGAACGTGTTGTAGTTGGGTAAGTGTAAAGAGCTTTGGCAAAAGATGAAAACTCAATGGCTCATTGCTGATTCTTCTTCTCAAAATAGCCAGTGCATTTTGCACCATTTTGTTGTGGTCTCCATAGAGTTTGGGCAACTTGTCCACATCTATCCATTCAAGACCATATTTCAAGCGAAGTTTTTCGTCATAGTCAACGACATTTATCAGTGTTAAGTATGCCACAGATATAACGCGCTCACCGGGGTCACGATTCACATCGCCGTAGGCTCCCACTTGGCGCATATAGATATTGCGCATACCCGTAAGTTCAAGAAGTACACGATTGGCGCAATCATCCAGACTCTCGTCTTCGTTGACAAAGCCGCCATAAAGTGACCATTCTCCTTTTCCCGGGGACATTTTGCGACGTCCCACCAGCAATTTTAATTTGCCTTCATCAAATCCCAGAACTATACAGTCTATTGAAACGTATATTCGGGCATGTTCCTTATAATAGTCTTTCATATTAAACCCTCATTCTTTCGTCAGGTCCCAATAAGATGGTTCTTTATATTTGTTTGGTGTAAAGTTACACAAAATTTAGTTGAAAGCCATATTTTATTCAGGATTTTTTTCATTTCTTACAAAATATAGCCATAATCATGGAGTTTATGGGGCTGTTAGCATGATTACAAACATAGAAATCCTCATTTTCCTTCTTCCTTGTTTTTTTCTTTTGTGCTTGGCTGTATGAAAGGGGATACTAATAAAGTTGTAGAAGCGAACCTGCATTTTCTCAATCTTATGGGCAGAAGTGGCCATCCAAGATTCGATATCTTTGTATCTATGAAGGCTGACACGTGTTTCCCTTAAGTCTATCACGTGTTAGCCTTAAGTCTATCACGTGTCAGCCATAAGTCTATCACGTGTCAGCCTTCAAAGGTAGATAGATTTTGGATGGTCAACAGCTTTTCGAATTCTAGAATCCGTCAAACTTACATTATATTATTATAGGGGGTGTAAGTCAATATGTAATAAAACAAAAACTCCATCTCTTTGATTTCTTTCAGAAGAGATGGAGTTCCTTATATAATAATAGGTGATATCTAAAATTAAATCAGATACTGGCTGGAGATACTCTGATTGTTGATGACGCGGCGGATAGTCTCGGCAAACATGTCGGCAACACTCAGTTGTTTCACTTTGGAGCAGCGGTTCGTGTAGGGGATAGAGTCGGTAAAGACGATTTCCTCCAGACAGGAATTCTCAACACGCTCCGATGCGGGGCCGCTCATCACACAGTGGCTGGCGAGTGCACGCACGCTGAGGGCACCTGCTTCCTTCATGATGTTGGCAGCTTTGGTAATGGTGCCGGCTGTATCAACCATATCATCAACAATTACAACGTTCTTGCCTTTCACGTCACCGATGATTTGCATGGATTCCACAACGTTGGCACGTGCACGGGTCTTGTTGCAGAGCACCAACGGGCAGCCCAGATATTTGGCATAGGTGTTGGCGCGCTTGGAACCGCCCACATCGGGAGAGGCAATCACCAAGTCCTTCAGATGCAGACTCTGAACATAGGGCAGCAACACGCCCGAAGCGTAGAGATGGTCAACAGGCACATCGAAGAATCCCTGAATCTGGTCGGCGTGGAGGTCCATCGTGATAAGTCGGTCGATACCGGCTACGCTCAGCAGGTCAGCCACCAACTTGGCGCCGATGCTCACGCGTGGTTTATCCTTGCGGTCCTGACGTGCCCATCCAAAATAAGGAATGACAGCGTTGATGTGGCGGGCAGAGGCACGCTTTGCTGCATCAATCATGAGGAGAAGCTCCATCAGATTGTCCGAGTTGGGGAAAGTGCTCTGAACCAAGAAAACGTCGCGTCCGCGGATAGACTCCTCGTAGCTTACGGCGAATTCTCCGTCAGAGAATCGTGTCACAACAAGGTTGCCCAAAGGACAGCCTAAACTGGCGCAGATTTTCTCTGCAAGGTATCTCGTGTTTGTTCCCGAGAAAACCAAAAAAGAGTTTTGTTCACTCATTATTTAAAGCGTTATTATATATAATAGAAGTCGTTAATTTCATTCTACAACTCTCTTTAGCTTGACAAAATAATCAATGAGCGACTTAAATTCGTTCTGGCTTTGGATATTGAACCTTTCCCAGATGTCGCTGCATACTACGACGCCACCGAATCCTAAGTCGCGCAGCAGAGGAATGTTGTCCATCGTCACTCCGCCTAAAGCCCATACGTGACGGTCGATGATGCCGCGGTCGGAAGCCTCCTTAAGTTGTTGGAGCGTGTAGGCTGGAGTGCAGTTGCGCGATTCCAGCACATGGTCGAGGAATACATAATCATATTTGCGGCGCATGTCCTTCAGTTTGGACAAGTCGTTGCAGGTACGTCCTATCTTTCCTTTATATCCTTGTGGAACGGGCTCTTCAGGCGAATCGATATGAATGCCGGCAAGATTGTATTCGTTTTTTAGATAGTAGTTTTGGTGTACGGTGATGCGTTTGTGATATTCCTCCGGAAGGAGAGTAAGTAAACGCTCTGAATAGAGAGGAGACTGCCTTGGTTTGAACAAATGTAGATTGGTCAAACCCTCGTTAAAAAATGACGCCAGAATCTTGTCTTCTTCCACAAAGAAGGTGGATTTTGTCATTATCGCCAGTTTCATGCTATTCATAGCTATTTAAATTCTATTGCAAAAGTAGGAAAATTAAATGAAAGGAGCAATCATAATTGAAAGAAATTCTCTTTTCTCCCTAAAAACCGGTGTTTTCTTCCCTTTGGCGTTCCCATATCTCTGCTTTTCGCCTAGCTTCCTGCGCGTAGGGATTTTCTGCTTCCTCCTCGGGCGGTATGCGGTATGTATGGTTTTTCTTCAGCAAGTCTTTCACAACTTCCGACGCAATGACCAGTCCGGCTGCAGGGGGAACAAAGGCATTGCTTGCCGGAACACGCTCACCATTTTCATCGCTCATGAGGGGAGAGAGAGGTTGCTCCGGACTCCATACCACCTTTTGGTGCTTGATGCCAAGTTTTCTCAATTTCTTTCGTATCACCTTTGCCAACGGGTCCATAATCGTATCTTCTATATCGCTCACTCGGAATGCCGAAGGGTCCATCTTGTTTGCGGCACCCATGCTGCAAATCAGAGGTACGCCCAAAGACTTGCAGCGTGTGATGAGATGGATTTTTGCCGTAACTGTGTCAACGCAATCCACTACATAGTCCATATCAGTCAAGTTGATAGCATCTGCCGTATCGGGCAGGTAGAACATCTTGTAAGTCTTGACGATACAGGCAGGATGGATGTCGTGAACACGCTGAGCTGCAATGTCAACCTTGTATTGCCCAATGGTGGAATGTAAGGCAATGATTTGGCGGTTTAGATTCGTTATGTCCACGCGGTCGCTGTCAACGAGATGGAGTTCGCCCACGCCACTTCTGGCAAGAGCCTCTACTACGTAGCCGCCGACTCCTCCGACACCCATCACGCAGACTCGGCTTGATAAGAGCGTGTCGACTGCGGGACGGCCTAACAACATTGCAGTGCGTTGAAACTGTTTATCCATAACTTTGAATTATCTGTGGTGAATGATTACGTAGATGATAACCGGTGCGCCGATGAGCGGTGTGACGGCATTGAGTGGGACGGAACCACCCGAGAAAGGCAGACTGCAAATCCAATTGCAGAACAGGGCAACGACTCCACCGGTGAGCATGCTGACTGGCAACAGTCGGTTCTGGTTGTCGGAATGGAGAAGCATCCGTGCCATGTGGGGAACAGCCAAGCCAATGAAGGCGATGGGACCGCAGAAGGCAGTGACCGTAGCTGTGAGAAGACTAGTGACGATGAGCAGTCCATTGCGTGCTCTGAGAGTATTAATGCCCACGCTTTCCGCATATTGACGACCCAATAGGAGGGCGTTGAGGGGTTTGATGAATAGGAGCGAAACTGCTAAGAGCAATAAACAAAGGATGCTATAGAGTGGCAGCATATTGAGCGTGATACCGCTGAAGTCGCCCATGCCCCAAACCACGTAGGACTTAACTCCCTCATCGGTGGCTGCATAGTTGAGTAAGGTTACGAGGGAACTGCTCAGGTATCCCACCATGATTCCTACAATCAAGAGCATTGTGGCGGAAGTTACCCATTGAGCTATCACTACCAATAGTAAGGTTATAGCCATGGCTCCGATGGTGGCTCCAAGGATGATGGCGGCAGTACCTGTAAGGGTCATAGCTCCTGCCGTGAGCGTTCCGCCAAAAAGCAGCATCACGAGTGCCACACCAAGGCTGGCTCCACTCGAAATACCGAATATGGATGGGCCTGCCAATGGATTTCGGAAGGCTGTTTGCAACATCAATCCACACGCTGCCAAGGAAGCTCCCGAAAGTAAGGCTGTAATAGTCTGCGGAAGTCGTGATTGCAGAATGATATATCGCTGGATAGGATTGCTTTTCTCATCGCCTGTGATGATGCTGAGAACTTGGTTAAAGGAGATATCTGCGGCTCCTGTAACTAAGCAGAGCAAGGCTAAGAGCAAAATAGACAACGTAAGGAATATGTAGGGATGTCGTCGAATCATTTACTTGATAAGTTGATAGTAGCGGGGCTTGCCCAAGTTCAGCTCGGGATGAAACACGATGGTCATGTCGCGCAGGAGTAAATCGGGTCGGAAAGGTACTTCGTCAAAATATCGGCTTTTGTCAACGGGGCAACCATAAATCCTGCCGTTCTTGAAAGCCTTTAATTGCTGATAACCATTGAATTCGCTCAAGAGAATTTGGCGGCTGATGGAGTTGTTGAAACTCAAGAGCCACACGTCGGCATTGCCAGCCTTTTGCAGTACGGTCTCGAAACTCAGCGACAGGCTGCCGCTGTGGTCATCGTCCTTGAAGGCATAGTCGGCATCGGCATCGCGATAGAGTTGGGCTATAGTAGAATGACCACCCGGCATATACCAGACGCTGCCCGTCTTACGGTCGGCTATTACTTGTGGTTTGGTCTTGGATTGCTTTGCTAAATGGCTGATGCTGTCGTAGCGGTTGCAGATGTCTTTGAATAGTTGGTCGGCTTTTTCTTCGCATCCCCATAGCCGTCCATAGAACCTCATCCACTCAGCACGTCCCAAAGCGGAAGTTTCCATGTAATCCGCCAATTGAATCAGAGGAGTTCCCATGTGCTCTAATTTCCCGTAGTTGCCGTTCTCATAGGGGGAGATGAATATAGCATCGGGCTGGAGGGCTATCATGGTCTCCATGTCGGGTCGCATGCTGTTGCCGCAGTCTTTTATGCTTCCTTGCTGCATGGCTTGTCTTAGCCACGGCTGGTGCATATACTGCGCGTCTCCTACACCCTTAACATACTTTGTGGCATTCAACATCCGTGCCAGTTCCATGTGGGCTGCGGTGAAAAGAATGCTCCGTTGAACGGGTACGGTTACCTTAACCAATCCTTCTGGGATTTGTGCTTGAATATGGCTGCTGTCAACCAACGCATAGCTAATCAGCTTTTGCCCTTTCTTCCAGGGATTGGCGAGCGTTACTTCGGTGTAGTTTTGAAACTTGACTATCGTGATATTTTGGGCGTATTGCATTTTGATGGTGTCGCCCGTTTCACTATTGCCTTTCGTTCCATTGCTGCAGCTTATCATGGCAACAGCAATGATGGATAGGAGGACTATGATGGATAGTTTCTTCATTTGATTGCAAAATTACTAAAAAACAATCAATCACTGAAAGTTGATGGAAGATTTCTTGATAAAGGACTATGAGTTGGGGCTGTCTTCCCTGCCTGAGTCGTCTGAGATATGATTGTAGAGGAGCGCCCGACTAGCAGGATGTGTTTGACCAATGAAAAGTCTCAATTTCTCAATGCCCATTAAAAAAATCTAAAAGGTAAAGACTGTGAGATAGTGACATAGAATTTTATATTATCTTTGCGCCTATGAAGAAAATTGTATTTGCCATATTGGTAGCCTTGATGTGCGGATTCAGTGCAATGGCTCAGAATAATCCTTTGCGTGATTCTCTTGCAGCAGCAACCAAACTGATGGAAGAATATCCCGATTCCGTTGACCTTCGGCTCAAGAAAGCTGGTTGGAATATGATGTTGCAGCAATGGCAGTACGCCAAGGATGAGTACGACCACGTGCTGCAGCGGGAGCCTACTAATGTGGCAGCACTCTTTTACCGCGCCTATGCCAATGAGAAACTCTCAAGATACAATTTTGCACGGTTGGACTATCAACATTTCCTAACGCTTGTGCCCGGCAATTTTGAGGCACAACTCGGACTGGCTCTTCTCAATCAGAAGGACCATCATTATACAGAGGCGTATGATGGTATTAATAGATTGGTGAATGCTTATCCAGACAGCGCTGTGGCTTATGCGGCACGTGGTGGAATTGAGAAGGAAAGGAAAATGCTGGAGCTTGCAGCCGCTGACTACGAACATGCATGGAAGTTGGATAGTCACACGATAGACTATCTGATTAACTTGGCAGATATCAGAATCATGCTTGGACAGATGGAACTTGCGCGGGAAAACCTGCGCCAACTGGAGCGGTTGGGTTACCCGCGCAAGAGTCTCGAATCGTTTTACAGTCGTCTGCGATAGCTCAAGGCTCGCAGATACCTGCTTCTATCCAATCATGTGTCAATGACTGGCAGTCCTTCAATGCGGTAGCATCGTCTACCTCATATTCGTCAGTGAGCAGTTTCACCATGTCTTCATGGGTAAACTCACGTCCCTGAAGATGGTTCCACAGGTAGGCGGAGCTTTCGTTCATGCTGATGACGCTTGTGAAATCGATATTCTCTTTTCCTTCAGCTATCAGAATATATTCGCCGCAAATACTGCGGAGATTGAATCCGTCCTTGATTCTCATATTGTATAAGTAAATTTAATTTGTTATATTTTTCGATGTTGAGTAAAGAGTATTTCTGATGGTTTGGGAATAAGCGTTAAGGCGTAATAAGTTTTCGTTTTTTTACCCACTTTTTCCCATCCTATTAATGATTACATGGGACCAAACAAGGGTATCCATATTTTTCTGTAGGCAGCCAATAAGTAACGTCTGATGGGGAAGAGCCGCATCCAAATCCAAGAATAGACCTTCCATTTGCGGCCAGTTGTCAAATCCATCTTTTTTCTTCCTTTTCTGTAGAAGCCCACAATCGACGCTCTGATGTCCTGCAACTTACATTCCTCCACCCCAAGGTTTCCGTCTCCGCGTAGGGTGACATTGTCTCCTTGAATGTTGACGATTCGGTGGAGAACGAAGTGCCCCTTGTAGGTTTCAGCCAACACCGGGTCTCCAACTTTTGGGTGATTAACTTTGGTCAGCATAGCCTTGTCTCGTCCATCTTCGAGGAAAGGTCTCATAGAGAATCCTTTCAAAAGGAGCGTCACAGTATGCCCTTCATTGACCAATTTAATAATTTCTGGCAATAGTACTGCGTTGTCGTAAGTAATTTTTTTCATCTTGCGATGGTTTTATTGCATATTATAGCTGCCTGTTTGTCTGGTAAACAGTGCAGCGTGTAGATTGGAGTAGTTTCAACAACACGCGTAACAGTATCGCATATTTTGCGGTAGATGTCAACGTCCCATTTCATTGAGGAACAAGAGGGAAGGAAAGAGGCAAAAGCCTCAACGGGCTGTAGCCGCTCCACACTGTTCTTCTTGGCGCGGTCAATTCTCGTCACGGCTCCTAACGGGGCTTTTACATTGCGGTAACAGGGAGTCTTGCCGCTCCAAGGACTGCCATAGATATAAGGTTTTCCATCTGTCAAAATTCTGATGATGGGATTGTCATCATTCATCAAGTCGCAGTCGGGTATATAGCGGAGCCAAGAACTTACTTGCGTACTTTTGCCGGTTCCACTTTTGGCGATAAAGGGATAGCCCCAACCGCGATGCCGAACCACTGAGGCATGAATTAAAAGCACATCCTTTTTTGCTCCCGCGAAGGCGAAGGCGAGCATCAATACAGAATTGAGTCCATAGGCTCGCATATCATAATTGCCATTGAGAGCACATCGACAGTGGGAGAAGTCCTTGTCGGATATGAGTAGTGCACAGCTATATCCATTAATGTCCTTAATAATATATTGGTAGCCTCCATCGTTTAACTGGCTGACAATGATGTTTCCGTTGCCTGTGTCAAAGTCTCTGATAAGAGAGCGCTGTTCTTTTGGGATAGGACGTAAGTCGTCATCTACGTCAAGCTGAAAGAATAGCTCGTTATCGACTACGGGTTCACACGCAAACACATTGAAAGAGGGGATGAGACTAATCGAGTTTCTTTGTGAAGGTTGAAACGTAATCTTAACTTTTAGGTCGGCAATCTGGAAATAGTGGTTTGTCAGCCTGCTCATTTCTTCTTAGGTTTTTCTTCTCTCACTTCAAGGAGCGTGTAGTCAGGCTTTTGCGCTGAGAATAAAAACTCCTGTGATGATAAGTATTTGATATTGTAGGCGCCATCCTTTGAATAGCGCTTTTTCAGTTTCAAGTATTTTTTCTCAATGTCCTTCTTTTTCAAAGAGAAAAACACGGTGGCAGTTGGATAGAGGAAGCCAGTCGTTTTTAAATAGTCGCGCAACTGATAGGCGTATTGGTCACGGCCATAGAGAAACATGTCGTGGTTGTAAACCCATGCGCTATCCACGAGTTGAATGTCTGTGAAATAGATGGTCGAGTCGCTGAAAGAGGCTCCAAAACCAAACATATAGCACGGATGGTTCTTGTATGACTGAGCCATTGCTGTGAGGCTCATCGTCATCGCGAATATAAATAATAAAAGGTATCTTCTCATTAATTTCTTCTTTATTGTTGTCTATTCAATACATATTGCAGGTGCAAACTTACATATTTTTTTCCATAAATTATGAAAAAAGAACTGTAATTATTCTTAAGGGAATGATGAAAGGCTAAAACATCGAACGTTTGAGGAGGTTTCTTGGTTTGAGGAACAGAAGAGTATTCGATGTCTCTTGACCCAAGCAGAATTCGCTGTGATGCCATAGCACACAGCGGCATTTTATTCTGTAGTCCTTAAATCTTTTCCCTCAAATTTGTTCATGCCGTCAATCCACTCCTGCGGAATCTCTGTAGATTCATCTTTCTCCAAATCATAAGCCACCATGATGGTCTTACCCACACATTTCACTTCTTTGGTATCGGAATCTACGAGCCTCTGCATCAAAGTGAAACTCTTGTGACCGATATGTGTAACAGCCGTCTGAACTTCTACGTGGTTTTCTGTGTATACCTGCGACATGAAGTCAGCCTCCAAATGCACGACCACAATGGCGTAGTGGTGTTGCATGTTTGGACACACTTTGTGGAGATAATCCATTTTTGCGGTATCGTAATACTGGAAAAAAATGGAGTTGTTGACGTGTCCGAATTGGTCTGCGTCAAAAAAACGCAATTGAATAGGAAAACTGTGATGATAAACAATCTCTTCCATTTCTTATTTATTATTGCTCAGAAGGAAATCTTTAAATTCTTTAAAACTGTTGGGCATAGCGACAGACTGCTTAGTGCCCTTCATGAATGCTGCTAAACGGTCGGGGATAGCAATGTCAACACCGATGATAGCGTCCACCTTCTCCTTGAACTTAGCGGGATGAGCGGTTTCAAGGAACACACCCAACTCGTTCTCGCCTAACTGCTCTTTCAGTGCTTGATAGCCACAAGAGCCGTGAGGGTCAAGCACGTAGTTGTTCTTCTCGTAGCATTGGCGCATTATCTTCTTGATGTCCTCGTCCTTATAAGTGGCTCCATGGATATCTTTCTTAATTTCCATCCAGTTGTTTCCGTATAAGTTGAGGATTCTGTCGAAGTTGCTTGGCGCGCCCACATCCATTGCATTGGCAAGAGTCTGTTTGCTTGGCATGGGATGGTATTCGCCAGAGAGGAGATATTGATAGAAAACATCATTGGCATTGTTGGCTGCGATGAAATGCTTCACCGGCAACCCCATGCGTTTGGCAATGACTCCGGCTGTCATGTTGCCGAAGTTGCCGCTGGGCGTGCTGAACACCAATTGCTTTCCCTCTTGTTGCAGACGGTCTTTCAGTTGGGAATAAGCATTGAAATAATAGAAAGCCTGAGGGAGCAGACGCGCCACATTGATACTGTTGGCACTTGTGAGTCTCATGTTCTCATTAAGTTCCTTGTCGAGGAAGGCTTGTTTCACAAGCGACTGGCAGTCGTCGAAAACGCCATCTACTTCAAGCGCCGTGATATTGTTGCCTAAAGTTGTGAACTGACTCTCTTGGATTTTACTCACTTTTCCTTTGGGATAGAGCACGTAGACGTGGATACCTTCCACGCCAAGGAAGCCATTGGCGACGGCAGAACCTGTATCGCCACTCGTAGCTACAAGCACATTGACGCGTCCTTCATCTTGGAGGAAATGGCGCAACATGCGTGCCATGAACCTTGCGCCAACATCTTTGAATGCCAAAGTGGGTCCGTGGAAGAGTTCCAATGCGTAGATATTAGGCTCAACCTCAATCACTGGAGTGGGGAAACTCAGCGTATCAAAGACTATCTGACGGAGTTCCTCGGCTTCTATGTCATCGCCAAACATAGCCTTCGCTACAATGAACGATAGTTCTTGAAAACTCAGTTTGTCAATCTGATTGAAGAACCCTGCGGGAAGTTGCTTGAACTTCTCAGGCATATACAGCCCATTATCGGGAGCAAGTCCTTTCACAACGGCCTCTTTCAGCGAAACTTCAGGGCTTTGATGTTTTGTGCTGTAATATCTCATAGTCGGTTATTCAATACTCATTAGTTCATCCATGAATTCTGTCAGATAGAGCATGCCATAACTACCGCTCACGCAACTCACCTCATCAAAGTGGGTTACTTCGTCGGGAGCGATGCCTTTATGCCAAATCAGAAAGGGTACTGGCTCATTTAAGTGAGTCCTCACCTCAACGGGTGTCGGATGGTCGGGCAAAACTGCTATACAAACGGGTTCATTCCAACTCTTTACTTCTTCGTAGATAGGGCGTACAATGCGGCTGTCGAGATTCTCAATGGTTTTGAGTTTCAGTTCCAAGTCACCGTCGTGACCAGCCTCATCGCTCGCTTCAAGATGTAGGAACACGAAATCTTGCTTCTTCAAGGCTTGCAGTGCGGCTTGTGCCTTGCCTTCATAGTTCGTATCAGCCAAGCCGGTAGCTCCGGGAACTTTCACGATGTCTAAACCTGCATAGTGTCCAATGCCGCGAATCAAATCTACAGCAGATATGCAACTGCCTGATTTTATCTGCGGATATTTCTCCATCAGAGTTTTCATCGAAGGACGATAGCCTCCACTCCAAGGCCAGATACTGTTGGCTTTTGCCTCTCTTCCTTTGTTGAACGGATGTTCACTGAGCAGGGGTTGACTGCGCAGAATCAACTCGTTGACCAAGTTTGCGGTTTGGCGTGCAGAGAGTCGATGCCCCGCATCTTTCTCATCGTCAAATCCTTTCTCTGGTCTCACCAACAGTGGCTTCCATTCCTCGTTTGGATGGTCGTGGGGTGGGGCACACCAGATGTGCTTATTGCCTTCACGAATGATGAGCAGGTGGCGATATTGTATACCAGTGATGAATCTCACGCAGTCATCAATGCCGGTTTTCACATTTATTTCCTTATTGATGGGCTTTGCCAGCCGTTCGTTCAAATATTGGATGAGTAAGTCGCCCTCTTCTGTTGTGAGGTGACCTCCGTGGTGGTTCTTGATTTTCCCATTTTCAAGTTCAATGATATTGCATCTCAAAGCCAAATCTTCTGGGCGCATCTCGTAGCCGATGCTTGCTGCCTCTAAGGGTCCGCGACCTTCGTACACCTTGTTCTGGTCGTAGCCTAAGATAGTGGAATTTGCCACTTCCGACCCTGGTTGGAAGCCGTCGGGTATGGTAATGAGTCTGCCACAGCGTCCCTCCTCAGCCAGCAAGTCCATATAGGGCGTATGAGCATATTGAAGTGGAGTCTTGCCACCCAGTCTATCCACCGGGTGGTCAGCCATCCCATCTCCCAATATAATAATGTGTTTCATTGGTCTCTTTCCTTAATTATATATTGGCAATGCTCATGATGTTGGCTAATACGCCGGCTGCGGTCACGTCAGCTCCAGCTCCATAGCCTTGAATCTGCATAGGATATTCCTTGTAACGTTCTGTAGTGAGAAGTACCACGTTGTTGCTGCCTTCCAGATTATAGAAAGGACTTGTATGGTCAACAGCCTTCAAGCTGACCTTTGCTTTGCCTCCTTCCATCTCGGCAACAAACCGCCAGTGTTTGCCTGCTTGTTCTAACTGTTTGCGTCTCTTCTCAAAGTCGAAGTCAAGCTCAGGCAACCGTTTCCAGAATTCATCTACGCTGCCCTTGAAATAGTCTTCGGGAACGAAAAGCTCTTTCTTCACATCTTCCTGTTCTATGCGGTAGCCAGATTCACGAGTGAGGATGACCAGTTTACGAATCACGTCCGTTCCGCTTAGGTCAATTCTTGGGTCGGGCTCACTGTAGCCTTGTTCCACTGCTCGATGGACGGTTTCGGAGAAAGGTACATCGGCAGACAACTCGTTAAAAATAAAGTTGAGCGTACCGCTTAATACAGCCTCTATCTTTAGGACTCTGTCGCCCGAGTTAAGCAGGTCGTTGATGGTTCCGATAATAGGTAGTCCGGCACCCACGTTTGTTTCAAAGCGGAATTTAACACCGCGCTGCAATGCTGTCCGCTTCAATCGGATATAGTCTTCATAATTGGAACTTGCTGCTAACTTGTTGGCGGCTATTACGCTGATGTTGTGTTCTAAGAAATCTTGATAGAGATTGGCAATATCTTTAGATGCTGTACAGTCAACAAATACCGAATTGAAGATGTTCATTGCCACTACGCCATCGTGTAGTTTTTGGGAATTGCTCTCCTCTGATTGCGCGAGTTCTTCTCTATAGTTCTCCAAATCCAAACCATCGCGGTTGAAGATGGCGTGGTGAGACGAGGCGATGCCTACCACGTTGAGTTTCAGCCGTGAGGTCTCCTTCAGCCTTTCATACTGCTGTCGGATTTGCTCAATGAGCTTGCCCCCCACAGTTCCAACGCCACAGATGAAGAGGTTGAGCACTTTATATTCTGAGAGGAAGAACGAGTCGTGAATCACGTTGAGCGCCTTCCTAAGATATTGACTTTGTATAACGAAGGAAATGTTGGTCTCGGAAGCTCCTTGTGCGCAGGCTATCACCGAGATACCCGAACGGCCCAACACACCGAAGAGTTTTCCTGCAATTCCCGGAGTATGTTTCATGTTCTCTCCCACGATGCCGATAGTCGCTAATCCGCTCTCTGCGTGCATGGGGAACATACGACCGTCTTCAATTTCCAAGGCAAACTCTTTGTTCAGAACATCGACAGCCTTCTCGACATCCTCGTCCCTTACACCAATGGACGTGGAGTTTTCTGATGATGCTTGTGCCACGAGGAATACGCTGACACCCTCCTTAGCGAGTGTGGAGAAAATTCGGCGGTTGACACCGATGACACCCACCATGGACAAACCGGAAACAGTGATGAGTGATGTGCCTTTGATAGATGAGATACCCTTGATGGGCTTGTGGTCGTTCTCTATCTCGTCTTTTATAATAGTCCCTTTATTAGTAGGGTTGAAAGTATTGCGTACTCGGATGGGGATATGCTTGATGCAAACGGGGTAGATGGTAGGAGGGTAAACCACTTTCGCTCCAAAGTTGCAAAGCTCCATAGCCTCCACGTAGCTCAGTTCATTGATGGTATAAGCCGTCTTAATCACTTTGGGGTCGGCAGTCATAAATCCGTTCACGTCAGTCCATATTTCCAGAGCTTCAGCGTTGAGAGCTGCGGCGATAATAGATGCAGTGTAGTCGCTTCCACCACGTCCCAAGTTTGTGATTTCTCCCGTCTTGTAGTCGGTGGAGATAAATCCGGGAACGAGTGATACGCGTGGAGCGTCGGCAAAGGTCTTGCGTACTAAGTCGTAAGTAACGTCTGAATCAAGTACGTGTTTGCCATTGATATCAATAGTCTTGATAAAAGTGAAGGGGTCATACCAAATACTGCCTTGAATGAGGCGGGCGACGATTCTCGACGAGAGTCTTTCTCCGTAGCTGACAATCACATCCTCAGTCTTTCGGCTCAGGTCATGAATCAGGTTCACACCAAAGAAGATGCTGCGCAGTTGCTCTAACAGGGCATCCGTTTGGTTGAAAAGTTCCACTTTGTCTACGGGGTCGGAGAAAATCGTGTCAATCATAGAATGGTGGCGTTGCACAATCTGCCGGTACGAAGTTTTCCACTCTTCGTTGCCTTGGCATGCCATTTGGGCTGTATTCAGCAACTGGTCGGTTATACCACCCAAGGCAGAAACCACCACAATCACAGGTCCGCGCTTGGCTTCCTTCTCTACAATCTGCTTAACGCTTAGAATACTTTTAACGGAACCTACAGATGTTCCGCCGAATTTCATTACTTTCATTCTCTACTGTTTTTTGTTAATGCTTGAATATCCACCGTACGATAGTGGCCATACTCAAACTTGAACGCAAAAGTAACAAATTATTTGCAGATAGCAATCTTTTCTTCTTATAAATCTTTGTTACAGCAAAAAATTACGGATTCATTTGTCTCTCTTTCGGTACTATGGTAAGGTGAAATCGATGAAAGAATAGAGACTATAATATGAGTTGTATGCAGTTGATGAATTGAAAACGGTGCACCTATGATTGCTTTCACGTGAATACAAATTGTTATTACGTGACAGCATCTATTAGATGACGGATTTTGCAGTAGCTTCTTCTGTTCCGTTATTTCTCCAAGGCAGTGGAGTGTTCAAATGGGGATTACGGGATAATGAATGAGCACAAAAAACGCCCCCACTATCTTGTGAGGGCGTCAGTATTGTTTATACTGTTTGTGAGTTAGAATCTGTATCCAAGGGTGAAGAGCAGTTGATGACGTTGGTTCTTCACTTCGGTTGCCGAAGTAGAGTTGGTCTCGGTGTAGCTGGTTCCGTTTTCATCAGTGGCTGTAGCTGACAGTGGGGCGAATGGATAGAAGTCACCCTTCTGAGTTGAGTACTGATAAGCGAAGTCTAAAGTGAAACGACCGAGCACATAGCCGAAGCCACAAGTAATGCGGTGAAGGTCCTTCCAGTTGGTATAATCATCTGTAGAGGCATAGTAGCTGCCTTCAGAAGGAAGGGTGTTGTCCTTATAACCGTTGTCCTTGTAGAGACTGGAAACGTAGTTGTAGCCCACGCGGATTGCAAAGTCCTTGATAGGCTTATACTCGGCACCAAGCTTGAGGGTGCTTACGCCCTTGAGCGTTCTCTCAGTATGGTCGTTCATCACCTCGTCGTTCTCGCTCGAAGAACTCCAAGAGTCTGACCAATAGTCGTAGTAGTCATCGGTGTTGATGCGGCTCTTGATGTGGGAGTAGTCTGCATACTCGTATGTTGCACCCAAAGCAAGATAGTTTCCTACCGTATGACCCAAGCTGATACCGAAGCGCCAAGGAGTGAAAATCTTGTAATCATAGCTTTCTCCGGAATAGCCCTCATCGTAAGCGCCGACTGATGTACCGTTGTTGAGTGTAGTGTAGTTCTCTGTTGTCAGGTCATACCATGTTGGCGTGTGGACATACAGACCAATACGGAAGGGTGATGTTTCGATAGGGCGGAAAATGGCACCAAACTTTACGTCAAAACCTGTTCCGGTAATCTTGCGGTGGTCTGTGATGGAGAGACTTCCAATAGATGTGTTATCGCTGCTGATAAGGTTCTCCACGTACATGCTGTTGCCCTTGTAATGGACATCATACAACCCGAAAGTAACGCCGAGGAATACGCGGTCGTTGATGTTGCCACTGACGTTGAAGTCGTATTCGCCAATATAGCCCGTATGAGCACGGTCAAAATTGAAAGAGTTGGCTTCATTGTATCCGGCTGTCCCTGTATTGGGGTCAACAATGAAGGCGTTCCAAAGCAAGTAGTCTAACTGAGTGAAATTGGGCGAAACGTAATTGCTTGTGGAGTTTTCATAGCCGATGTAGTCTCCATCTTGGTTATTGGCGATATAGAAACCGCCTTGGTTCACGTTGCCAAGCATATTCTTGATATAGGAGTGCTTGCTGATGGAACCTCCGCGAATGCTGTTGTCGGCAGAGAGTATAAAGTCCAGATTGCGGCTCTTCGTGTAGTTGAATCCGAAATTAAGAAAACTTCTGCGTCCAGAGCGCGTAGACCATACGAAGCCACCTTGGTCGAAAGATGCGTTTGTCGTGTTGCCGTTATCAAAGTCGTGTGCATTACTTTGAATCTGCAGACCAGCTGAAATGCTGGCATTTGAGTGTTTAAAGAGTCCGATACCGGCTGGGTTGGTTCCCATAGTGGTAATATCGGCACCCAATGCCTCAAGTGCACCGCCCATACCAACGTATCGGGCTGTTCCGTTAAGGTCTTTCTGGGCTATCTTGGCGTTTTCGTAGGTCTCCTGAGCCATGGCAGGCGCCGCGCTCAGGAGAGCTAAACATACAATTAATTTAGTCTTTTTCATATTAAGAGCTGTTTTTTAAGTTACAAATACAGGTTATCTGCGTCCACCCATGTGAACACCGCCACCGCGTGAGCCGCCTCCGCCGAAGGAACCTCCTCGTGAGCCACCGCCGAAGGAACCTCCACGGGAACCGCTACCGAAGGAACTACCACGTGAGCTCGTTCCGAATGAGCTGTTAGAACGAGTGGGATAGTTTGCACGTGGACTACTGCGGCGTGAGCTGGAGCCAAAGCTGGTTGAGTTGTTGCCGAAGGAACGGCTGTTTGACCTTCCACGGTAGCCAGAGAAGTTACCACTGCGGCTGCGTGAAGAGTTGGCTGCTGTGGCACGACCCGACCAGCCACCGTGATTGCGTGTTCCTGTAGCTCCATAGCGGAAGTTGCCGCCGCCATTGTTATAGTAGTAGCCGGGGCCTCCCCAATCCCAATATGTGTAGTAAGGGCCACCCCAATAATAGGGCCATCCCCAACCATAGCGGTCAAAGTAGCCCCAGCGGGGATAGAAGCCATAGTAAGGCCAATCCCAATACCAATAGCCAGCCATCCACGGGTCACCCCAGTAATTGAAGTCGTAAGTCCACCAGTAGGGCGAGTACATATAAGTGTAACTCCAATAGTTGGGCCAGCCCCACCAATCGAAGTCTATCATACGGCTATAACGAAAATCGTCGGAGTCGTCATAATAGTCGCCCCAATCAGCTTCTGGTCCATAGAAAGTCGTATCCACATAACTCGTATCGGCACCTACACCCTCCATCGTGATGATATCGTTGGCAGAGCCGTCAATTTTCTGATAGTGACTGCGGTATTTTCCAGCGCGGTTATATTCGTCTACGTCGCGGTACACATGATGCCTATATGGTTGATTCTCACTCACCTCCTTTTTCTGAATAGGTTCAGGGTCTTTGGTGGGAGTGAAATACAAATCGTCTTGAGCTGTGGCCCATTGGACCGACAGACCTAAAACCGATAATATTAATAAAAGCCTTTTCATATTCTAACTCCTTTTTATATATTTATTCCCTAAAAATGATATCTTTCCAAGTTTTCACTACAAAAATAATATATATTGCAATGCAAAATTACGGATTTTCCCTAATCCATGGTAGGATTTTCCCTATTTTTTTTAATTTTGCAGTGAAAATTAGTAAAAACTATGAAATACAAGTCTGTACACTTCATTATCGAGGCCCCAACGTCTGAACTGCTGTCAACGATGCGCGATTTGGTAGCAGCGGCTGCAGGTGAGGCTGGATTTGAAGCTTTTCAAGAAACCAACGATGGTTGTCAGGGCTACATCCAGGAGAAACTTTTCGATAAGCAACTCCTTGACGAAAAACTTGATGAAATCAACCTATCCGATTGTAAAGTAAGCTATTCCGTAAGTTCTGTAGAAGATAAAGACTGGAATGCAAATTGGGAAGAGCAAGGCTTCTCCCCCATCAGTATTGGCGACAGCATGGTGATTTATGACAAGGTGCATACTTCTGAGCAAGAATTGGCTTTGATGAATGCTCCTATCAAGATTGGCATTGAGGCTCGTCAGGCTTTTGGCACAGGTACGCATGAGACAACTCGTATGATTCTTGCTACTCTTACAGAACAAGAGCTGCAGGGAAAGCGCGTGTTGGACTGCGGTTGTGGAACAGGCATATTGGGTATTGCGGCTTCTAAATTAGGAGCAGACGAAGTGGTTGCCTACGATATAGACGAATGGAGTGTGAAGAACACCAAGCACAATGCAGAAATCAATCATGTAAACAATATTGAGGTTTACGAGGGTGATTGTCATATCCTGTCGCATATCAACGGTATGTTTGATGTTGTATTAGCCAATATCAACCGGAATATCCTTTTGCATGACTTGGAAAGTTTCTGTGGGGTCATGTCGTCGGAAAGCATTCTCGTGATGAGCGGTTTCTATGAGGCGGATATTCCCTCTATCATGAACAAGGCTTCGTCAATGGGGCTGAGGGAGGATGGACGTAAACTGGATAGCAACTGGTGCTGTCTGACTCTGAAGAAGGAATAGCCTTCCTTCCTTTTTTCCACTATATGAGAGACGATTAGCCTTCGATTCTTTCTTTTATTTTCTTAGTCACATTGTCGTTGAGTGGTGCGGATGGCATAAAACCTTCCGTTAGTCCGTCCGTTTCACTCATAATTTGCTCAAGTCTTGCCATCCATTTGTCCCACTTCATTTGTTGTAGGATATCATTCATCTCGTCCTCATTGTATTCCGTATTAATCATGGTTTGGCATAAGTCTGTGACAGACTCGTGGGGGATGCTTCCCTGATGAAGCTGATGACGCACGTAAAGCAACTTGAAGAGGATAGTGTGAATGCCTTCGCTGTCTTTCCAGTCAGTGATTCTCTTGTTGATTTTGTCCAGCATCTTTGCCTCAAAATTTTTTATGGCTTCTTGGTAGATTTGCAACAAAGAATTGGATAGCTCGGCTATCGTGAGAGTGTTGCTGATGACCGGGTTGGCAAAGACCTCTATGCGCTGGGGTTTCTTCATTGTCTCAATGCTCTTGCGCTCCAGTTCGCTCCAAGCAAATACAACCTCAGAATGGGAAATCATACTTTTCTGGTTCGTATAGAGTGCGATTCTCTTCTGCGGAGAGGATTCTTTTTTGTTCCATTCCAGCATACCACCTACAGGTGAATAGACGATGGGTATCCGACGGCGATATACTTTCTGAAGGAATTTCGCCGCTGAGGGGTCCCAAGAGCCAAAGACATGGACAATGTGGGGAGTGGATTCGGGATGGGAATCGGATAGAGGCTTTGTTGCCGAGTTGATGATTTCTATTGTATCTATAGATGCAAGAGCCTCAGCTAAGGATTGAGCCAACTTTCGGCCCACATGGTCTTTTGGTAGGGAAGGGGCAATATAAAATCTTATCCGCATGGCTACATTATTGTTTATGAGTGGTGAAATCAAGTTTGTTGGCGCGCCAGAATCTCATTCGCATTGCCTGACGCAACCATAGAATCCGCAACTGATAGAAATAGAGGTTGAAAGCTGGAAGTCCATCATCGAAGAATTTAATGGCTGAATGGCAGACAATCGTATTCAAGATGATGTTCAATATCAAGGCAAAAGCAGCGATTCCCAACCCCAACCATTGCTGCATGCAGCCGAATACAACCATTGCCGCAATCAGAATCCAAAGCATTCCATGAAGGGCAGTCTGGTCGAGAACATAGAGAGCACGCAAGCCTTGTTTGCGTTGGAGTTTGGGACGAGAGGCAATAGCAAACAGATGCTTGTTGCGCCAAGCCTTTTTGGTTGGTTCATCCTCTATCATCCAGGCGTCAGGCGACAGAACGAGAGTTGTGCCATTGTCTTTAGCATACTTGTTGACAATGAAGTCATATTCGCCGCGAATCAATTCCAAACTCCCCTTGTAGCCTTCATGGTCAAGGAATTCCCTCTTTCGGAACATCAGACAATTGCTTTCCGTGCGATAGGCAACCCCTTTCAAAGCCTGCCTCATTAGATAGAAAGCAGTGTAGAGACGCTCAAAGCGCATGAATTTGGAGAAATGGTCGTCGTAGCTTGTATAGCCGATTATCAAGTTCTTATCTTCCTTGGCTCTGCTCGCCATGATTTTCAACCATTGGTCCGTGGCTGGGTGGCAGAAGGGGTCTGTAAGCAGTACCCAATCAGTCTTGGCAGCCTTCACTCCCAAAGTGACTCCCAACTTCTTCCTACTCATATATCGACTTGAAGAGGGAAGAAGAATGTAGTAGAGTTGGGCATTAACAGCCGAAAGTTTGATGGATTCACTTCCTTCGATTGCCGTTTCACGCGGAGCCGACTGACTCTCAGAGAAGCGCTTCAAAACGTCCACGGTCTCGCTGTCGGTCTTATCGGCTACTACGATAACCCTAAAACCAGCAGGGTAGTCTTGGTGGAGAAACTTGGGAAGGTTGCGTTCCAAGTCCGCTGCGTTGTCGTGCGTGGTAATGATAATCGTCATGGGCTTCAACTCCGTCTGTTCTTCTTCCGTGGAGTCGGCGGGCTCAGAGTCCTCTCGAAGCAAGGCCATGATTCTCTTTTTACGGAAAAACGGACTCACCAATGGGGTTAATAGAGCCAAGAGCAGCAATATGCCGCAGATGATAAGTGTATGGATGTCTATCGTTATCATAAATTACGCTTGTTGGAGTTCATCTGATAGATAGCCTTTCGGCAGAGGACGACAGTTGTATTGGCTTGCCATGATTTCTCCGTAGGCACCGGCTGAGCGAATGGCAATTAGGTCGCCGCGGTGAGTCTCGTTGATGTCTATATGTTTGCCAAAAACATCGCTTGACTCACAAATCGGTCCTACTACATCGTATGTAGCCATAGGCGCATCGCTTGAGATGTTTTCTATCTTGTGGTAGGCTTGATAAAGAGCAGGTCTGATGAGGTCGGACATTCCGGCATCTACGATGACGAACTTCTTGTTGACTCCATGTTTTACGTAGAGTGTTTGTGTTATCAGACTTCCCATCTGTGCCACGACTGCACGACCCAACTCAAAGTGTACTTGCTGGGCACCAATGAGATGCAGGTGGCGCGCATAGGTTTGGAAATAGCTTTTGAAGTCGGGCATGGGATTCTCGTTTGGGTCGGCATAGTCAACGCCTAAACCTCCGCCCACGTTGATAATCTTTATCTTGATATTACGTTGCCTCAGTTGCGACTGAATATCGTTGATGCGGTTGCAGAGAGCCACAAAGTCAAGCATGTCAAGTATCTGACTACCAATATGAAAGTGAAGTCCGATGAAGTTAACGTTTGCCATCTTCTGCGCTTCCTCTATAGCTGTGAAAAGGTCGCATAGAGCAATGCCGAACTTGTTTTCAGCCAACCCTGTCGTAATGTTCTTATGGGTATGAGCACGCACATCGGGATTCACCCTCAGGCATACGTCAGCCACTTTTCCCATTTTGGCTGCAAGCTCGTTGATGACTTCCAATTCGGCAATGCTTTCCACGTTGAAACAGAGGATGCCCTTTTCCAATCCAAGATTGATTTCCCAATCCTTCTTGCCTACACCCGCATAGACGATTCCCTTTGCGGGGAAGCCTGCTTCAAGGGCTGCTTTGATTTCACCGCCACTTACGCAGTCTGCACCCAGTCCAGAATGGGCGATAAGTCTCAGCACTTTCGGATTAGCGTTGGCTTTCACTGCATAGTGAACGACAAAGTTTTCTTGCTTTGCCGCCTCTTCTTTGATAGTCTGAAGAGTTTTTGATAGAAGCTGACTGTCATAATAATAAAAGGGAGTTTCCATTTGCTGGAAACTCTTTATCGGAAAAACTCCTTTTGTCATTGGTTAGAATCGTTCTTATTAAACAAAACGTCGCTCAGATTCTGCAGGGCTTTCTTCTTGTCGGCTTCTTTAATAAGGAAGGAGATATTGTAGTTGCTGCCTCCATAGGAAATCATTCTTACGGGAATATCCTTCATAGCGTCGGTGACCAATGTTTCAAATCCAACATTGCTCCAGTCCAAATCGCCCACGACGCATACGATACACATATTGGTATCTACTGCCACAGTGCCGTATTTCTTCAGTTCATCAACAATCTCAACGAGGTGCGTGTTGTTGTCGATACTCATGCTGACGCCAACCTCGGAGGTCGCAATCATATCAATGGGAGTTTGGAAGCTCTCGAAAATGTCAAAAACCTTGCGTAGGAAACCTGCAGCTCCCAACATACGGCTCGACTTGATTTTGATGGCTGTAATATTGCCTTTCGCTGCTACAGCTTTAATCTTACCACGGACAATCACATTGTCAATGATGGTGCCTTCGGCTTCGGGGTCCATCGTGTTTTTCAATCTAACAGGAATACCGGCATATTTTGCTGGCTGGACGCAAGTGGGGTGAAGAATCTTGGCTCCAAAGTAAGCCAACTCTGCAGCTTCCTCAAAGTTAAGTTGTCTGACGGCTTCGGTGTGGTCAACCACTCTTGGGTCGTTGTTGTGCATTCCGTCTATGTCGGTCCAGATTTGGATTTCCTCTGCAGGAAGTGTGGCACCGATGAGAGAGGCTGTATAGTCACTGCCTCCGCGTTCCAGATTGTCGATTTCACCATAGGCGTTGCGACAGATGAAACCTTGAGTAACGTAAATCTGATAGCCTTTGTTCTCAGCCATGCACGCACTTAACTTCTCTTTGATGTACTGCATGTCGGGCTCTCCGTTCTTGTCTGTACGAATGAAGTCCAACGCATTGAGTAGCACCGCGTTGATACCCATCTCTTGAAGATAATTCACAGCCATGTTAGTCGAGATAATTTCTCCTTGTCCCACGATGGCTTTCTCTTCAAAGCTGGTAAAGAAGTCTTTCGTGAATGTACGCAGATATTCAAACTCGCTTTTCAGGAAGTCGATGGTTTTCTGTTTGAACTCATCTGTAGAATACAGCTCGTCTGCCACCTTCATATATTTTTCTTCCAGACGATTTATCATCTCAGATGCGCCTTCTTGATTCTTCTTATATAGATAGTCGGTAATCTCAATGAGCGAGTTGGTGGTTCCGCTCATGGCAGAAAGAACGACGAACGTGGGTTCGCCAGACTTTGTTACGAGATTGCACACATTCTTGATTCGCTCGGGCGAACCTACGGATGTGCCTCCAAATTTCATTACTTTCATATCGCAAAACCTTTAAATCAATAATCTATATTACAATCTTTCGATTATTCCCTACAACAGCAAGCAGGCTCAGCTCTGAAAACCGAGCGTTAATCTTCGGCAGCTTCTTCAGCGGTTGGAGAGGGGGTGTCGTTCTCCGTCTCTGCATCCTCTGACAAGTCCATCTTGTTGTATTCCTTCGTTACGTCAATGAATTGGTGGTCTTTGCAGCGGTAGACGATTCCGGGGAAGCGGTCGAGCAGTTGAATATTATGAGTAGACATCACCACGGCTGTGCCTAATTCGGTAGCATTCTTCAACAGTGTGACAATGCTCGTGGCTGTCTCAATATCAAGATTTCCCGTAGGCTCATCGGCGATAATTACCTTGGGCTTATTGAGTAATGCACGTGCAATAGCGATACGCTGCTGTTCGCCTCCTGATAGTTCGTGGGGCATCTTATGCTTTTTTTCCATCATACCGACATCGGTCAGCACTTCGTCGATGCGCTCGTTGATGTCGTTCTTATTCTTCCAACCGGTTGCTCTAAGAACAAAGCGCAGGTTCTGAAATACGTTACGGTCGTGGAGCAGTTGAAAGTCCTGAAAGATGATTCCCATTTCACGCCGCAGTGCAGGAACGTCCTTCCGTTTAAGGTGAATGAGATTGCGTCCCAACACTTCTGCTTTCTCGCAATGGTCGGGATGCAAGTCCAGTTCGCAATAGAGCGTCTTCAACAGAGAGCTTTTACCGGAGCCTACCTTGCCTATAAGGTAAACAAATTCACCTTTATCCACATGGAAGTTGACATTCTCCAGCACTTTGCTGTCATCTTGAAAGATATCTACGTTTTTATATTCTATCAGCATATTATTGTTTGAGTCTTTATTGTCAATTGATTTCATTTTGCCAGTCTCCAAATACAGGTTGGAGCAATGGACGAATCAAATCGTTCCGTCAATGTCGGCGGATAGATTCTTTTCCTTGCAAAGATACTACAATAAATTGAGACTGAAAAACAACAAGCATTTTTTTAATCAAGTTGAGCCACTTTTAGGAAAGTAAAACTTTCAGGAAGAGAAAGAGTAGACATAAAGTATTCGGATTGAAAACTTACTTTGCTTGCTGTAAAAGTAAAAGGAAACTCGAAGGGGTAGGGCATGGTTCTACCTCTTCATTTTATACTTGCTGATTTATTCAGCTTTCAGAATGATGCTAGTCGCACCGATGGTAAATAGGGTACCGTCCTCTATCACCCTGCGTTCTTTGTCGCCAAGAATCTCATTGTCAACAAAGGTGCCGGTATTGCTGGGACCGTCACGCAATACGTATTTCAGTTTGCCGTGTTTGTCTCTTGAGACGTTTATCACGCAATGAGTCATGTCGATGCTAGGGTCGTTTGTCTCAATCGGGCAGTTGATGCCGGAGCCTTTCATATAGCGCCCAATCACATTGTCGCCCATGCGCAGGGGAATCACTTGCTTATAGTGGAAAACGTTTTCTATCACAACAATGCTTCCACAACCTTGGTCCTCTGCCACATCCTCTGGCTTTTCCAGTTTGCGTGGGTCGCGAAGTTTGCTCACTCCCAACTTAATGCCGAAGGTTTTCCCACACTCCGGGCATTGGAACACCAGTTTCTGACCTTCGTGATATCTTGTTTCGTCAAATGTGATAAAATTGTTGCATTTTGGGCAACGTACTCGTTTCATTATAATATGATTCGTTAATTTCTATGATGGGGAATTATCATTAACCCTTTACGTAGATAATCCATGCCTGTTCAAAATCGGGCTTATCTCTCAGTGAGCGGAGGACCTTGCGCGCTTCATTCTCTGTTTTGTATGAACCGTAGAGGACCTTCGTTGCCTTGCCCTTTTTGGTATAGACACGTGCTTCCTTATATCCATTACTCTGTAAGAGTTTGACAAACTCATTGGCGTTGCGCTTCGTAACCTTGCTCGCAAGCACGAGACTGTAGCAATTGGTGACGGTCTTTGCGGTGTCCACATTCTGAGCTTTCGCAGGCTTGGATGTTGTGTCCTTGGCAGCCTTAAGTTGAACAGGTTTGTTGTTGCTTGAAGCCTTCGGCATCACCTTGATAAGCAGCTCGGTGTCAATATCTCCTTTCTGCACTTTGTTTCCAGAGGGTTCAGAAAGCTTGGAGGGTATCAAGAAGAAGGCTAAAATCACAACAGCTATCGCCAATGTATTCCTCACCCAACTGACGGGAATCACGATATGGTGCTTCTCCTCGTCTTCGCTGTTCTGCATAAGTATCTCGTTGAGAGTGGGTTGTTCCTTCTTGGGCTTTTCCTCTGCTGCCACGGGTACTGCCTTTTCAGTCTCGGCTTCAACCTTCTCGGTCACGACTTCTTTTGGCTTGGGTTGTTCTACCACTACCGGGACTGACAATGGATTCATGCTGAAATTGCTCAGTCCATATAGATTGGGAGTGAGGATGCCAGCCTCGCAGGGTTCAAAAGTGATGTTACCTTCTTGATTCATTCCGAGAGTCCCCAAGTCGGTCAACTCGTAATACCCCTCATTGTCAATGTGTTGCCTAATTTCGCTCACTTCTTCCTCAATCCGTCTTAAAGCCTCCGGATAGCTGATGTCGTATGCCTCGATATAGGACTGCGCCAACAGAGAATCGTTCATCGTGAGCTGTGGATTGAAACCAATGGTACGCAAAGGAGGAAGGAAAGAGCCGTCATTCTCGTCATATCTCGCAGAGACATGGTGAGCCATGAATCCTCCAAAATTCGGAACAATGACACAATCATTGTCCAATAATAATATTTCTATGTGCCGTTGAATTTCAATCATCTTTGCAAAGGTAAGATTAATTTTTGATTTCGCCAAATCTCATTTTTCTTGTTGGGCATGAAATTCGTCCGTTTCATGATTCTCAAAATCGTGTATGTGGTTGATAATTTCATTTTTGCTTAAAAATAGCATCAATTATTAAAAAATCTAAAAATGAGATTCGCTATCCTATTTCTATTTCTTTTGAAATTATTGCATGAGTTGTTGCATGAAAACATTGTCCGCGGCGTTGTTTAAGTTGGTAGTTCTTTTTAATGATGGAGGCTGGCACGTGTTAGACTTAAGGCAACCACGTGTTAGACTTAAGGCAACCACGTGTTAGACTTAAGGCAATCACGTGTCAGACTTCATGATTAGGAGTTGGGAGAATAGTATTGTGCGGCAGATGATATGTTAAAAAACTGCCTGTAACACGATTGTAGGAATCTCTGTTAAGATTTTCTGAAAGTTATTTGACGTAGAATTCGCGGGTAAGATTGCTGTACCATTCGGAGCGGCTCCCGTCAGAATCCATGAGGTTTTTGTTTTCACCAAACATTTCCTCGCTGGACTTCGCGGCGAAAGACCTGCCAAAAGCGAGCAATACCCGTTTAGGTTGTTTGCGGGGGGTGGTCTTGACTAATAAACGCCGTTGGATGCGGAAACCTTTCAAGTAGGCTTCGGAAGTAAAACTCTCCTCAACCTCAACAGGAACAATGGCAGAAAAAACACCGTCATTCGTCAGTAGTCTGCCGACAGATGCAAAGAGTTGGTCGAAGGGTAAGGTATCCGAATGCCGTGCCAAGGTTCTTCGAGCATTTGGGGATGTCAGGGAATTAACAAAAAAAGGAGGGTTTGATACGATGCAGTCATACATCTCGTCAGTCCAATCCTGCAAGGCAGCGCATTCAATTCTGATTCGGGAGCAGAATTGAGAGGCGGCAACATTCTCTTTTGCCTGCTGACAAGCCATCTCATCAATGTCAATGCCGGTAACCGTAGCCGCAGGGAAGCGCTGTGCCATCATTAGTGAGATGATGCCAGTGGCGCAACCCACGTCAAGGATTCTTGTTCCTCCTTCGGCCCAAGCACCGAGTAGCACTCCGTCTGTTCCTACTTTCATGGCGCATTGGTCTTGATGGATGGTGAATTGCTGAAATTGAAATGTGTCGTTGCTCATATCGTCAATATAACGAGCCTTGGCTGAAAATATTATTTGTAGTGGTTTGCAGACGTTAGGGTACAAATTGTGGAAGGAGGGCGGAAATCAATCGTTCATATTGGCGATGAAGGAAAAAGCAAGTTTAATATTATCTTTGGATGGTTTTGCGTTTCATCGCCCGAAAGTTGCGCTTATTCCATATTAATTGCTTAAAATTATCCCCGCTTTCAAAAAATTATTAGTAACTTTGCAAACTAAAATGAAAGTTAAGCTAATGAATAACAAAAGAACTTCCACTTCCATACAGATGATTTCCGACTACGATGGCGATATTAAAGAACTCTTGAATCAGGTCCCAAGTGAGGATATCATACCTATTTTGGCTACCCGCAACATGGTTCTCTTCCCCGGTGTCATTGTGCCCATCATGATTGGGAGGAAGTCGAGCGTGGCTTTGGTGAAACGCTTAAAAAAGAATCCTGAGAAACTTTGTGCAGTGTTCTGTCAGAAGGATTCGTCGGTTGATTCGCCACGCATGAATGATATCTATCCTATTGGAGTCTATGCCCGCCTAATGAAGGTGTTGGAAATGCCCGATGGCGAGAACTATACTGCTATTGTACAAGGCTTAGGACGTTGTCATTTGGATTCCATTGTGAAAGCAACTCCTTTCCTTCAAGGTACCACTTCACCATTGAAGGAGGAATTAGTTGATAAGAAGAACGAGATGTTCGTCATGGCTTTCGGCGACCTGAAGCAAAAGGTGCTGGAATATATCCACAAGAATGAGGAGATGCCCGACGAGACATCTTTTGCTTTTGAGAACGTCAACTACGGTGTAAACGGTGTCAACTACTTCTGTACGAATCTGCCCTTACCTATTGCTGATAAAATCAAGCTGCTGGAGGAACCCAATGTGCTCAACCGCACGATGGAGGCTCTGAAGGTTGTGAAGAAGCAGATTGTATTCCTTGATTTGAGAAACAATATTCAGACTCAGACCAAAGTTGATATTGATGAGCAACAGAAAGAATATTTTCTGCAGCAGGAAATCAAGAATATCCGCGAGGAATTAGGCGGAGGCAATGAGAACCTTGAAATCAAGAACCTTCAGGAGAAGGCTAAGAAGAAAATATGGCCCGATGAGATTGCTCAAACCTATAAGAGCGAATTGACCAAACTGGAGCAGCTCAATCCGCAGTCGCCGGAATACAACGTGCAGCTCTCTTACCTGCAAACGCTCGTTGACCTGCCGTGGGGTGAATATACCACTGATGACCTAAGCTTGAAGCGTGCCAAGCGGATTCTTGACAAGGACCACTACGGCATGGAGAAGGTGAAGGAACGTATCTTGGAGTATATTGCCGTACTGAAATTGCGCCACGACCTCAAGAGTCCTATCATCTGCCTTTATGGTCCTCCCGGTGTTGGTAAGACATCATT
The DNA here is from genome assembly GCA_050946455.1 of Prevotella sp. GTDB lineage: Bacteria > Bacteroidota > Bacteroidia > Bacteroidales > Bacteroidaceae > Prevotella. The sequence goes on from JBMNUV010000020.1 coordinate 53,023, forward strand.
GGGAAAGAGCATCGCAGAGGCATTGAAACGAAAATATGTGAGAGTGTCGTTGGGCGGTGTTCATGACGAAGCAGAGATTCGCGGTCACCGTCGTACCTATGTCGGCGCTATGCCCGGACGAATCATCAAAAGTATTCAGAAAGCAGGCTCGTCCAACCCCGTCTTTATCTTGGATGAGATAGACAAGGTGACGCAGAACACCATCAACGGTGACCCGGCATCGGCTCTATTGGAAGTGCTTGACCCAGAGCAGAACAGTGCCTTCCACGACAACTATCTCGACGTGGACTATGATTTGTCGAAAGTGCTCTTTATCGCTACCGCCAATGACCTCGGTACCATTCCTTCGCCACTGCTCGACCGCATGGAAATTATAGAGGTGAGTGGCTACATCACTGAGGAGAAGATAGAGATTGCCCACCGTCATTTGGTTCCGAGGGAGTTGGAGAATACCGGATTCAACAATCTCGAACAGAAACCTACCTTCAACAAGGCATCGCTTGAACGGATTATCGAACAATATACCCGAGAGAGTGGTGTGCGTCAGTTGGAGAAAGAAATCAATAAGGCTCTTCGAAAGTTGGCTCTGAAAGTGGCAAGCTCTGGCTCACTGCCCTATGAGAAAATCACTCCAGAGCATATAGAAGACCTACTTGGAAAGCCGCCTTTCTATCGCGACATCTATCAAGGTAATGAATATGCCGGTGTGGTGACAGGTTTGGCATGGACTCGAGTAGGCGGAGAAATCCTCTTTATCGAGACCTCTCTAAATAAAGGAAAGCAGGGCAAACTCACGCTGACGGGTAATCTCGGCGACGTGATGAAGGAGAGTGCCATCATAGCCCTGCAGTATGTCAAGGCTCATGCAGATAAGTTGGGAGTGGACTACCGCATCTTCTCCCACTACGATATCCATATTCATGTGCCGGAGGGAGCTACCCCAAAGGATGGTCCATCTGCAGGTATCACGATTGCCACGTCCATTGCCTCAGCATTGACACAGCGCAAAGTGAGGAAGAATACTGCCATGACAGGAGAAATCACACTGCGTGGTAAGGTTTTGCCCGTTGGCGGTATCAAGGAGAAAATCCTCGCTGCCAAGCGCGCGGGCATTACAGATATAGTAATGTGTAAGGACAACAAGAAGGATATTGATGAGATACCCGAGAAATACCTCAAAGGCGTGGAGTTCCATTACGTGGAGAACGTGGATGAGGTATGGGATTTTGCCCTCACTGATGAGCTTGTTGACAAGCCCATGGACTTGAGTATTCCTGCCGACGATAAAGATAAGGATGATAAATGAACTTCAAGGTAGAGCATAACGACGAAGCCTCTGACGCCCGTACGGGTATCATCACCACAGACCACGGTCAAATCAAGACTCCCATCTTCATGCCTGTGGGAACTGTGGGGAGCGTGAAGGCAGTACATTTTGAGGAACTTCGCCAGCAGGTGAAGGCTCAGATTATTTTGGGCAACACTTATCATCTTTATCTCCGTCCCGGTCTCGACATCCTGCGCAAGGCTGGAGGACTGCATGGCTTCACAGGGTGGGAACGTCCTATATTGACCGATTCCGGAGGCTTTCAAGTGTTCTCTCTGACCGGCATCAGAAAATTGACAGAAGAAGGATGTGAATTCCGCTCCCATATTGACGGAAGTAAACATTTCTTCACTCCCGAGAACGTGATGGATACGGAGCGTGTGATTGGCGCAGACATCATGATGGCTCTCGATGAATGTCCTCCCGGAATGAGCGATTATGCCTATGCCAAGAAATCCCTCGGCATGACCCAGCGTTGGTTGGACCGTTGCATCAAACGGTTTCACGAGACCGAACCGCTCTATGGCTATCATCAGAGTCTTTTCCCAATCGTACAGGGATGCACCTATAAAGACCTTCGCCAAGAGGCAGCCAAGTTTGTTGCCGATAAAGGCGCAGATGGCAATGCCATTGGCGGACTTGCCGTGGGGGAGCCAACGGAGGTGATGTATGAAATGATAGAGGTGGTCAATGAGATTCTGCCCAAAGATAAGCCTCGCTATCTGATGGGAGTGGGTACACCGCAGAATATTCTTGAAGGAATTGAGCGCGGTGTTGATATGTTCGACTGCGTGATGCCTACCCGAAATGGACGCAATGCCATGCTGTTTAGCTACAACGGCACTATGAACATGCGCAACAAGAAGTGGGAGTATGACTTCACTCCCCTTGACCCGGACGGGTGTTTTACAGACAAGGTCTATACAAAGGCATATCTTCACCATCTCTTCAAGGCACAAGAACTGCTTGCCATGCAGATAGCCAGTATTCACAATTTGGCATTCTACCTGCGGCTGGTTGGCGATGCCCGCCAGCACATAGAGCAAGGCGACTTTGTGAAGTGGAAGGCATCTATAATCGACCAATTGGGCAAGAGAATATAATCTTCAGCTATGCACTACAGAAGAATAAGACGATACAGACCGTTCTTGAAAATGGGACGATGGATGAAACGTCATCTGGGATGGCTCTTAGCGCCTTTCAGATGGATGTGGCATCAGTATCATCGTGTACAGAACCGAAAGAAGCTGATAAAGAAACTCGACTGGTACATCATTCGTAAGTTTATCGGAACTTACATCTATTCTATTGTGTTGATTATCTCCATCTCTATCGTCTTCGACATCAATGAGAACTTGGCGAAGTTCACGCAGTATCATGCACCGTTGGAAGCGATTGTCTTTGACTATTATGCCAACTTCGTGCCTTATTTCGCCAATTTGTTCAGTCCACTCTTCGTCTTCATTGCCGTCATCTTCTTCACATCAAAACTGGCTGGAAATTCTGAAATCATAGCCATGTTGTCCTCCGGCATTTCCTTCAAGCGATTGCTGAGGCCCTATATGTTCTCTTGTATTCTTATCTCGGCACTGTCGTTCTATCTCAGTGCGTATGTCATCCCTCATGGGACAGTGATTCGCCAGAACTTCGAGACCATGTATAAGAACAAGAAAAAGAACACTGCCGCCGACAATGTGATGTTGCAGGTAGATAAGGGAGTGGTGGCTTATATTCAGCACTACGACAACCAACACAAGCATGGTTATGGATTCTCTCTTGACAAGTTTCAGAATATGAACCTCGTGAGCCATACCACAGCTATGGATATTCAGTATGACACCATTTCAGAAAACAAATATCATTGGAAACTGATTGGTTGGAAGACCCGTACTTTGAAAGGTTTGAGGGAGCACATCACACAGGGCGCCAAGAAGGATACCCTGCTCATGATGGAGCCAACCGATTTGGTTTATTCCAAGGGACAGCAGGAGACCTTCACTTTGCCCCAACTTCAAGAATATATATCTAAACAGCAAGTCCGCGGTTCAGGTAATGTGGTTCAGTATCAAGTGGAATACCACAAGCGTATCGCCGCCAGTTTCGCCTCGTTCATCCTTACGATTATTGGTGTATCTCTCAGTTCTAAGAAGCGAAAGGGAGGTATGGGACTCTATTTAGGTATCGGATTGGCATTGAGCTTCTTGTATATTATGCTGCAGACAGTAAGCTCTACTTTTGCCATCCAAGCCAGCTTCCCACCCATGTTGGCTGCATGGGTGCCGAATATCATTTTTGCCGTAGTGGCATGGTTCTGCTATAGGCACGCTCCCAATTGATTCCTTTGGAAATATTCAGGATAAGTGCAGCATTAACGTAAAAGATTTAGATTATGCATTTTGATGAGACAGATTTAAATGATAATGTATTGGATGCGTTGTGGGATATGCACTTTGATGAGTGTACGCCCATTCAGGAACGCTGTATTCCACCTATTCTCGAAGGGCGCGACGTGATGGGTATCGCCCAGACGGGGACAGGTAAGACAGCCGCCTACCTACTGCCCATCCTTTCTAAATTGGATGATGGGGGGTATCCGCAAGACGCTGTCAACTGCATTGTCATGTCTCCCACACGCGAGTTGGCTCAGCAGATAGACCAAGCTATGCAGGGTTTCGCCTATTATTTGGATGGAGTGAGCAGTTTGGCTGTCTATGGTGGCAATGACGGTAACCGATATGACCAAGAGGTGAAAAGCCTTAAGTTGGGGGCTGACGTTGTGATTGCAACGCCGGGTCGCCTGATATCGCATCTGCAGATGGGCAATCTGGATATGAGCCGAGTGAGTTTCTTTGTTCTTGATGAAGCCGACCGAATGCTCGATATGGGATTCTCTGAAGATATTTTGGCAATAGCAAAAGGCTTGCCGGCAAACTGCCAAACCGTGATGTTCTCGGCGACGATGCCGCCCAAGATTGAGGAACTGGCGAAAAGCCTTCTGAAAAATCCTGTGATGGTGAAACTCGCCGTGAGTAAGCCTGCCGAGAGAATCCAACAAAGCGCTTACGTTTGTTATGAGCCTCAAAAATTGGGTATCATCCGCAACATCTTTAAGAAAGGTGACCTGAAGCGCGTTATCATCTTCTCTGGAAAGAAAACCAAGGTGAAGGAGATTAATCGTGATTTTATCCGTATGCACATCAATTCCGGCGAGATGCATTCAGACTTGACTCAGGCAGAGCGAGATGAAATCATGTTTAAGTTCAAGAGCGGACAAATCGATGTGCTCGTGGCAACGGATATCGTAGCCCGTGGCATAGATATCGACGATGTTTCGATGGTCATCAACTATGATGTGCCTCACGATGTGGAGGATTACGTACACCGCATTGGCAGAACAGCACGTGCCGATAAGGCAGGAGTTGCCATCACTTTTGTCAATGAAGAGGAGATGTATTATTTCCAGCAGATTGAGAAATTCTTGGAAAAAGAAATTCAGAAGAATCCATTGCCTAAGGAATTAGGCGATGGACCTGAATATAAAATAGCCCGTAAGCCGTCGGCTCATGGCAGGGGAGGACATGGTCGTGGACGAAAGGGCGGCCATGGTGACAAGAAGAGAAAACAACTCCGCAATGCACGTGGCGGACAAGGTAAGAAGTCAAAACATAATGACCAAAAGCCAGCCGACGTTCAGGCAAAGGCACCTAAGAAGCATGACCATCATAGTAAGCCACAGGTGAAAAGGAAAACGCCTCCTGCCGATAAAGCTTGAAAGCCATGAAGGAGGAGAAAGCCTCAGTGTGGACGTGCAAGGTTATCAGTTTCCTTATTACTCTAAGGTATATATCTCATGTAGCATCACTCCTTCGTTAGCTTTCAATGCCTCTTCTAATATGTAGAAACGATTTCTATATATTACTGTCCGGTAAACTTAACCTCTCATGTGCCCCATCCTCATCTACAGACGGGTTGGGGCTTTTTACTTGTCCGATAAGCACATCTCACGATGCCTCTTTCGCATCACATGGCAGGTTGGCTCAATAGGCTATTAATTCGTCCTAA